>NZ_JBVISJ010000008.1:186301-443031 GCF_055575575.1 Streptomyces sp. NPDC034049
CGCGGCGAACCCCTGTCCGCACACACGGACACAGTGACCTCCGTCGCCTTCAGCCCCGACGGCCGCACACTGGCCAGCGGCAGCGACGACTGGACCGTGCGCCTGTGGGACGTCACCGATCCGGACAGGGCCGCCCCCCGCGGCGAACCCCTGTCCGCACACACGGACACAGTGACCTCCGTCGCCTTCAGCCCCGACGGCCGCACACTGGCCAGCGGCAGCGACGACTGGACCGTACGCCTGTGGAGGCTCGAACTGCCCGAAGTCGTCCGCAGCATCTGTGAGTCAGCCGATATCGCCCACTACCGCGAACAGTGGACCGGCATCATGGGCGATGGCCTCCCGTACACGCCCTCCTGCGAGGATCCGGGTACGGCCCGCTGAGGACGAAGTGCGTCGCGCCCTCACGCCCTCCGGAACCGCAGCCTCTCCCCCGCCGCCCCCGTCCGCCACAGGTCGTTGCACGCGGCGGCCATTTCCTCCAGGCCCTCGACCACCTGGCCCCACACGATCCCCGGCACCCACCCCACGTCGCCGTTGAGGAGCAGGTTGTTGCGTTCGTAGAAGAGGGCGAGGTCCACGAGGGTGGTGTCGGGGCGGACCTGCTCGTCGTAGCCGTACGCGCTCGTGGCGAGTTCCGTGCCGGCGAAGGAGAAGTAGCAGAGGTCGCCGGGGATGGGGGTGACGGTCGGGTTCTCCAGCGGCGGCTCACGGTCGGCGAACGGCGGGAAGAGCGCGTAGATCTCGTTGCGGGCGTACTTGGCGTGGTAGACGTCCCCGGACAGCGGCAGGGCGTCCCAGACGGCGGCGCACGTACGCGGCGCGCGGTCGTCGAGGAGTTTCGCCCGGCACACGACCTGGCGTTCGAGCAGGGAGATCTCCAGATGGCGGTCCGTCCTGTCACTCATGTCTTCCATGGTGCCGTCGGGGTCAAGGGCGCCTCCCGGGCGTGTGCGGGGGTCGTGAAGGGCTCCGCGGTGGCGTGAATACATCGCATCGGGTCGGGTAGCCGCGCGCCCATGGCTCCAGCAACGAAGACCTCCGGGAGAACCGGGAAGACACGCGACCCCAGCCGCCGCTCCCTGCTCGTCGGCGCCTCCGCTCTCGCCACGGCGGGCGCGCTGGGCGCCGCCGGGTGCAGCCGGGTGGCCACGGCCTCCGGCACGGAGGGGGGTGAGCTGCTGGACCGGCTGCGCGCGCAGGGCGTCGTACGGCTCGGTATCGCGGGCGAGATCCCGTTCGGCTACATCGACACCGACGGCGAACTGACCGGCGAGGGGCCCGAAGTGGCCCGGGTCGTCTTCAAGCGGCTGGGCGTGGGGCGGGTCCAGCCCGTGCCCACCGAGTTCGGGTCGCTCATACCCGGGCTGAACTCCCAGCAGTTCGATGTCGTCTCCGCCGGGATGTACATCAACCCCGAGCGCTGCGCCGAGGTCATCTTCTCCGAGCCCGACCACCAGATGCTGGACGCGTTCGTGGTGAAGAAGGGCAACCCCAAGGGGCTGAACGACTACGCGGACGTGATCCGCGCCAAGGCGAAGTTCGCCACGGGCTCCGGGTACGCGCAGATCGCGCACGCCGTCGAGGCCGGGTACAAGGAGAGCGACATCGTCATCGTGCCCGACCAGGTGGCCGGGCTGAACGCCGTGGAGGCGGGCCGGGTCGACGTGTTCGCGGGCACGTCGCTGACCACCCGCGAGGTGGTCAAGAAGTCCCGGACGACGGAGGCGACGAAGCCGTTCGCCGCGCTCGTCGACGGCAAGCCCCGGGTGGACGGCGCGGGCTTCGCGTTCCGTCCGGCCGAGACACGGCTGCGGGACGCCTTCAACGTCGAGCTGCGGAAGATGAAGGAGAGCGGCGAACTGCTGCGTGTGCTGCGGCCCTTCGGGTTCACCAAGGTCGAGATGACCGACCTGACCACGAAGGAGCTCTGTCGCGCATGACACCGGGCCTCTGGGAACTCGTCCTGCGCGGCGTCTGGGTCACCCTTCAGCTGCTGGTCTTCGGCGCGCTGCTGGCCACGGTCGTCTCGTTCGTGGTCGGGGTCGCGCGCACCCACCGGCGGTGGATCGTCCGCTTCGTCGCGGGCCTCTACACCGAGGTGTTCCGCGGCACATCCGCGCTGATCATGATCTTCTGGGTGTACTTCGTGCTGCCGCTGGCCTTCGGCTGGCAGCTGGTCCCGATGTGGGCGGGCGTCCTCGCGCTCGGCCTGACGTACGGGGCGTACGGCGCCGAGATCGTCCGCGGCGCCCTGACCGCCGTGGACCCGGCGCAGCGCGAGGGCGGTATCGCGCTGAGCTTCACCCCGTGGCAGCGGATGCGGCTGATCCTGCTGCCGCAGGCCGTGCCGGAGATGATCCCGCCCTTCGCCAACCTGGTGGTCGAACTGCTCAAGGGCACGGCGCTGGTGTCGGTCATGGGCATGGGCGACCTGGCGTTCAGCGGCAGCCTGGTGCGGCTGGCGCTCCAGGAGAGCGTGGAGATCTACGCGTATCTGCTGGTCATCTACTTCGTGATCGCCTTCCTGCTGACCCGCGCCATGCGGGTGCTGGAGCGGCGGCTGAAGGCCGGGCTGGGCAAGGCACCGGCGCGGAAGGCGGCCGTGCCGCCGGCGCGGGTCCCCGAGGGCGCGGGCGCGGGAGGTGCTGCCTGATGAACTGGGACTGGAACGCGGTCACCGACTTCCTGCCGCACTTCTACGACGGTCTGCTGGTCACCTTGCAGGCGCTGGCCCTGGGGTCGGTCGTCTCCTTCCTGCTCGGGCTGGTGTGGGCGCTGCTGGTGCGGACGCCGACCCGCTGGGTGTCCTGGCCGGTGGGTGTGGTCACGGAGTTCATCCGGAACACCCCCCTGCTGGTCCAGCTGTTCTTCCTCTTCTACGTGCTGCCGGAGTGGGGGCTGACCTTCTCGGCGCTGACCACGGGCGTCTTCGCGATCGGGCTGCACTACTCGACGTACACGATGCAGGTCTACCGGGCCGGTATCGAGGCGGTGCCGGCGGGCCAGTGGGAGGCGGCCACGGCGTTGAACCTGCCGACGCGCCGCACCTGGACGGTGGTGATCCTGCCGCAGGCGGTCCGCCGGGTGGTGCCCGCGCTGGGCAACTACGTGATCTCGATGCTCAAGGACACGCCGATCCTGATGGTGATCACGGTCCCGGAGATGCTGAGCGAGGCACGGCTCTACGCCCAGGAGACCTTCCGTTTCACCGAGCCCCTGACCGTCATCGGGGTGGCCTTCATCCTCATCTCCTATCTGGCCTCCCTGCTTCTGCGAACCCTGGAGCGACGCCTTGTCCGCTGACACCCCGCTGATGAAAGAGCCCGACGCACCCGTGGACCAGCCCGTCGACCGCAGTGAGCTGATCCGCTTCGAGAACGTGACCAAACGATTCGGCAGCAACACCGTCCTGGACCGGCTCGACTTCTCGGTCGACGCGGGCAAGCACGTCACGCTGATCGGTCCGTCCGGCTCCGGCAAGACGACGATCCTGCGGCTGCTGATGACCCTGACCAAGCCCGACGAGGGCACGATCACGGTCGGCGGGCAGCGGCTGTTCCCGGCGAGCGAGAAGCAGTGCCGTGAGGTCCGCAAGAACATCGGGATGGTGTTCCAGCAGTTCAACCTCTTCCCCAACATGAAGGTGCTGCGGAACATCACCGAGGCGCCCGTCACCGTCCTCGGGCTCTCCAAGGACGAGGCCGAGGCACGGGCCCGCGAACTGCTCGACATGGTCGGGCTCGCCGACAAGTGCGACGCCTACCCGACCCAGCTCTCCGGCGGACAGCAGCAGCGGGTGGCCATCGCGCGGGCTCTGGCGATGCGCCCGCAGGTGCTGCTCCTCGACGAGGTCACGTCCGCGCTCGACCCCGAGCTGGTCGCGGGCGTGCTCGACCTGCTCAGGGACATCGCCCGCACCACGGACATCACGATGCTCTGTGTGACCCACGAGATGAACTTCGCCCGGGACATCTCGGACCAAGTTCTGATGTTCGATTCTGGCCAGGTGATCGAGTCGGGCAGCCCCGAGAAGATCTTCGGCGATCCGTCGCACGAACGTACGCGGGAATTCCTCGGCGCGGTCATCTGATTACGCCCTGTGAACGTCTGAACGCGTGGGAACATCCGAGGTCCGCCCGCCGGGCCATGCCTTCGGCATATGCCGGAGTGCTGGTCCGGCAGTTCGGAGGCCCGCGGGCGCGGGGATTTTCTCGCGAACAACCCCTCCGCGTACGACTCTTGGCCCGTATCGTGGGACACGGCAAGCTGTCCGAAAAACGGCCCGAGAAGCGCAGGGGGAAACCGTGGCGCTCAAGCACGAGCCGACCGCGCCGTACCACTCGGCCCAGGACGCCCTGCGCGTCCTGGAGACGGTGGCGCGGCACGCAGGTGGCGTCACCGACGCCGAGATCGCCCGTCGCACCGGCGTCGACAGTGAGCGGTTGACCGCGCTCCTGCGGATGCTGCGTCGCGAGGGATACGTGGAACAGACCACCGACGGCGCCTACGTCACCGGTGCCGCACTCGCCCGGCTGGGCTCCGCCCAGGGCCATGACCAGGCCCTGCGCGAGCAGCTCCAGCACACCCTCGACCGGCTCCGCGACTCCGTGGGCGCCGCCGTCTACGTCACCCGCTATCTGGACGGGGAGATCCAGGTCACCGGCTGGGCCGACAGCCCGGCCATGCCCGCCGTGCACGAGTGGGTCGACTTCCGCTCCTCCGCCCATGCCACCGCGTTCGGCAAGGGCCTGCTGGGCCAGCTCGACCTCAACGGCCGCCGCGACCACCTCTCGCGGCACCGCCCGGCCCGGCTCACCGCCCGCACGATCACCAACGAGAAGGTGCTGCTGAGCAAACTCGACGCCCAGACCGCCACGGTCCCCGTCCTCGACCTCCAGGAGTACGCGCCGGGCACGGTCTGCGCGGCCGTCCCCCTCACCGCCGGCTCCGCCGTGGGCTGCCTCGCGCTGTCGCTGCCGCTGCGCCACGCGCACCGGCTCCGCGCGGCGGCGCACACGCTGAACCGGGAGGCCGCTCCGGTGCTGCTGTCGTTGGCGATCTAGCGGCCGCCCGTTCCACCGAGATCCAGCTCACGTTTAAGTGGTCGAGGGCACCCGTCCGGACCAGGTAGTATTTTCTCTGTCGCCGGCCGCGCAAGCGGAGGAGCGACAGAGTCTGCGCCGCTAGCTCAGTTGGTTAGAGCAGCTGACTCTTAATCAGCGGGTCCGGGGTTCGAGTCCCTGGCGGCGCACAGAAAGAAGGCCCCTCGCTTCGGCGAGGGGCCTTCTGCTTACGCCCGCAGATAGGCCAGCACCGCCAGCACCCGGCGGTGGGTGTTCTCCGCCGGGGGCAGATCCAGCTTTCCCAGGATGTTGCCGATGTGCTTGCCGACGGCCGCCTCGGTGACGACCAGTTCCCGGGCGACCGCCCCGTTCGACTTCCCCTCGGCGACCAGCGCGAGCACCTCCCGCTCGCGCGGGGTGAGCGCCGCCAGCGGATCGCGCCGGCGCCGCAGCAGCTGCCGTACCACCTCGGGGTCGACGACCGTGCCCCCGGCGGCGACCCGCTCCACCGCCTCGGCGAACTGTTCGACCTGGCCGATGCGGTCCTTGAGGAGATAGCCGACGCCGGTGCCGTCGCCGGTGTCCAGCAGATCGGCGGCGTAGGCGCGTTGGACGTACTGGCTGAGGACGAGGACGGGCAGGGCGGGGTTCGCCGCGCGGAGTTCGAGCGCGGCGCGCAGGCCCTCGTCGGTGAGGCCGGGCGGCATGCGGACATCGGTGACGACGAGGTCAGGGGCGTACGACCGCACAGCCGCGATCAGCGACTCCGCGTCCCCGACCGCCGCGACGACCTCGTGTCCGAAGCGGGTCAGGACGCCGACGAGCCCTTCCCGCAGCAGCACGCTGTCCTCGGCGAGCACGATCTTCAGCGCTGCGGGCACGGGATCTCCAGGGACAGGACGGTCGGGCCGCCGGCCGGGCTGTGGACGGACAGTCTCCCATCCAGCACCGCGAGCCGGTCGGCGAGTCCGGTGAGGCCCGTGCCCCGCGCGGGATCGGCGCCGCCCGTGCCGTCGTCCCGCACCTCCACCCGCAGCCGTCCGCCGGTGTACCGCCCGGCGATCCACGCCCGGCGCGCACCGCTGTGCCGGCCGATGTTGGCGAGCGCCTCCCGGACCGCGAAGTAGGCCGCCGCCTCCACGGACTCGGCGAACCGGGGCAGGTCCACGTCCAGCTCCACGGGGACGACGGACCGGTCGGCCGCGTCGGCGAGGGCGTCCGGGAGACCGTAGTCGACCAGGACCTGGGGGTGGATGCCGTGGATCAACTCCCGTAGTTCACCCAGGACTTGGTCGGCCTCCCGGTGGGCGGCGGCGAGCCTGTCGGCCAGTTCGGGCGGGGCGTCCAGGCGGGCCAGGCCCAGGGTCATGCTCAGGGACACCAGGCGCTGCTGGGCCCCGTCGTGCAGATCGCGTTCGATCCGGCGCCGCTCCGCCTCGAAGGCCGCCACCAGCCGGGCCCGTGACCGGGTCACCTCGCCGAGGCGCCGTTCCGCCTCGGCCTCGCTCGGCGCGAGCAGCAGCCGGGCGAGGCCGGCACGGGCGCGTGCGTACCGGGCGAGGGGCCACAGCAGCGCCAGGAGGAGGACGACGCCGGCGGCCGTGCACAGCAGGGCCTGGCCGTAGGAGTCGATCAGCCAGAGCTTGGCGATCCGGGCGTCACCGCTGGCGCTGGTGGTCGTCGCCAGCTGCACGGGCGCTCCGATCATCGCGCCGGGCAGGCCCAGCGCCACGAACAGCACGGTCACGTCCAGCGGCCACAGCACGAACGCGAGCAGGACGGTGTACGCCAGCTCCCGCCAGGTCGCCCGCTCGGTCAGCCGGAGCCGGGCCCAGGCGGCGAGACCGGGCTCGGCCGGGGTGGCGTGCGGGTCGGGCTGCGGCGGGGTGCGGGTGAGGGCCAGCCGCCGCCGCTCCAGGGAGCCGACGGGGATGCCGGACAGGACGGCCACGGCGAGCAGCGGCAGGCCCACCAGGGCCGGGGCCAGGGCGAGTCCGAGGGTGCCCAGGACCAGCAGCACCACCAGCAGCGGGACACCGACGAGGACACCGCTCAGCAGGTAGGCCACCGCACGCGGCAACTCCCGTACGACCGTTCGGATCATGAGGGTCACGGTAGGCGGGGGCGGTCGGCGGCGGCCATACGCGCAGCAGGTGTACGGGAGGTGGGTCCAGCCCTACCTCGTCAACAACTCCTCCCGCCCGCGCGCCCGGTACTCCGTCACCAGTCGCGCCAGATCCACCGCCGAGAACTTGCGGTAGGCCCACTTCCCCGGCGGGCGCCACCAGACCGGGTCGGCGCAGCGGAAGCCCTCGCGGCGGAGGGCGGCGCGCTGGATCTTGTTGGTGGCGGTGACGGGCATGGACGGGACGACCCGTACGAAGCGCGGGGTCATCTTCGTGCCCAGGTCGGGCTGGGCCAGCAGGAACTCGGCGAAGCGGCAGGGGTCGAAGGTGCCGGCGACGGTCGCCATGACCTGGTCCCCTGCGACCGGGTCGGGGACCGCGTACACGGCGACGGCCTCGGCGCCCTCGTAGCGGGCGAGGATGTTCTCGATGACGGCGGCGGCGAGGTTCTCGCTGTCGACGCGGAGGCGGTCGTCGGTGCGGCCGGCGAAGTAGAGGAAGCCGTCGGTGTCGCGGTAGAAGAGGTCACCGGTCCAGTACCAGCCGTCGCGGCGGCGGGCGGCGTCCGCCTCCGGGTTCCGCCAGTAGCCCTCGAAGGGGTTGGGGCCCCGGTTGACCAACTCCCCTATCGACTCAGTGCCGTTGAGCAGTCGGCCGTCCTCACCGAAGACGGCCGGCGGGCACTCCTCGCGGGTCTCCGGATCGACCACCGCGAGGTCGTCGCCGGGTGCCGCCCGCCCGATCGCGCCCGGCGGCGCACCGGGCGTGCGCTGGATCGCCGCCCCGCCCTCGGAGGACCCGTACCCCTCCACGAGCCGCACCCCGAAGCGTTCCTCGAACGCCGCCGCGTCCACCGCGCCGCCTCCGTGCCGAAGCCCATGCGCAGGGGGGTGTCGCGGTCGTCGGGGCGGGGCTCGGTGGCGAGGAGGTACTGCACGGCCCGGCCGACGTAGGTGAAGTACGTGGCCCGGTAGGCCCGTACGTCGTCCAGGAACGCGGAGGCCGAGAAGCGGCGGCGCAGGGCGACACCGGCACCCGCGACCAGGGCGGGGGCCCAGTCGGCGATGACCGCGTTGCCGTGGAACATCGGCATGCAGACGTAGTGCACGTCGTCCCGTCGCACCCCGAAGCGGTCCGCCAGGGCCCGACCGGCCGCCGCGAGCCGTCCCTGGGAGCAGATCGCGGCCTTGGGCGCACCGGTGGATCCGGAGGTGAAGTAGAGCAGGAGACGGTCGGCGGGGGTGGCCCGGGCGGGGTCGGGCACGGCGTCCGCGTACGGGGCGAGGAGGTCGGCGTACGGCCGGGTGCCGGTCACCAGGACGCGGACGCCGGGGAGTTCGAGGCCGTCGAGGAGCGGGAGGTGGGCCTCCTCGGTGATCAGCACCCGGCACTCGGTGTGCAGGATGTCGCGGGCCAGTTCGGGGCCCCGCCGGGTGGGGTTGACGCCGGCGACGGCCGCGCCCGCGAGGGCCGCAGCGCTCAGCCAGAGGGGGAATTCCGGGGTGTTGTCGAGGAGGACGCCGAGGTGGGGGTGGGCCTCCGCCGGCAGGAGGTCGGCGAGCAGGGCCGCGCGGGCGGCGGCTGCCGCGGCGACCTCGTGGTGGGTCAGGACCTGTTCCTCGAACCACAGCCCGGGCCGGTGGTCGCCCCACCGGTCGGCGACGAGCTGTGCGACCGTGCGCCTAGTGGACTCCATGTCGGCGCACGGTAGTTGACGTACCGTCAGTTGAGGAGGGTCACGGCGTCGGGAACGACGGGTCGGTGGAGAACCGGTGGTAGGTGACCATGAAGAACACGCAGAACGCGAAGACGACCCCGAGGAAGGTCAGGATGCCGAGGCCGGCCGCGGCGTGCTTGACCCGCTCGCCGGGGGCGTGGGCCGTGGCGACCACGTTCGGGCCGTCGGTGTAGTGGACGGTGACGAAGTCGCCCTCGACCGTCGTCATCGGCCCGCCCTCCTCCTCGAAGCGGATGGGACGTCCGTCATGGGTCGTGAACTCGTAGACGTGGTGGATCGTCGTGCTCACGCGGCTGTGCCCGCCGCCGCTGTCGCTGACCGTGGTGAACGTCTTCAGACAGCGGGCTTCGGCCGTCAGTCCGCTGCTCCAGGCCCTTCTGACGCGCAGCCAGCGCATCAGCAGCCGGTATGCCATGAAGCCGATGAAGGCCATCATGACCGTGGGGATGAGGTAGAAGAAGACATCCATGGCGTTCCCCCGGAGTGCGGCGCGGCCCGCCGCCCTGGTCGGCGACGTGTGGGGAACGTACCCCCGCGACGGCCCCGCGCAGCTCAAGGAAGCCTCAGAACTGGCGGGAACCGAAGGGAAGTTGCTCAGAAGGTGACGTCCGAGCAGGCGTAGAACGCGTTGGTGGTGTCGGCGACCGTCCAGACGGCGACGATCACATGGTGGCCGCTCAGCCCGGACGGCAGGCGTCCTGTGTGGGTGAGCGTGGACGGTGGGCGCTGGCCGTTGTAGGGGACGGTGAAGAACGGGGTCAGGTTGAGGTCGGAGCGGGCCAGGGCGTGGTTCTGGTTCCAGCCCGCCCTGGTGACGTAGTACTTGAAGTCGGTGGTGGCGTGCATGGCGGTGAACTGCCAGCGGAAGGTGTAGTTCTGACCTCCCGTCACCCTGGTGGTGGGCCAGGCGCCGCCGCCCGGTTTCGTGGCCGCGTCGAGCTGGCTGAACCTGCTGTTGCCGCCGGAGCAGATCTTGCCGTCAGCCGGCCCTGAGCCCGGGAAGCCCTTCGGTCCCTCGACGCTCTGCGGTTCCCACTGGATGTCGCCGCAGTTGGTCACGGGGCCGTTCTGACAGAGCTTCTGCCGGCTGACGGGAAGGTCGGTGTAGCCGTGGCCGGAGGCGCCACCACTGGAGAGGACGAGCGCTCCGGTGGTGGCGAGGCCGACGCCGGCGGCGTACCACTTGGTCCTGCTACGCGTGTGCTTGCGCATGCTGCCGCTCCCTGGAGTACGTGGGGGTGTTTCCAGGTCTAGACCAAGTCCCAGATTATGGGTGCGGATTGAACATGTCCATACCAATCCCCGGGTTCACGGGGAGACTTCGCGGCGCCCTGTGTAGAACGCGACCGTCAGGTCCTTCACCAGCGCCTTGCGCTCGTAGTCGTCGAGTTCGACCAGGCCGCGCATGGTCAGCCGGGTCACCGTGTCCTCGACGGAGTCGACCACGGAGGTGAGCACGGTGTCCCGGTGCTGGGCGTCGAGCGCGGCGATCCGGCGGCGCTGCATCACGGCGGCCACCTCGGGCGCGTACTCGATCCGGACCGGCTGGACCGAGAACACCTCCATCCCCACCGGCGCCGCGTCCGCCGCCACCAGCCGGGTCAGCGCCTCCCCCACCGCCTCCGTGTTGCGCAGTGTCGAGTCCCGCACCAGCGCTCCCGGCGCCACGTCCGCCGGCAGCTGCGACAGCACCCGGGAGACCGCCGCCTCCACGCACTCGCGCAGGTACCGCTCATGGTCCTCGATCCCGAGCAGGGCCCGCGCGGTGTCCCTGACCCGCCACGCCACCAGGACGACGACCCGCAGCGCCACCCCGTTCGCGTCGACGGCCGCCATCGGCTCGCTCCGCCAGTGCCGCAGCCGTACGTCGACCCGGCGGCGCAGCACGAACGGGTTCACCCAGAGCAGCCCGGTTCGGCGGACCGTCCCCCGGTAGCGCCCGAACAGCCCCAGCACCCAGGCCCGTCCGGTCCGCCCGCGCGCCAGCCCGCCGAACCCGAACATCGTCAGCGCCCCGGCCCCCGCGTACGCGGCCCACTGCGCCGGTCCGAGCCCGGCGCCGGCGTACGCGGTCGGCAGCCCGAGCGCCTGTACGGCCGCCCCCGGCAACACCCCGGCCCACCAGGAGGTCAGCACGCATCCGGCCACCCCGCACACCCCGCCCAGCACCCCCACCACCCCGGGTACCACCCGTGCCGTCCGCTCGACGAGTTCGGGGTCGACCTCGACGGCGGGGCGCGGCTTCGTCGAGGCGGGGCCCTGTCTGATGCGCGGCTGCTCGCCGGTGCCGCGCCGACGGCCCACGACGGCGGGGGTGACCGGTACGGAGACCGGGGCGGGGTCGTCCCGGAACAGCAGATGGACGGGGATCTCGGTGGTCGTCTCGTTCTGGATGAGCCGGGCGGGCCGCGCGGCCCCCTCGGGCTCCGGGGTGTGTGCGGTGGTCGTACTCATACGTGCCTCCATGCCTCCGCGCAGGAAGAACCGTGGTGAGAGTCGTCGAGAGGGAGAGTCGTCGAGGGGTGCGGGCGAGGGGTGCGGGCGAGGACGTCAGGAGAACAGGCGGCGCCAGGTCTCCGGGCCCGGATAGCCGTCGGCCGCGCCGCCGCGCCAGCCCTGGGCCCGCTGGAACGCCTCCACGTTCCGCCGGTCCGACTCGCCCCAACGCGGCCCCGGGCCCGAGGTGTAGTACTTGCCGAACCCCTTCTCGATCAGCCGCTTCCCCAGCCGGGTGACGAACGCGTTCTCCGCGCCCGGCCGGAACATGCCGCGCCCGGGATAGCCGAGGACGCCGTGCGAGGCGGGGGTCACGGGGGTCACGGGAGTCACAGGGGTGCGGGGGGACTTCGGGGTCTTCGGGACGCCCGGGGCGCCGGGCTCGGCGGACGAGCCGTGGCTGGTGGATGACCCGGGCATGACGGACGAGCCATGGCTGACGGATGAGCCATGGCTGACCAGTGACCCGGGCCCGAGGGATACGTCGGACGTGCCCGGCGCTCCCGGCTCCCCCGTCGGCCGGTGCACTACGGGCGGTCTGGGCGGCGCGGGCGTGCCCCGGGGGCCGGGGTTCCCGGCCGGCCCCGGCGGGATGTTCCTGCCCCTCCCGGTGACCAGGTACGACCAGGTCAGCGGGCCCGGGATCCCGTCGGCGTGACGGCCGGACCAACCCTGCGCCCGCTGGAACGCCCGGGTGGCCCTGCGGTCGGCGTCCGACCAGATCGGCCCCGGCCCACCGGGGTAGAAACGGGCCCCGCCGCGCGCCACCAGCATCTGCCCCAGCCGGGCGACGTGCTTGTTCCGTGCCCCGGGCCCGAAGGCCGAGACACCGGGGTACCGGTCGCCACCGGACGGCCCGGCGGCCCCCTTCGCACCGGGGTTCTCCGCGGGGACGGCGGGCGCGCCGGAGCCGTTGGAGGCGTCGGTCTCGTCGTCCGAACCGCCCGCACCGTCGGGGACCAGCCCCTTGTAGCGGTAGGGCACATAGCGGCTCGCGTTGTTCCAGTACGCGTACGGGGTGGCCTGCCTGCGGGCGTACGGGCGGGCCGACTCGTAGGCGATGTAGCGGGTCTCCGTGTCGTCCGTCCAGCCGCCGAAGATGACGACGTGCGACCCCTGCCGCGGGTCCTTCGGATTGTGGAAGAGCAGTATGTCGCCGGGTTCCAGCCGGCCCTTGGAAATCCGCTGCGCGAATTTGTCGAGGCTGCCCGTCCATTCGTTGCCGGGCAGGTTCCAGGCCATCGAAACGAATCCCGAGCAGTCCTGCCGATAACCGTCGGACCAGTACTCGCGCATGCTGTACGGCACCTCGTCGGCGATCCACCGCTGGGCCCGTTCGATGATCTCGGCGCGGGTAGTGGGTGGTGTCCTCACCCCCTTCGGCGGCTTCTCCCCCTCGACCGGCCGACCGTGGGGGCCGTGCAGCGGAGTCTTCTTCCCCTGGGGGGTCCTGGGCCCCTCATCTGCGGGAACGGCGCCGGGACTGGCCGGGCCATGGGCCGCCGCGACCGCCGGTACGACATGACCCGCGCCGAGCGCGGCACCGGCGGCGGTGGCCACGACGAGGGCGTTCCTGGCGGTCCTGGCCGCCGGGTGACTCAGATGGGCGTACTGGGTCGAGTACGGCATGACCCGCCGCCAGTGGACACAGCCGGGGCATTCGCAATCGGCCCCCGGATCGATCTGCTCGAATACCGGAGTCTCCATGCGATTCCCCTCGCGAACCGACCGAAGAATTCCACGCTTCTGCACGCCCGTCAGTTTCTCAGCTGGTCTCCCATGTCGCATGCTGACGGTCCGAATGATGTAACCGGCCTGGCACGGCCCGGCACCGCCCCGAGAGCCTCCCCTCGTCGGCGCCCGCGCCCGCCCGGCGGGGTTCGGCACGTCGCGAACACGTGTTCCCCTCCTCGTGACGGTCCATCAAGAACGAGCAACGTCCTTTCCGTGGAGCGTAGTTACCGGGCGGTTTACTAATTTCCGCAAGTGACTCGCCGGTAGAGTTTCGTTCATAGATTCCGTTCGCGCACGATCTTGACGGCCGGTCCCGCCGGCTGCATGATCGGCGCTGAACCAGAGCCGCGTAACCACGAAGAAGTCTCCCCACGGGTCTTGACCAGTCCCGCATGACCTCTTCACATGAAAAAGCGGGTCACGGGGGTTTCGGACAGGCACTCCAAAAGTGCTACCCGCCCTCGATGTCGCGCTTCTTCCGCCGTTGCCTTCTGCGCGTTCAAGGAACCATCTCCAAAGACCCCCACCTTCTTTGGGAGCCGTTCATCACCCCCCACCCACACCTGCCTCCTTCGCGTACCCTCCTTTCCTTTTCGTGACCCCTTTCCTCGCCTCCTGCCACTTTTCCGCAGGCGCGAAAGGGGTGCTCACGCCTGCCCGAAAACAGCATTGTCCCGGCGCTCAGAAAAGCCGCCCGATAAAAGTCCTTGAAGTCTTGACTTCGCCTCGGGGCAGCTCCATATTGATTCCCGACCACCCCCCACCTCGAAATTCGATCCTCCGCGGAGGACCGTTTTCGGGGACACCAAGGAGACATCAATGGCGATCGCACTCCAGTTCAAGCGCAAGGCGGTCCTGGCCGCACTTGTGATCACAGCGGCGGCGGCGACCACGGTCACGACGCCCGGCACGGCCGAAGCCCAGTCGGGGTCCCGTATCTGCGGGAACTACTGGGAGGCCCGGGCCAACGGAAAGACGGTCGGGATCATGGCCAAGGTCCTCGAGGTGCCCAAGGTCGACTTCGGCATCTGCCTCCGCGTCATCGACAAGACGAACAGCATCAACGGCCGGAGCCTGCCGGGCTACAACGGCAAGGTGACGTGGAACCCGCGCCAGCCGATCCGTTCCTGGACCTGCGAGGACGCCGGCGATCTGTTCAACGACAAGTACGGGAACGACCCCTGCCTCAACATGAACCGGGTGGACCTCATCGGCCAGGTGGCCAACCGCACGCCCGCCGAGTGGTCGCAGGTGTACTGAGAACACGCGGAAGCCGTCAGTGGCATCGCGCTCTGACGCGGGGCCCTCGCCCACGCCAGACCATGCCGCCGGCGGGCGGGATCGAAGACGGACACCACGGGCCGAGCCGTCGACGGCGGGACCACCACAGGTGGCATCAATTCACCCTCGGAACCGGTCCCAGGAGCATTCCCGAAAGGCAACCGTTCCAATTTCCCGCGAATGACCGAAACACCCCTTCACCCACTCCCGACCAAAATTCCCCCCAGGAAGGGATACGAAAATGGTCACAAAAATCTGGTGGAATCGCGCACTGATGTCCTCTGCCCTACTCCTCGCATCACTGATGAGTACGGTCGGCACAGCGGAGGCCGCGACGCAGTGCTTCTCCCAAAGCCATTCGGACGGCGCGAAGATCGTTCCCGGTACGGGCGGCGGCAACGTGACGCGCTCAGTCGCTCGGCAGCAGGCGGCGGGAACCTGGTACGACGTGGTGTGGAGGGGTGACCTCTTCCTGTGCCCCGGCGGCACCACCTGCAGCTACGCGTGGCAGAAGTCGAAGACCTCGAGCACCAGCTGGAATCTCGGCGGAAGCACCGACATCGGCAACGCCAGCTCGCCCTCCAAGAAGTGGTACAACGTCGTGCTCGGACTGGTCGGCGGCTACAACAGGTCCACGGAGGTCAACACCACCTTCACCTTCACCGTCAACATGACGGGCGGGCAGCAGGCAGCGCCCGTCAACGTGGCGGTCCGCCGCTGGACCGAGGGTGACTTCGTCGGTGGTTGGGTCAGGTCGAACCGAGGCTGCAAGGGCGGAACGTCGTACGACTGGGACGGGAACGTCAGGTTCGGCAAATGGAACAGGAACATATTCCAGCGCTGGATGGCCACGTACGAGATCAACGGCCAGGTCCGGCCCCGCTGAACATCCACGCACTGCCCGGTGCCGTCCCCGCGCGCACCGGTGAGGCCGACCAAGCTCAAGGAGCGATGATGAAGGTTCAGCGAATGAAGCGACGCACGGCGACGCTGGCGGCCGCCGGCATGGCGGCCGGGGCACTGTTCGCGATAGCGGTCCCCGGCACGGCCGAGGCCCAGTCGGGGTCCCGTATCTGCGGAAACTACTGGAAGGGCTACTACAACAACGGCCAGAGGGAAGTCACCTGGTCCCGGGTGATCGAGGTCCCCAAGAGCGACGGCATCGCCTGCCAGCGTGCCATGGACCGGACCGACAAGGTCGGGAACCCGCCGAGCGAGCTCACCCGGCTCGGTGTGACGTGGGGCGCCCGGCAGCGGCTGCACAACGTGACCTGCGAGTGGTACTCCCAGGACCTACTGAACGCCAAGTACGGTGACGATGTCTGCCTGAGCATGCAACGGGCGGACAACACGGTCCAGGTCAACGGCCGCACGATCAGTCAGTTCTGGCTGAAGTAGCCGCTCGGTGGGGGTGCTCCCTGGTCAGGAGCACCCCCACCCCTCCGCTAGACTTTTCCTCGCGCGCCGCTAGCTCAGTTGGTTAGAGCAGCTGACTCTTAATCAGCGGGTCCGGGGTTCGAGTCCCTGGCGGCGCACCATCTGGAGAGGCCCCTCGCGAGAGTGATGCGCGAGGGGCCTCTCCGTATGTGCGTGTCACGCCGCGCACTCCCCCCTCGCCCCCTCTCCCACTCCTCACAGATTCTCCACCGATGCACCAATAACCGCGTATGACCGGTAAACACCGCGTTTCGCATCTTGCGATCAAGATGAGCACCATAGAACCCTGGGCCGTAAGAGACTGCGGATACGCGGCAGTTGGGGGGCCTTGGACGGTTTACGTCCTGGGGATGGGGATCTTGGGCCCTCACCTAAGCACACCACGCACGCATCCATGGAACAAAGATGCCAAGGGGGCATCAATGCAACCGGATGGCCGTCGTCCCGTGTCTCCATGGTGTAGATCACATGGTGACGATGGCTCACTGATGCGTCCGTAACGGTCGAGGGGGACCGAATCGGATGTAATACCGACGAACACACACTCGAAGTGTGTGCGGGGGGAATGACTCATGACGTCGACGCCGACGGGCGCCCGGCATAACCACGACCCGTCCGAGACGACCCAACTCAAGGTGCCGTCGCACCGGACCGGAGCCTTTCGAAAGCTCAAGAAGAACCTTCCGAGATACGACTACGAGCACTACAGCCGCCTCGCGGGGCCGCTCACGCAGCCCGACCCGACCAAGCCCTACAAGGTGCAGTACCGCTCGCTGATCTCCCAGGAGCCGCACCGCCTCAGGGTCGCCCTGATGCTGGCCGCCGCGCCGCTGCTCTCCCTGGTCCTGCTGGCCTGGCTGCTGCAGCAGGAGCACTGGACCGAGCGCGACTACGTCGAGTACGACTTCCTGCCCGCCCTCGACATGGTCATGCTGGTCTCGATCGGTCTGATCGAGTTCTTCCGCTGCATGAACGTGCTGTCGAACGCGCACGCCACCCTGGTCGCCCGCGACCCGATCCCGGTGGTGCCCGAGACCGGCACCAGAGTCGCCTTCCTCACCTCCTTCGTGCCCGGCAAGGAACCGCTGGAGATGGTGACGAAGACCCTGGAGGCGGCGGTGCGGCTCCGCCATCGCGGGCTGCTGCACGTGTGGCTGCTCGACGAGGGCGACGACCCGGACGTGAAGGCGGTCTGCGCGCGCCTGGGCGTGCACCACTTCTCCCGCAAGGGCATCGCGAAGTGGAACCAGCCCAAGGGCCCGCACCGCGCCAAGACCAAGCACGGCAACTACAACGCCTGGCTCGACGCGCACGGTGACGACTACGACTTCTTCGCCTCGGTCGACACCGACCACATCCCGCTGCCCAACTACCTGGAGCGGATGCTCGGTTTCTTCCGGGACCCGAACATCGGCTTCGTCATCGGCCCGCAGGTGTACGGCAACTACGACAACTTCGTCACCAAGGCCGCCGAGTCCCAGCAGTTCCTGTTCCACGCGCTGATCCAGCGCGCCGGCAACAGGTACGGCGCGCCCATGTTCGTCGGCACCTCCAACGCCGTACGGATCAAGGCGCTCAAGCAGATCGGCGGGCTGTACGACTCGATCACCGAGGACATGGCCACCGGTTTCGAGATCCACCGCCACAAGAACCCGGCGACGGGCAAGAAATGGCGTTCGGTCTACACCCCGGACGTCCTCGCGGTCGGTGAGGGGCCCAGCGCCTGGACGGACTTCTTCACCCAGCAGATGCGCTGGTCGCGCGGGACGTACGAGACGATCCTCACGCAGTACTGGAAGGGCTGGTACTCGCTGCCGCCGACCAAGCTCTTCAACTACACGATGATGATCATCTTCTATCCGATGTCGGCGCTCAACTGGATCCTGGCGGCGCTGAGTTGTGCCCTGTTCCTGGGTCTCGGCGCCTCGGGTGTGAACATCGACCCGGTGGTGTGGCTGATGCTCTACGGCAACGCCTCGGCCCTCCAGATAGGCCTGTACGTCTGGAACCGCCGGCACAACGTCTCCCCGCACGAGCCGGAGGGCTCCGGCGGCGTGGCCGGCATGGTGATGTCCGCGCTGTCCGCGCCGCTCTACGCCAAGGCGCTGATCGATTCGGCGCTGCGCCGCAAGAGCAAGTTCGTGGTCACGCCCAAGGGCGACTCCGCGAGCCCCGACCGGTGGTTCGGCACCTTCCGGTACCACTGGTACTTCATCGTCATCTTCGGTGCCTCGATCGCCGCCGGGTTCGCCTTCGGCAACGCACATCCCGCGATGATCATCTGGGCCGTCTTCGCCATGACGATCACCGCTCTCCCCATCTTCGCCTGGCGCTACATGCTGCGGCAGGACCGGAAGAAGGCCGCCGCCGCGGCCGCGCTGCAAGGGTCCATGGTGGCGCCGCCCGAGGCGGCTCCCGCACCGTTCGCGCCGACCCACGCACCACACGCCCCACACGCGCCCCACGCTCCCCAGCACAAGCCGAGCTGGGCGGCGTCCGGGTCGGGCGGCGGGGGTAGCGACCAGACCATGCAGATCGCCCTGGGCGGACTTGGGGGACGTAAGGAATGAAGGACCGTGCAGGCCGCCGCCGCGCCCGTCGCCTCGCGATCGGTGCGGCGGTGGTCCTCGCGCTCGCCGGGATGAACGGGCCGTGGGTGTACCGCTTCAGCACCGAGAAGTACCACGAGTACAAGATCAACAGACCCGAGTACAAGGCGGCCAACGGACACTGGCAGATCGTGGAGTTCCCGGAGAAGTACCGGCAGAACACCATCCACGCCGCGCTGCTGCACACCGGCAAGATCCTGCTGATCGCGGGCTCGGGGAACGACGCCGAGAACTTCGACAGGAAGAAGTTCGACACCCGCCTCTGGGACCCGGTCGAGCAGACGATCAAGCGCGTGCCGACCCCGGCCGACCTGTTCTGCACCGGCCACACCCAGCTGTCCAACGGCAATCTGCTGATCGCGGGCGGCACCAAGCGCTACGAGAAGCTGAAGGGGGACGTCACCAAGGCCGGCGGCCTGATGATCATCCACAACGAGAATCCCGACAAGGGGATGAAGCTGCGGGCGGGGACGAGGTTCGTCGGCAAGGCGAACGGCAGGACCTTCGTCCTCAAGGACACCGTCGAGCTGAAGAAGGCCGTCAAGACCTTCGACCCGGACACCGGCAAGTTCACCGGCAACGAGCCGGGCATCGCGCGGGCCTACGTCGAGGCCGAACGCAGCGGCAAGCGGTACGAGACGGGGACGGAGGACAACTACAAGGTCGTCGGGCTGAAGGGGGAGGACGCGCGGAACACGTACGGCATCGCGCAGAAACTCGCCCTCGACAAGAAGGACTTCCAGGGGATCAGGGACGCCTACGAGTTCGATCCGGTCGCGGAGAAGTACATCAAGGTCGACCCGATGAACGAGGCGCGCTGGTACCCGACGCTGACGACCCTGTCGGACGGCACCGTCCTGTCGCTGTCCGGCCTCGACGAGATCGGGCAGCTGGTCCCGGGCAAGAACGAGATCTACGACCCCGAGACGAAGAAGTGGACGTACACGAAGGACGAGCAGCAGTTCCCGACGTACCCGGCGATCTCCCTGATGCAGAACGGCAAGCTGTTCTACTCGGGCGCGAACGCGGGGTACGGGCCGGACGACATCGGGCGCGACCCCGGGATCTGGGACCTGAAGACCAACAAGTTCACCAAGGTCCCCGGCATGAGCGACAGCAAGCTGCTGGAGACCGCCGGGACCGTGCTGCTGCCCCCGGCGCAGGACGAGACGTACATGGTCATCGGCGGGGGCGGGGTCGGTGAGTCGGAGCGGTCCAGCAGGCGGACCCGGGTGATCGATCTGCTGGCCGACCGGCCGCGGTTCGTGGACGGGCCGCGGCTGGCGAAGGGCACGCGGTACCCACAGGCCTCGATCCTGCCCGACGACACGGTCCTCATCTCCGGAGGCTCGGAGGACTACCGGGGGCGCGGCGACTCCAACATCCTCGAAGCGCGGCTGTACGACGCGCGGTCGGGCGACATGCGGCGGGTGGCCGACCCCCTGGTGGGCCGGAACTACCACTCCGGGTCGATCCTGCTGCCGGACGGACGCGTCGTGTTCTTCGGGTCGGACTCCCTGTACTCCGACAAGGCCAACACCAAGCCGGGGGAGTTCGAGCAGCGGATCGAGATCTACACACCGCCGTATCTCTTCCGGGACGCCCGGCCGACGCTGACCGGGGAACCGAGGACGGTCGCGCGGGGCGGGAAGGCGACGTTCGGCACGCGGCACGGGTCGTCGATCGAGTCGGCGCGGTTGATCCGGCCGAGCGCGTCGACGCATGTGACCGATGTGGACCAGAAATCGATCGAGGTGGACTTCGAGGTGACCGGGGACGAGATCACGGTGACCGTGCCGAAGAACCGGAATCTGGTCCAGTCCGGCTGGTACATGCTGTTCGTGACGGACGACGCGGGGACGCCGAGCGAGGCGCGGTGGGTGAAGGTCCCCTAGCGTTCGCATAGTCGACGAACCCCGAGAACCCCAGGTCGTGGACCTGGGGTTCTCGTGTTCGTCGGCCGTCCGGGGCTCAGCGCGGGGCGTTCAGGGCCTCGGGCGCGGGTTCGCCGGTGAGGGTCTGCAGGACCGCGCGGACGGCGTCCGTCGCCGCCCGCTCCTGGGCCTCGCGGGTGCTGGCGCCCAGGTGCGGGGTCACCGTCACCTCGTCGAGGGCGAGGAGCGGGGAGTCGGTGCAGGGCTCGTCGACGAAGACGTCCAGCGCCGCGCCGGCGAGGCGGGACTCCCGCAGGGCCGTGTGCAGGGCCGCCTCGTCCACGATGCCGCCGCGGGAGACATTGGCGAGATAGGCCGTGGGCTTGACCAGGCGGAGTTCGGCCTCGCCGATCAGGCCCACGGTCTTCGGGGTCCTCGGCACATGGACGGTGACGAAGTCGGACCGGGAGAGCAGTTCGTCCAGCGACACGAGCTTGATGGCGTGCTGGTCCGCCGTCTCCGCGGTCGCGTAGGGGTCGTGGCCGAGGACCGTCATGTCGAAGGCGGCCATGCGGCGCGCCACCGCCAGACCGATCCGGCCGAGCCCGACGATCCCCAGGGTCTTGCCCGCGAGTTCGGTGCCGACATGCGTGGTCCGCCGCCACACGCCGGACCTCAGCTCCCGGCCCGCCGCCTGGATGTCGCGGGCCGCCGCCAGCAGCAGCCCGCAGGTCAGCTCGGCGGCGCTGACGACGTTGGCGGCCGGGGCGTTGACCACCACGACACCGGCCTCGGTGGCGGCGGCGACGTCGATGTTGTCGACCCCCACCCCGGCCCGCCCGACGACGGCGAGACGGGGGGCCGCGGCCAGGACCTCGGCGTCCACCGTCGTGGCGCTGCGGACGAGGAGCGCATGGGCCTCGGTCACCGCGCTCAGCAACTGCGCGCGGTCGGCGCCGTCGCAGTGGCGCACCTCGTACCCGGGGCCGAAGCGCTCCAGGGCGGCCGCCGGCAGGGGGTCGGCGACCAGGACGACACGGGAAGACATCTGAATCTCCGTAGGGGTGGGGGCGGTTGGGCGATGTGTGCGCCCAGG
Organism: Streptomyces sp. NPDC034049; assembly: GCF_055575575.1. Taxonomy (NCBI): domain Bacteria; kingdom Bacillati; phylum Actinomycetota; class Actinomycetes; order Kitasatosporales; family Streptomycetaceae; genus Streptomyces; species Streptomyces sp. NPDC034049. Next base: position 207,759 of record NZ_JBVISJ010000008.1, read on the forward strand.
TGGGGGGCCTGCGGATCAGCTCTGGACGGCCATCGCGATACCGAAGGCGATCATGACCGTGCCGGCGGTGGCGTCGACGTTGCGGCGGACCGAGCGGCGCCGCATCCAGGTGCGCAGACCGTGCGCGCCGAGGCTGATCAGGCCGTACCAGATCACCGCCTCCAGCGCGTTGACCGCGGCCAGCGCGGTGCCCATCAGCGCGGGCGAGACACCTTCGGGGATGAACTGCGGGATCGTGGCGCCGTAGAAGACACCGACCTTGGGGTTGGCCAGGTTGTTGAGCATGCCCCGGCCGAAGGAGCGCCACAGCGAGGCGGCCTCCGGTTCGAGGTCGGCCTCGCCCTCCTTGGCCGCGCCGATGGCACGCGCCGAGCGCCACAGTCCGATGCCCAGCCAGACCATGTAGGCGGCGCCGACGATCCGGAACACGGTGTACGCCGTCTCGGAGGCGGCGAGCAGGGCGCCGACGCCGACCGCGATGGCCGCGCCCCACAGGACGGCGCCGACGCCGACGCCGACGCCGGTGATGAACCCGTGGAGCCGGCCGCGCGCGACGGTGTTGCGGATGACCAGCGCGGTGTCCACACCCGGCATGATCACCAGCAGGGCTGACACCAGGGCGAACGAGACCAGTGCCTGGAGGACCGACACGCTTACACTCCTGTCTTCTCGGCCGTGACCCCGGTGATCTCGGCCAGGGGGATTCCGTCGCGCGTGAGGCCGCGCAGCCAGTTGCGGTAGAAGGTCCGTCCGGGGGCCTGCCAGTTCTCCACGGGCGCGGCGGACGGGTCGTCGCCCGGGAAGTAGTTGACCGGCAGGGCGATGTCGGCGCCCTTGGCCTCGTCGCGCCGGTACTGCCGCAGCAGGGTGTCGGGGTCGTACTCCGGGTGCCCGGAGACATACAGCTCCCGGCCGTCCCGGCTTGCCGCGATGTGCACCCCGGACTCCGGCGACTCCACCAGGATCCGCAGGTCCTCGGCCTTCTCGAAGTCGGCGCGGAGGTTCTCGGTGTGGCGCGACTGCGGGACCGCGATCACCGGCTCGATGTCCGCCAGCAGCGGGGAGGAGGGGTCGGTGAGCCGGTTGGGGAAGTTGCCGAACAGCTTGGCGGGCAGCTCGTGCTTGGGGATGCCGTACCGGTGGTACAGCGCGGCCTGGGCGCCCCAGCAGACGTACTGGGCCGAGGTGACGTTCTCCCGCGCCCAGTCCATGATGCCGCGCAGCTCGTCCCAGTAGGTGACCTGCTCGAAGGGGAGGAGTTCGACGGCGGCGCCGGTCACGATCAGGGCGTCGAAGCGGCGGTCGGCGACGTCCTCGTGCGTCAGGTAGTGCTCCTTCAGATACGCCTCGGGCGTGCTCCTGGAGACGTGGTCCCGGGGGCGCAGCAGGGTGACCCGTACGGGGAGGCCGGCACCGGACAGCAGCCGCAGCAGCTGGGTCTCGGTGACCGGCTTGTCCGGCATCAGGTTGAGGATGGCCAGTTCGACGGCCGGGGTCGCGGGCGCGGTGTCGCGTGGCTCGACGGTGACGGCTATGCCTTCGGCGGCGAGCCGTTCGACGGCGTCGATCGGGGTGGGGACGATGAGGGTCACTGGGCGGGGCTCCTGGTGATCTCGGTGGGGGGCTCGGCCGCGTTCGGGGTCGGGGTCGCGGTCGGGGTCTCGGTCGGGGTCGCGGCGTCGAGTTCGGCCAGTACGGCGGTGACGCACCGGTCGGCGTCCGCCAGCGCGCGGTTGCGTCCGCCGGGGGACGGCACGTAGTGGTTGTAGAAGGTCGCCCCCTCGCAGAGCGGGCCGAGGACGCGGACCTTCCGGTCGGGCCGTCCGTCGGCGGCGACGGGATGCTGGTCCGCCGTGATGTCGACCCCACGGCTGCTGAGGGCGCCCGGGCGGTGTCTGCGGATCCGTCCGCTCGCCACGAGGCCGGCCAGCAGCGGGCTGCCGGTCGCCTCCACGTCGGGCTGGCCCGAGGTGGCGTACGCCAGCCAGTCCGCCGGGGCCTCGTGGCCGGTGCCGAGGCGGGTGGAGGAGATCCGCCACACCGTCCCGTCCCACTCCACGCGCGGCGCGGGCCCGAAGGGCACGCTGACGACGCCCGCCTCCAGCAGCGCGAGGAGCTCCTCGTGCCGGTCGAGCTGGGGGCCGGTCACCGAGCGGTTGAGGGTGGCGGTGAAGGAGCCGTAGAACTCGTCGTGCGAGTGCTCGTCCAGGCCGCCGAAGTCGACGGCGTGGCGGACGACGTCCCGCAGGTCGCGCAGGACTTCGAGGCCCGCCTTGACCGGGCTGCCGCCGAGGCCCAGCCGCGCCTCGACCAGGTCCGACCGCAGCCGCTCCTCGTACCACTTGCGGTAGGCGTCGGCGGAGTCGAACTCGGCGCTGTCGGGGAAGAGCAGTTCCTGCGGGTCGAAGTGCCCGAACCGCTCGGCGTGTTCGACGTCCAGGGCGTTCAGCTCGTCGTCCAGGGTGCCCTCGTCCGCCGCCGCGCGGAGCCGCTCGGCCAGCGTCCGCTCGGCGTCGGTTCCCCCGGCGAGGGCGGCGCCGAGCCGGTGGAAGGCGCTGCGCATCTCGGCCCGGATCAGGGGGAGTACATCGCCGTGCAGGTCCAGGGGGCGGCCCGCCCCGGCGGCCCGGAGACGGTCGAGGGTCTGCGGCGTGAACAGCACCGGCCGGTACGGTCCGCCGGTGCGGTTGTCGGCGGGCCGGGCCCGGAAGGGGATGCCGGTGCGGGAGAACAGCAGGATGCTCGGTTCCCGTCCGCTGGGCAGATAGCGCAGCCCGCCCTCGACCGCCTCGTACCGGCCGCCCCGGCCGACGGTGAGCGAGGCGAGGACGTCCATCGCCGACAGGCCGGTGCCGCCGAGGGCCAGGGTCTGGCCCGCGGTGACGTCCGCGAAGGCGTCGGCGGGCGGGTAGATCTCGTGGATCCGCCGGGACGCTCCGGGCGCCCCCGGGTCGGGGGCGGCCGGCGGGGTGTGGCCGGTGGTGAGGAAGACCGTGTCCACCCGCAGGGTCTCGCCGGTGTCCAGGGTGATCAGCCGCGAGTCGTCCGGGCCTGTGGTCAGGCCGGTCGCCGTGGCGCGGTGGAACCGTATGTCCACGTTGCCGGGGACGCGGTCGAGCAGGCGCCGCAGGAACCAGCGCAGGTACTCGCCGAGCACCCGCCGGGGCAGGAAGTCGTCCGGGCGCACCGGCCGGCCCTCGGTGCCGAGGGTGTGACCGTCCTCGGCCACCTTCAGACCACGGGCCGTCACCCACTCGTACAGGTTGGGGCCCCGGTCGCCGACGGCCGCGCCCACCGTCGCCTCCTCGGGGAAGAGGCTCACCTGGGCGCAGACGGTGTTGAGCAGCAGGTGGTCGGGCTGGTCGACGGCGTGGATGCCGACGCCGGTGCCGTCGGGGTCGACCACCTCGACCACGAGCCGCCGCCCCGCCCGGTCCGGCTGCGCGGCGAGGGTGACGAGGCGTTCGAGCACACCGATTCCGCGCGACCCGAGCCCGACGATGCCGACGCTGCCGCCGGCCGGCAGCGCGGGCGCGGGCGCGGTCGGCCGGGTGGGAGCCGGCTGAGTGGGAGCCGACTGGATCGGGTTGCTCTGTACGGGAGTTGTCCCGGAAGAAGTCGTCACCACCGCTCGGTCTCCCCGAAGAAGTCGGCGATGGCGGTGACGCGGCCGGACTCGGCGGCCACGCGGTGGACTTCGAGCCCCACGGCGAGGTCCAGGACGCCCAGACCGAAGGGGGAGAAGATGACCGGCTTGTCGGCGCCGACCGCGGCCTCCCCGTTGATCACCTCGGCGAGGGTGCCGGTGATGAAGTCCCGGTTGCCGTACTTCTGTTCGGCCAAGTGCGGCGAGGTGTCGGCCTTCAGGCAGTGGTCGACGTCGTCCAGCACGTTGTAGGAGCCGGCGATGACCTCGGGGCCGATGTCCCGCAGGGAGATGTTGAGGACGATCTGCCCGGGGGCGAAGGCGTCGGTGTCGAGGACGTACGGTTCCCCGGCCGTGGTCGCGAAGACGACCAGGTCTGCGCCGGACACGGCCTCCTGGAGGGTGCCGGCGTAGGACGCCGGGTACTGGAGCCGCTCGGTGGCGTGGGCCGCCAGCGCGCTGCCGTACTCCTCGCTCAGGTCGTGCACCGCCACCTGGTCGAACGCCCACTGCTCGGCGTGGAAGAACTCCAGGATGTTGCGGGCGATGATGCCCGCGCCGACGACCGCGAGCCGCCCGCCGCGGCGGTCCCCGGCGAGCACGTTCGCCGCGAGGACGGCCGACGCGGCGGTGCGGGCGGCGCTGATCTGCGAGGCCTCCAGGAGCGCGAACGGGTAGCCGGTCTCGGCGTCGTTCAGGACGAGCGTGGCCGAGGCCCGGGGTATGCCGCGCTGGATGTTGGCCGGGAAGCTGGCGATCCACTTGATACCGGCGACCTCGCGCTCGCCGTCGAGATAGGCGGGCAGGGCGATGATCCGGTCGCCCGGCTTCTCGGGGAAGCGGAGGAAGTAGCTGTCCGGGTTCACGGAACGGCCGGCGTGGTGGGCGAGATAGGTGTCGCGCACGACCCGGACGATGTCCTGGCGGCTGTCCCGGACGATGTCCTGGACCGTACGGCCACCGACGACATCAAATTCGAACATGGAGACTCCTTCTACTGCTGACGGGTTGCGCGATGGTGCGTTGGGGCCATGGCGTGGTGGGGTGACGACGTGCTGCCGGTCATTCGTCGATGGCGCCGAAGCGCTCGTCGACCCAGGCGTCGTCGTAGATCGTGTCGAGGTAGCGCTCGCCGAGGTCGGGGCTGATGGCGACCACCGACGCGCCCCGGGGGATGTCGTGGAGCCTGGCCGCGACGGCGGCGAGCACCGAACCGGTGGAGCCGCCGGCGAGGACGCCCCGCCGGGTCGCCAGCAGTCGGCACATGCGCACCGCCTCGGACTCCGGCACCATGACGACCTCGTCGACGAGCCCGTCCCGGAAGATCTCCGGACGGCGGCTGGTGCCCAGGCCGGGGATGTGCCGGCGGGCGGGCGGAGAGTCGAAGGTGACCGAGCCGACCGAGTCGACGGCGACGATGCGGGTCCCGGGCGAGTACTCGCGGAAGTACTCGGCGCAGCCCATGAGCGTGCCGGTGGTGCCGGCGCCCACGAAGAGCACGTCGACCTGGCGCTCCTTGAGCAGGGCCGGGGCGGTACGCCGGTAATGGGCGCGCGGGTTGGCCTCGTTGGCGTACTGGTTGGGCCAGACCAGGCCCGGGTCCTCGCGCAGCCGGGCGTGGATGTGGTCGATACGGGACTGCAGGAAGCCGCCGTTGGCGTCCCTGCGGTCGACGACGACGACCTCGGCGCCGTACGCCCGCATCAGACGGATGCTCGTGGTCGCGGTGTTGGGGTCCGCGACACAGGTGAACCGGTAGCCGCGGGCCGCGCAGACCGAGCTCAGCGCGATGCCGAGGTTGCCGGAGGAGGACTCGATGACCCGGCCGCCGGGCTTGAGCACACCGCGGCTCTCCAGGTCCTCCAGCAGGCCCACGGCCGCCTTCAGTTTGATGGATCCCGCGGGGTTGAGTCCTTCGATCTTGAGCGTGAGATCGACGTCGCCGATGAAGCCGCTCAGGTCGAGGAAGAGATCGTCGAGTACCAGGTCATACGCATGACGAAAGATCATCGAGCACCTTCGGTAACGGGTTGAACGTGACGTAGGTGGTACGAGTGCGTGCCAGGGCGGCCTTGGACGGCACCGCCCGGACGCACCTGGACGCGGCAGCGCACGGCCCCGGACATGCGCCGTTTCCGGCCATGCACATGGGCGTGGGCGCGGCCGCGCATGGCCACGAGCACGCAGAAACGGGCATGGAATGAACATGCGCATGCCAATGCTGCGCGCAGGTGGCCGGACGTCGAAGGTCGTGACGCGGAGGTGATCCGGAGCGCGAGGGCGGAGTTCGGCGACGCGGTGCACCGGCGGAGTACGCCCACGGCGTGCGCCGGCGGAGTACCGTCGAGCCCACCGCTCCGGAGGTCAGAAGAGCGCGGCCTCAGCCGTCGAAGGCGCCCGGCGCACCGGAGGGCGGCCCGTTACGACAGAGCCGGAGGTGCGCCCGACAGCGCCCGGACGGACAGGAACCGGTCCGGGCGGCGGCAGAAGGGGGGCCTTCCCGGATGAGACGAGTCGCCGACATCGAGCGCGAGGTCGAGCGATGCGCCGAGGGGACTGCGCCTCGACGGAGACGGCGCCCCGCCCGCCCCGCGAACAGGGCGTCGGCAGGCGCTAAGTGTTCGTCCGTCTGCTCGCGGAGCGAAGCCCGCGACGGCCCGGAACGGCATTCCCTCGGTGCGGCGACCGCACGCGTGACATGCACGCCTTTCCCCTTCCCCCGTGGGTGGCAACTGCGTTGCCCGTGCGTCACGGACCGGTACCTCGACACCGATCCGTGATCTTGAAGAAACCCTAGCCCACTATCCGTGACCGGTCTATGACAGCAACATTAAGGCTCAGCATAGGCATGCCTAAGTCCGTGGGCCAGCAGCGTCATTCGGACGCCTTGGCCAGATCCAGCGCATACTCCGGCCACCACTGCCCCGCCTTGGGCCCGCCCTTGCACTCCCCGTCCGACTCCCCCGGGCGCTTCACCCAGAGATACGCGTCCACGAGCGGGTCCGCGGTCTTGGTCGTCGGGGACTCCCCCAGGGCCCGCCCCGGCGGATTGCACCAGCGCTCGTCCTCGTCGCCCTCGTCCCAGGGGCCGTTGCCGTTGCGGCTGGTGTCGACGACGAAGGGCTTGTCCCCGATCTTCGAGGAGAGTTGCCTGCCGTACTCGATGGAGTCCTCGGTGGTGTAGAAGTTCGAGACGTTGACGGCGAAGCCGTCGGCCTGTCCGACGCCCGCCCACTTGAGGGGGTCGTAGATCTCCTCGGGGTCGCCCCAGCCCGCGTTGCCCGCGTCCAGGTACACCTTCGTGTTCTTCAGCGCGCCCAGCGTCCCGATCGCGCCCTTCAGCAGGTCGTACCGCTCCTCGTGGAACTCCTCCGGCGTACAGCCGTCCACCACGTGCAGCACCGCGTCGGGCTCCAGCACGATCGTGGCCGGACGGTCGCCGATGCCCCGGGCCACACCGTCGATCCAGGCCCGGTACGCGTCGCCGTCGGCCGCGCCGCCGCCGGAGTACTGACCGCAGTCGCGGTGCGGGATGTTGTAGAGGACGAGGACGGCGTCCCGGTCGGCCTTCTCCGCGGCCTCGGTGAAGCCCCTGGCCTCCCGCTCCGGGTTCTCCGGGCCGATCCACTCGCCGGTCGGCTGCTCGGCGATCCGGCGGATCAGCCTGGCGTCCTTGTCCTTGCCGGCCTTCTCGTAGGCGGCGACCTGTGCCGCCGCGTTCCCCTTCGGGTTGACCCAGAACGGGTCCGTGCCGTCCGGCTGTTGGGTGATGCCGGAGCCGGAGGACCGGCCCTTGCCGCCGTCACCGTCGTCTCCCCCGGAACAGCCGGCGAGCACCAACGCGACCCCCACCACCGCCACGGACGCCCGAACCCCGGCCCCCCTACTGCCGTACATCCAACTCCCCCTTGGGTGCACCGTGTCGTAAGCCCCAATCCTGACATAAGTCCCGCCTCGCCCACGAGGTCGTCAGGACCCGCCGGGCGGCACCGGGGGGTGCCTCGGGGCCCCGAACACCCCGGTTCCGCCGCCACCTGCCTCCATGACGGAGCGTCACGGGCTGTCGACTTGGCGTCAAACAACCTCTGGCCGGTGGCTTCCGCACGCTCTGGAGTCGCTGTCGACCGGCCCCGCGACCGGCCTCCCACCCGTCCCCTCGGGCTCCGCGCTCCCCCCGGGGTCGCCGACCGGGCCGGGCGCACGCCGGGAGCACGCCGGGAGCACGCCGGGCTCATGCGCCTACGGGCTCCGGGGCCCCGTACCACCGGGGCGCCCGCGCTGGTCACTTTCCGGTCATTGTCACGACCGCTCGGCCGCAGTCCCCGCGACCGAAGTCCCCGCGACCGAAGTGCCTGCGAGCCGAAGTCCCCGTGGCTGAGGCGCTGTTGGGGTCACGCTCCCGTTCCGCTCAGGTACGCGTTGACGACGACGTTCGCCGTGTAGGTGCGGCTCGCCCTGTCGAAGGTGCCGCCACAGGTGACGAGTCGGAGTTCGGCGCGCCCGGACTGCCGTACGCCGTAGGCCTGTCGGGCGTCGAACTCCTCGCGGTCGATGACCTGGACGTCGTCCACGGTGAACTCGACCATGCGCCCGTCGCTGCGGGCCACCCGGACCTTGTCGCCGACGCGCAACGCGCTCAGCTTGTAGAAGACGGCCGGCCGGGTCTCGGTGTCGACGTGCCCGACGAACAGCGCGGCACCCGTCGCCCCGGGCCGCGCACCGCCCGCGTACCAGCCGACGACGCCCGGCTGACCGTAGGACGGCGGTTCGACCGCCCCGTCCCGGTCGAGGCCGCGCGCCACGACCGGCGCCTGCACACCCATCGAGGGGATGTCCAGCCGCTGCGGCCGCGCCCCTCCCAACGGCTCGGCGGCGGGCGGCAGTTCGGCCTGGGCGGGCCGCCCCACGGCCGCCACGTCTCCGGTGGTCGGCGCGGAGCCGCCCTGCCGTACGTCGGTGACCTCGCGGCCCCACAGCCACAGACCGAGCAGCAACACGGCCCATGTGACACCGGCGATGACCCGACCGGTCCCGCCGCCCGCTCCCCCGAACCCGCCGTCACCACCACTGCCGTTGCCGTTGCCGTTGCCGCCACCGATGCCGATGTCGCTTCCGTAGTCGGCGTAGTCCTGTCCTGACACGGCGATCCCCTATTCCGTACGGCGGTCGCGGCCCCGGCGCGCGCCACGCGCCACGACCGCCACCGCCGCGACCCCGGCGAGGACCAGCCCGACCACCGCGTGGCGGGCGCCGGGTCCGGTGTGCCGGGCGTCGTCCGTCGAATTGGCCGGGTCGGCGGAGCCCCGCGCGTCGACCGGATCGGCCGCCGCCGCGAGCTGCGCCGCCGCTCCACCGCCGCCCGCGCGGACGGGGGCGACCGGGGAGGCGGGCGAGGAGGGCCGCCGGTGGGCGGGCCCGGCGCCCTTCGGGGGCTTGCCGTCACCGATCTTGATCGTCGCCGTGAGCTGGTGCGGCTTGCCCTCGCAGGTGATCCGTACCCGGTAGGTGCCGGGATCGAGCGAGGAGCGGACGCGGGTCTCGCCGGCGAGCGTGCCGGGGCTCCTGCCGGTGAGCTGGGTGAGCTGCGCGTCCGCGACGAACGCGACCGAGGCGGCCGTACCCGTCCTCCCGCCGCACCCGCTCGCCCGCACCTGGATGTCGGTGCCGGGGACTGGTGAGACCGGCACCGTCGAGACGTCCCCCGACGCGTTTCCCGACCCGTTTCCCGGGTCGGCCGCGTGAACCGGGGGCGCCGACGCGACGAGCGCCGCCGCGACCACCGCCCCGGCACAGAGAGTGACTCGCACTGAGCCCATGGTGAACCTCCAGACACCCCAGAGACTCCCCCGCCGGGAGCCTGGACGCATCCGGGGAGGCGTCCCGACTACTCCGTACGGGTGTCAGGGGGTTTGGGGCTGCTGCCGTTGGAGTGCGTTCAAAGCATTCGGGTGAGCCCGGACGGGGGCGGCGGGGTGGGTGAGCTGCGGAGTATCGCGGCGTCGTTCGTCGCGTCCGGCCCGTCCGGTGTGGCCGTCCGGACCCGGCTCAAGCAGCTGACGCCGGGCGATGAGAAGGTGCTGCGGTTGGTGGGCGCGCATGTGGGGTCGCTGGCTTCGAAGGACCTCCAGGCCCGACCAGGTGTTCCCGGGCGTGAGGAAACCCGCCCCCGCATCCCCGGACCACGGACCGCGGACCCGATCCGTGCCGCCCGGACGCGGAGCGAACGCGGGCACCAGAACACCCCACACCGTCCGGGGCGTTCGGCCGAGCACGAGACCTGGCGACAGGACTCATTCCCGCTCAGCCTTTAGGAACGGTCTATCCGGGGCCGGGCGCGACTCAGCGGCCTCGCCCGAGTGTCAGAGGCCGAGTGTCAGAGCCCGAGTGTCAGAGACGGTCCACGAGGTCCGCGATCGAGTTCACGATCTTCGAGGGGCGGTAGGGGAACTTCTCGATCTGCTCGGGGGTCGTCAGACCGGTGAGGACGAGGAAGGTCTCCATCCCGGCCTCGATGCCCGCGAGGACGTCGGTGTCCATACGGTCGCCGATCATCGCGCTGGTCTCGGAGTGCGCGCCGATCGCGTTCAGACCGGTGCGCATCATCAGCGGGTTCGGCTTGCCGGCGAAGTACGGCTTCTGCCCGGTCGCCTGGGTGATCAACGCGGCCACGGCACCGGTCGCGGGCAGCGGGCCCTCGGCGGAGGGGCCGGTCTCGTCCGGGTTGGTGGCGATGAAGCGGGCGCCCCCGTTGATCAGCCGGACGGCCTTCGTCATGGCCTCGAAGGAGTAGGTGCGGGTCTCGCCCAGGACGACGTAGTCGGGCTCGTGGTCGGTGAGGACGTACCCGATGTCGTGCAGCGCGGTCGTCAGGCCCGCCTCGCCGATGACGTACGCCGTGCCGCCGGGACGCTGGTCGTCGAGGAACTGGGCGGTCGCCAGGGCGGAGGTCCAGATGTTCTCCACGGGCACGTCGAGGCCCATGCGGGAGAGACGGGCGTGCAGGTCGCGCGCGGTGTAGATCGAGTTGTTGGTGAGGACCAGGAAGGGGCGCCCGGAGTCGCGGAGCTTCTTTATGAAGGCGTCGGCGCCGGGGATGGGCACGCCCTCATGGATGAGCACCCCGTCCATGTCGGTGAGCCACGACTCGATGGGCTTGCGCTCTGCCATGTGCGATCTCCTGCCGGCCTCTGTCGATACCTGCCGTACGGCCGTACATCCGTACGTCCGGGTTCGACCCAACCCTAGTGAGCGCTGGCCGAAAAGAGGAGGCCGATCTTGGCCGCTGAGACCGGGTTTGCTTCAGGTCAGCGGGGGTGCCGGCGCCGGGGTGCCGCTCAGCGGGCTCGTCTGCGGACCGTTGCCGTCAGCAGGCCGCCGACGGCCAGGAGCAGGAGTCCGGTCACGTACGGGAGGGCCTCGCGCATGCCCGAGGCGGCCAGTTCGTCGGGGTACGGCCGCCGCTCCTTCGGTACGGCCGTGCCGCCGCCCTCCTTGGCCGGACCGTCGGTGTCCTGGTCGGCCTCCGCGCTCTCCTCCTCCTTCTCCTCCTTCTCCTCCTTCTCCTCCTCCTCGTCGTCGGTGACGCGGAAGCGGTAGTCGTTCGACTCGCCCACCCAGGCGCCGTCGTCGCCGCGCCGCTGGACGACGGCCGCGTTCACCACGACCTCGTTGGGCACGGCCGCGTCGGAGGTGAGGGAGAGGCGGACCTTGACGGCGAGGGTGCGGCCGGGGGGCACGGTGAAGCCGGTGCCGCCGCCGTCGCCGTCCCCGCCGAGTACGCCGACCAGTTCGTCCGCATCGGTCCGTTCGAAGGTCACCGGCCGGGCGGTGGTGCTGTCGGCGTCTGCGTAGAACTCCAGCTGCGGCTGTGTCCGCTTCAGGGTGCGCGCGCCGTCGACCAGCACGACCACCGGGTGGATGTTTCCGCAGCTGCGGGAGGTGGTGTTGGTGAGCTCCACGGCCCAGGTGTGGAAGCCGCCGCCGGCGACATAGGTGGCGGGGCCGCCGCGGATACGGGTCCGGATGGGGAAGGCGCCGCTGTCGTCACCGACGCAGCTGGGCAGCCGCGCGTCGGACAGGGGCGCGGGCAGGGGCGCCGCCGCCGCCGGACCACTGAGGGGCGCGGCTGCGGCGCCAAGGGCAAGGGTCAGGCACGTACACAGTCGCATGAACACATGACCATGCCACCACCCCCACCGGAAACCCCCCGCCACGCCCCGAACCGACGACATCGCCCCCAATCTCCCCCCGATCAGCGCAGCCGCCGCCCTTCCCGAGCGGAAAACCATGCCCCGCCCTTCGGGCCATGGGGTTCCGCACCCCGCCTTTCCGGGGGCACGGAACCCCATGGCCCGCTTCCAAGACCAAGACCGCACCCCGCCTTTCCTACGGGCGCGCAAACCGTGGCCCACTCTCACCAACCGAGGGCGCCCCCGTCTTTCAGGGGCGCGGGGAACTGCGCGAGCACCCCCACACAACCCACAGCCGCCCACCAACCGCTCCCCCCACCACCCCCCGCGCCCCGGCCCCCAGGCGGAGCCCGTCTCACCCGTCCTCCCGCCCGAACAACGGCGCGAGCAGCAACTGAGCCGCCCCCTCCGCCACCCCCGACACCCCCACCCCGGCCACCCGCACCGGCACCGCCGGATCCTCCCCCTGCAACCGGGCCCACTCGTCGAGCACGAACCCGACCCCCCGCACGAACTCCTCGGGCCGGGCCTCGATCGTGCGCCCGCCCAACAGCACGAGCTCGATGTCGAGGAGCCCCACGAGGTTGGCGGCCCCGGTCCCGAGCACCCGGGCCGCCTCCTCCACGTCCCCCCGCGCCATCGCCGCGAGGCACAGCGCCTCGACGCACCCCCGGTTCCCGCACTCGCACCTCGGCCCGTCCAGCTGCACGACCTGGTGCCCGAACTCCCCGGCCCGGGTCCGCACACCCCGATGGACGGCCCCGTCGATGACAAGCCCGGCACCCAGCCCCGTACCGAGGTGGAGGTAGGCGAAGGACCCGTGTCCCCCCGCGGCCGCCGCGAGGCCCAGGGCCGCCGCGTTGGTGTCCTTGTCCACGACCACCGGCACCCCCAGCCGCCGCGCGAGCGCCGTCCGCAGCGGGAATCCGTCCCACTCCGGGAACCCGGTGACCCGGTGCAGCACACCGTGCAGATGGTCGAGAGGCCCGGGCAGCGCGACCCCGACACCGAGCACGGAGAGCGGAGGAGCCGCCCCACCCGCGTCGGACGCGGAGCCGTGCCCCACCAGCAACGCCTCCACCTCCCGTGCCGCCCCCTCGACGACGTTGTCCGCCCCGGCCCCCAGGTCCAGCGGCGCCCGCCGCCGCGCGACCATCGCACCGGTCAGGTCGCAGAGCACGGCCGTCAGCTCGTCGCGGTCGAGGTGGAGCCCGACCGCGTGCCCGGCGTCGGGCACGAGCCGCAGGACGGTGCGCGGCTTGCCCCCGGTGGACGCCCGGTACCCCGCCTCCGTCAGCAGCCCGTCCGCACGCAACCGCGCAGTGATCTTGCTGACGGCCTGCGGGGTGAGCCCGGTCCGCTCGGCCAGCTCCAGCCGGCTTATCCCGACCGTCCCGGACCGACGCAGCAGATCGAGCACCAGCGCCCCGTTGTGACTGCGCAGCGCGAGCAGGTTCACCCCGGCCACGCCGGCGGCACGCCCGAGCCCGACCCCGTTCCCATTGCCGGCCTCGCCTCGGCCGTGGCCGCCGCCGTGGCCGCCGCTGTCGCCGTTCCCGTCACCGATCCCGTTGCCGTCCACCCCTCCATTGTCCCTCGCGCTTGCACTTTGGCAACAGCGTTGCTTAAGTGGGTGGTATGACAGGCACCAGCACAGACAGGCCCCTCCGCGTCGCCCTCGTCGGGTACGGCCTCGCCGGCTCCGTCTTCCATGCCCCGCTGATCGCCGCGACGGAGGGCCTGACCCTCGACACCGTCGTCACGTCGAACCCGGAGCGCCGGGCGCAGGCCCGCGCCGAGTTCCCGAACGTACGCTTCGCGGCCACGGCGGACGAGCTGTGGGCCCGGGCGGACGAGCTGGACCTGGTCGTCGTCGCCTCCCCCAACAAGACGCACGTCCCGATCGCCACCGCCGCCCTGGAGGCGGGCCTCGCGGTCGTCGTCGACAAGCCCGTGGCCGGCACGGCGGCCGAGGCGCGCGAGCTGGCCGCCCTCGCGGAGTCGCGCGGTCTGCTCCTCTCCGTCTTCCAGAACCGCCGCTGGGACAACGACTTCCTGACCCTCCGCGCCCTCCTGGCCGACGGCGAACTGGGCGAGGTCCGCCGCTTCGAGTCCCGCTTCGAACGCTGGCGCCCCCAACTCAAGGGCGGCTGGCGCGAGTCCGGCGACCCCGCAGAGATCGGAGGTCTCCTCTACGACCTGGGCAGCCATGTCGTGGACCAGGCCCTCACCCTCTTCGGCCCCGCCACCCTGGTGTACGCCGAGTCCGACCTCCGCCGCCCCGGCGCCGAGACGGACGACGACACCTTCATCGCCGTGACGCACGCGAACGGCGTCCGCTCCCACTTCTACGCCTCCGCCGTCACCCCCCAACTCGGCCCGCGCTTCCGCGTGCTGGGCTCCGAGGCGGGTTACGTCAAGTACGGCCTCGACCCGCAGGAAGCGGCCCTCCGTGAGGGCGAGCGTCCGACCCCCGGCACCGCCTGGGGTCAGGAGCCCGAGGACCTCTGGGGCCGTGTGGGCGCCGGCGACTCCCCCCTCACCGACGGCGGCCGCCCCGTACCGACCCTCGCCGGCGACTATCCCGCGTACTACACGGCCGTGGCCGCCGCGCTGCACGGCACCGGCGACAACCCGGTCACGGCGTACGAGGCCGCCGCCGCGCTGGACGTACTGGAGGCGGCCCGGAAGTCGGCGAGCGAGGGCGTGGCGGTGAAGCTGTGACGACCGACGACGCCACCCCCGCCGAGAAGACCGCGCCCGCCACCCCCACCATCGAGGAACTCGAAGCCCAGGAGCGCGACTTGACGCTCCCCCGCTTCACCCACGAGGACGCCTGGGCCCTGGGCTCCCTGCTGGTGGAGCTGGCCCGCGAGCGCGGCGCCCCCGTCGCCGTCGACATCCACCGCGGCCCCCAGCAGCTCTTCCACGCCGCCCTCCCCGGATCGAGCACGGACAACGACGCCTGGATCGACCGCAAACGCCGGGTCGTGGAGCGCTACGCCGCCTCCTCCTACCTCGTCGGCGCCCGCTTCCGCGCCAAGGGCACGACCTTCGAGGACTCGTCCCGCCTGGACCCCGACCGGTACGCCGCGCACGGCGGTTCCTTCCCCCTGGCGGTCGAGGGAGCGGGCGTGATCGGCACGGTGACGGTCTCGGGCCTCCCCCAACTGGAGGACCACGCCATGGTGGTGGAGGCCCTGGAGCGCTTCAAAAGCACCATGTGACCACCGGCCGCCCAAGGGGCGCGAGGAACCGCGCGACAAGCCACGACACACCCGCAGCCGCCGACAAACAGCAGCCCCCACCCCCTAGGCACCCGGTCATGTGACCACCGGCCGCCCAAGGGGCGCGAGGAACTGCGCAACAAGCCACAACGCACCCGCAGCCGCCGACAAACAGCAGCCCCCCGCCCCTTAGGCACCCGGCCCTAAAAGCGGAGCGCCTACGCGTCCAGGAACTCCTGCCGCTGCCGCCCGAGCCCGTCGATCTCCAGCTCCACCACGTCCCCGGCCTTCAGGAACGGCTTCGGCTCGGGCTCCCCCAGCGCCACCCCCGCCGGCGTCCCCGTGTTGATGACGTCCCCGGGGTACAGCGTCATGAACTGACTGACGTAGCGCACGACTTCACTCACCGCGAAGATCTGCTCCCCGGTCGTGCCGTCCTGCTTCAGTTCGCCGTTGACCCACAGCCGAAGGCCCAGCTTCTGCGGATCCGGCACCTCGTCGGAGGTCACCAGCCACGGGCCCAGCGGGTTGAACGTCTCGCAGTTCTTGCCCTTGTCCCAGGTCCCGCCGCGCTCCAGCTGGAACTCCCGCTCGGACACATCGTGCGAGACGGCGTACCCGGCGACATGCTCCAGGGCCGCCTCGCGCGACTCGACGTACCGCGCGGTCCGCCCGATGACGACGGCCAGCTCGACCTCCCAGTCGGTCTTCGTCGACCCGCGCGGCACGAGCACCGAGTCGTGGGGGCCGACGACCGTGTCCGCCGCCTTGAAGAAGATCACCGGCTCGGCGGGCGGCTCGGCCCCCGTCTCGCGCGCGTGGTCGTGGTAGTTGAGCCCGATGCAGACGATCTTGCCGATCCGGGCGAGCGGCGGCCCGATCCGCAGCCCCGCCGCGTCCAGGACGGGCAGCGAACCGCTCTCGGCCGCCTCGCGGACCCGCGCGAGCGCCGCCTCGTCCGCGAGCAGCGCGCCGTCGATGTCCGGCACGACCCCCGACAGGTCCCGCAGGACCCCGTCGGCGTCGAGCAGCGCGGGCCGCTCCGCGCCCGCCGTACCGACTCGCAGCAGCTTCATGGTCGTATCTCCCTCGATCGTCCGCCGCGCCCGACCGATGGGTGCAGCCATCGGAGGACTGGTCGATCGTCCAAGCTCAAGGTCCACTCCGCAAGACCCGGTTCACGGAATGGACCACCGCCCGCCACCGCCCGCCACCGCCCGAACTCGGCAACCACCGAACGTCCGCCGCCCGGGCCGGCGGCCTACCGCGTGGCGGCCGCCGTGGACGTACCGGCGTCGGCGGCGGTGCCGGCATCGGCGGCCGGCAGCGGATACAGCAGCGCCCGCTCCACCGCGCTCCACGTCGTGCTGGTCACCACGTACAGCGCGGCCGCCAGCGGCACCACCGCCACGCTGACCAGCGTGAAGAAGGACATGAACGGCATGAACTTGCTGACGGCCCCCATCCCCGCCGCCATCCCGGGCACCTGCTCGTCCGACACGGCCGGCATCCCCGCCGTACCCGCCGCGATCATCCGCTTCGTACGCCAGAAGTTGAACGTGGCGACCCCGGCGACGATCACGAACAACCCCACGTAGACCAGCCCCTGCGGCCCGAACATCCCGCCGTCGCCGAGCGCGTCGGCCCAGCGGTCGCCGAGCGGGGCCGCGAAGAGCCGGTGGGTGAGGAGGGCGTTGGCCTCGCCACCGATCGTGGTGTTGGAGAACAGGTGGTAGAGGAGGAAGAAGGCCGGCAGCTGGCAGAGGCTGGGCAGGCAGCCGGACAGCGGCGACACCTTCTCCTTGGTGTGCAGCTCCATCAGCGCCTTCTGAAGCTTCTCGGGGTTCTTCGCGTGCTTCTTCCGCAGCTCCGCGATCTGCGGCTGCAACGCGACCCGCGCCCGCTGTCCGCGAGCCGCCGCCCGCGACAGGGGGTGCACGAGCAGTCGTACGAGCGCCGTGAACAGGACGATCGCGAAGGCCGTCGCGGAGGCGTGGAACAGCGGCTGGAGCAGTTCGGCGAGGTGCGCGACCAGGTCGGCGAAAACGGACATGAGTGTGAGCCCTCCAGGGTCTCGTCGTGCCGGTGAGCGGTGGTCGGAGTGACCGGATTCGGCGCGACGGCCCGCGTGCGGGGCACAGACCTCAGCCAGGACAGTGGGTGAGGTGAGGTGAGGTGGGTGGTGCGGGTGTGCCCTACGCGGTGGCCGTCAGGAGGGCGCGTCCGGGCGCGCGGGGGCGCGTACGCCCGCGTGCGTCGGGATCGCGTTGGGGCAGGAACGCCGTACGGCGCTCACGGTCCCGGATCGCCGTACGGACCCGCGTACGGGGTACGACGGGCGCGCAGCGCGAGGCGATCAGCGCGCAGGCGGCGAAGGCGGAGCCGGCCGCGGCGGTCGCGGCGAAGGCGACGGCGGCGGAGAGCGTGCCGGTGTCGAGGACGGCGACCTCGAAGAGGAGCATCAGCAGCATCGCGGCGGGGCGCAGGCCGGCCAGGCTACGGATCACGGCTCCCCCCTCTCGACGGCGCTGGTGCGTGGCTCCGGACCGTCGGACGACGGCGACTGCGGAGCCGGTCGCACACATGCTCTCATCTGAGGCGCACCGAGCGCAGCTTCCCCCAGACCACGAGCCGGTACGTGGAGGTGTACGCGGGCGTGCAGGTGGTGAACGTGAGGTAGTGGCCGCGCTCGCGATACCCGTACGACGGCCGCACCTCGCTGCGCGGGACGGGCCGCAGGACGCCGCCGTCGCCGGGCGCGGTCTGCGGGAGCCTGCTGTCGACGACATACGTGTGGACGGCGTCGCGTGTCTCGACGCGGATCTCGTCACCGGTTTCGAGCCGGTCGAGGTGGCGGAAGGGTTCGCCGTGGGTGGTGCGGTGCCCGGCGAGCGCGAGGTTCCCGGGCCGCCCCGGCTGCGCGGTCCCCGGGTAGTGACCGACGTACCCCTTGTCGAGGACCTCGGCGCGGCCGACCCCCTCGGCGACGGGCGCCCGGAGGTGGAGTCGGGGGATGACGAGCACGGCGTACGCCTGGGCGTGCGCCGGGCTCTCGGCGCCCCCGCGCGCCCATGTCCGCTCCAGTGCGGCCACCTCCCGGGCCGCCCCTTCCTGGGCCTGCCGGTTGGTCCACCACAGCTGATGGGCGACGAAGAGGAGGAGGACGAGCCCGAGGGTGACGGCGCACTCGGCGGCGATCCAGAGCGGACGGACGCGGCCCGACACGGACCGGGGGACTTTCATCTCCCCTTCTCACAACCCTTGGAAGAAATCGGAGAAAGCGCTGTCACACCTCTCGACAACATCACCATTCACCCCTGACTCTTCCGATGTCCCCACTAGGCAGTTCGGAAGGCGACCGCTCCCCGTCCGTCTCCTTCCCCTCCCCGCGTCACCCGCATCCCCCGGAGCTGACATGACCGCATCCCCCGACCCCACGAACGACCGACCGAGATCGACAGCGGAGTCCCCGACACCCGACAGGACCGCGGGGCACTCGCCCTCCTTCGGCCGCAGAGCGCTCCTGGCGGCGGCCGGCGGCGCGGTCGTCGGCACCGCCCTCGGCACCGGCACGGCGAGCGCGGACGCGACGATCGCCATCAACCCGGCCACCAAGTACGGCACCTGGGAGGGCTGGGGCACCTCGCTCGCCTGGTGGGCCAATGTCTTCGGCGCCCGGGACGACTTCGCCGACCTGTGGTTCACCACGAAGACGACGACGTACAACGGCACGGCCCTCCCCGGCCTGGGCATGAACATCGCCCGCTACAACCTCGGCGCGTGCAGCTGGAACTCCATCGACGGCGAGTCGATGGTGAAGTCCCCCAACATCCCCGCCTTCAAGCAGATCGAGGGCTTCTGGCAGGACTACACCAACGAGAACCCGACCTCCTCGGCCTGGGACTGGACGGCGGACGCCAACCAGCGCGCGGCCCTGACGAAGGCGGTGGCCCGAGGCGCGACCACCGAGCTGTTCGCGAACTCCCCGATGTGGTGGATGTGCTCCAACCACAACCCCTCGGGCGCCTCCGGCGGCGGCAACAACCTCCAGACCTGGAACTACCGCCAGCACGCCTCGCACCTGGCGGCGACGGCCCTGTACGCGAAGAACAACTGGGGCGTGAACTTCGCGACGGTCGACCCCTTCAACGAGCCGGCCTCCACCTGGTGGACGGCGACCGGCACCCAGGAGGGCTGCCACATGGACCCGGCGGTCCAGGCGGCCGTACTGCCGTACATGCGCAGCGAGTTGGACGCGCGCGGCCTGAACTCGGTCCGTATCTCGGCCTCCGACGAGACGAACTACGACACGGCCCGCTCGACTTGGAACTCCTTCAACGCCTCCACGAAATCCCTGGTCAGCCAGGTGAACGTGCACGGCTACCAGGGCGCGAACGGCCGCCGCGACCTCCTCTACACGGACGTCGTCACCACCGCAGGCAAGAAGCTCTGGAACTCGGAGACGGGCGACAGTGACGGCACGGGCTGGACCCTCGCCCGCAACCTCTGTTACGACTTCCGCTGGCTGCACCCCACGGCCTGGGTCTACTGGCAGGTCATGGACCCGACAGCGGGCTGGGCGATGATCGCGTACGACCAGAACACCCTCCAGCCCACCACCGTCCAGACCAAGTACTACGTGATGGCCCAGTTCAGCCGCCACATCCGCCCGGGCATGACGATCCTGGACGCGGGCTCCAGCTACACGGCGGCGGCGTACGACGCGGCGGCGAAGCGCCTGGTGATCGTGGCGATCAACACCGCCACCACCGCCCAGACCTTCACCTTCAACCTCTCGGGCTTCACGACGGTGACCGGCGGCTCGGGCGGCCTGGTCCCCCGCTGGAACACCCACACCTCGGGCGGCAGCGACCGCTACCGCGCCTACTCGGACACCCGCCTGAACGGCAAGTCGGTGGCGGTCCCGTTCGCGGCCGGCGCGGTGCAGACACTGCAGATCGACGGAGTGACGATCTAGGGCGGCCGACGCCGGCGGACGCCGAAAGCGGAGGTGGGAGCGGGCGCGCCCCGGCCCTGCCCCCTCCCACCTCCACCCGCGCCTCACCTCCGCCCCCCCCTCCGTCCCCCCATCGGCAGTACGGTGTCGTCCATGCGCCCCGACACGCCTGCCGAGAACGTCGACCACCACGCCGAAGCGGCACGCCTGGAGCGGACCGCCGACCTCTACCCGGAGGACGCCGAGCACCTGCTGCTGCAGGCCGCGGCCCACCGGGAACTGGCCGGCGACCGCCCCACCGCGACGACCCTCTACGACCGCCTGCTGTCGTCCTCCACGCCGCTCGACAACCCCCACCTCGTACGCGCGCTGAAAGCGGCCAACCTCTGGGAGTACGGCCACGAGGCCGAGGCCCGCGCGATCATCGACGGAGTCCGCGCGGCCGCTCCGCGCGACCCGGCCCCCTGGGTGATCGTGGCGGAGGCCCTGGAGGCCCACGACGAGCTCGAAGCGGCCCAGGACACCTTCACGTCGGCCGTGACCCTCCTCCTGACGGACGTCCCGGAACCCCCGTACGCGACGCGGGCGCTGCTCTTCGGCCGCCACCGGGTGCGCCGCATGCTGGGCGCGACGCACGACAACTGGGACGCCGTGGCGGACACCCTCCACTCGTCGTTGATCTCCCTGGACGAACTCCACGACCCCAAGCGCGTCTGGTCCCTGGGCTCGGACAACCCGGCGGAACTCCAGGCCGAGATCTCCCGCCTACGCGCGGAACTGGGCGCCTACCGGGAGGCCCTGTCCCGCCCGTTCCCGGTGGCGGTCCTGCACTGGCCGGCCGCCGAACTGTCGGAGCTGGTGTCGGCCTACCCCGGCCTGACCGCCGAATACCCGTCCCACGAGGCCCACCTCGCGACGATAGAGGCCTCCCTACGTGAGCTGTCGGCCTCCGGCACCCCGAACCTGGGCATCGTCACAGGCACGGTCCCCTCCTACGAGGCGTTCGCGGCGTCGGAAGGCTCGTCCCCCGACGACGTAACCCTGCTCCCCCAGTACGCGACGACGCTGGCGGCGCGGGGGTTGGCTGTCTCCTGGCCCCCACAGAGGGGAAGCGCGTGCTGGTGCGGCTCGAACAAGCCGTACGAGACGTGCCACGGCGCGTAACCGCGAACCACTCACGGTCGGAACCGGATCCCCACCACTCTCCGCAAGCCGCTGAGCCGACCCGGCGTGCTTGCGAAACGGGACCGCGCCCCGAACCCCGCCCCGCGATCCGGCCGCCCTCCACCTGAACTCGGCCGGACCACCACCCTTCCGGGCCGCTCGCTCGCTTCTCCCCCGCGCTGGAGCGGCCCGGGTCAAGGGTGACCCGAAGGGCCATCGCCGAAGGCGACGCGAAGCGCCCTTGAGGCGGGCCGCGGAAGCGCGACACTGCCAAGAAGCGAGTGGCCCTACGGCGCCTCAATAGCCCTACTCCACGCTGCCGCCGGAACCCCCTTGCCAATGCTTACGGTGATACCGAATGTAGTCCACATGCACCTTATGCTTGCGGTGCATCGCGAGCTTGGCATGCACTTCGCCAACGGCCGCATCTACACGCACATGGATCGACCAATCGTCCTCAATGACTATGGCGCCAATATCCAGGCGAACATGACAGTTGGGACACAAGCATAAGACGTTCGGCTCCACATCAGGGCCCCGATGCGGTTCGCCAAGGGGTTGGATGTGAGCACCTTCGCTGTACGTCTTTCCGTTCGGTCCCACCAAGCGCAGACCGCACACCTGGCACGCTCCACCATAGAGCGCTTTGACTTTCCTCGGGACGGCAGCATCACGGACCAGCCGCTGCACCGTCGCCGAGCGCTTCTCGGGAAACTTCTCCCCTATCGGCGCCGCCTCGTCCGCTTCCTCCTCAGATTCGTTCCCCGATTCACTCTCGACCGCATTCGAATCGGCCAGCGGAAGCTCTTCCTGCACCTCCTCCAGCAGATTATGGATCTGCCGCTCGACCGTGGTCGTCCGCTGAAGTTCCTCTGGCAAGCGCTCCAGATCGAACTGGCAGACTTCGATGGGCGTGCCGTCCGGGGCTGGAGACTTCGCTAATGCCATGCGAATGTGCGTGATGCGGTAGAGCCCGTCGTACCGATAGCAATCGATCGGCGAATACCTGGCTTCCCCATTCCAGCCACGAATGACACGTATGGGGTGACCTCGTTCGAAGCTACGTCTCAGCGCGGCGTTATCTCGATATTCCCAAGATTGACTTCGCCGGAGCTTCGGGACACCGTTTTCCTTGTACTTATCAACGTCAGGCGAAGCTCCCGTGTACCGCACCCAGGCCCAGCGGTCCTCATCGTCCTCGTAGCCGCCGTGCAAAACGATGGCATCGGCAACATCACTGCCGTCCGCCTCATCAGCCAGCCACGAAATCCCTCGCACCGTGTCTCTGTGCAGGTTCGCTCGCTTCACCTGTAGGCGTCGATAGAACTCCGCGCCAGGATCGATGCCCGATATGTGCCCGATTGTTCGTCCGTTGCTCACGCGACCATACTGGACCCCAGTTGATCACTTGAGTCAACTAAGTTGCTGCGGACGATCATCAACTCGTCGACTGGTGACCGACTTGCGCCGCATCTCCACCGATTGTCAGTCGGAGCTGTTACAACGGTGCAGGTGCTAGACGAGAGACTGAGGGAGTCAGCGTGGCTCAGCCGGGGGACCTGTCACACCCTGCCGCTGGTGTGTACGAGGAGCTGATTACCCAGCGCATACAGGCGCAGCTGGAGCAGTTGAGCTCTGGCGGCTGGAAGGCCATCGAAGTAGATGTCAGCGAAGAATCGTCCCCGCATGTACTCGCTCGCCACATCGGTGACGCCGTTGGGCGCAAGCTCAGCCAGCTGCCGCAGGGCAAGCGGGTCGCTTTGGCTAACCAGATCATTGAGTCACTCACGACTGCCTCGGCGGGGGTGGAGCAGGACGATGCGGTGGAGCTCATCGCAGACGGACCTCGTCAACTCCTCGCCCTTGCCGAGCAAGAAGCCCCTGGCGTCTACGCCATCCGCCCTCTCACGCCGCTCTCTGAGACTGCGCTGATCACCAACTCTCCTGAGGACCCCAGCCTCGGCAGCGAGCTGCGCGCTGAGTTGGCCACAGCGGACCGGATCGATCTGCTCTGTGCGTTCGTCAAGTGGTACGGGCTGCGCGTCCTCGAAGACTCGCTCCGTACAGCGAAGGAACGCGGCATCCCCATCCGCGTCATCACGACCACCTATATCGGTGCAACCGACCGCCACGCACTCGACCGTCTCGTCCGAGACTTTGGTGCGCAGGTGAAGGTCAACTACGAGATCCGCTCGACGCGACTACATGCGAAGGCTTGGCTCTTCCGGCGCAAGAGCGGCTTCGATACGGCATACGTCGGTAGCTCCAACCTGTCCAAGGCGGCGCTGCTCGACGGCCTGGAGTGGAACGTACGGCTGTCTTCGGTAGCCACTCCGGCGGTGCTGAACAAGTTCGAGTCCACCTTCGACGCGTACTGGAACGACAGCGCATTCGAGGTGTACGACCCCGACGCCGACGGAGAACGCCTCGACCAGGCGCTATCTCAGGCAAGCGGGACCGGCCCCACCGCTGATCTGAAGATCAGCCTCTCAGGGCTTGAAGTGCGCCCCTTCCCGCACCAGCAGGACATGTTGGAAAGGCTCCAGATCGAGCGTGAGATCCGAGGTCGGAGCCGCAACCTCGTGGTGGCAGCGACCGGAACCGGCAAGACGGTCATGGCAGCGCTGGACTACCGAAATCTACGCAAGCTGCTCGGCGACCGGAATCCGCGCTTGCTGTTCGTTGCACACCGCAAGGAGATCCTCAAGCAATCCCTGCGTACATACCGTGAAGTGCTCGACGACGCCTCGTTCGGGGAACTCCTCTACGGCGGCCAGGACCCACGTCAGTGGACACATGTGTTCGCCAGCGTCCAGTCGCTCACCGACCAGCGTCTTGAGCACCTCGCTCCGGACCACTTCGACATCGTCGTGATCGACGAGTTCCATCACGCCACGGCAGCCACGTACCGCCGGGTCATTGACCACTTCAAGCCGAAGCAACTCCTGGGTCTCACCGCCACTCCTGAGCGCATGGATGGGCGCAATGTGCAAGACACGTTCTTCGATGGCCGCATCGCAGCAGAGATGCGGCTCTGGGAAGCCTTGGAGAACGACCTACTGTGCCCCTTCCACTACTTCGGTATCCCTGATGGAACCGACCTGACCAACCTCGGCTGGCAGAGAGGGAGCTACAGCGACCGTGACCTCGAAAGCCTCTATACGGGCACCGATGCACCCGCCCGAGCCCGCATCGTCGTCAAGCAAATCCAAGACAAGGTCTCGAACCCCCGAGCTATGAGGGCTCTAGGTTTCTGCGTGGGCAAGAAGCACGCGGAGTTCATGGCCGACTTCTTCCGCAAGGCCGGCTTCCAAGCCGTAGCACTCGACAGCGGCACTCCCGCTGAGGTTCGGTCGCGCGCCCTCGCCGACCTCCGTGATGGCAGACTTCAAGTGGTCTTCTCCGTCGACCTGTTCAACGAGGGCCTCGACATCCCTGACGTTGACACTCTGCTACTCCTCCGGCCTACCAGCAGCGCAACCCTCTTCCTGCAACAGCTGGGACGAGGCCTTCGCCGTACGGAAACCAAACCAGTCCTGACCGTTCTCGACTTCATCGGCCAGCACAGGGCGGAGTTCCGTTTCGAGGAGCAGTTCCGTGCTCTGACGAACCTCTCCCGCAGCCGGCTGGTCGACCATATGGAGCGTGACTTCCCCCAGCTACCTTCGGGCTGCCAGATCATTCTGGAGGGCAAGTCCAAGGACCTTGTCCTGGACAACATCCGCAGCCAACTGGGCGCCACAGTCAAGACGTTGGTGAAGGAGGTCAAGGACTACCGCACTCCCCGTCTCGCGGACTACCTCCGGGAGAGTCGCCGCGAAATCAAAGAGCTCTACAAGAGCGACAGCTCCTGGACCGCAGTCCTGCGCAAGACCGGCGCACTCAAAGAGCCAGCTCCCGCAGGGGAAGCTGCACTCCTCAAGCGAGTCCATGCCTTCCTCCACGTAGACGACCACGATCGAGCCAAGGCCTATCTGCGGCTCCTTGCCGATGAAGCCCCGGCGTACGACAGTCTGCCGCCAAGCGATCAGGCGTACGCGCGCATGCTCTTCTTCAACCTTTGGGACAACGCAGGGGGCTTCACGAGCTTCCAGGAGGGCCTCGACTCCCTACGCTCCCAGTGGGCGGTACGCGATGAGTTGCGCCAGGTCCTGGCGTACGTCATGGAGCAGTACGACCACTTCCCCATCCCCCTGTCGGGCCCACACCGCCACGTTCCCTTGAAAGTCCACAGCTCGTACAACCGTTCAGAGATACTGGCTGCGCTCGGCGTGGCTCGTTTCGGTGGCCAGATGCCCAGGTCATTCGCGCAAGGCGTGCAGTGGGTGGAAGACCTCAAAACCGATGCCCTGCTGATCACCCTGGAGAAGAACGAGAAGGACTTCTCCCCCACGGTCCGGTACAAGGACTTCGCCTTGAGCCCCAAGCTGTTCCACTGGGAGTCCCAGAACGCGACAGCCGAGAGCTCCCGGACGGGCTTGCGCTATCAGCAACATGTGCAGGAGGGCAGCCATGTGCTGCTGTTCATGCGGCGGTACAAGGACACCGACATCGGCAAGGCACACCCCTGGATGCTCCTTGGGCCGGCTACGTACGAGGAGCACACCGGCAGCAAACCCATGGCGATTACATGGCGCTTGGAGCACGAACTGCCGGCTGACGTATGGACATACTCAGCACTCACCGGCGGCTAGGGCACGCACACCGATGAGGGCCCACGGCCCAGCCCGGGCGATCCGCCTCCACAGCGGCTTCCCCTACGAAGGCGGCATGCCCTGCCCCGACATCTCTGCTTCGAAGCGGCTCTGTGCCCGATCAAGTACGTCATCGGCGTCGCGCCCGTGGGCCCTCACCCAGTGCAGTAGGTCGGCGATCAGAGCGCTAACTGCTTCTTCAGCGATGGCCCTAGCAAGAGCGCTGGGTACAGCCGGCCGCGACAGTGGTGCAGTCCCGTACAGTCCGAGAATCGCCTCAGCACGGCTGACGGGCAGGCCTCCCGTATGACCACTGTCGGAGGTCAGCCCTGTCGCCAACTCGCACCAAGTCACCTTCCAATCCGCGTGCGGCTGAATGCCCCACCGCACGGAGACGGCGTCAACCAACGCCATGCCTCGTCCGGTCTCAGACTCACTATCGCCGTCGGCGGCGTTGAGAAGCGTGGGCAGAGTCCGAGCGTCAGGGTCACGTACTTCGATCCGTAGACGGGTTCCGTTCATGGAGACTGCGAGGGTGGTGGGGGTGCCCACACCAACGTGGTTAATGACGTTGGACACGAGCTCGCTGACGCAGAGTTGGGCAGGCTCAATGACCTCATGCAGACCCCAGAGACCCAAGTGGATCCGCATGATCCGACGGATGGCCGCCACCGCTTGAGGCTCGGCCACGAAAGGCAGGCTCCAAGGTTTCCTCAGCACTCCCGCGATGCAGTCCATCTTCCACGCCTCCACTTGGGCCCGCTGGTAGCACTGTGCCTGGAACTCTCAAAATGGAACTCTCATTTCCCACCACTGGGAGCGCGCCAACGCACCGCACGCCCCCGGCGCGCATCGCGTTGCGAAGACAGGCGAGGAAGCCCCAGGATCTGACGGTTCGAGTTGAAAGGCCCCAGAGCATGGCAGTTGGCCCCACCACCCGCAGACGCCAGTTGGGCGCCGACCTGCGCCGCCTGCGTGAACTCAAGGGGTTCACCCTTGAGGAGGCGGGCGCCCGCGTCGGCATCTCTAAGGCAACGCTGAGCCGCTACGAGACCAAAGAAGGCTCGGTCAAGTGGCCCACCGTGGACGCCCTTTGTCGCGAGTACGACGTGTCCGAGGGCGAGCGTCTCGCGCTGGTCGAACTCGCCAAAGCGGCCAAGGTCCAAGGCTGGTGGAGATCACTGGCCGATCCGATCCCCGAGTCCATGAACCTCATGCTCACCCTGGAGAACGAGGTACTTCGGGAGGATCACTACGCCTGCATGTTCATTCCAGGCCTGCTCCAGACGCGGGACTACGCCGAGGCCGTCCACCGAGCCTCGGAGAAACAGTGTCCCGAGCGAGAAGTGCAACACATGGTCGACATTCGCATGAAGAGACAGGAGCTCCTTCAACGAGAGGAGCCACCGCACATCTGGTGCGTGATCGACGAAGCCACGATCCGACGAGCAGTTGGCGGACCTGAGGTCATGGGCGATCAACTGCGCCACCTACTGACGATGGCAGAGCTCCCACACATCACCATCCAGGTGCTGCCCTTCTCAACAGGAGCCCACGCACCGGCCGTTGGCAGCTTCCTCATCTTGGCCGGCCAGACGCCCAACCTCGATGTGGTTTACGTGGACCTGATCGGCGGCGGCCTCTTCATGGAAAAGCCGCAGGAACTGGAGCGGTATAGGTTGGCGTTCCAGTACCTCAAAGCTCAAGCCCTCGGTCTTGAGTCCTCGACGCAACTGATCCACCGCATAAGCCGGGAGTTGTGATGCCGATACGGTCCGAGCGCCAGTGGTTCAAGTCCTCCTACAGCGGAGGGAGCGGAACCGAGTGCGTGGAGACCGCCTTCGGGCTAGATGGTGCTGCCGTACGGGACAGCAAGGACCAGACCATGCCCTGGCTGGCCTTCAGCGACAGAGCCTGGTTTGACTTCATTGCAGCCATTCAGAAGTCCGGTATCTGAGCGCCGAGAGCCAGGAAACTCGTCCGGCTGTAGACAGAGTCCCAGGGACACGGGTGGTGTCGTCACATGCCGCGCTGGTCAGGGTGCCGTTGGTCCAGCCATCTGCGGCTGATGTCGGTCCATACCTCTTGGGAGCGTTGGAAGTACGGGTCGACGTCTTCGAAACGGATCGCGTCCGGCGGTGTCCTGGCCAGGAAGTACTCCAGTTCGTCTCGGATGCGGCGCAGCCTGACCTCCGATTCCTCCATCAGGACCCAGCGGGCACGCCAGTTGAAGAAGGGCTCGACCGCGCTGATGGCCACCCCTACCGCGCCCAGGGAAAACGCCAGGCTGGCCCAGAAGTCCAGGTCTTGGATGCCCAGGATCACTGTCGAGGCGACGGAGAAGGCCAGGGACAGCAGTTTGATGAGGGTGGCGAAGCGGCGGAAACGCGCGCGGCGTATTTCCGACCACTGCATGCCTCTACTGAGTTGGCCTTGTACCCAGCCTGCCAGTTCCGCGGGTGGGAGTGCGGACGGAGGCGGCCGGTGGTCGGTCATCCAGGACATCCTCAGGTCGACGGTACGAGTTGAAGAACGGGGCGGGTTCGTTGTTTGGCCGACCCCTCGCTCCGTGGTTCCGTCGAGGATGTGACCTCAATCGGTGGGGAGCAAGTGGGTTTCCGAGGTCGTCGGGAGTGGCTTCGTCCACCAGTGGTCGTGGCGGCGGTATGGGGTGGGGTCCGAGCGGGTGGTGAGGAAGGTCCGTAGGGTCGTGGCCTCCTGTGCGAGGGCTTCCCAGGTCGCGGTGGGGAGGGGGTGGAACGCCGTGGCCTCGATGGAGTCGGCCAGGGGGCGCCAGATGCCGGCCACCTTGCCGTTCACCAGGAGGGTCGGGAGGACGTCTCCGTTCATGCGGGTCACGTACTTGCGGTACTCGGGTGGGAGGAGGCGGCTCCGGTCCGCGTAGGCCAGGAGCGTGCTGTCCCACATGGCCATCAGGCGGGGTGGGGCGGGGGTGTCCTCCGGGGGCCGTGGGGCGCCCGGGATGTCGTACAGGGTCTGGCCGGTGTCGGTGGTCCGCAGGGTTTCGAGTTCCTCCGACATGGTGGCCAGTGCCGTTCTGACGCGGCGCTGTTGGACCAGCGCGAACTGGGCCATGTCCGCGATCGTCGCCGGGCCGAAGCCCTGGAGGTAGCGGCGGATGAGGGTGCGTAGGCCCTCGGCGGTCGCTTCCGGGTCGGTGAGGGACGGGCGGGGTCGGGCCGCCACGTAGGACTGACGGGTGTCGAAGGACCAGGGGCCGCCCGTGGCGGCGTGCCACAGGGGCGCGTAGTGGCGGAGCATGCGGTGGGCGCCGGTGTCCAGGGTGGCAGAGGCCGCCGTGTTCGAGGTGGCCGCGTTCGGCGTGGTCGTTGGCGTGGTCGTGTTCGGCGTGGTCGTGGCGGCCAGGTGGGCCTCTAGCCAGGTGCGGAGTTCGGCGGCCGTTCGGACCGTGCCGTCGGCGTGGTCGAGGAGGGGCGGGAGGAAGGCGTCGGCGTCGGCGGCCGTCAGGCCGGACGCGCGGTAGCGGGGGTCGCCGAGGCGGGAGCCTCGCAGGGTCGGTTCCATCGCCTCGCGGAACGGGGTGTAGTCGTCCGCGTGGACCATGTGGACGGTGATCCGCATCAGCGTCGCCCGTACGAGGCGGTGGTCGGTGAGCGCCGCGTCGAGCGTGGTGGGGTCGAAGGGGGACAGGCGGTTCCACAGCGCGATGTACGGGGAGGCCGGATGCTGGGCCTGGAGGGCGACGATGCGTCGTACCGCCTCCGTCACCTCCAACTGCTCGCGTGAGAGGAGCAGTTGACGGGCGAGTGTTGCCCGGTTGAGGGCTTGGGCGGTGAGATTTCTGATCCCCATGGGGTGATTGTCTCCCGGCCCCTTCGGTTACGTTCACGCTGCTTCAACTGCCGACCAGGCGGCACGAGTTGAGGAATCGCGCCATCTTCGTGTGCAGGCGGCTCGGCTGGTCCAGGTGTACGTCGTGGCCCGCTTCCTCGATCACGGTGAGGTCTGTTCGGGTGCCCGGACGGCGGGTGGTCGGCATCGCGGCGGCGTCGGCGGCCGCCATCGTGCCGTGCGCGCCGCGTACGACGAGGGTGGGGCAGGTGGTGGCGGCCCACTCCGCGTGGTACGGCGTATCGGCCAGTTCCGCGACCGCGGCGAGCATCGCGGCGCGGTCCGTCCTGGGGTACCAGCCGTCGGGGCGGCGTTCGAGGTTGTGGGACCAGCTCGGGTGACCGAAGAAGTCTGCCGCCCGGGACGGCGAGTCGAACGGGATGGGCCAGCTGTCCAGCCAGGCGGCTATGTGGGCGGGCAGCGTGGGGTCGGGGGTTCCCGGGCCCGCCTCGATCAGGATCAGGGAGTCGAGGAGTTCCGGGTGCGCGGCCGCCGTGAGGAAGGCCGTGTGGCCGCCGAGGGACTGGCCCACCAGGGTCAGACGGGGGTGGGATGGGAGAGGAAGGTGAGGAGGGTGCGCGGAGTGCGGGGGCTGGGGCGGGAAGGCCGGGGGCGTCTGGTCGGGGCGGGCCGCGGGGCGCTGGTCCGGGTGCACCGCCCCGCACAGTTCCCGGATCACCGTCACCGCGTCCCGGACACACGCCGCCCGGCTCATGTCCGTCGGGCGGCGTGTGCTCGCGCCGTGGCCCCGGGCGTCGTACGTCACCACGCGGTGGCCGTCCGCCAGGAGCCGGGGTACGAGGTCGTCCCACTCTCCCTGGTGGCCGGCGAGTCCGTGCAGCAGGAGGAGGGTGCGGCCGTGCGTGTGCGTGTGGGCCGGGGCGTGTGCGCGGTGGGCCAGGCGGACGCCGTCCGGGGTGGTGAGGTGAGCGACGGTGGGGGTCATCGCACGATCGTGACGGCCGAGGGGCGGCGGTGTCAGCGGGACCGCTCCGGTTACCCACGGTCTCGGTCGTGAAACGCGTGCGTGGTGTGTACATCTGCTGAAGGCGGGCTGGAGGCGGGCGTGTCGGGAGCCACTCGGGGTAGCGGACCAGCAACGCATGATCACGAGAGGGGGCCCGGGTCGGCGTCGGCGTCGCCGCGGGTCCGGACGTGAGCGTGCGAAGGGGACCCGTACTGGATGGATGAGACGCATGCTCGATGTCTTTGGGATTGACGCCCGCACCGAATCCGTTTACCGGGGGATGCTGGCTCATCCCGAATCCGGCGTCACGGGACTGAGCCACGCATTAGGTCTCTCCCGGGAAGAAATACGTGCCGCTCTCGACAGACTCAGCGAAATGGCGCTCATACGGCCGTCCGCCGAGGACCCGCAGCGTATGCACGCCCTCAATCCCCAACTGGGGATGGAGATGCTGATCGCCCGGCAGCAGGCGGAACTCGCCGTTCAGCAGCAGCGGGTGGAGGAGGGCCGGGCGGCGGCCGCCCGTATTCTCTCGGAGTTCGCGCTCGACGATTCCGCGACCGTGAAGGGGGACGCGGAACACGTCGAGGGACTCGACAATATTCGGGACCATCTGGCCGCGATGAACAACGAGGTCGAGGACGAGTTCCTGACCTTCGCGCCCGGCGGCGCGCAGACCGAGGAGAACATGCGCAACTCGCGGCCGTTGAACCGGCGGCTGCTGGACCGGGGGGTGCGGATGCGGACCGTCTATCTCGACAGCATCCGCAACGACTCCGCGTCCGTGTCGCACGCGGAGTGGCTCACCTCCTACGGGGCGCAGGTACGGACAGCGCCCTCGCTGCCCAACCGCATGATCATCTGGGATCGGCGGGTCGCGCTGATCGCCGCGAACAGTGACGACACGGGGGCCGGGGTCACGATCCACCGGGCGCAGGGCACGGTCGCCGCGCTGGCGGCGCTGTTCGAGAACGTGTGGCGGACGGCCGAGCCGTTCGGGGTGGAGGGGCAGCAGCGGGAGCCGGACGGGTTGAGCGCCCAGCATCTGGAGGCGCTGCGGCTGTTGGCGCTGGGGCACACGGACGAGATGGTCGCCAAGCGGCTCGGCGTCTCGGCGCGCACGGCCCGCCGTATCGCCACCGCCCTGATGGAGCACTTCGACTCCCGCAGCCGCTTCCAGGCCGGGGTGCGGGCGGCACAGCTGGGGTTCATTCAGGGGTGAGCCGGGCGTGGCCGGTCCCGGCCATGGCCCGAAGCGTCCAGCGACCGTCGGCAGGGCATATGCGGCGAGCGCCCCAAGCTAGGGGGATGTATCTCATTCACCTTGCCCTGGAGCCGTCCGGCCGTGTGCCCTGCGGCGCTTCCCTGCCGGCGGACACCAGGTCGGCGATCGCCGCGTGCGCCGGTGACTCCGACGCACTCGAACATGTCACCGTGCACCGGGACGATCCCACGCGCCCCGTGGTGGGGTTCTTCCTGCGCGCGGCCTGTCTCGAAGAGGCGGAGGCCCGGGCGGAACGGCTCTGGCGACGGACCGCCGCGTGTCGGCCCGACCTGCGGAGCTGGCAGGTGCGGTGTTCCGAGTCGCCCCTGTTCGTGCCGGACGCGGGCTGGCCCTGGTGGCCCAGGACTGAATAGGACACGGCCAGTTTGGGCCATCGGATTCCACTTCCCAGCGCCTCTCCGAGCCGCAAAACTCTTGTTTGTCGGAAGCACCCCAGCGCCCTCACAGGAATGGGCACGGAGTTCACGGGAGTCACGGGATTCATGGAATTCACGGCAAGCAATACGCAAGGCAGTGCGCTCATGGCATTCGCGACACCCAGGGGACCTGTTCGCAAGAATCAGGACGACTCCGGCTGGCAGTGAACCGCATCAGCGGGGGCCGGAAAACCCAGAAAGGGAATTTCGTGAGTGTACAGCGCGTCCAGATCCAGGGACAATCCTTCGATGAGCTGGCCGAGGAATTCGGTACGCCGTTGTTCGTCTACGACGCGGACGTACTGGAGGGCACCTTCCGCGAACTGCGCGGTCTGCTGCCCGAGTCCGTCGACATCTTCTTCTCGCTCAAGGCCAACCCGAACATCAGCGTGTGCGCCTTCCTCGGTGCGCGGGGCGCGGGCGCCGAGGTCTCCTCGTACGCCGAACTCGTCACCGCCCTCCGGGCCGGGGTCGCGCCGCAGGACGTCATCTTCCTCGGGCCGGGGAAGGACCTGCGCGAGCTGACGGCCTGTGTGGAGGCCGGGATTCACGCGGTGGTGTGTGAATCGATGGAAGAGCTACGGCAGTTGGACCGGCTGGCGGCCGAGCACGGGCGCAGGGTTCCTGTCGTGCTGCGGGTGAACCCCGCCTTCAGTGCCAAGGGGTCCGGGCTGGCCATGGGCGGCAAACCCCGGCAGTTCGGCATCGACGAGGAGGAACTGCGCGGCGCCAAGAGCGAGTTGGCCGAGCTGCGGAACATCCGGGTGCGGGGCGTCCACGCGTACATGGGGACGCGGTTCCTGCACCACGAGGACGTCGTCCGCAACACCCGCGAGGTGCTGTCCGCCGCCGAGGACCTGGCGGGGCGGCTCGGTTTCCCGCTGGAGACCGTGGACTTCGGCGGTGGTCTGGGAGTCGCCTACTTCGACAACGAGGACGACCTCGACCTGCCCGCCCTGGGCGCGGGCATGCGCGCCGCGATCGCGCCCTTCGCCGCGCGCAACCCGAAGTGCCGGCTGATCATCGAACTGGGCCGCTTCCTGACGGCGACGGCCGGCACGTATGTCGTACGCGCCCGGTACGTCAAGGAGTCCAGGGGCGAGACGTTCGTCGTCGCGGACGGCGGTACGAATCACCACATGGCGGCGGTCGGCGTCGGGAGCTTCGTCAAGCGCAACTTCCCCGTGGTCCACCTGGGGCCGCCGCGCCCGGCGACAGGGGCAGCCGACCCGTCCGTACGGCGCTACACCCTCACCGGCCCCCTCTGCACGCCCAACGACGTGGTCGCCAAGAAGGTGGAACTGCCCGAGGTGCGGCCGGGGGACCTGCTCGGGGTGGAGCGTTCGGGGGCGTACGGGCCGACCGCGTCGCCGGGGCTCTTCCTCAGCCACGGCTATCCGGCCGAGGTCCTCGTCCACCGTGGCCGGGCCCATCTGGTCCGGGAACGGGACACCACCGACGACCTGCTCGCCAAGCAGCGGCTCGTCGACTTCAAGCAGCGGCTCGTCGACTTCGAAGAGGTCGAATTCTTCGAAGACCGCGCAGAACGCGAAGGCCGCGAAGTCCGCGAAGACCGCCAGAACGACGACGACTTCGTCGACTACGACGGGACGCCTTGAACCTCCGGATCGGCGTCGACGTGCTCGACCGCGATGAACTTCGCGCATTGCTCGGGCGGCCGTGGTTCCTGCGGTTCGCCTACGCCCCCGAGGAGACGGCACTCGCCGACGCGATGGGGGCCGAGCGGCGGCTGGAGTTCCTGACCGGGCGGTTCGCGGCCAAGGAGGCGGTGCTCAAGGTGTTGGGCACCGGGATGCTCCAGGGCGTCGCGCCGTACGAGATCTGGGTGGACCGGGACACCGACGGGGCTCCCGCGGTCCGGTTCCGGGGGCGGGCGGCGCGGTTGGGGCCGCCGGAGATCGCCCTGTCCATCACCCACAAGCAGAACGTCGTCGCGGCGGTCGCGATCGCCCTGCCCGGCGACGCCCGTGGATGCGACCACGGCCCCATCGAAAGTGCCAGCGACAGAGAGGAGTTCGCCATCATGTCGTCCGCGGCGGACAGCGACGAGGACCACCACCGCAGCCCGGAGGGGCACGCGGAGCAGCACGCGGAGCAGCCCACCATGGCCTTCCTGCGCGTACGGATCGGTCAGGAGGACGCCCACTACGGCGGCGGGCTGGTCGACGGCGCCCGGATCCTGCGGCTCTTCGGGGATCTGGTCACCGAGATCACCGTACGGACGGACAGCGACGAGGGGCTGCTCTCGGAGTACTCCGACGTCCGCTTCACCGCGCCCGTGCACCCCGGCGACTACATCGAGGCGAGCGGTCGGCTCGTCCGCAGCACCCGGCTGCGCCGGATCGTGGAGCTACGGGCCCACAAGGTGATCGCCGCGCGGCCCGGGGCCGGTAGCGGGGCCGGGGCCGGATCCGACTCAGCAGCCGGTGACAGCACCGCCGAGGTGCTCGACGAACCCCAGCTCGTCTGCGCGGCCACGGCCACGACGGTGGTGCCCATGAGGAAGGCCACGAGGAGGCGCGAGACGGGGGCGGCCAGGGACACGAACACCCGCCTGACCACGAGGACCGTCGCGGCCACGAACACCGTCGCGACCACGAACACCCCTATGGCCTCGACCGGCGCCGGCACGACGAGGGAGCAGTGATGTCCGCAGAGTCCCCGCAGCAGCTGCGCGCCCCCGACTCCACCCCCCATCTCCTCCACCACCTCCTCGACCTCGCCGCCGAACGGGACCCCCGGGCCCCCGCCCTGAGCACGACCGGCGGTGGTGTCCTCTCCTACGGCGAGCTGGCGGAAGCCAGTGCGCGGCTGGCCGGACGGTTGCGGCGGGACGGGCTGGGCCGGGGTGACCGCCTGGTCGTGAAGGCGGCCGACGGGCTCGGCGTGGCGATGCTGGTGTACGCCGCGTCCCGGATCGGGGCGGTGTTCAGCGTGCTGCACGAGCAGGTGCGCGGCGGCCCGTTGGAGCACGTGCTCGGCGACTGCGAGCCCCGCGCCCTCGTCTCCGACGACCCGGAGGCTCTCCGCACCGCGGAGGGGGCCGGCGTGGCGGCCGTACGGATCGAGGATCTCGTACGGACGGCACTGGCACCGGCACCGGCACCCGCACCCGCACCCGCACCCGCACCGACACTGCCGTCGGCACCGGCCCCGCACCCGCCCGGCGCCGACACCACCGGCCCGCAGCACACGCCCGCCGATCCCCCTCCCCCGGCCTCCACCCTCACTCTCCCTCCCAGCCCTCCCACCACCGACCCCGTCAGCCTCATCTACACCTCAGGCACCACGGCTCTGCCCAAGGCCGTGGTGAGCACCCACCAGCAGGTGCTGTTCGCGGCCTCCGCCATCCAGGCCTGCCTCGGCTACCGCGCCGACGACGTCGTGTACTGCCCGCTGCCCCTCTCCTTCGACTACGGCCTCTATCAGCTCTACCTCTGCGCGCTGAGCGGCGCCCGGCTGCATCTCGGCACCGTCGCGGAGTCGGGGCCGCCGCTGCTGCGGAACCTGGAGGAGAGCGGGGCCACCGTGCTTCCCGGCGTGCCGTCCGTGGCCGACCGGCTGGCGTGGCTGTTGCGGCGCGGCTCCGGCGGGGCGGCGGGCGGGCGGCTGCCGAGGCTGCGGCTGCTCACCAACACCGGCGCGGCGCTGTCGGACACCACGATGGCCGCGTTGCGCGGCGCGCTGCCGGGGCTGCGGATCCAGGTGATGTACGGCCTCACCGAGTGCAAGCGCACCGCGATCATGCCGCCCGACGGCGACCTCGCCCGGCCCGGCTCGTGCGGTCTGCCGCTGCCCGGCACCGAGGTGTTCGTCGTCGGGGACCGCGGCGAACGGCTGCCGGCCGGGGAGATCGGGCAGTTCGTGGTGCGCGGACCGCATGTGATGGCCGGCTACTGGCGGCGCCCCGACCTGACCGCCGAGCGCTTCCCGCGCGCCGAGGGGCTCTTCCCCGAACTGCGCACCGGCGACTACGGCAGGCAGGACGAGGACGGCTACCTGTACTTCGCCGGGCGCCGGGACGACCTCTACAAGGAGCGCGGCTTCCGGCTCAGCGCCACCGAGGTGGAGGCGGCGGCATCCCGTGTCGAGGGTGTCGTGTCCGCCGCCGTCCTGCCGCCCGACGGGCAGCGGTCCGCGGTGCTCGCCGTGGTCACGGACCTCCCGGCGGAGGAGGTGCGCGAGCGCATGCGCGACCTGATCGAGCCCTTCAAGATCCCCCGCCGCTGTGTCCGCCTCGACGCGCTCCCCGTGAACGGCAACGGAAAGGTCGACCGCAAGGCCCTGGCCACCCTGGTCGCCTCGCCGGACTCCCTCACCCCCGCACCGGCTCACTGAGTTCTCCCACCCACCCACCTCACCCCACCCCGAAGCCCGAACCGGAAACCCGAAACCGGAAAGCGGAAACCCAAAACCCGAAGGACAGGCACATGAACCGTCAGAACGTCGTCTCCGCGCTCGAGAACGCCCTCACCCACGTCCTCGAACGTCCCGTCACCGGCCTCCACGGCGACATCCGCCTCTTCGACGACCTGCACCTGGACTCGACCACGATGCTGGAGATGCTGATGGCCCTGGAGGACTCCATAGGCCTGGTCGTCGACCCGGAGGAGCTCGACGCGGACGACTTCGTCTCCGTGGACACCTTCACCGACTTCGTCCTCGCCTCGGGCGCCACGGCGGACATCCCCGAGCGGGCCGCCGTATGACCATCGCCCCGCCCGACCTGAGCGTCTTCGAGACCCTGGAGTCGGAGGTCCGGAGCTACTGCCGTGGCTGGCCCACCGTCTTCGACCGGGCCAGGGGCAGCCGGCTGTACGACGAGGACGGCCACTCGTACCTGGACTTCTTCGCGGGCGCCGGTTCCCTCAACTACGGGCACAACAACCCCGTACTGAAGCGGGCGTTGCTCGACCACCTGGAGCGGGACGGGGTCACCCAGGGCCTCGACATGGCGACCACGGCCAAGCGGACGTTCCTGGAGACGTTCCAGCACCTCGTCCTCAGGCCACGTGATCTGCCGTACAAGGTGATGTTCCCGGGGCCGACCGGCACCAACGCGGTGGAGGCCGCGCTGAAGCTGGCGCGGAAGGTGACGGGCCGGGAGACGGTCGTCTCCTTCACCAACGCCTTCCACGGCATGTCCCTCGGCTCGCTCGCCGTCACCGGCAACGCCTTCAAGCGGGCGGGAGCCGGAGTGCCCCTGGCGCACGCCGTACGACTGCCGTACGACAGTTACCTCGACGGACGTGGCGACGACGCTCCCGAACTGCTCTGGTTCGAGCGGCTGTTGGAGGACAGTGGCTCGGGGGTGGACACGCCCGCCGCGGTGATCGTCGAGACCGTGCAGGGCGAGGGCGGCGTCAACGTCGCCCGCCCCGAGTGGCTGCGCGCGCTGGCCGTGCTGTGCGAACGGCACGACATGCTGCTCATCGTCGACGACATCCAGATGGGCTGCGGGCGGACCGGCGCCTTCTTCTCGTTCGAGGAGGCGGGCATCACGCCCGACATCGTCACCCTCTCCAAGTCGATCAGCGGGTACGGCCTGCCGATGTCGCTGACGCTGTGCAAACCGGAGTGGGACGTCTGGGAGCCCGGCGAGCACAACGGCACCTTCCGCGGCAACAACCCCGCGTTCGTCACCGCGTCCGCCGCGCTGGCCGCGTACTGGGGCGACGACCAGACCGAGAAGCAGACCCTCGCCCGCGGCGAGCAGGTCGAACAGGCGCTGCTCGCCCTGGTCGACGAGCACCGGGACGCCGCCCACCGGGGGCGCGGCCTGGTCTGGGGCGTCGAGTTCACCGACCGGGGCCGGGCCTCGGCCGTCTGCCGGCGCGCCTTCGAACTCGGTCTGCTCCTGGAGACCTCGGGTCCCGAGGACGAGGTCGTCAAGCTGCTGCCGCCGCTGACCGTGACCCCCGAGGAACTGGACGAAGGGCTGAGCGTCCTGGCCCGAGCCGTCCGCGAGACCGTCTGACCACTGAAAGGCTGAACTCACCGTGATCGTCCGATCGTTCAAGGACATCGAGAACACCGACCGTCATGTGAGGGCGGAGTCGGGCACCTGGGAGAGCAAGCGCATCGTGCTCGCCAAGGAGCAGGTCGGCTTCTCCCTGCACGAGACCACCGTCTACGCCGGCACCGAGACGACCATGTGGTACGCCCACCACATCGAGGCCGTGCTGTGCGTGGAGGGCGAGTCCGAGCTCACCGACGAGGAGACCGGCGAGAAGCACTGGATCACACCGGGCACGATGTACCTCCTCGACGGCCATGAGCGGCACACGCTCCGCCCGAGGACGGACTCCCGTTACGTCTGCGTCTTCAACCCGCCGGTCACCGGCGCGGAGGACCACGACGCGAGCGGCGCGTACCCGCTGCTGACCGAGACGCCCGTGCCGACCGAGGCGCCCGGCCTGACCCCCGAGGGGGTGGGCCGGCCGTGACCAGCCCCACCACCACCGAGAACCGGGCGCGGCCCGTCATCCCCTCCCCCGAACCGACCCGCCGGGCCGTCTTCCGCGAGCCCCGCCCCGAAGACGGCTTCGCCGTCTGGGAGTTGGTCAAGGACACACCCGGCCTGGACACCAACAGCCCCTACTCCTACGTCCTGTGGTTCCGGGACTTCGCCGACTGCTCGCTGCTCGCCACCGTGAACGGTGAGATCGTCGGCTTCCTCACCGGCTACCGCCGCCCGGACGAGCCCGACACGTACTTCGTCTGGCAGACGGCCGTCAGCCCCCGGCACGGCATCCCGTTCCTCGGCGTACGGCTCTTCGAGGCGGCGGCCGAGCGGCAGCGCGAGCGCGGTGCCCGCCATGTCGAGGCCACCGTCTCCGCGGACAACAAGGCCATCCAGATGGTCCTCAAGCAGTACGCCCGCAAGCGGTCGGCCGAGGTCACCGAACGCGTGCTGTTCCCGGCCGCGTGGCTCGGCGACGGCCACCACGACGAGGTCCTGCACCGCATCGGCCCCCTCGCCGGCCCTCTCACGGACCCGGTCACGGGCACCCTCACCACCGGCACGACCACCCACCCCGAGAAGGAGAAGAAGGCATGACCACCGCCACCACCCCCTCGACCGCCACCACCTCTCGCACCTCCGCGAACGCCTCCACGAACGCCTCCACCGACACCTCCACCCGCCCCGACCACTACCCGACCCGGGTCACCGGTGAGGCCGTCGCCCAGCCGCGCGTCGACCCGGTCGTGTGGGGCACCCGGGAGGGGCCGCTGAGCGGGCGGGAGCTGGAGCGCTACGAGGCCGACGGCTTCCACGTCTTCGACGCCCTGCTCAGCGAGCAGGAGGTCCAGCTCTACCGCGCGGAGCTCCAGCGGCTGAGCGAGGACCCGGCGATCCTGGCGGGCGACCGCGTGGTGCTGGAGCCGGACTCCGACCGTCTGCGTTCCGTGTTCGAGGTGGAGAAGGTCAGCGAGGTCTTCGCGGACCTGCTCACCTCGCCCCGGCTGATGGACGTGGCCCGGCAGGTGCTGGGCTCGGAGGTGTACGTCCACCAGAGCCGCGTCAACTACAAGCCCGGCTTCGGCGGCGCCCAGTTCGACTGGCACTCGGACTTCGAGACCTGGCACGCCGAGGACGGGATGCCCCGGCCGCGCGCGTTCAGCGTGTCCATCGCGCTGAGCGAGAACTACGAGTTCAACGGGCCGCTCATGGTCATGCCGGGGACGCACCGGACCTTCGTCCCGTCGGTCGGCGAGACGCCCCCCGACTTCCACAAGGAGTCCCTGCGGGTGCACCGGATCACCGTCGGCTCGCCCGGCCCCGAGCAGCTGACGCGGATGGCGCAGGAGCACGGCATCCGGCAGATCGCCGGGCCCGCCGGGTCCGCGGTGATGTTCGACTCCAACCTGATGCACGGCTCGAACGGCAACATCACCCCGTTCGCGCGCTCCAACATCTTCATCGTCTACAACAGCGTGGAGAACACCCTGGAGGAGCCGTACGCGGCGCCCGTGCCCCGCCCGCAGCACCTGGGCAACCGGGAGTTCCCGCGCGGCATGTGAGCGACGGTACGACCGTACGACCTGGGGCGGCCCCTTCGTGAAGGGGCCGCCCCGCTCGGCGTCCGGCAGCTCACGCACCCAGGTCACGCAGGTCACGCAGGTCACGCAGGTCACGCTCCGCGGAACGTCGTCCGGTACGCGCTCGGGGACGTGCCCAGCGCCTCCTGGAAGTGCCGGCGCAGGTTGGCCGCCGTGCCGAGGCCGGTGCGGGCCGCGATCTGGTCGACCGGGAGGTCGGACTCCTCCAGCAACTCCCGCGCCCGCTCGACGCGTTGTCCGGTGAGCCAGTTCATCGGCGTCGTTCCCACCTCGTCGCGGAACCGCCGGTTGAAGTTGCGCACGCTCATCGCCTCCCGGGCCGCCAACTGCCCCAGGGTGACCGGCTCGTGGAGGTGCCGCAGCGCCCATTCGCGGGCGGCGGAGGTGGCGGGCGCCGCGACGGCGGGCACGGGGCGCCGTACGTACTGGACCTGGCCGCCCTCGCGGTGCGGGGGAACGACCGTGCGGCGGGCCACGTCGCCCGCGACGGCCGTGCCGTGGTCGCGGCGGATCATGTGCAGGCACAGGTCGATGCCGGAGGCACAGCCGGCCGAGGTCAGGACGTCACCGCCGTCGGTGTAGAGGACGTCGGGGTCCAGCTCGACCCGGGGGAA
Organism: Streptomyces sp. NPDC034049; assembly: GCF_055575575.1. Classification (NCBI taxonomy): domain Bacteria; kingdom Bacillati; phylum Actinomycetota; class Actinomycetes; order Kitasatosporales; family Streptomycetaceae; genus Streptomyces; species Streptomyces sp. NPDC034049. The sequence goes on from NZ_JBVISJ010000008.1 coordinate 248,876, forward strand.
CAGCCGGGCGAACAGGTCGGTGTACCGCCAGTGCGTGGTGGCCGTGTGCCCGTCGAGCAGTCCGGCGGAGGCGAGGACGAACGCGCCGGTGCAGATGGAGGCCATCCGGGTGCCGGGGCGGATGCGGGCGAGGGCTTCGGTGAGCGGGGCGGTGAGGTCGGGGGTGTCCTGGACGTAGTCCTCGTGGGACGAGAGGACGATGACGGTGTCCGCCTCGGCCAACGCCTCCGGGCCGTGAGGCACGTCGACCGTGAAGTCGCCGTCCGTGCGGGTGACACCGGCACGCAGCCCGCAGGTGACGACCTCGTACAGCGGCTCCCCCTCCGCCGTCGCGCCCTCTCTCGCCTGCCCGAACAGCTGGTGCACGATGCCCAGTTCGATGGGCAGGAGCATCTGACGGGCCAGTACGGCGACGCGGTGGCGTCCGGGATGGGCGAAGACAGACATGGCCACATTCTTGCGCACCTGGTCCATCTGGCCACTCGTGGGGGCGGCCCCGGCCCAGCAGGCTGGACCCATGGCTGAGCTGACGACCCGGACGACAGACCCCGAGCACGCCACCGAGTACGCCACCGAACAGGGGCCTGAACTCACTCCCGAACCCACTCCTGGACACGAGCGGACCGAGGCCCACGAGGGCGGGAGGGCCGGCCCCCCGGGCCCCCGTCTCCACCGCGCCTGGGCCGTGGCCCTCGCCGCCGGGGCCGCCATCGTCACCGCCGGGGCCTTCACCACCGTTCCCGGGCTGCTCGTGACCCCGCTGCACGAGAGCTACGCCTGGGACCGGGGCCAGATCGCCCTCGCCGCCTCGGTGAACATGGTGCTCTTCGGTCTCACGGCCCCCTTCGCCGCCGCGCTGATGGACCGGGTCGGCATCCGGCGGGTGGTCGTCGGCGCCCTGCTGCTCGTGACGGCGGGCGCGCTGCTCACCAGCGTGATGGCCCAGCCCTGGCAACTGACCGCCTACTGGGGCGTGTTGATCGGGCTCGGCAGCGGATGCCTCACCATGACGTTCGCCGCGAGCGTCACCGGCAACTGGTTCGAGCGGCGGCGCGGACTGGTCACCGGAGTGCTCAGTTCCTCCAGTCACCTGGGCCAGCTCCTCTTCCTGCCGCTGCTCGCCTGGGGCGTGGACCGGCACGGCTGGCGCCCGCCGGTGGTGACGATGGCGTTCGTCGCCCTCGCGGTGACCGCCCTGGTCCTCCTGCTGCTGCGCGACCACCCGGCGGACGTGGGCGCGAAGCCTTACGGGGCGCGGGAGTTCGTGCCGAAGCCGCCGCCGGCGTCGGGGGCGGCGCGGCGGGCCCTGACGGTGCTGTTCGACGCCGCGCGGACCGGGCCGTTCTGGGTCCTGGCCGGGATGTTCGTCATCTGCGGCGCCTCGACCAACGGGATCATGTGGAGCAACTGGGCGCCGGCCGCTCACGACCACGGCATGCGCGCCACCGCCGCCGCGTCGCTGCTCTCGCTGATCGGCGTGTTCTCCGCGCTGGGCGCGGTCTTCTCCGGCTGGCTCACCGACCGCTTCGACCCGAGCCGGCTGCTCTCCGCGTACTTCGCGGTCCGCGCGCTCACCCTGCTGGCGCTGCCGATGGTGTTCTCGTCCAACGTCACCCCCACGATGATCGTCTTCGTCGTGGTCTACGGCCTCGTCGACGTCGCCACCGTCCCGCCCGTCATCGCCCTCAGCGACCGCGTCTACGGCGAGAACGGCCCGATCGTCTTCGGCTGGGTCAACTCCGCCCACCAACTCGGCGCGGGCGCCTCCGCGTTCCTCGGCGCCACCGCCCGCGATCTCTTCGGCGCGTACGACGTCGTCTGGACCAGCCTCAGCGCGGTCTGCCTGGCCGCATCCCTGCTGGCCGTGGTCGTACGGGGGCCTCGGGGCGCCCGGCGGGTGAGGGCGCAGTAGCCTCGGGCGCGACGGACCTGGCGCAGGACACGGGAGGCAGTGATGGCGAGGGTTCCCACGGCGGCGGTGGCCGCGAGCGGGCTCATCGGCGGGTACGGGGTGGCTCGCTGGACGAAGAAGCGGCCGCTGGGCGGGGCGGTGCTCGCGGTGGCGGGTGCCGCGGCGGCCCAGCAGTGGCAGAAGGCGGCCGGGGGCAGGGCCGCGGGCGCGCTGACCGCCGGGTACGTGGCCGCGTTCGCGGGGTCGCATCCGCTGGCGAAAAAGGTGGGGGCCTGGCCGGCGGTGTTCGGGGTCGCCGGGGTGGTGGCGCTGGCGTCCTGGGTGGTGGCCGACCGGAAGGGGTAGCCGCCCCCGGAAGGGGTAGGGGGTCCGGCCGGTTGGGAGCCGCGGGTCGTCCGTGGTTGCTCGCGCAGTTCCCCGCGCCCCTGACGGGGCGGAGCACGGCCCCCGTTCATCAGCGACCCGTCGGCGTACTCCCCTCCCCCCGGAACGCCCGCCGGTACGCCTGCGGGCTCGTGCCCACCACCCTCTTGAAGCGGTCCCGGAAGGCCGTCGGGGAGCCGAAGCCGGCCTGGGCGGCGATGCGGTCGACCGTGTGGTCGGTGGACTCCAGCAGGTACTGGGACCGCCGCACCCTCGCCCGGTTCAGCCACTGCAACGGCGTCGTGCCCGTCTGTGCACGGAAGCGGCGGTTGAGCGTACGGGCGCTGGTGCCCGCGCGCAGGGCGATGTCGTCCAGGGTCAGATCCCGCTCCACGTTCTCCTCCATCCAGCGCAGCAGGGGCTCCATCGTGGCGCCGGCGGGAGCCGGAGGCTGGTCCTGCACGATGAACTGCGCCTGGCCGCCCTCCCGTTCGAGAGGCATCACGCACATCCGCGCGGTGAACGCGGCGACCGCCGAGCCGTGGTCCTTGCGGATCATGTGCAGGCACATGTCCATGGCCGCGGCGGCACCCGCCGACGTCAGGAACTGCCCGTTGTCGACGTAGAGGACGTTCGGGTCGACGGTGATTCCCGGGTGGCGGGCCGCCAGATCGGGGGCCGCGATCCAGTGCGTGGTGGCGCGCAGCCCGTCCAGCAGCCCCGTCGCGGCGAAGATGAACGCGCCCACGCAGATCGACGCGATCCGCGTCCCGCTCGCCGCCGCGGCGTGCAGCGCCTCCGTCACCCCCGGCGGCAACGGCAGGGTCGGGTCGGCCGTCCCCGGCAGGATGATGGTGTCCGCCTCGGCCAGCGCCTCCAGCCCGTACGGGGCCCGCACGCTGAACGGCCCCGCCTTCACGACCCCGTCCCCCGCCGCCGAGCAGACCCGCACCTGGTACGCCTCCCGCCCGTCCGGCAGCCGCGCCCAGCCGAAGGTGTCGACGGGGGCCGACATGTCGAAGGGGATCACGTCGTCGAGCGCCAGTACGGCCACGGTGTGCATGGCGGGAGCGTAGGCCCCCACCGGTTTCCCGCCAGCAGGACCCGGGTGTCCCCTGCCCCACCGTGACAGTGCTGGCGAGAATCAGTTGGGGCCTGGCAATCCTGCCACTCCTGTGTGGCCCTTCCCCGGCCTACCGTCCCCTCGTGACCAAGTTCCTCCTCTCCCTCCACGTCCTCGCCGCGATCATCGCCGTCGGGCCCGTCACCGTCGCGGCCAGCATGTTCCCGCCGAGCGCCCGCACGGCGCTGGCCGAGCCCGACAGCGAGCGGGCGGTGTCTGCCGTACGGCTGCTGCACCGGATCTGCCGGGTCTACGGTGGTGTGGGCATCGCCGTGCCCGTGCTCGGGTTCGCCACGGCGATGAGCATGGGGGTGCTGAAGGACGCCTGGCTGATCGTGTCGATGCTGCTGACCGCCCTCGCGGCCATGGTCCTGCTGGCGCTGGTGCTGCCCCGGCAGGAGGAGATCCTGGAGGGGATCGGGGGCACCGCCGTCGACACCCGCAGCACTGCCCGACTCGCCATGTTCACGGGCATGTTCAACCTGCTGTGGGCGACGGTCACGATCCTGATGATCGTGCGCCCGGGTTCGACCACGGGCGCCTGACTTCCCAGCACGGCTGGAGCGGGTGCATGATCCGGCCATGCATCCACAACACTCGCCCTCCCAGGCCTACCTCTCCTCCTTGGCCGCCCGTCTCGCCGCCGACGAATGCCGTACGTGGTGGGAGGAGTGGGCCGGGGTACCCGTGCTCGTCGGGCGCCGGGCCGACTTCCGGTGGAGCTGGATGGGGACCAAGCTGCACCTGTTCACGGTCGCGGCGGCGGTCCAGGAGATAACCATCCCCACCATCGAGACCTTCACCGACCAGGTGCTGACGTACGCGAAGAAGACCAAGGGCGGCCTGCCGGTCGGCCTCCAGAACGGTGTCGCCGCGTTCCCGGTGCTGGTCAGCGAGCGAGTGGACCCGGCGGCGGTCCGCTGGGCGGAGGCCCAGCAGCGCAACAAGTGGGCGTGCATGGCCCGGCCCGTGGTGGTCGACAGCACCCGTCTGTACGTGGGCTCGTACCGGGGCACCCCGGCCATCGGCCTCGTCTACTCGTCGTACTTCGAGAACAAGGCCCACCGGTACTTCTACGGCTGACCGGCGGCCGAACGACCCACCGGCCGGTCCGCCGAGCGGTCCCCCGAGCGGTCCTGGGACCGGCTGTGGATCAGCCACCGTTCGTCCACCGGGTCCGTCCGGAACCGGCGTGCGACCGAGGACACGACCAGCACCCACGCGCCCAGTACCAGCGTGAAGAAGGCCCAGGACAGAGGCCAGACAGCCGCGTCCGGCGGCTCGGTGTGGGCGTGGAAGGCGAGGTACATCAGCGCGGACGGTGGCACGGCGACCAGGAGCAGCGGCCAGGCCAGGGCGTCGCGGTGGCCGAAGTAGGCCGCCAGGACCAGCAGGACGAGGGCGAGGACGACGACCCCCGTGACGGTGACGGGGGTCGCCTTCGTGAGGGATCCCTCCAGTTCGGGCCGGTCACGCAGGTCCCAGGGGAGACAGAGGCGGTACGCGGCCGCGGCGAGCGCGGCGCCGAGCAGGCGGGTCAGCCAGCGTTCCGGCCAGGGCCGCGTGCGCAGGGGGCGGAGCAGCTTCTCGGTCATGCGTACGAGGTTTCCCGCACGGAAGCCGAGCCGACAGAGTACGGATACTCAGACCGCCCCCGCATATCCAGAAAGACGCCGGCCGAAGCCGCGCCCGTGAGGGGCGCGGGGAACTGCGCGACCAGCCCCACGGCGCCGCAGCCGACGAACAACGCACCCCGGCCGCCCCTGGCTAGGCGGAGGCGGCAGCCACGAAGAACGCAATGGCGATGAGGAAGCGGCTGGCCTCGGTGCGTCGGCGCTGTTCGGCGAGCCGCATGCGTCTGGGGCGGCTCACGGGTGTGCAACCCGGTCAGCTCGGCAACGGAGGTACCTTCGGGCCCGCGGCACACTCCCTCCTCCGCTCGCCCGGCAGCCCGGATCGGCGTCCTTTCGTGGCACGGCGACCGGAGGGCGACTCGCTCGTCCGCGCTCAGGCGGGACGGGGCGGGGCGGTGGAGTTGCGCACCACGAGTTCGGTGCCCATCTCGATGTGCCGCATAAGCAGGTTCTGCCCTTGGATGAGAGACAGCAGCGCGCGGGCCGCCTTCTGGCCCATGTCGTGCAGTGGCTGACGCACGGTGGTCAGGCCGGGGAAGCTCTGTCCCGCCTGCGGCAGGTCGTCGAAACCGACGACCGAGAAGTCCGAGGGCACGTCGAGGCCGCGCGCCCGCGCGGCGTCTATGGCGCCGAGCGCCATCAGGTCGGCGCCGGCGACGAGCGCCGTCGGATGGTGATCGTCGATCAGGCGGGTGGCAGCGCGGAAACCGCTGGCATAGGAGAAGTCACAGGACGCGACGAGGCGTTCGTCGACCTCCAGCCCGGCGAGCCGCATCGCGTCCTGGAAGCCCTGGAAACGGATGGACGTGCTGTCGAGGTCGTCCAAGCCGCGGAGGTAGGCGATACGGGTGTGCCCGAGGTCGATCAGGTGCCGGGTGCCCAACCGCATGCCGTGGTAGTTGTCGACGGTCAGCCGGGGCAGAGGTACATCCTGGCGCCGGGGATCGATGATGACGCAGGGCAGTGTCCGCCGGCTCAGCAGCTCCAGTGTCTCGCTCTCCAGGACGGGAGCGATCATGAGGATGCCGTCGACGAGACCCCGGCCCAGGAACTCGACCCGGTCCTTCTCCCGTACGGCGTCGTGATAGGTGGCGTTGACGAGCAGTTCCTGCTCCGCACTGGCCAGTTCGTCGGCGACGCCCCGCAGGATCTCAAGTCCGTACTGGCTGGTGAGGTCGAGCGCGACGAGGCCGACGAGTCCGCTGCGGCCGGCCTTGAGGTTGCGGGCCGAGACGTTCGGCCGGTAGCCAAGTCGCTTGGCCACCTCCATGACCCGGCGCCGGGTCTCCTCCGAGGCCCCCGGCTTGCCGTTCACGACATTGGACACGGTCATCGCGGAGACGCCGGCCTCCTCGGCCACCTGCGCGATGGTCACCCGCCCTGCCATCCTCCACTCCCCCTTCCGGCTGCCGTATGCGGCGCCGGCCCGTCCCGCCTACCAGTCCCCGAAACTGTAACGATAAGTCTGAGGCGGCGTCAACGAAAGAACCGTGTCAGCGGGAAGCCTGGCAGCCCGGATCCAATCCGATCGGACACGGAAAGTTACGTATAGATGTCGCCTAAGTTTTGCGTTACAGTCCCGGCCATCGGCACGTAAAGTTCGTCGCCAACCGGGTCGACTGGGCCCTTTCCATATGAGTCAGCGCTGTACCCACACGGAACCAGACTGACCGTTTCAAACCTTTCAGACATGACAAGTCGGTCGTACCGACGATGGGTGAGGTGTGCAATGAAGCGTTCCGGGAGACGGCTCACGGTCGCCACCACGGTCGCCGCCATGGCGATGTCCCTGGCCGCGTGCGGAGGCGGATCGTCCGACACCTCCGCCGACGGCAAGGTGACCATTCACGTGCAGGCGTGGAAGGGCGGCGGTGCGGAGCCCGCGAACGTCGCCGAGATCAACAAGGCGTTCGAGAAGGCGCACCCGGACATCAAGGTCGACTTCGAGTACATCACCGCGAACGACACCTACGTCCAGAAGCTCCAGCCCGAACTGCTCGGCGGCAAGGCCGGGGACGTGATCATGGTCGACACGGACAAGATGAAGAAGTGGGGTGCCTCCGGTTATCTGGCCGACCTGTCCGGGGAGTCGTGGGCGAGCGGGATAGCCCCCGACGCCAAGCCCTTCGCACAGGTCGACGGCAAGACCCTCGCGATGCCGATGGAGCTGATCGGCATCGGCCTCTACGCCAACATGGACCTGCTGAAGAAGGCGGGCATCACCGCGGTCCCCGCCGACTGGCCGACGTTCCTCAAGGACCTCGCCAAGGTCAAGAAGGCCGGCATCAACCCCCTGTCCCTGCCCGACAAGAGCGGCTGGACCGGAAGTTCCGTCTTCCAGGCGAGCGGTTCGACCCTCGTCTACCAGAAGAACAAGCAGTGGGACGCCGAGTTCCTGGACGGCAAGGCCTCGTTCGACCCTGACTGGAAGGCGTCGCTGGAGCAGTTGAAGACCCTGGAGGACAAGGGGTACGTCAACTGGAAGAACGAACTCGGCACCGACGAGTGGTCGCAGGGTCCCCAGGACTTCAGCGCCGGCAAGAGCGCCTTCTGGTACCAGGGCGCGTGGCAGGTCTCCAACATCAAGAAGGCCGGCTTCCCTGTCTCCTTCGCTCCCTGGCCGGGCGGCGCCGAGGGCACCAAGCCCAACGGAATGCTCTTCTCCGGCACGATGTGGGGCGTCAACTCCCAGTCGAAGCAGGGTGACGCAGCCCGCGAGTACGTGAAGTTCTGGTCACAGAGCGAGAACCTCGCCAAGTACCTGGAGGCCGAGAACGCGGCGTCGCCCTTCACGGACGGCACCACGCCGGAGGCCACCGAGACCACGGCCTTCACCACCGCCTTCGAGGATGGCCGTTACCGGATTCTGCCCTCCAACTCCTGGTACGCCGCCGCGCCCGAGACCGCGATCGGCTCCAAGATCCAGGCGTACCTCCTGGGCAAGGCGTCCGCCGCGCAGACCCTCAAGGACATCCAGACCGCGGCGTCCGCCAAGTAACCCACCACCCCGAGACCGCCGTGGCGGAGTACGGAAACGGCTCCCGACCTCCGCCACGGCCCCCAGGGCAAGAGGAGGACCCCCGTGTTCCACCGACGGCGCGCCACCATGGCCGCCTTCCTGCTCCCGGCGATCACCGTGTACGGCGTGTTCATGCTGTATCCGCTGGCCCGCGGCGTCTATCTGAGCATGACCGACAGCCTCGGCGGCCCGATCGCGAACTTCGTCGGAACCGAGCAGTACCGCGCCATGGCCGACGACCCGGCCGTCATCGCCGCCCTGTGGCACACCGTGCTGTACGCGGCCGTGGTCGTGGTCGTGCAGAACGGCCTGGGACTGCTCTTCGCGAGCATGCTGTTCCGCCGCCCGAAGGTCCGCAAGGTGCTCAACGTGGTGCTGCTGACGCCGACGCTGATCTCACCGGTGATGGCAGCCTTCATCTGGTCGTATCTGTTCGCCCCGAAGGGCGGCATCAACGGGCTCCTCGATCTGGTCGGCCTCGGCGGCCTCGGGCACGTGTGGCTCGGCGACACGTCCACCGCGCTGTACGCGGTGGCCGCCGTCAACATCTGGATGTTCACCGGCTACTCCTGCGCGATCTTCCTCGCCAGCTACATGAACATGCCGGCCGAACTGCTGGAGGCGGCCTCGCTGGACGGGGCCACCGGCTGGCGGCGCTTCTGGAACGTGGAGTGGCCGCTGCTCGCCCCCGCCCTCACCGTCAACGTGACCCTCAGCCTGATCGGCTCGCTGAAGGTGTTCGAGTTCCCGCTGGTGCTGACGAACGGCGGCCCGGCCGGTGCCACCGACACGCTGACCCTGCTGGTGTACCGCAACGTCTTCGGCGGCGGGAAGTTCGCCTACGGCATCGCGCTGTCGGTCGTCCTCCTCGTGACCGTGGTCGTCCTCTCCAGCGCCACCTCCTCCCTGCTCCGGCTGCGCGAGCGCCGCGTCTGACGGGGTTTCCCCCAGGAACTGACGGATCGCCACCATGACTTCAGACCTCTCCACACCCTCGGCCGCGCCCCGGCCCTCGCCCGTCCGGAAGACACCGGAACGGCCCTCGCCCCGCCCCCGTACGACGTCCGGGGACCCAGCCGCCGGGCTGCGCCGCCTCACCGGTGGCCTGGGCACCGTCCTGCTGTGCCTGGGCACGGTGCTGTTCGTCCTGCCGTTCCTCTTCACGGTCGTCACCTCGCTGCGTACCGCGGCGGACGTGGCCCGCTCGCCGCTGGGCATCCCGCACTCGCTGACGCTGAAGAACTTCTTCGACGCCTTCGGCCAGATCCACTACGGGTCCAGCACCCTCAACACTCTCCTCATCACCGGGCTGTCGTGCGCGGCCATCACCGTGATCGGCTCGCTCGCCGCCTATCCGCTGGCCCGCATCACCCAGCACTGGTCGACAGCTGTGTACCGGCTGTTCATCCTCGGTACGTCCGTCCCGGTGTTCGTCGTCGTGGCGCCGCTGTACCTGCTGATGCGTGACCTGAACCTGCTGGACAGCTACGCGGGTGTGGTGCTCATCTACACGGCCCTGAACCTCCCGGTGGCCGTGTTCTTCTACACCAGTTTCATCCGGTCGATCCCGGCCGATCTGGAGGAAGCCGCCGCGCTCGACGGCTGCGGCGCGCTGCGCACGTTCTTCACGATCATCCTGCCCCTGCTGCGACCGGTGACCAGCACCCTGCTGACCTTCATCGCCCTGCAGATCTGGAACGACCTGCTGGTTCCGCTGGTCTTCCTGCAGGACCCCGGCAAACGGACCGTCATGGTGAACGCCTACGCCTTCATCGACCCGCACACCGTGCAGCCGACCACGCTGTTCCCCGCCGCCCTGCTCGGTGTCCTGCCGCTGCTGGTGATCTTTGTCTTCTTCCAGCGCCAGGTGGTCGCCGGCATGTCCGCCGGAGCGGTCAAGTAACGACGCCCGGGTACGGCCGAGCCTCGGCCGTACCCGCGGGTCTCCACCGATGCGCGCACGTCCGTCCGCTCCCTGGAGCACGCGTGCGACGACCCCACCTCCAAGGGTGTCCCCACACCCCCACACCCCAACGCCCTCTCATCAGACATCGCGGAAGGACCGACCCACCGATGTACGTGGTCTCCTACTTCACCAGTGCCGACGAGGCACTGCACCTGGCCTACAGCCACGACGGCCGGGTATTCGCGACGGTGAACGAGGGCCGGCCGGTGCTGCGGGGCACGGTCGGCACCGGCAGGCTGCGGGACCCGTTCGTCGGGGCGGGTCCCGACGGCCTGTTCCATCTGCTGGCCACCGATGGCTGGACGAGCCCGTACATCGTCCACGCCACCTCGTCCGACCTGCTCACGTGGTCGGGCCAGGAACTCATCCCGGTGATGGCGGGGGTGGAGGGGGCCCACAACGCCTGGGCTCCGGAGTTCTTCCACGACCGAGCGAGCGGGCTGTACCACCTCATCTGGTCGTCGGTCGTCGAGTCCGGGACCACGGCGGAGGGCCGCGACTTCGAGCACAACAGTCAGAACCACCGCATCTGGCACTGCACCACCCGGGATTTCCGGACCTTTTCGGACCCCGACGTCTTCTTCGACCCGGGCCACTCCGTCATCGACGCCACTGTGCGGGAACTGGACGGCGGCGGTTTCCTCATGGCTTTCAAGGACGAACGCGGCACCAACGACCCGAGCACCGCGCACAAGGACATCCACGTGACCACGTTCGCCCACCCCGGCGGTCCGTTCGTCTCCCCCACCAGCCCGGTCACGCCCTCGTTGGTGGAGGGGCCGTCGCTGTTCCGCCGCGACGACGAATGGGTCATGATCTTCGACCATTTCCTGGAGGGGAGGTACGGGGCGGCCCGCAGCAGGGACGGTGTGGCCTGGGAGCCCATCTCCCTTGCGCTGCCGCCGGGCATGCGGCACGCCTCCGTCCTCGAAACGTCTCTCCCGACGGCCCTGCCCACATCACTCACGGAGTGCCGGGAGTCACCTCTGCCTACGGCGTGACCGTCCCCATGGATTCCGGGCAGGTCCGCTCCGGCCACCCCTGCCCGGTGCAGGAACATCCGCGTCGCAGCCCGTGACGCGGAGGGCACCTTCACTCAGCAAGGAGCGTCGCGATGAAGCGTCGCAGATCAGACCGCCCCATACACCGGGCATCCCGCGTCCTGACCCTGCTCGCCACCCTGACGGGCGCGGTCGTCCTGCCCGCTCAGGCCGCCATGGCCGCGAACACCACGTACTACGTGGACTGCTCGGCGTCGGCCAACGGCAGTGGCACCCAGTCCAGCCCCTGGAACTCCGTCAGCGGCGTCAACGGCACCACCTTCGGCCCCGGTGACAAGATCCTCTTCGCGGCCGGCACGACCTGCACCGGTCAGCTCAGTCCCGGTGGCTCGGGCGCCTCCGGCAGCCCCATCACCATGGGCGCGTACGGCACCGGCGCCAAGCCGGTGATCGACGCCCAGGGCGCCGTCGGCCCCGTCATCCACCTGCTCAACCAGGAGTACTGGGAGATCAGCGGGCTGGAGCTCACCAACGCGGCATCCTCGCCCAACTACCGCTCAGGTGTCCTCGCCGAGAACGCGTCCGGCGGTGTCCTGCACCACATCCGGGTGCACGACATGAACATCCACCACATCAGCGGCTACTCGGGCGGCTGGTACGCCACCAACGCGGGCGTCGGCGTCCAGACCAACCACACCACGCCGGAGTCCAAGTGGGACGACGTCGTGATCGAGGACAACACCTTCGACCACGTCGACCGCATAGCCGTCGCCGTCACCCCGGACGGGGACGGCCAGGGCACCGCCCAGACCACGAACACGGTCATCCGCGACAACACGATCACCTACAGCGGCGCCGACGACATCCTCGTCGTCAAGAACGACGGCGCGCTCATCGAGGGCAACAAGGCCGGCTACGGCGGCGCGAAGGAGAACTGCCCGCCCTCCGGCCAGTACTGCAACCGGGCCTCGGCCGGCATCTGGATGTCCGGCAGCAACGACACCGTGGTCCAGAACAACGAGGTCTACTGTCACGTCGACGGCGCCGACGGCACCGGCTTCGACGTGGACTGGGGCAACCACAACACCACGTTCCAGTACAACTACAGCCACCAGAACATCGGCGGCTTCATGCTGGTCATGCCGCCCTTCAGTATCGCCAACGAGCCGACCTCGACCGTCCCCAGCGACGGCACGGTGATCCGCTACAACATCAGCGAGAACGACGGCACCAACGAGGGCTGCCCCATGGCCGGCACCCCGACCCACGGCACAGGCGTCTTCCACTTCGTCGGCAACATCCCCAACAAGAGCGGAAGCGCGGTCGCCGTCCCGCAGATCTACAACAACAGCATCTACGTCAACAAGAGCGGCCTGAACACCCCGATCCTGTACTCGCGCAAGGGCGGCAGCGTCACCGGGACGCTGTCCTTCCGCAACAACGCGGTGTTCAACTACGGCACGGGCGGCTACTTCACCACCAGCTCCGGGTCCGTCTACTCCAACAACCTCTTCTACGGCAACCACCCGTCGTCCGAGCCCGCCGACACGGCGAAGGTCACGGCCGACCCGCAGTTCCGCAACCCCGGCAACGCGAACACCTCCTCCACCTTCACCGGCACCGACGCCTACCAGGTGCACCCTTCCTCACCCGTGATCCGGGCGGGCGCGGTCATCTCCGGCAACGGCGGCAAGGACGCCTTCGGCAACACGGTCTCCGCCACGGCCGCGCCCAACATCGGCGCCTACAACGGCACCGGCGGCAACCTGCTCTCCAACGCCGGTTTCGAGACGGGCTCGATGAGCCCCTGGGTGAACAGCGGGGCAGCCCCGTCCGTCACGTCCTCGAACGCCCGCACCGGCACCTACGCGCTGACCACCCAGGCCAACGGCAGCGGCGCCAACCAGAACCTGACTGGGCTGAGCCCCAACACCACCTATGTGCTCACTGGTTGGGCCAAGGTCGCGAACGCAGGCGAAACCCTCGCCCTGGGCGTCAAGAACTTCGGTGGCACCGAGACGTTCACCAACGTGGCGACGACGTCGTACACCCAGGCCGCGGTCCTCTTCACCACCGGCTCCTCCAGCACCACGGCCACCGTCTACTGCTGGAAGAACACCGGTGGCACGGGGCCCGGCTACTGCGACGACCTCGCGGTGGAGGCGCTGCCTTCCGCGACCAACAAGGTCACCAACCCGGGCTTCGAAACCGGCTCCCTGAGCCCCTGGGCGCAGAGCACGGGGACGGCGTCCAGCGTGGTCAACTCGAACGCCCGCACGGGCACGTACGCCCTGCGGACCGCGGCGAGCGCCAGCGGCGCGATCCAGACGGTGGGCGGGCTCACCTCCAGCGGCACCTACCTGCTGGCGGGCTGGGCCAAGGTGGCCACCGCCGGTGAGGAGGTGGCGGTCGGCGTGAAGAGCTTCGGCGGTACGGAGACGTACTTGCGTGCCTCGGCCACGTCCTACGCCCAGCAGCCGATCTTCTTCACCACGGGCGCCACCGCCACGTCGGCCGACCTGTACTGCTACAAGAACTCCGGCTCGTCCGCCGGATACTGCGACGACTACATGCTGATCAAGCTTCCCTGACCCCTCACCGGTGCCCCGTAAGCGGTAACTCCCCGCCTGGGCGGGCCGGGTTCACCCGGCCCGCCCAGGCCGCGAAGCGGGGGTCCCAGGTCAGCTACGCAGTGTCTGCGTGGCTGACCCTGCGCATGAGGCCCTGTGTCGACCGGGTCAAACCCACGTAACGGTGGCCTCCGGGAGGGGAATGTGCTGGGCACCCCGGACGAGGTGAACGACCTGCTCGACGGCGACGATCGGGATCCACTGCGGGTCAGGGGCAGGAGGCCGAGGCCGCTGTCCTGGGCCAAGGCGCCTTCAGCAAAGTCGGCGGTGGTCTGGTTCGTGGCGGTGTGGCTGCGTCCGGCCACCCTTGGTTCGCCCATGGGCCGGCCGCTCCTCACCGAAGCGCGTTCACTGTCTCCTGACGTCGCCAGCACCACCAGTGCGGCTGGGCTTCGGCCGATCCGGAAGAACCGATCCCATGTACATCACCACAGCCGTCCTCAGTGCACTCCTGGCGCTGGCCACTCTCTCGGTCGGGGCGCCCAAGACCGTGTTCAAGGGGCCGTACTCCGCCAGTCTCACATGGGGCTGGGTTCCGGGCTGGTCCGCTTCATCGGGCTGGCCGAGGTCGCTGGTTCCGTCGGTCTGATCATCGGTCTCTTCTGGCAGCCCCTGGGCATCGCCGCGGCCACCGGCTTCGCGGTCCTGATGGTCGGTGCGGCCGTCTTCCACGGCAGACCCGGCGACTTCGCCACCCCCGACACCCGCGCGAACGCGATGGGCCCCATGGTGCTGTGCCTGATCTCCGCCGCGACAGCCGTCGCCTGACTCTGGCCATGTGACCCCTCACCCCCGGGGACCGGGCGGGGGAGTGGCGCTACGGCCTGGCGCCGCCGTAGCCGGATCCGGACGAGCCAGTACGCGCGGGGGCTACTCCGTGAGTGCGCCCATCGCGCGGTCGACCAGCACGGCCAGCGGCACAGTGCCCTCACAGGCCACCCAGCCCGTCGAAGACACGTCGAGGCAGGCGAGGGCGGCTGCGACCAGGACACGTGGCCTGGGATCCTCCGGCTGGTCAGGACTGGTCCCGGAGTCGCCGGGCGATCTGCGGGACCCTCATGTCCTGCTCCCTCTTCGGCTGGGGCTTCGCCAGGTAACCGGGCGGAGCCCTACGCGGAGCCCTTCGCCGACAGCGGCTCCGCGATGTCCTCCAGCGACCTCCGCTCCGCGCGCACCGCGAGGAACGCCGCCACCAGCCCCGCCGCACACATCAGACCCGCGCCGATCTGGAAGGCGAGGACGGTGTCGGAGACGACGCCGGACTCCGTCAGCTCGGCGAAGATCAGCGGGCCGCTGATCCCGCCGGCGGCCGTGCCGATGGCGTAGAAGAAGGCGATGGCCATGGCCCTGGTCTCCATCGGGAAGACCTCGGAGACGGTGAGATAGGCACTGCTCGCCCCGGCCGAGGCGAAGAACAGCACCACGCACCAACAGGCCGTCAGGGTCACCCCGTCGAGCGCGCCCCGGTCGAACAGCCAGGCCGTGCCGAAGAGCAGCGCACCGGAGAGCAGATACGTCCCCGAGATCATGATCCGGCGGCCGACCGTGTCGAACAGCTTGCCGAGCAGCAGTGGGCCCATGAAGTTGCCGGCGGCGATGAAGACGAAGTAGTAGCCGGTGTCGGAGGTCGGGACGTCGTAGAACGTGGTGAGGATCGCGCCGAAGCCGAAGGTGATCGCGTTGTAGAGGAACGCCTGTCCGATGAAGAGGGAGAAGCCGAGGACGGCGCGGCGCCGGTAGCGCGAGAAGACCGTACGGGCGATCAGACCGAAGCCGACGCTGCCCCGCTGATGGATGGTCATCTCCTGGTCGGCCGCCGGCAGCGGGCGCCCCGTCTCCTGCTCGACCTGCTCCTCGACCTCCGCCACCAGCCGTTCCGCCTCCTGTTCCCGGCCGTGGATCAGCAGCCAGCGGGGGCTCTCGGGGACGTTGCGGCGCACCAGCAGGATCACCAGGCCCAGCACCACGCCGAGGGCGAAGGTCAGCCGCCAGCCGACGTTCGCCGGGAACAGGTCGGTGTTCAGGGCGACGATCGACAGCAGCGAGCCGCCGATCGCGCCGAGCCAGAAGCTGCCGTTGATGACGATGTCGACACGGCCCCGGTACTTGGAGGGGATCAGCTCGTCGATCGCGGAGTTGATGGCCGCGTACTCGCCGCCGATGCCGAAGCCGGTGAGGAAGCGGAAGAGGAAGAACCACCAGGTGGAGAAGGAGACGGCGGTCAGCGCGGTCGCCGCCAGATAGACCACCAGCGTCACCATGAACAGCTTCTTGCGGCCGAACCGGTCGGTCATGTGGCCGAAGAAAAGGGCGCCCGCACAGGCGCCGGCGACATACAGGGCGGCCGCTATGCCCGTGACCTGCGCGGACGAGATCGGCAGCCCGCTTCCCTCCTCGGAGAGCCGGCCCGCGATGTTGCCGACGACGGTCACTTCCAGACCGTCGAGGATCCACACGGTGCCGAGGCCGATCACGATCGTCCAGTGCCAGCGCGACCAGGGTAGACGGTCCAGGCGCGCCGGTACGGCGGTGGTGATCACACCCGGTGACTTCGGGGTTGTGACGGACATGGGCTGGGGCTCCCTCCACTCCGAGCGAACCCGACCCGAGTGCCCTCCCGAGCAGCGATCACGCCCGGCCGCCGCCACAGCACCCGAACTGCCCCGAACGGCACCCGAACTGCCTCGAACGGCCTACGCCCCCAGCGCCCGCGACACCGTGTAGATCAGCAGCCCGGCGAGCGAACCGACCACCGTGCCGTTGATACGGATGAACTGCAGGTCGCGGCCGATGTTGGCCTCGATCTTCTTCGTCGTGTGCTCGGCGTCCCAGCCGGCGACGGTCTCGGTGATGAGCGAGGTGATCTCGGCGCGGTAGGTGGTGACGACGTGCACGGCCGCGCCCTCCACCCACCTGTCCACCTTGGCCTGCGCGTTCGGCTCGGTGGCCATCCGGGTCCCCAACGACAGCAGGGACGCGCGGACCCGCAGCCGCAGCTCGCTGCGCTCGTCCTCGGCGGCGGACACGATCATCGACCGTACGGCCGTCCAGGCGGAGGCGATCAGGTCCTGGACCTCGCCCCGGCCCAGCACCTCGCCCTTCAGCCGCTCCACCCGCGCCCGGGTCTCCGTGTCGGACTGGAGGTCGGTGGCGAAGTCGGTGAGGAAACGGTCGAGGGCGCCGCGCGCCGGATGCGTGGGCGAGTCACGCATCTCGGTGGCGAAGCGGAGCAGCTCCTTGTAGACCCGCTCGCCGACCTTGCGGTCCACGAACCGGGGGGTCCAGCCGGGGGCGCCGCCCTCGACGGCGTCCATGACCTGGGTGTCGTGCAGGACCAGCCAGTCGTGGGCGCGGGTGCAGATCAGGTCGACGACCCGCCGGTGGCCGCCGTCGGTGACGACCCGCTCCAGCATCTTGCCGATGCCGGGCGCGATCTCCTGGGCGTTCGCCCGCCGGGTGATCGCCTCCCCGACCACGGCCTGGACGTCGGAGTCGCGCAGCACGGTCAGCGCGCCCCTGAGCGCGGTCGCCAGTTCGGCCGTCACCCGGTCGGCGTTCTGCGGCTCGGCGAGCCACGCGCCGAGCCGGCTGCCGATGCCGACGGCCCGCAGCCGCTGCCGTACGACATCCTGGGAGAGGAAGTTCTCGCCGACGAACTCACCGAGCGACACGCCCAGTTGGTCCTTCTTGATGGGGATGATCGCGGTGTGCGGGATGGGCAGGCCGAGCGGATGCCGGAACAGCGCGGTCACCGCGAACCAGTCGGCCAGCGCGCCGACCATGCCCGCCTCGGCCGCCGCCGCGACATAGCCCGCCCAGGCACCCGCACCCTCGTGCGAGGCCCACTTGGCCAGCACGTAGACCAGCGCCACGAAGAGCAGCAGCCCGGCCGCGATGAGCTTCATCTGCCGGACGCCGCGCTGCTTCTCCTCGTCGGCGGCGCTGAAGGTGGTCATGGTGCGGTGCGAGGCACGCGCCCCGGAGTTCACCGCCGCCTCGGGCTGCGCTTCTTCCGCTTTCGTACGGTCCATTCACTCCACCCGTTCCCTGTCCCCCGTACACATTGTCCGCTTCCTCATCTCTTCACCGCTCGGTGACGTGACCCACTCCATGACGTACTCCCGGAACGGAACAGGAGTTCCCCGCGTCTGTCCGGGCGGGGGAACCGATGGGGGTTCTCGCAAGCGACCCCACCCCATGCCGCATCATGGGGTGATCACATCGGAGCCTCGGGGCTCCACAGCCCGAGGAGTAACACACCGCATGACCAAGCAGCACGGTTATGCACTTCTGGCGGCCATGGCCGCCCTGATCGTGGCCATCTCGGCCGCGATATACGTCGGCGTCGGCATCGACGACGGCACCCCGCGGCAGGAGACCTTCGCCCGCGCGCCCCAGAACAGCGCCGCCCCCGCCTCCACCGGCGTGTGGGTCGGAGCCTGGGGCGCCTCGCCGAACGGGTCCGAGCCGGGTACCGAGCGGGACGGCCTCGCCGGTCGCTCGGTACGCAACGTGGTGCACACGACCGCCGCCGGAACGAGTGCCCGCGTCACCCTGTCCAATCTCTACGGCCAGCAGCCGCTGACCATCAGTCACGCCTCGCTCGCCGTCGCCGCGTCGAGCGACACCCCGGCCGCGGCGGCCGAGACCATGCGCCGCCTCACCTTCGCCGGCAACCCGACGGTCGTCATCGCGGCCGGCCGACAGGTGGTCAGCGACGCCGTACGGGTGCCGATCCCGCACGACAGCGACGTACTGATCACCACCTACTCCCCAACCCCCTCCGGCCCGGCGACCTACCACGCGCACGCGCGGCAGATCTCCTACACCGCCGAGGGCGACCAGGTCGCGGACGTCACCGGTGAGCCGTACACCACACAGTCACTGCACTGGCGGTACGTCACCGCGCTGGACGTGCTGAGCAACGAGTCGGCGGGCACGGTCGTGGTCCTCGGTGACTCGCTCACCGACGGCGTCACCTCCACCGTCGGCGAGAACCGGCGCTGGACGGACGTCCTCGCCGGACGGCTCCGCGCGGCCGCCGGCTCCTCCGACACGCCCCGCTACAGCGTCGTCAACGAGGGCATCAGCGGCAACCGCGTCCTGACCGACGGCAACGGACGGCCCGCCGAGAACCCCAGCGGCCTCAACCGCTTCCAGCGGGACGTGCTCGGCCGTACGGGTGTCAAGGCCGTCGTCATCGACCTGGGCGTCAACGACATCCTCAAGAACCCCGGCCGGACCGACCCCGAGGCCGTCACCACCGGCCTCCGCCGACTCGTCGACCAGGCCCACGCCCGCGGCCTGCGCGTCGTCGGCGCCACGCTGATGCCGTTCCACGGCCACCGCGGCTACTCCGACCAGCGCGAGTCCGTCCGCCAGGCCATCAACGCCACCATCCGCTCGGGCACCGTCTTCGACTCCTACGTCGACTTCGACAAGGCCCTGCGCGACCCGTACGACCCCCGCAGTCTGCGTCCCGACTACGACTCGGGCGACCACCTGCACCCCAGCGACAAGGGCTACGCCCGTATGGCGGACTTTTTCGACCTGGAGAAGCTGAAGGGGTCTGCACCGGCGAAGCTGTGAAGGTCGGCCCGGTTCAGGGGAGCGGCCCGTAAGGGGCGCGGGGAAGCGCGAGCAACCACGACGAACCCGCACCCGGCGGACGGCCTACCGCTCCCCACCCCTACGCCGCTCCCGCTCCCGGTCCCGCTCACGCCGCATCCCATGCACCTGCTCACGATGGGCCGCATGCAACTCACGCCGGGCTTCACGGCGTTCCAACCGCTCCTGCCGCCGGGCCTCCTTCAGCCGCTGCCGCTCGGCCTTGGGCACCTTGCGCTCGACCCCTACGCCGCCCCAGAACGCGAACCCGGTGATGATCACCCGAGGCGCCCCGGGGTCCCCCGGCACGCCCTCCTCGCTGTGGTCGAACCCGCCCATCACCCCGACGCCCCGGACCACGACCTCCACCCCGGGCGGCACGACCACATTGATCCCGCCCATGATCGCCACGCAGTTGATGGTGACCTCACGCTCCGCGAAGTACGCGTCCCGCAGGTCCAGTTCGCCGCCGCCCCAGAACGCGAAGCAGTCGAACCGCTCGGGCACGGTCCACCGCCCCTTGCGCTCGAACCCGGACATGATCGCCACACCCCAGGTGGACGACCCGTCGCCCCCGACGATCCGTTCCGGCCAACTCGCGTGCTCCGCAGGCCCCTTGACCAACGACACGGATGGCTGCGGCACGACGGCCGGCGGCGCCACGGCCCCCGCGCCGGGCAGGTCCCGGGTGATCGGCGCCAACTCGCCGTACGTCCGCGCCTTGTACGTCGCGTCCAGCCGCTCCTCGAACTCCTCCATGTCGAGCCGCCCCTCCGCGAGGGCGTCCCGCAGTTGCTCGGAGACTCGTTCACGATCGGCGTCGGAGGCACGAAGGTCCGCGGCGGCCGGAAGATCCGGCAGGTCGTCCGTCATACGGAGCAGCGTACGAGGAACCCCCCACGGCGGGCTACGACACGGCCGCCCCCGGCTCCCCCGCCTCTCCCCCCACCCGCTCCGCCTGCTGCGCGTACATCTGGGCGATCACGGCCTCGATGTCCGGCTCCCGCACGGACAGGTCCACCAGCGGATACGCGGACGCGATCCGGGCCACCAGCGGGGCCGCCGACTCCGACGCCGGGAACGCCAGCCACTGCCGGGGCCCCTCCACCCGTACGACCCGGGCCGGCGCGGCCTCGATCGGCGGCAGCTCCCGCTCCAGGTCCACGACGAGCGTCCGCTCGCTCTCGCCCACCTCGTGCAGCCCCGTCAGCGGCCCGTCGTACATCAGGCGCCCGTGGTCGATGACCATCACCCGGCGGCACAACTGCTCGATGTCCTGGAGGTCGTGCGTGGTGAGCAGCACGGTCGTGCCCCGCTCGGTGTTGAGGTCCTTGAGGAACTCGCGGACCCTGGCCTTGCTGATGACGTCGAGCCCGATCGTCGGCTCGTCCAGGTACAGCACCTCGGGGTCGTGCAGCAGGGCGGCCGCGATGTCCCCGCGCATCCGCTGCCCGAGCGACAGCTGCCGTACGGGGACGTCCAACAGCTCGCCCAGTTCGAGGAGTTCGACGCACCGGTCGAGGTTCTCGCGGTAACGGGCGTCGGGGATGCGGTACATGCGGTGCATCAACGCGTACGAGTCGATGAGGGGCAGGTCCCACCACAGGGTCGTCCGCTGCCCGAACACCACCCCGATCCGCCGGGCCAGCCGCGTCCGTTCCCGGGAGGGGTCGATGCCGGCCACCCGCAGTCGGCCCCCGCTCGGGGTCAGGATCCCCGTCAGCATCTTGATGGTGGTGGACTTCCCGGCCCCGTTCGGCCCGATGTAGCCGACCATCTCGCCGCGCGCCACCGTGAACGAGAGGGAGTCGACCGCCCGCACCTCACGCCGCTCCCGGCGCAGGAACCCGGTCTTCTTGCGGACGTCGAAGACCTTCTCGACGCGGTCGAGTTCGATGAACGCGCCGTCTGTCGCGAATGCGTTGTCCGCCACGAATGCGTTGTCTGCCACGCTCAGCTCCCTGTACTCCGATACGAACGCAGGCCCGCCCGCCAGGCCACCCCCGCCAGGGCGCAGCAGGCCACCCCGACCAGCGGGGGCGCGAAGGCCAGCCAGTCCGGCAGGTCGAGGGGGTAGGGGCGGCCCAGGACGTACAGTCCGGGCACCCAGTTGACGAAGGCGAGCGGCAGGACGAAGGTCACCCCGCGCAGCAGGTCCTTGGCGAAGAGGGCCGGCGGGTACTGCAGCAGGGTCGCGCCGCCGTACGTGAAGGCGTTCTGCACCTCGGAGGCGTCCTGCGCGACGAACTGGAAGGCCGCGCCCCCGATGAACACCGCGGCGAAGATCAGCCCCCCGCTGCCCACCATCAGCGGGATCATCAGCACCTTGACCGGGGTCCAGGCGATGTCGAGCGTGGCCAGGGCGTAGCCGAGGACGAACAGCCCCTGGGTGACCCGGCCGAGGCGGCGCAGCGCGAACTTGTCGGCGGCGACCTGGGCGAGCACCGGCACGGGGCGTACGAGGAGGGTGTCCAGCGTGCCGTCGCGGACCCGGCGCCCGAGCCGGTCCATCGAGCCGATCATCAGGTCGGCGAGACCGAAGGCGACGGCGGAGGTGCCGTAGAGCAGGGCGATCTCGGGCAGGGCGAACCCGCCCAACTCGTCGACCTGGGAGAACATCAGCAGGATCGCGACGAAGTCGAAGGAGGTCGCCGCGAAGTTCCCGAAGGTCGTCATGGCGAAGGAGGCGCGGTAGGCCATCGTGGAGCGGATCCACATGGCGGCGATCATGCGGTAGGCGCGCAGCCCGTCCCGGGCGCGGCTGGTCAGGCCGTACTCGCCGAAGGGGTGCTCCCCGGCCGCCCCGTCTCCCGCCCTCCCGTCGGCGGTGCGCCCGGCGCTCCCGGCCGAGGGCCGCTCGTCGAGGTCAGCCACCCTGGACCACCACCTTCCGGGTGGCCGCCGACTGGATCAGCCGTCCGACCGCGAGCAGGGCCGCGGCCCAGGCGAGCTGGAAGGCGTACGTCCCCAGCGGGTCGGCCTCGCCGAGCAGGACGTCCGCCGGGGCCTGGAGCAGCGCGGACCAGGGCAGGACGCGGGCGAGGTCGCCGAGTGCGCCGGGGAAGACGTTCAGCGGGAGGAGCATCCCGGAGAAGAAGACTCCGGTGAGCCAGGTGATCTGCATCGCTCCGGCGCCGTCGAGGAGCCAGAAGGCCCACAGCGCCACGATGTAACGGATCGCGAAGCTGACGAGGGCGCCGAGGGCGACCGCGACGAGACAGGCGAGCCAGGGCAGCGGGCCGGAGGGCAGCGTCAGGTCGAAGAAGAGGGCGCCGCACACCATGGGCACGACACCGCGTCCCAGCAGCTGGAACAGGGCGCGGCCCATGTCGGCGGCGAGCCACCACAGCTGGAGGTCGACGGGCCGGTACAGGTCGACCGCGATGTCGCCCGTTCGGATCCGCTCGATCAACTCCTCCTCGAAGCCGACGCTTCCCAGCACCATGACCGCGAACATGGCCTGGCCGACCCAGACATAGGTGAGGGCCTGCCCTTGGTCGTAGCCGCCGAGGTGGGGCTTCTCGTGCCAGAGGGCCATGTAGGTGTATGCGAGGATGAAGCCGAAGACGGTGTTGGTGAACACCCCCGCGGCGGTGGCCACCCGATATGTCGCGTACCGCCTGAAACCACCGGCGGCGACGGCGGCGTACAACCGCCCTGTGCCCACGAGGAAACCCCCATCCGCTGCGAAGAGTTAGGCGAAAGGCCGAGGCCTGGACCGATTCGGGCCGAAGCGAAGAAGCCTAGTCCGCGGCCGGAGTGGCCTGCCACACGTTTTCGGGGCGGACCACGGGGCGGACGGGGCACGTGCCGTGATCCGGGAACGGATCGCACGGTACGAGAGTCTTCACTCAGGGGCGCAGAACCGGCCCGGAGTGGGCGCAAAGCGTACGAGTCCGTACGGAAATGAACGTACGACGCGGAAACAGGAGCACGGCAGCACGATGAGCGACGAGCCGCAGCCGAAGCGGAACGGCCCGGGCTGGGCACCGAGAGACCCGGAGCGACGCACTCCGGGCACACCTCCGGGGTCCGGCGCCGACGCCGCCAGGAAAACGCCCACCGGCGACCCCAGGCCCGACCCGACTCCGGGCAGCCGACCTGACGCGCCTTCCGCCGGACAGTCCGAAACACCTTCGGGCGGCCGGCCCGGCACGGCTTCCGGCGGACGGCCGGGCACGCCTTCCGGCGCACGGCCCGGCGAGACCTCCGGCGGACGACCCGGCCCGGCATCCGGCGAACAGTCCGGCACAGCTTCCGGCGCACGGCCCGGCACGCCTTCGGGCGCACGGCCCGGCGAGACCTCCGGCGGACGACCCGGCTCGGCTTCCGGCGGACGCCCCGGCACCCCGTCAGGCGGACGCCCCGGCGAGACATCCGGCGGACGCCCGGCCACGCCTTCCGGCTCACGGCCTGACGCGGCTCCCGATGGACGGCCCGGCGCGACAACCGGCGGACAGTCCGGCACAGCTTCCGGCCCACGGCCCGGCACGCCTTCCGGCGGACGCCCCGGCGAGACCTCCGGCGCACGGCCTGACGCGACTTCCGGCGGAAAGCCCACCCGCTCGTCCGACGCGTCGCAGGGCGGTCGGCCCGGTGGGGTGTCCGGCGGCCGCTCGGCGGCGGCGCCCAGCGCTCGGGCCGGGGAGTCGTCGGACGGCGGGCCCGGAGCAGCCTCCGACAGGCGGTCCGGAGCACGTCCGGACGTGCCGCCCGCGGCAGCGCCCGGCAATCGGCCCGGTGCCGTGCCCGGCGGCAGGCCCGGCGGGTCGGCCGGGGGCCAGGTCGGCTCCACTCCGCCCGGCTCGGCATCCGGTGCGAAGTCCGGTGTCGCGGGTGGACGCGCGGCGCAGGGCGAGTCCGTGTCGCCCTCCCGAGACGGCCAGGCCGGCGCAGTCAGCGGCGACCAGGACGGCAGCGGGCGTGGCGGTGACTCCACCGGCGCTCCTGAGGCCGGGCGCGACGGCAAGGCGGCCGGCGTACCGGACGCCAGGGCGGCGAGGGCCGCCCGCGCGGCCCGCGCCGCCAAGGCCGCCGGGATCACCGGATCCGCCGGTGCGGCCGCGGCCGCCGGTGCCGCCACATCCTCCGGTGCTCCCGGCGCCGCAGGGTCCTCCAGCGCTGCCGGCACTGCCGGTGGCAAGCAAGCCGGGTCCCGGGGCTCCAGCCCAGCCTCGGCCTCCGGCGCCGAGGCCGCCGGCCCCCGCACCCCCCGTACACCCGGCGCGGCAGCGGGCGGCGGTGTCGACGACACGCCCACCACCACCCTGGGGATCACCCCGGCCGCCCGGAAGCCGGCGGCCCCCGCGTCCGCGCGGCCCGTCGCCGACACGCCCACGCAGGCGCTCGGCGTCGTCCCCGCCGACAAGGCCGCCCCCAGGACGGGCACCACGACCGCCGCCGCGACGGCCTCCGCCGCCGCACCCGCCGCCGCGCCCGACATCACCCCCGCCCCCGCGGGCGGCGGCAAGGGCAAGAAGCCCAAGCGGCCCAAGCGCACCGGCTTCCGGCGGCTGATCCCCACCTGGCGCATGGTGCTCGGCACCGTCGTGGTCGGCCTCATGCTGATCGCCGGCGCCTTCGTGCTGGGCTACAACATGGTCCACATCCCCAAGCCGCAGGACGCCGCGACCAAGCAGTCCAACGTCTACCTGTACGCGGACGGCACCCAGATCGCCCGCGACGGCGAGGTCAACCGCGAGAACGTCCCGCTGTCGAAGGTCTCCAAGGCCGCCCAGCACGCCGTACTGGCCGCCGAGGACCGCGACTTCTACTCCGAACCGGCCATCGACCTCAAGGCGATGGTCCGGGCCGCCTGGAACACCGCGACCGGCAAGGGCAAGCAGTCCGGCTCCACCATCACCCAGCAGTACGTGAAGAACTACTACCTGGCCCAGGACCAGACCGTCACCCGCAAGGTGAAGGAGTTCTTCATCGCGATCAAGCTGGACCGCGAGGTCACCAAGGACGAGATCCTGGAGGGCTACCTCAACACCAGCTTCTTCGGCCGCAACGCCTACGGCATCCAGGCCGCCGCCCAGGCCTACTACGGCGTGGACGCCGACGAACTCACCGCCGAGCAGGGCGCCTACCTCGCCGCCCTGGTCAACGCGCCGAGCATGTACGACGTCGTCGCGCACCCCGAGAACAAGGGCGCCGCGGTCGCCCGCTGGAACTACGTCCTGGACGGCATGGTCAAGGAGGGCTGGCTCAAGCAGTCCGAGCGGACCGGCGCCAAGTTCCCGATGCCGAAGCAGGCCACCACCTCGACCGCCTTCTCCGGCCAGCGCGGCTACCTCGTCGAGGCCATCAAGTCGTACCTGTACGACCACAAGATCATCGACGAGGAGGCGCTGGAGAACGGCGGTGGCTACCGCATCACCACCACCATCCAGCCCAAGATGCAGGACGCCTTCATCAAGGCCGTCGACGACCAGCTGATGGACAAGCTCGACAAGAAGAACCGCAAGGCCGACAACTACGTCCGCGCCGGCGGGGTCTCCATCGACCCGAAGACCGGCAAGGTCATCGCGATGTACGGCGGCATCGACTACACCAAGCAGTACGTCAACAACGCGACCCGCCGCGACTTCCAGGTCGGCTCCACCTTCAAGCCGTTCGTGTTCACCTCCGCCGTGGAGAACGCCTCCAACACCCAGAGCGGCCAGGCGATCACCCCCAACACCGTCTACGACGGCACCAACAAGCGCCCCGTGGTGGGCTGGCCCGGCCCGGTGTACAACCCCGAGAACGAGGACTACGTCAACTACGGCAACATCTCCGTCCGCCAGGCCACCCAGAGCTCGGTGAACTCGGTGTACGCGCAGATGGCCGTGGACGTCGGCCCCGAGAAGGTCGAGAAGACCGCGATCGACCTCGGACTGCCCAAGAACACCCCGGACATGAACCCGTACCCGTCCATCGCCCTGGGCACCGCCACCGCGAGCGTTCTCGACATGACGGAGGCGTACGCCACGCTCGCCAACCACGGCAAGCACGGCACGTACACGATGATCGAGAAGATCAGCAAGGACGGCGAGGTCGTCAAGCTCCCGACCACGGAGTCCACGCAGGCCGTCAGCCGCAAGGCCGCCGACACCACCACCTCCATCCTGCAGAGCGTCGTGCAGAGCGGCACCGCCACCGCGGCGCAGGCCTCCGGCCACCCGGTCGCCGGCAAGACCGGCACCGCCGAGGAGGACAAGGCCGCCTGGTTCGCCGGCTACACCCCCGACCTCGCCACCGTCGTCTCCGTGATGGGCCAGGACCCCAAGACGGGCGCCCACAAGCCGCTCTACGGCGCGATGGGCCTGCCCCGTATCAACGGCGGTGGGGCGCCCACCGAGATCTGGGCGCAGTTCACCAAGACCGCGCTGAAGGGCAAGAAGGTCAAGGAGTTCGACCTCGACCTCCAGGTCGGCGCGGACGTCGTGATCACCCCGCCCAGCACCCCGGCCGATGAGCCGGACGCCACCGGCGACGAGGAGACCACCGGCGACCCCACGGGCGGCGAGGAGACCGCCGACCCGACGGACAGCGGCGGCACCGACGACGGAGCGACCGACGGCGGCACACCCACGACCGACGGCGGCGCGTCCGCCACGGGCGGCACGGCGACGGACGGCGGAGCCACCGCCGACGGAGGAGCCACCGCCGACGGCGGGGCCGCGAACGGCGGAGCCACGGCGGACGGAGGGGCCTCGGACGGCGGCGCCACCGCCGACGGAGGAGCGGCGCAGGGCGGAGGGACCTCGGAGGGCGACACCTCGGTGGGGCCGTTCGGGTAGCCGCGGCTGCTCAGTGACCGGAGGTGGCCTTCAGACCCACCACGGCCACGAGCAGCAGACAGACGAAGAAGATCCGGGCGGCGGTGGCCGGCTCCCCCAGCCACACCATGCCGAACACCGCCGCCCCGGCCGCCCCGATGCCCACCCACACGCCGTACGCCGTGCCGATGGGCAGGGTGCGGGCGGCGTAGGAGAGCAGCAGCATGCTGGCGACGATCCCGACACCGGTCAGCACACTGGGCAGCGGGCGGGTGAATCCGTCGGTGTACTTCATCCCGATCGACCAGCCGACTTCGAGCAGACCGGCGACGACGAGCAGAACCCAGGCCACGACGAGCACCTCCGTGAGAGATCAACGGGTGAGTGCGTCGTCTTTCTCTCCTGGCGGACCCGGTACGGCGCGTCTCGTCGGGTTCCTTCAAACATAGCAAGCAGACGCCGTGAGGGGCTGGTGACCATGGTCACCAGCCCCTCACGCCTATGAAAGCAATGCCTACAGATACAGGCCCGTGGAATCCTCCGACCCCTCGAACCGGTCCGCGGCCACGGCGTGCAGGTCGCGCTCCCGCATCAGGACGTACGCCACGCCCCGGACCTCGACCTCCGCGCGGTCCTCCGGGTCGTAGAGGACCCGGTCGCCGGGCTCGACGGTGCGGACGTTCTGGCCGACCGCGACGACCTCGGCCCAGGCGAGACGCCGGCCGACGGCCGCCGTCGCGGGGATCAGGATGCCGCCGCCGGAACGCCGCTCGCCCTCGGCCGTGTCCTGCCGCACGAGCACACGGTCGTGCAGCATCCGGATGGGCAACTTGTCGTGCTGGGTCTTCTCGCTCACGCCCCGAACCTACCTGTCCCCGTCAGACCCTACGACGCCGAGTACCGAGCGCGAGGAGCCCGACGACGGCGACGACCGCGAGAGCGACGGGCACGATGCGCTCGACCCGGGGCACGCCGTCCTCGTCGACGAACTGCCCGCGGACGTCGCTGACCACACGGTTGACCGAGACGTACGCCGCGCCGAGGGTGTGGTCGATGTTGGAGACGACCTTGGCCTTCGCGTCGCCCACGATGGTCCTGGGATGGACCCGGACGCCGATCTCGTCGAGCGTCTCGGCGAGGGTGTCGCGGCGGCGCTTGATGTCCGCCTCGATCTCGGCCGGGGTCCTGATGTCCGAGCTCTCCGCCACCGCGCGGCCTCCCGTAGTCGGTTGTCCCTGAAATCCCTTGGTTACGGACAGTCTGTCAGCTCCACCCGGCGCGGCACCGCCAGGGCCCGCCATTACGCTGGACCGATGAGCGAGCGACTCCAGCCCGGCGACGTGGCCCCCGCCTTCACCCTCCCGGACGCCGACGGCAACGAGGTGTCCCTGTCCGACCACAAGGGCCGCAAGGTCATCGTCTACTTCTACCCGGCCGCCCTGACCCCTGGCTGCACCAAGCAGGCCTGCGACTTCACCGACAACCTGGAGCTCCTCGCGAACGCCGGGTACGACGTCATCGGCATCTCCCCCGACAAGCCCGAGAAGCTCGCCAAGTTCCGCGAGAAGGAGTCCCTGAAGGTCACCCTTCTCGGCGACCCCGACAAGACGGTGCTGGACGCCTACGCGGCCTTCGGCGAGAAGAAGAACTACGGCAAGACCTACATGGGCGTCATCCGCTCCACGATCATCGTCGACGAGGAGGGCAAGGTGGAACACGCCCTCTACAACGTCCGCGCCACGGGTCACGTAGCCAAGATCATCAAGGACCTGGGCATCTGAGTCCCACGCCCCGCCGACCGAGAACGGCCCGTACCACGTCACCGGTACGGGCCGTTCCGCATTCCGGACGCAACTGTCCGACCATCGGCTCGTTACTCCGTACGAGGTCGCGAACAGATGACCGGAACGGAGGGGTTCGATGGGGTCGAGCGGCTACACCAGGAGCGACTGGAGGAGGCGGCTCGGGGGGGGGCACGGACGCTGTCGGAGGCGCTGGGGAGGCTGGGGGTGGATCCGAAGAGCTCGACGCGACGGTACGTCTTCGATCGGATGAAGAAACTGGGGGTGGATGTCTCGCACTTCGAGCGGGAGGGTGCGAAGTGGACGCGGGAGATCCTCCAGGAGGCCGTCACGGCCTCGACCAACATGTGCGAGGTCCTTCGACATCTCGGGCTTGAGGTCGTCGGCGGGCAGCATACGCACATCAGCCGCCGGATCAAGGCGTACGGCATCGACATCTCGCACTTCCAGGTGCCGACCCAGCGGGGCAAGGCATGGCGTCCCCGAACGACAGAAGGCCTGCTCGTCGAGCAGCAGACCGGCCAGGCTCGACGCATCCCGAGCGATCGGCTCAAGTGGGCGATGACGACCACCGGCGTACCGGAGCGATGCGCCATGTGCGGTACGGACGCGATGTGGCGAGGGCAGCCGCTCCCCCTGGAGGTCGACCACATCAACGGCGACTGGCGCGACAACCGCATCGAGAACCTGCGATTGCTGTGCCCCAACTGCCACTCGACGACGGACAGTTACCGGGGCCGCGGCAAAGGTCGTGCTTCGTGAGCAGCGGTGTGCGGTACACCCGGGAGCGGCTGGAGGAAGCAGCGGCGCAGTGCTCCGACATCGAGGAGGTCATCGCCTTCTTCGGCACACCGCCCTATGGCCAACTGCGCCGCCATCTCTTTCGCCGCTTCGACCGGTTCGGGATCGATGTGTCCCACATGCCGCGGCAGGGGCGAGCGAGAACGACCCCCGGCAGGCCCCCCGCCGCCGACCTGCGCCGAGCCGTCGAGGAAGCGACCAGCCTGGCAGGCGCTCTCCGCGCTCTGGGGATGGAGCCCTACAACACCAGGTTGCGCGCCCAGCTCCGCTGCTGGATGACCGAGGCCGGCCTGGACACCTCCCACTTCTTGGGCCAGGCGCACCAGCGTGGCGGGCCGGGCACCACACCACTCAGGAGCGCCGAGGACATCCTGATCCGGCACGATGGCGCACGTCGGACGAGAACGCACCTGCTACGAAGGGCGCTCGCGGAAGTGGGCGAACCCGAGAAGTGCGCGGAGTGCGGTATCGGCCCCGAATGGCTCGGCCGGCCCATGACCTTGGAGGTCGACCACGTCAACGGGGACTGGCGGGACGATCGGCGGCAGAATCTGCGGCTGCTGTGCCCCAACTGCCATGCGATCACCAGCACCTGGTGCCGAGGTGGACGACGACGCTCCGCCCAGCGTACGCCGCCATACCGGTAGCATGGCGGCGTACGCGGCCGTGGCGGAATTGGCCTACGCGCAACACTTAGGATGTTGTGGGAGAAATCCCTTGAGGGTTCGAGTCCCTCCGGCCGCACACCATTGATTCGAAGGCCCGCCTCCACCAAGGCGGGCCTTCGTCATCAGCCCAACAGCTCCCGCAGCACCGGCACCAAGCCCCGGAACGCCTTGCCCCGGTGGCTGATCGCGTTCTTCTCCTCCGCCGTCAGCTGGGCGCAGGTGCGGGTGTCGCCCTCCGGCTGGAGGATCGGGTCGTAGCCGAAGCCGTTCGTGCCCACCGGCGCATGCCGTAGGAGGCCCCTCAGCTGCCCCTCGACCACCCGTTCCGTGCCGTCCGGCAGGGCCAGGGCCGCCGCGCAGTTGAAGTGGGCGCCGCGGTGTTCGTCGGCGATGTCGCCGAGCTGGGCCAGGAGCAACTCCAGGTTGGCCTTGTCGTCGCCGTGGCGGCCTGCCCAGCGGGCGGAGAAGATGCCGGGGGCGCCGTTCAGGACGTCGACGCAGAGGCCGGAGTCGTCGGCGATGGCGGGGAAGCCGGTGGCGCGGGCGAGGGCGTGGGCCTTCAGCAGCGCGTTCTCGGCGAAGGTGACGCCGGTTTCCTTGACGTCGGGGATGTCCGGGTAGGCGTCCGCGCCGACGAGGTCGTGGGTCAGACCGGCGTCGGCGAGGATGGCCTTCAGCTCGGTGAGCTTGCCGGCGTTGCGGGTGGCGAGGATCAGGCGGGTCATGCCCCCAGTATCGCGATCCCCGCCGCCCGGCTCCGCCGAGTACCGCCGGGTTACGACGTGCAGACCTTCGTCAGTTCGCCCGCCGCGTCCGTGATGCCGCTGATGTCGGGGGTCGTGTCGCCGTTCTCCACGGCGGTCTGGGTGTCGGTGACGGCCTTCTGGAGCGAGTCGACGGCCTTGTTGACGTCGGCGTTGTCGGTCTTGTCGCCGATGTCGTCGAGGTTCTTGTCGATGGAGGCGAGGGACTCCTCCAGCTGCGTGGGGTCGTCCGCCGCGGTCTGGACGGCCTGCTGGAGGTCGTCCACGCTCTGGGCGATGGCGTCGGCGGTCTGGACGCAGTCCAGGGCCTTGTTCACGGCGTCGCAGCCGGTGGTGAGCCCGGCCGTCAGCGCGACGGCGGCTACGGCTCCGGCGATGGTGGTCATACGACGTCGTCGGCTCGCGGCCATGGAACGGTCCTCCTGATGGACTGGTTGCAGGCCTGACGGCCCCCTGTGTGATGCACGAACGGCTACTGCGGTGTGGCCGGGCGCACGGTGGTGTGCCGTGCGCCCGTGTCTGCAAGGACGCGGACGGGGTCGCCGCGGTTGCCACCGGCGGCCTCGCCCTTGGTGCGCCCTTTACCCTTCTTTACCTTTCGAGGACCGTATCAAGTGCCTTGCGCTGAAGGGCGGCCAGTTCGTCGCAGCCGGAAACGGCCAGGTCCAGCAGGGAGTTGAGCTCCTCGCGGGCGAACGGCTCGGCCTCGGCGGTGCCCTGGACCTCGACGAAGCGGCCGTCGCCGGTGCAGACGACGTTCATGTCGGTGTCGGCCTTCACGTCCTCCTCGTAGCGGAGGTCGAGGAGCGGGACACCGCCGACGATGCCGACGGAGACGGCCGAGACGGTGCCGGTGAGGGGCTGCCGGTTGGCCTTGATCAGCTTCCTGCCCTGGGCCCAGGCGACGGCGTCGGCCAGCGCGACGTACGCGCCGGTGATGGCTGCCGTACGGGTGCCGCCGTCGGCCTGGAGGACGTCGCAGTCGAGGACGATCGTGTTCTCGCCGAGCGCCTTGTAGTCGATGACGGCGCGCAGGGAGCGGCCGATGAGGCGGGAGATCTCGTGGGTGCGGCCGCCGATCTTGCCGCGCACGGACTCCCGGTCGCCGCGGGTGTTGGTGGCGCGGGGGAGCATGGAGTACTCGGCGGTCACCCAGCCCTCGCCGCTGCCCTTGCGCCAGCGGGGGACGCCTTCGGTGACGGAGGCGGTGCAGAAGACCTTCGTGTCGCCGAAGGAGATGAGGACGGAGCCCTCGGCGTGCTTGCTCCACCCGCGTTCGATGGTGACCGGGCGGAGCTGTTCGGGCGTGCGGCCGTCGATTCGAGACATGCCGCTGAGCTTAGGGGGTGTCGTGGGACACCCCCTCACCGCACCGGGGCGCTACATCATGTCCTCGATCTCGGCGGCGATGGGGTCGGCGTCGGTGCCGATGACGACCTGGATCGCGGTGCCCATCTTGACGACGCCGTGGGCGCCGGCGGCCTTGAGGGCGGCCTCGTCGACGAGGGAGGCGTCGTGGACCTCGGTACGCAGGCGGGTGATGCAGCCCTCGACCTCGTCGATGTTGTCGAGGCCGCCGAGCCCGGCGACGATCTTCTCAGCCTTGGTGGCCATGGCGCTTCTCCCTGATGACCGTGTGGATCCGGTGGATCGCGTGACCCGTGTGGACCGTGTGGACCGTTGCGAGTCGTTGCGAATCGTTGGCGACTGGTCTACACCACGCGGGGGGCGCCCGCCAAGCGCGGGGCCCGTCGGGCGGCGCGAACGGGAGGCGGAGCGGGGGTGACATCACGAAGGCATAAAACGGGAATCGCGGGTTCCTTGGCTGCCCCCGGCCGTGCTACAACAGGTCTACACCACTGAATGGTGTAGACCTCTCCCGTGCTGCCCTCCCCCACACTCCCGTCCCTGGGTGGCGCCCTGCTCTCATGGAGGAAGTTGTGACCACGGCCAGCGCCGCTCCCGCGGCCGCAGACAACAAGGGCCCCGGCTGGGGCTCCCGCACCATGGCTGTGCTGCAGCGTATCGGCCGCAGCCTGATGCTGCCGGTCGCCGTTCTGCCGGCCGCCGCCCTGCTCGTCCGGCTCGGCACCGACGACATGCTGGGCAGCAAGTCGCTCCCCTGGTTCATCACCAAGTTCGCGGGCTTCATGGCCGCCGGCGGCGGTGCCATCCTCGACAACATGCCGCTGCTGTTCGCGGTCGGCATCGCGATCGGCTTCGCGAAGAAGTCGGACGGCTCGACCGCCCTCGCCGCGGTCGTCGGCTATCTCGTCTTCCAGAAGGTCCTCGGCACCTTCACCGACGCGAACCTCCCCCAGGTGGGCACGGTCGTCGACGGCAAGGTCGTGATGGTGGACGCGTCCGTCAACGCCGGTGTCCTCGGCGGTGTGGTGATGGGCCTGGTCGTCGCCCTGCTCTACCAGCGCTTCTACCGCACCAAGCTGCCCGACTGGGCCGGCTTCTTCGGCGGCCGCCGCCTGGTGCCCATCCTGGCCGCCTTCGCGGGCCTGCTCATCGGCATCGTCTTCGGTTACATCTGGCCGGTCCTCGGCGCGGGTCTGCACCACTTCGGCGAGTGGCTGGTCGGCTCCGGCGCGGTCGGCGCGGGCATCTTCGGTGTGGCCAACCGCGCGCTGATCCCGGTCGGCATGCACCACCTGCTGAACTCCTTCCCGTGGTTCCAGGCCGGTTCGTACGAGGGCAAGAGCGGTGACATCGCGCGCTTCCTGGCCGGCGACCCGACCGCCGGACAGTTCATGACCGGCTTCTTCCCGATCATGATGTTCGGCCTGCCGGCCGTCTGTCTCGCGATCTACCACACGGCCCGCCCCGAGCGCCGCGCGGTGGTCGGCGGCATGATGTTCTCGATGGCGCTGACCTCGTTCGTGACCGGTGTCACCGAGCCGATCGAGTTCACGTTCATGTTCATCGCCCCCGTCCTGTACGCCATCCACGCCGTGCTCACCGGCATCTCCCTGGCTCTGACCTGGGCGCTCGGCATGAAGGACGGCTTCGGCTTCTCGGCGGGCGTGATCGACTTCGGCCTCAACCTGGGCATCGCCACGAAGCCCTGGGCCCTGCTCCTGGTGGGCGTGTGCTTCGGCGCCCTCTACTACGTGATCTTCCGGTTCGCGATCGTCCGCTTCAACCTGCCGACCCCGGGCCGGGAGTCGGACGAAGAGCTGGCGGAGCTGCAGAAGGCGGAGGCCAAGTAGCCGCCGCGGCTCCCCCGAGCACGAGGAAGGCCCCCGGAGTCCGCTCCGGGGGCCTTCCTCGTACGACGTGCTCGCATCCGTACACCTGCTCGGACCACGTACGGCGTCCTCAGATCTCGTACGACCTCCTGGGCACCGCCAGCTCCACCGGGCCGTCGTACACCGCGCGGGCGTCGACCAGGTTGACCTGGGGGTCCGTCCACGGCGGGACATGGGTGAGGAGGAGACGGCGGGCGCCTGCCCGGGCGGCCGTCTCACCGGCCTCGCGGCCGTTGAGGTGGAGGTCCGGGATGTTCTCCTTGCCGTGCGTGAAGGCGGCCTCGCACAGGAACAGGTCGGCGTCGCGGGCCAGTTCGTCCAGGGTGTCGGTGACGCCGGTGTCCCCGGAGTACGTCAGGACCCGGCCGGCGTGTTCGATCCGGATGCCGTAGGCCTCGACGGGGTGGGCGACCCGTTCCGTGTGGACGGTGAACGGGCCGATCTCGAACGTGCTCGGCTTGACCGTGTGGAAGTCGAAGACCTCGCTCATGGAGGAGGCGGACGGGGTGTCGGCGTAGGCCGTGGTCAGGCGCTGCTCGGTGCCCTCGGGTCCGTAGACCGGGATGGGGTCGCAGCGGCCGCCGTCGTGCCGGTAGTACCGTGCGACGAAGTACGCGCACATGTCGATGCAGTGGTCGGCGTGCAGATGGCTGAGGAAGATCGCGTCGAGGTCGTAGAGACCGCAGTGGCGCTGCAACTCGCCCAGGGCACCGTTGCCCATGTCGAGGAGCAGCCGGAAGCCGTCGGCCTCTACGAGGTAGCTCGAGCAGGCCGATTCCGCGGAAGGGAACGACCCCGAGCAGCCGACGACGGTGAGCTTCATAGGAGCTGTAACCTCCGCGCTGGCGTGAAGTCGTGACAGTCGTGTCAGTCGTGACGTGCAGACGGGTTGCGGATTGCAGTTGGCGGGGTTGCGAAGGACGGACATGGGTGCAACACGAGTGGTGCGGTCCGTTGAGCGTAAGGCGCAAAAGGGTGCGTCGCTCCTCCGCCAGGGGCCGTTGTGGGCGAACTCACCTGTGCTGTCACCGGTTCGGCTGGTGGTGGGCCTTCGCGGCGCACACGCGTGCGACGAGGGCGGCGTGAGGAGGGTGCGTTGTCGGGTGCGGGTGAGGAGGGTGCGTTGTCGGGTGCGGGTGCGTGGGGCTTCTCGCGCAGTTCCCCGCGCCCCTGAAAAGCAGGGGCTGCGCCCCGTGCTTTTCAGGGGCGCGGGGCCTGGTCTTTCAGGGGCGCGGGGAACTGCGCGACCAGCCCCCACGCACCCGCACCCGACAACGCACCCGCACCCGCCGACGAAACAGGCGCCCCCGAGCCATGAGGCGCCGGCGCCCTATGCCCAGAGCTGGCCCTGCAACGTCTCGATGGCCTCTTCCGTCGTCGCGGCGGTGTAGACGCCCGTCGACAGGTACTTCCAACCGCCGTCGGCGACGACGAAGACGATGTCGGCCGGCTCGCCGGACTTGACCGCCTTGTTGCCGACTCCGATCGCGGCATGCAGCGCGGCCCCCGTGGAGACGCCCGCGAAGATCCCCTCCTGCTGGAGCAGCTCCCGCGTGCGCGTCACCGCGTCGGCGGAGCCGACGGAGAAGCGGGTGGTGAGGACGGACGCGTCGTAGAGCTCCGGCACGAACCCCTCGTCGAGGTTGCGCAGGCCGTACACGAGGTCGTCGTAGCGCGGTTCGGCGGCGACGATCCTGACGTCCGGCTTCTGCTCGCGGAGGTAGCGGCCCACGCCCATCAGGGTGCCGGTGGTGCCGAGCCCCGCCACGAAGTGCGTGATGGAGGGCAGGTCCGCGAGGATCTCCGGGCCGGTCGTCGCGTAGTGGGCACCCGCGTTGTCGGGGTTGCCGTACTGGTAGAGCATCACCCAGTCGGGGTGCTCGGCGGAGAGTTCCTTGGCGACGCGTACGGCCGTGTTGGAGCCGCCTGCGGCCGGGGACGGGATGATCTCGGCGCCCCACATGCCGAGCAGCTCACGCCGCTCCTGTGAGGTGTTCTCGGGCATGACGCAGACCATGCGGTAGCCCTTGAGCTTGGCCGCCATGGCGAGGGAGATGCCCGTGTTGCCCGAGGTGGGCTCCAGGATCGTGCAGCCGGGGGTCAGCCGTCCGTCCTTCTCCGCCTGTTCGATCATGTGCAGGGCGGGCCGGTCCTTGACCGAACCCGTCGGGTTGCGGTCCTCCAGCTTCGCCCAGATCCGGACGTCGGCGGACGGCGACAGCCGCGGCAGGCACACCAGAGGGGTGTTGCCCACCGCGGCCAGCGGGGAGTCGTAGCGCATGGGTGATCAGGCCATGCCGCCGGCCACCGCCGGCAGGATCGTCACGTTGTCGCCGTCGGACAGCTTGGTGTTGATGCCCTCCAGGAAGCGGACGTCCTCGTCGTTGAGGTAGACGTTGACGAAGCGGCGCAGTTCACCGCCGTCCACGATGCGGGCGTGGATGCCCGTGTGGCGGCTCTCCAGGTCGGTGAACAGCTCGGCGAGGGTGGCACCGGCCCCCTCCACCGCCTTCTGACCGTCGGTGTACTGGCGGAGGATGGTGGGGATGCGGACCTCGATGGCCATGGTGTGCGGCTCCTGTCGGGAGTGGTCGGGGCGGTGGGCGCGCGGCGGCGCGACGCGCGGTGGTCACACGGGTGAGGGCGCCGCGGCTCACGGCCGTACGGCGGCAGGATCGGCGTCAACAGATGGCGCTGGCAAGCCTGCACAGGTCGACGTGCAGCCGCGCCACGAGCAGTGCGCCCGGCGTCTTCTCGCTCACGTCGTCAAGAACCATGGGCTCATCGTATCGATTCCCGCTCCGGGTCCCGGAATGTGATCCCACATGCCGGACGGTTTCGGGCCGGGGAGCGAGACGCCGCACCTCAGCGGCCGTACGGCTTCAGGCGGAGCGCCGTACGACGAGTCGCGTCGGGGTGACCACCGACGACTGGGGTCCGGGGGCTGTCGCCCCGCCGGGCGTCGGGTTGTCGTCGGTGGGGCCGAACAGCAGGCGGGCCATCAGCCGGCCCATGCCCTCGATGTCCTGGTGGACGGTGGTCAGTGGCGGATCGGTGTGCTCGGCGATGGGCGCGAGGTCGTCGAAGCCGACGACGGCCACGTCGTCCGGCACGCGGCGGCCCCGCTCGCGCAGCACCTGGAGCGCGCCGGAGGCCATGAGGTCGGAGCCGACGAAGACGGCGTCCAGGTCGGGGCAGCGGTGAAGGAGCGCGGTCATCGCGTCGACGCCGCCCTGCCGGGTGTAGTCGGAGTGTTCGACCAGGAGGGGCGAGGCGTCCGGCAGGACGTCCCGGTAGCCGTCCAGGCGGTCGACCGCCGAGGCCTCCTGGTCGACGGGGCCGGTGATGGTGGCGACGCGCTCGCGGCCCAGGGCGACCAGGTGGCGGACGGCCTCGCGGGCGCCGCCGCGGTTGTCGGCGTCGACGTACACGCGGTCGTGGGCGGGCTCTCCGTCGCGGACCAGCGGCCGGCCGCCGAAGACGGCGGGCAGGCCGAGCCGGTCGATCATGCCGGGCAGCGGATCGTCGGCGCGCAGGGAGAAGAGCAGGGCGCCGTCGACGTGACCGCCGCCGAGGAAGTCGCCGACCCGTGGGTACTCCTCGGGTTCCTCCAGGAAGAGCAGGACGGGCTGGGCGCCGTGGGCCACCAGTTCCTTGCGGATGCCGCGGAGGTGGAGGTCGAAGAAGGGGTCGATGAAGAGGCGGTTCTGCGGCTGGCTGGCGACGACGGCGATGGCGTTGTTGCGGCGGGTGACCAGCTGGCGGGCGGCGGAGTTCGGTACGTAGCCCAGTTCGTCGATGACCTCCCGGACCCGTTCGACGACCTCCGCGCGCACCTTGTCCTCGCCGTTGATCACCCGCGAGACGGTGGACTTCGAGACCCCCGAGCCGCGTGCCACGTCGTCGAGGGTGGGGCGCCGGCCGGGCAGTCGTCGCGTCTGTCGTGTCAACACCGTCTCCGTCGCGGGCCGTTGGGTGCGTGCGCGTGCGTACGCATGGGCACGACCACCGTAGCCGCGAACGGGGTCCGCCGACGGTTCAGTACGCGTCGACGATCCGCACTTCCTCCTCGGTGACCTCGCCCTCGACGATCCGGTACGAGCGGAACTGGAAGTCCCCGAGGCCGTCGGTGTCGGCGGTGGAGACGAGGACGTAGTGAGCGCCGGGCTCGTTCGCGTAGGAGATGTCCGTACGGGAGGGGTAGGCCTCGGTCGCCGTGTGGGAGTGGTAGATGACCACCGGCTCCTCGTCGCGGTCGTCCATCTCGCGGTAGAGCTTGAGCAGGTCGCCCGAGTCGAACTCGTAGAACGTGGGCGACATGGCCGCGTTCAGCATCGGGATGAAGCGCTCGGGGCGGTCCGAGCCGGCCGGTCCGGCGACGACGCCGCACGCCTCGTCGGGGTGGTCCTTGCGCGCGTGGGCGACGATCTGGTCGACGAGGGCCTGGGTGATGGTCAGCATGCTCGTCAGCATATGCAGAAGGGCTGTTCCGTACCGGGGGGTGGTACGGAACAGCCCACATGCTGGGACCCGGGGCGCGCACCCCTGGGGCGTGCCGGGTCAGCCGACCTTCTCGAACTCCGGGTCGCGGCGCTCGGTGACCTCCGGGTTGCGGCTCTTCAGCACGGCCCAGCCGATGCCGAGGGCCGCGGCCCAGCCCGCCATGACGTAGAGGCAGACGCGGGAGTCGGCGTCGTAGGCGATGAGGCCGGTGACGAAGAGCAGGAAGACGATGGCGACCCAGCTGCACTTCGCGCCGCCGGGGGCCGGGAAGGAGGAGGCGGGCAGGCGGCCGGCGTCGACCGCGCGGCGGTAGAGGACGTGGCTGATCAGGATCATCAGCCAGGTCCAGATGCCGGCGGCGGTGGCGACGGAGACGACGTAGCCGAAGGCCTTCTCCGGGACGATGTAGTTCAGGATCACGCCGATGCCCATGAAGAGCACGGAGACGGTGATGCCGAACGCCGGGGTCTTCGTCGACGAGAGCTTGCTGAAGACGCGCGGGGCCTCGCCGTTGTCCGCGAGGGTGCGGAGCATACGGCCGGTGGAGTACATGCCCGAGTTGCAGGAGGACAGGGCCGCCGTCAGCACGACGAAGTTGACGATGGCCGCTCCGGCCGGGATGCCGATCTTGGCGAAGGCGGCGACGAAGGGGCTCACACCGGGCGCGAACTCGGTCCACTTGACCACGCAGAGGATGACGGTGAGGGCACCGACGTAGAAGAGCGCGATCCGCCAGGGCAGGGTGTTGATCGCCTTGGGGAGGGTCTTCTCCGGGTTCTCCGACTCGCCGGCCGTGACACCGACCAGCTCGACGGCGAGGTAGGCGAACATCACGCCCTGGAGGGTCATCAGGGAGGAGCCGATGCCCTTGGGGAAGAAGCCGTCGAAGGCCCAGAGGTTGGAGACGGCGGCGGTGTCACCGGCGGCGCTGAAGCCGAAGGTGAGGACGCCGAGGCCGATCACGATCATGCCGATCAGGGCGGTGACCTTGACCATCGAGAACCAGAACTCGATCTCGCCGAAGATCTTCACCGAGATCAGGTTGGCGGCGAACAGGACCACCAGGAAGACCAGGGCGGTGACCCACCGCGGGATCTCCGGCCACCAGTAGTTGACGTAGATCGCGGCGGCCGTGAGTTCGGCCATGCCGGTGACGACCCACATCAGCCAGTACGTCCAGCCGGTGAAGTAGCCGAAGAACGGGCCGAGGAACTCGCGGGAGTACTCCGCGAAGGAGCCCGAGACCGGGCGGTAGAGCAGCAGCTCGCCGAGCGCCCGCATGATGAAGAAGATGATGACGCCGGCGAGGGCGTACATGAAGATCAGGCTGGGGCCGGCCTTGGCGATGTTCGCCCCGGCTCCCAGGAAGAGGCCGACGCCGATGGCGCCGCCGATCGCGATCATCTGGACCTGACGGCTGCCGAGCCCGCGCTCGTACCCCTCTTCGGGTGCGTCGCCGCGTACGGCTTCGTCGCCGTTCTTGCTGACCTGAGCGGAGGTCATTGTGTGGTGCGCCTTTCTCCACGCTGGGCCGATCCGAGCCGTTCGTCGACCCCGGATCGGGTTCCGATCCCCCCGGATGTGATGGAGCTGTGCCTGGTCGGCGATGGCCGACTCGGTGGCGCACCCGAGCGGACATGGGTGGCGTCCGTCGGGCGGTCTGGAAGATTTAACACGGCCGCAACAGTGATCGGCCGGACGTCGTGTGGCGCACGGCACAGGGAGAAGCGGACAAAGAACACCCGCGAGGGCATCCCTCGCGGGTGCGGTGACACGATCGTTATCCGGATTTGAGTGTCCTCTGAGCGAACACGGAACGAATCCGGAGGGCCCCGAAACCAAACGAAAGGGGGATGGAAGGGGCCCTGGAAGGGACTCAGGCCATCAAGGTCGCGACGAGCGAGTCCTGGAGGCCGCCCAGCCACAGGTACGCCATCACCATCGGCTTGCGCGGGTCCTCGTCCGGGAGCCGGTAGAGGAGGTCGGTGTCCTCCTCGTCGACGACGTCGAGCCGGGAGCCGATGGCCAGACGCAGGTCGTTGAGGCAGCCGAGCCACTGCCGGGACTCCTCCGCCGACAGCTTGAGCACGGCGCCGCCCTCACCGGCCGCGGCCAGCGCGTCCAGGGAGTGGATCACCGCGAGGGCGTGGTCGCGCTTGCCGGCCCGCAGGTCGTTCTCGGTGAAGCGGCGGAACTCCGAGGAGTACGCCCGCTGCTCCTCCGCCTGCCGGGCCGTCGGGGTGCCCTCGGGGTCGATGTAGGCGTCCGGGAACAGCCGGAGCAGGACGGGATCCTTCGGCGGTTCGCTCGGGCCCTCGGCGAAGAGTTCGGCGAGCGGGTCGTCGCCCGCGTCCTCCGCCGGTCCCGGTCCGATCAGCTCCAGGAGCTGCACCGCCAGCGAGCGGATGATGGAGATCTCGACCTCGTCGAGCGCGACGGCCGCGCCGCCGCCGGGGAGCGATTCGAATTGTCCTGGCATCAGGTGCGTCGCTACTTCCGGTCCTGCTGGAGGGTGGCCCACAGGCCGTAGCCGTGCATGGCCTGCACGTCGCGTTCCATCTCCTCGCGTGTTCCGCTGGAGACGACCGCGCGGCCCTTGTGGTGGACGTCGAGCATGAGCTTGGTGGCCTTGTCCTTGGAGTACCCGAAGTACGTCTGGAAGACGTACGTCACGTAGCTCATCAGGTTCACCGGGTCGTTGTGGACGATCGTCACCCACGGCACGTCGGGTTCGGGTACGGCGAAGACCTCCTCCGCCGACTCGGTCTTCTCGATCTCCATGGGTACGGCTGCCGTCACACGGCCCATGCTGCCA
This sequence comes from Streptomyces sp. NPDC034049, assembly GCF_055575575.1. NCBI lineage: Bacteria > Bacillati > Actinomycetota > Actinomycetes > Kitasatosporales > Streptomycetaceae > Streptomyces > Streptomyces sp. NPDC034049. The sequence goes on from NZ_JBVISJ010000008.1 coordinate 290,507, forward strand.
CCACAGGGGGGTGCCCGCACAAATGCGGGCCCGTGACCTGGGCCGACGAGAAACGACTCGCCGGAGTCCCGACGAAGATCCCCCAGAAATCGTCAGACTGACGAAATGGGAGTACGATCCCTTGCCATGAACACTGCGGACCTCGGTTTGCCGGTCGACGTCCCCTCGACCGCGCTCTTCACGGACCACTACGAACTCACGATGCTGCAGGCCGCGTTGAAGGCGGGCACGGCCGAGCGGCGATCGGTGTTCGAGGTCTTCACCCGGCGGCTGCCGGAGGGACGCCGGTACGGCGTGGTGGCCGGCACGGGACGGGTGCTGGACGCGGTCGAGAACTTCCGTTTCGACCCGGCCGTCCTCACCTTCCTGCGCGAACGCTCCGTCGTCGACGCGCAGACCCTCGACTGGCTCGCCGGCTACCGCTTCGGCGGCGACGTGTGGGGCTACCAGGAGGGCGAGGTCTACTTCCCGGGCTCGCCGATCATGCGAGTCGAGGGCACCTTCGCGGAGTGCGTGCTGCTGGAGACCGTGATCCTGTCCATCCTCAACCACGACTCGGCGATCGCGGCCGCCGCCTCCCGGATGTCCAGCGCCGCCGGGGAGCGCCCGCTGATCGAGATGGGCGCCCGGCGCACGCACGAGCTGGCCGCCGTGGCCGCCTCGCGCGCCGCATACGTCGGCGGCTTCACCTCCACCTCGGACCTGGCCGCCGGCTTCCGCTACGGCATTCCGACGGTCGGCACCAGCGCCCACGCCTTCACTCTGCTCCACGACCGCGAGCGGGACGCCTTTCAGGCCCAGGTGGACTCCCTCGGCCGCGACACCACGCTGCTAGTCGACACCTACGACGTCACCGAGGCCGTCCGCACGGCCGTGGACATCGCCGGGCCCGAGCTGGGCGCCGTGCGCATCGACTCCGGCGATCTGCTCCTCGTCGCCCACCGGGTGCGGCAGCAGCTGGACGAGCTGGGCGCGACGAACACCCGGATCATCGTGACCTCGGACCTCGACGAGTACGCCATCGCCTCGCTGGCGGCGGCGCCGGTGGACGCCTACGGCGTCGGGACGCAGCTGGTGACCGGCTCCGGGCACCCCACCTGCTCGATGGTCTACAAGCTGGTCGCCCGCGCGGAGTCCGCCGACCCCACGGAACCGCTGGTGCCGGTGGCGAAGAGGTCCAGCGGCGGGAAGACCTCCGTCGGGGGCCGCAAGTGGGCGGCCCGGCGGGTGGACGAGCACGGCGTGGCGGAGGCCGAGGTGATCGGCACCGGGCCGGTGCCGGACGACCTCCAGGAGCGTCAGCTGCTCGTCCCGCTGATCGAGGGCGGCCGGGTGCTCTCCCGGGAGCCCCTGGACGTCGTGCGCGAACGGCACGCGACCGCGCGGGCCGCCCTGCCGCTGTCGGCGACACAGCTGTCGCGCGGGGAGGCGGTCATTCCGACGGAGTACGTCTGAGCCGCCCTGGCACGTGCGGGAGGGTCAGCGGGGGCACGCTGGGGGTGAGCCGGAGTGAACGGGGCCGGCACGCTCCACCGCGAGCCCCCGAGCGCCCGCGCGACGGGCCCGTGCTCCGGTCCGCGCATCGGGCGAGCGCCGGATGCCCCCTCCCGAACAGCTCCCGAAGTCTCTAGGCTCGGAAGTTCGCAGTTTCCGACCGCATCCCGTCCCCACCCCACACCCGAGAACCGAAGAGTCGAAGGACACCGACACCATGCGCCGCGCCTTGATCGTCGTCGACGTGCAGAACGACTTCTGCGAGGGGGGCAGCCTCGCGGTGGCCGGCGGTGCCGATGTGGCCGCCGCCGTCACCGAACTGATCGGCCAGGCGGCCGGTCCCGGCTACCAGCACGTGGTGGCCACCCGTGACCACCACATCGCACCCGGTGGCCACTTCTCCGACAACCCCGACTACGTCCACTCCTGGCCCGCGCACTGCGTCGCCGGCACGGAGGGGGTGGGCTTCCACCCGAACTTCGCCCCGGCGATCGCCTCCGGCGCGGTGGACGCCGTGTTCGACAAGGGGGCGTACGAGGCGGCGTACAGCGGCTTCGAGGGCGCCGACGAGAACGGCACCTCCCTCGCCGACTGGCTCCGGGCCCGTGACATCACCGAGGTCGACGTCGTCGGCATCGCCACGGACCACTGCGTACGCGCCACCGCGCTGGACGCCGCACGCGCGGGCTTCCGCACCCAGGTCCTGCTGGACCTGACCGCCGGTGTGGCCGAGGAGACCACGGAGCGGGCCCTGGAGGAGCTGCGCGAGGCGGGCGTGGAGCTGTCGGGCAAGCCGGTCGTGTAGCCCCCGAGGGGGCTCTGCCGGGTCACACCCGCACCGTCGGCCTCCTCAGCAGCGCTCTGATCGGGTGCCACAGCTCCGGGGTCGTCGAGGCCGGGCAGACCCGGGACGTGCGCCATATCAGGCCGTCCGGGTGGTGCAGGACGGCCGTGATCTCGTCCAGGGTCGGGGGCGCCGCGTTGCCGCGGAGGTAGATCGCTCGCATGCCCAGGTTACGCAGGCGGGTCAGGGCCCTGGCGCGGTTCGCGGCCAGGACGAGCACCCGGACGGAGCCGTCGTCCGGCGGCGCCCACGGCGTGCCCGGAGTGGTCGCCCCGGGCAGGTTCAGGGCGACGACGACATTGCCGTCCGGCAGTTTGCAGAAACCTCCTGCGGCCATGCAGGTCACACCCCCGTGCGCGTCAGTGTCAATAAGAAGGCCACACCACGCACCTAAACACGTCCGGCCGCGACCCGCCAAGAGGGTCACGGCCGAACATGCTCTGACCTGCGGAAATACTGTTTACTTCACCGCGGGGCCGACCTGGACCGAGATCGTGGAGCCGTCCTCGGCCTCCTTGACGATCTTGATCTTGGTGTTGGTGTCAGTGATCTTGACACCGGCGAGCGGGGTCGCCTCGTCGTAGTAGGTGCTGGTCCGGTCGTTGAACGTGGACACACCCTTCGACGACGGGATCCTCGTCAGCACGTCCGCCTTGTGCAGCTTCAGACCGTCCGTGCGGTAGAGGCTGAAGGGCGAGTCGTAGGACTGGATCCGGCTGCGCATCACCGTGCCGTCGGCCCACTTCAGCGCCGCCGGGTGCGAGTCGACCGGCAGGACGAGACCCGTACCGGGGTGCACGCTGGTGTTGTTGTCCGCCTGCGAGGTGTCCCACTTCCAGATCAACAGACCGTTCTGGTAGGGGAAGTGCTCCACCCAGGACGGACGCGTGGTCGAGAAGCCGAAGTTGTACGGGCCGACCTTCAGGGTCTTGTCGTACGACACGTACTGACGGTTCTCGGCGATGTAGTACTGCGCGTACTCCTTGGCGAACGAAGCCCCGACGCGGGAGAAGCCCTTGGCGGTCCAGGCCGCGTCCGCGCTCTCCGCGTCGTCCGAGAAGACGGCGGAGCCGTCGGCGGTCACCGTGATCGCGTCGGCCGCGAAGCCCTTCGGGGCCACGCCGCCGTCCGTCTGGTAGCGGAAGCGGAGGTCGAACTTCTGGCCCGCGTAGGCGTCCAGGGAGTACGACAGCTTCTTGTACGCGGCGGAGGAACCGGTCAACGCGGGCTTGCCGCTGGCGTCGCGCGGGATCGCCGCGCCGTCCACCGTGCCGTCGACGGCGGTCCAGTTGGCGCCGCCGTCGGTCGACACCTCGGTGTAGAGGTAGTCGAACTCGGCCTCGATGTCGTACCAGCCGTCCAGGGTCAGCGCGGCCGAGGACTTGCCCGTGAGGTCCACGGAACGGGTCAGCGTGTTGGAGAGGTTGTCACCGCTGCCGCTCCACCACTGGGTCGACCCCTGCGCCGGCTCGACGATCTCGGTGGTGACCTCCTTCTTCGGGAGCTCCACCACCAGGGCCTGCTTGTCCTTGGTGTTGTACTCCGCCACCCCGAGCTTGTGCTTCGACTTCGTCGCGGCCTTCGCCGTGTCGTAGTTCAGCCAGCCGAGCTGCAGCTTGTCCCAGGCGGTCATGTCGCCGGGCAGGTCGCCGATGGCCTCCTTGCCGGTGCCGAGCCAGGAACCGGAGGACATCAGGGTCCAGAAGCCGGTGGAGTTGTCACCGCCGGCGGTGTCGTAGTGGTCCGGCAGACCGAGGTCGTGGCCGTACTCGTGGGCGAAGACACCGAGTCCGCCGTTCTCCGGCTGGATGGTGTAGTCGCCGACCCAGATGCCGGTGTCACCGATCTTGGCGCCGCCGAGCTTGTTGTCCGAAGGACCCGTCGCGCCCGCGTCGGTGCCGAACGCGTACCAGCGGTGCGCCCAGATGGCGTCCTCGCCCTGCGCGCCGCCGCCCGCGGACTCGTCCTCACCGGCGTGCACGATCTGGAAGTGGTCGACGTAGCCGTCCGGCTCGTTGAAGTCGCCGTCGCCGTCGAAGTCGTAGCGGTCCCACTGGTCGAACTCGGCGACGTCGGCCTTGATCTCCGCGTCGGTGCGCCCCGCTGCCTTCTGCTGGGCGACCCAGGACGTGAGACCGTCACTGACCACGTTCCACACGCTGGAGCAGTTGGTCTGGCCGCACTTGTTGTTGCCGTAGCGGGCCTCGTTGTAGGGGACCTTGACCCAGTCCGAGACCTCGCCCTCGATCGAGTAGCGGCCCGAGGACTGCTTCTCGTAGTACTTCTTCATCGACTCGGTCTTCTTGCCGGTGCCGAAGTACAGGTCCTGGAAGTGCTTCTGGTCGTAGTCCGCCTGCCAGGCCGTGGAGTTGTCCTGGGCGCGGTCCGGCTTGGCTATCTGGTTGTGCGCCGGGCCCGCGGTGCCGCCGTAGCGGCTGTCGACCTGGTCGCCGAACTCGACGAGGATCGTAAAGATCTTGTCGGTCTTCTCGCGGCCGAGCTCGACGTACTTGCTCTTGCCCTTCTTGCTCTTCAGCTGGACGACCTGCGAGCCGTCACGGTTCTTGACCGTGGCGTCGCCGGAGATGACCTGCTGAAGGGCTTCCTCGCGCTGGGCCTCCTGGGTCCTGCTCAGGGGGCCTTCGAGGTCGTGCTCGCCGGCGTGCTGGTGGTCCGACGGGTCGTGCCGGTCGACGGACGCCGCCGACGCGGTGTCGGCGGCCTGCGCCACGGTGAGGGCGGACAGGGTCGCCGCGGCCGTGGCGAGGGCGACACCGATCGCCGCCGCTCGAAACGTCCAGGGTCTGCTGGTCACTTGAGTTCCTCCCCCGCGTACCGTTCGCGCGGAAGGGGGATGGCCCCGATCGTGGAGGAGTCCGCGCGCGGTATACGCGTGTAGTCAAGTGGCGCCATTCGATCGGAGTTTCGACGCAAAAAACAGATCTTGACTTGGACAGGTCAAGTGGATTATCGGCGTCCAGGGGAAGCGCTTGTTCGTGATCCAGTCGTTATGCGCGCGGCCCGCCCGCCTCTCGAACCGGCGCGCATATGCGTCCACTTGCCGGACCCCATGAATCCGTGCGCCCCCTGTGCACCCGGCACCGTGTGTCAGGTCACGCTTACCCGTCGTTCCACTCGGGCACCCTGGCGAATAGAGTCGATTGGCGGAGCGCCGGAGGTCGGCAGAAGCCAAGCCGACCGCATTGCTTCACCTTCGATTCCCACTCCGAGGACACGATTGCCATGCCTCGTCCGACGACCGCACAGCTCGCCTACGGCTCCTGCACCGTGATCCTGTCCACCCTCGCCATGCTGCTGCTGTCACAGACGAGTTCCGGCGCGGGTATCGCGGTGATCGCCCTGTCCGCCCTGGCACTCGGCCTGCTCGTCGCGCTGACGGTGCCGCTGCCCAAGTCCGCGCCCGGCGCCGCCGCGCGCTCCAAGGCCTCCGCCGCCGCCCCGGCCCGGAGCCGGGTGACCGCGCGGTCCCAGGCCGTACGGGAACGCGTGCATGAGCGGATGGGTTCCTGACCCGGCACTGGGTGACAGTGTGCTGAAACGCTTCGGCGGGCCCGTGGTTCACGGACCCGCCGTCGTCGTGTGTGCGCCCCCGCGCTCGACCGGCCCGCACGAACCGATCCGCTCGACCGGCCCGCACGAACCGATCTTCTCGACCGGCCCGCACGAACCGATCCCCTCGACCGGCCCGCACGAACCGATCCCCTCGACCGGCCCGCACGAACCGATCCCCTCGACCGGCCCGCACGAACCGATTCCTCGACCGGCCCGCGCGACCGATCCCTCGACCGGCCCGCTCAAGCGGTGCTGACCACCACCGTCTTGGCCGCCTTGTCGTGCAGACCCTGTTTGTAGGGCTTGTCGAAGAAGCTCCAGCCGCCCGCGATCGCCGTCCAGATGCAGGCGCAGCAGAAGGCGAAGGGGATCCACAGCACGGCCGCGCGGATCAGCGCGGTCTGCACGGAGGGCGTGGAGCCGTCGTCGAGGTTCGCCACCCGCAGCTTCAGCAGCCTCTTGCCGAGGGTCTGGCCGTTCTTGACGGAGAAGTACGTGTCGTAGGCGATGTAGAGGACCGCCGCGAGCGCCTCCTGGGCGAAGGACTTGCCGAACTCGAAGTCGTCCGAGTCCACCGTGTACTGGCTGATCCGGAACGCCAAGGCCAGCAGCCCCACCACGATCCCCACCAGGATCATGTCGATGATCCGCGCGAGCACCCGCTTCCCGCTGTCGGCGAGCGGCGGCATGCCGGAGAGGGGGTCGTTGGGGTAGGGACGGCCGCCGTAGGGGTCACCACCGTACGGACCGCCGTCGTAGGGACCCCCGCCGTAGGGAGGCGGCTGGCCGCCAGGGGGCGGCTGACCGCCGTACGGCGGCTGCTGGGGCGGGGGGTCGTACGGGGAGCCGCCGCCCTGTGACGGTGGTGGCTGCTGCTTCCTGAACGGATCGTCGTCGGGTGACTGACCGGAGCCGGAGGGCGGCGGTTCGGTACTCATGGCCCGAGTCGACCGCGAACCCCCCGGCTCCGCATCCGGCACGGGGCCGTCCGGAGTACGGGGCCCGGGGGCGGCGGTCCGGGGGCGGCGGTCCGGTGCCCGCGGTGCCGCCCCGGACAGCCCCTAGTCGCCCGCCACGAAGGTGTGGGCCGCCTTGTCGTGCCAGCACTGGCGCCACGGCTTGTCCCACACGCACCACAGGACACCGACCACGCCGATGCCGAGCAGCCCGGAGACGGTGTGGACGAGCCAGCGGCGCAGGGAGCCCATGAACGACGGGGGCTCGTGGCCCTCGATGTCCCGGACCTCGATGCCGAACAGCCGCTTGCCGAGGGTGCGGCCCCACTTGGCGGTGGGCAGCACCTCGTACGCGGCGCTGACGAGGAACAGGACGCCCAGGATGATGCCCAGGTAGACGGAGGTCGTGCCGTCGACCAGCCAGACGGTGACCTTCTCGCCGGAGAGCTTGGCCGCGTCGATCTTCTCGTCGATGTGGTCGACCGCCTTGCCGCCGAACGGCACGGCCGCCACGGCCGTGACGCCGCCGACGACCAGGCTGTCCACCAGCCGGGCGGCCAGCCGTCTGCCGAGCCCCGCGGGCCTGGCCTCGGCCTGCCGGCGCGCGGCCGCCTGGAACGGGTCCTCGACGACCGGCTTCCACGGCGCGACCGGCTGCTCTCCGTCTCCCCCGGCCAGCCGGTGCACCTGCTGGGCCCAGGAGGGCTGCCCGCCGCCGATGCCGACGGCCATGGGGGTGTCGGCGGACTGCGGGGCCGCGGGCTGCTGGGGCACACCCGGCGTGAGCGGCGGGGCGGCGGCCTGCGGGGACGGGGTCTGGGCGGCCTGCGGGGCAGGTGGGAAGGCGCCGCCGAACGCGGGCTGCTGCGGGGCCGGGGCGGCAGGGGCCGCCGGGGCGACCGCCGAGGGAGCCGGAACGGAGGCCGCTGCCGCCGGGGCCGTGCCGCCCGACTGCGGACCCTGCTGCGGCACCGGAAGGTCCTGCGGTCCGGACGGTGCCGACGTGGGAGAGGAGGGCTGCGGGGCCAGGCCCAGGGCCTGCTGGGCGGCGACCTGGGCCGGGGACAGGTGCGCGCCGAAAGCGGCGGGGGCCGCGGGGGCCGCACCGTCCTGCTGTCCCGCGCGCGAGGAGGACGGACGGAACGTCATCGTGCCGTCCGTCGGGGCGGGTTCCGGGCCGGCGGCCGCCTCCGGGGGCCCGGAGCTGTTCGGTCGCCGGAAGAGCACCGTGCCCGGTGTGGACCCGGCCTCGTCGTCCGCCGGCGGGATGGTGGCCGTGCCGTCGGCGCTCGCCGTACGGCCGGGGTCACCGAACCCCGCGGCGCCGGGGTCACCGAACCCCGCGGCGCCGGTGGGGCCGGCCGGGCCACCGCCGCCGTCGGCGGAGCCACCCGCATCCCCCGTGCCGGTCGTGTCGGCCGTACCGGCCGAGAGGGAGAGGCGCGGGTCGGCGCCGGGGGCGGAACCCCAGGACACCCGGCGGTCCTTGTCGCCGCCGAAGCCGGTCTGGCGGGAGCGGTCGGCGCCCCACGCGGAGGCGGGCTCGGGGCGGGAGCCGTGCAGGGCGTTGTGGTCGGCGGCCGCCCTGGCCGCGTCGCCCGCGGGGTCCTCGTCGAAGAAGTGCGGGCCCGTCTCCTCCACGGCGCCGGACGAGCCGGAGCCGGGCGGCGGGGCGAGCGGCTCACCGTCGGAGGGCGCCGGACGGCTCGTACCCGGCACCCAGGCGGCACCGTTCCAGTACCGGACATATCCAGGAATGGACGGGTCCGGGTAATACCCTTCGCGGGGCCTGTCGTCACCGGGGGCCGGGGTTGGGGCGCTCATGTCCGTCGTCCCGTATCTGCTCGTGGGTTGGGTGGAGGCATCCAGATCTACCAGACGTCGGCACGGTCCATGACCGCTGCCTCCGGACCCGCCCCATTCGCGCACGGATCTGCTACGGGCGCGGCGGCCCGCCGGACGCGGCAGGAGGGTCGGTGGACTCGTCGGAAAAAAGTTTCGCGAACCCGCGTAATGCTTCGGGGCCCTGGCCCCTCTCACTCGTACGGGCCCGCCCACGGGCCCCGCCACGAGAGAGGAACGATCACCATGCGGCACACCGTCGTGGAGCGCGAGCTGGAGCTCAGACTCGTCCTGTCGCCCGAGCGCAGCGTCCCCGTGCCGGCCAAGCTGGCCTACCGCGGCGACGACCCGTACGCCGTCCACATCACCTTCCACGTCAACTCCGACCGGCCGGTGCACTGGACGTTCGCGCGGGAGCTGCTCGTCGAGGGGGTGTTCCGGCCGTGCGGGCACGGGGACGTGCGGGTGTGGCCGACGAAGGTGTCGGGCCGCAGCGTCGTCCTGATGGCGCTCAGCTCACCGGACGGGGACGCGCTGCTCGAGGCGCCCGCCGCCGCGGTGTCGGCCTGGCTGGAGCGGACCCTGCGGCTGGTCCCGCCGGGCGCGGAGTTCGACATGCTGGGCATCGACGACGGCCTGGCCCAACTGCTCGCCCAGTGAGGGGAGGGCGTCAGAACAGCTTGCCCGGGTTGAGGATGCCCAACGGGTCGAAGACGGACTTCACCGCCCGCTGCATCTCCATGCCCACCGGGCCGATCTCCCGGGCCAGCCACTCCTTCTTCAGGATGCCCACCCCGTGCTCGCCGGTGATCGTGCCGCCGAGTTCCAGACCGAGGGCCATGATCTCGTCGAAGGACTCGCGGGCGCGCCGGGACTCGTCGGGGTCCGCCGCGTCGAAGCAGACCGTGGGGTGCGTGTTGCCGTCGCCGGCGTGTGCGCAGACCCCGATGGTCAGGTCGTACTTCTCGGCGATGCGGTCGACGCCGTCGAGCAGCTCGCCGAGCCTGGAGCGCGGCACGCACACGTCGTCGATCATCGTCGTGCCCTTCACCGCCTCCAGCGCGGTGAGCGACAACCGCCGTGCCTGGAGCAGCAGTTCGGACTCGGCCGCGTCGTCCGCCGGGACGACCTGGGTGGCGCCCGCCGCCTCGCAGAGCGCGCCGACGGCGGCGAGGTCGGCGGCCGGGTCCGGGGTGTCGAAGGCGGCGAGCAGCAGCGCCTCGGTGGTCTCCGGCAGCCCCATGTGCGCGAGGTCGTTGACGGCCTTCACCGTCGTACGGTCCATGAGTTCGAGCAGCGACGGGACGTGCCCGCCGGCCATGATCCGGCACACCGCGTCGCAGGCGGCGGCCGCCGACGCGAACTCCGCCGCCAGCACCAGCTGCTGGGGCGGCTGCGGCTTGAGGGCGAGGGTCGCGCGGACGACGATGCCGAGCGAGCCCTCCGAGCCGACGAAGAGCCGGGTGAGGTCGTAGCCGGCGACGCCCTTCGCGGTGCGCCTGCCGGTGGACATCAGCCGGCCGTCGGCGAGCACGACGTCCAGGCCGAGGACGTACTCGGCGGTCACCCCGTACTTCACGCAGCACAGGCCGCCGGAGGCCGTGCCGATGTTGCCGCCGATCGTGCACATCTCCCAGCTGGAGGGGTCCGGCGGGTAGCAGAGGCCGTGTTCGTTGACCGCCCGGGAGAGGGCGGCGTTGACGACGCCGGGTTCGACGACGGCGATGCGGTCGACCGGGTTGATCTCGAGGATCCGGTCCATCTTCGTCAGGGACAGCACGATGCAGCCCTCGGAGGCGTTGGCGCCGCCGGAGAGGCCGGTGCGGGCGCCCTGCGGGACCACCGGGACGCGTAGTGCGGTGGCGGTCCGCATGACGTGCTGCACCTGTTCGACGGTCCGGGGCAGGACGACGACCGCGGGGACACCGGCCTCGCAGAAGCTCGCCATGTCGTTGGCGTAGGAGGTGGTGACGTCCTGATCGACGAGGACCGCCTCCGGCGGCAGGCCGCTGAGCAGTCGGTCGACGAGGTTGCCGGTCGTCTCGTCGGACGGGGCTTGGATACGGCTCATGATCACAGGTTCGCACTCGCGGCCATCGGTGTGAACCCGTCGGCGCGAGCGTTCGGGTGCGGGATGTGGTCGTCGTATTGACGCACAGTGACGGCATGTCTGTGGAGAACGAGCAGCGGGCGGTGCGGCGGTGGCCCGCCGGGTGGCGGGCCACCGGGCAGGGGTGGCGGGTGGTCTGGGCCGTCGTCGGGTGTTTCGTGCTCGGGGGTGTGCTGATGGTGGTGCCGCCGGACGGGGGTGACGACGGGGGCGGCGGGCGAGAGGCGCGGGTGGTGGGCGTGGCCGGGCCCGAGGGGCGGCGGGCGGGGGCCGTTCCGGCTGCCCGGCTGCTCCCCGGGGTGCCTGCCGCGCTGCCCGACGTGGCGGCGACCGTGCGGGAGCGGGAGGCGCGGGTGCGGGCCCGGCCGCGTGACCATGTCTCGTGGGCGGTGCTCGGCGTGGCGTACGTCGAACGGGCCCGCCGGACCGGTGGCGTCATGGACCACCCCCGGGCCGAACGCGCCCTGCGGACCTCGCTGCGGCTCCGGCCGAGCGGCAACGCGGACGCCCTCGAAGGCCTCACCGCCCTCGCGGTCGCCCGCCGGGACTTCCGGGCGGCGAAACGCCTGGGCGAGGAGGCCGTACGGGTGGCGCCGGGGCGCTGGACCGCGTACGCCCTGCTCATCGACGCGTACGACGGGCTCGGCCGGTACAAGGCCGCCCGCGCGACCGCCGACCGGATGCTCGCCGTCGACTCCGGGCCGGCGGCCAGGGCGCGGGCGGCGCGGGTGCACTGGGACCAGGGGGCGCGCGAGGACGCGGCCGCGGCGCTCTCGGACGCGGCGGCCACGGAGACGTCGGCCGCGGGGCCGTCGGCCGCGGGTGCGGCGTGGTGGGTCCGGGCCGGGGAGCTGGCCTGGGAGCGGGGGGAGGGGGAGCAGTCGTTGCGGTACTGCGAGGCCGGCGGCTCCGGCGCCGCCGGGGGTGAGCCGGAGGCCGACGCGTGCCGGGGGCGTGCGCTGGCGGCGCTGGGGCGGACGGCGGAGGCGGTGCGGGCGTACCGGGTGGCGCTGTCGCGGCGGCCGTCAGCCGAAGTGGCGTTGCGGCTGGGCGAGTTGTACGAGTCGCTGGGGCGGGCGAAGGAGGCGCGGGAGCAGTACGGCGTGGTGCGGACGCTGGCGGCGCGGTCCGCCGCGGGCGGGGTGAACGAGTCGCTCGTCCTCGGGGCGCTGGAGGCGGACCACGGGGATCCGGCGGAGGCGGTGCGGGTGCTGCGGGCGGAGTGGGAGCGGCAGCCGGGGTTGCGGGTCGCCGATGCGCTGGGGTGGGCGTTGCATCGGGCCGGGGCGGACGAGGAGGCACTGGGGTTCGCGCGGCGGGCGACGGATCGGGCGCGGGGTGGGGAGGTGCGGAGTGCGGTGTACGCGTATCACCGGGGGGTGATCGAGCGGGCGGTGGGGTTGGAGGCGGCGGGGCGGCGGCATCTGGAGGAGGCGTGGCGGTTGAATCCGTATGTGGTGGGGGGTGGGTGAGGCGCGGGAGGGGGTGGGGGTGCGTGTTTCGTCGGCGGGTGCGGGTGATTCGTGGTTTCTCGCGCAGTTCCCCGCGCCCCTAAAAGCTGCGCGAGAAGCCCCACCGGAGCCGCAGTCGCCGACGAACCCGCACCCCCGAGCCATCAGGCGCCCCGCCCTCACAAGTTCCCCCTCTTCTCCTGCTCCCTCTCGATCGCCTCGAACAGCGCCTTGAAGTTGCCCTTGCCGAACCCCATCGACCCGTGCCGCTCGATGATCTCGAAGAAGACCGTCGGCCGGTCCTGGACCGGCTTGGTGAAGATCTGCAGCAGGTACCCGTCCTCGTCCCGGTCCGCGAGGATCTTCAATGCGCGGAGGGTGTCCACGGGGACCCGGGTGTCGCCGACCCACTCCCCCAGCGTGTCGTAGTAGGAGTCCGGCGTGGCGAGGAACTCGACACCCGCCGCCCGCATCGTCCGTACCGTCCCCACGATGTCGTTCGTGTTGAGCGCGATGTGCTGGACGCCCGCGCCGCCGTAGAACTCCAGGTACTCGTCGATCTGGGACTTCTTCCTGGCGAGGGCGGGCTCGTTGATGGGGAACTTGACCTTGAGCGTGCCGTCCGCCACGACCTTCGACATCAGCGCGCTGTACTCGGTGGCGATGTCGTCGCCCACGAACTCCTTCATGTTGGTGAAGCCCATGACGCGGTTGTAGAACTCCACCCATTCGTTCATGCGACCGAGTTCGACGTTGCCCACACAGTGGTCGATGGCCTGGAACGTGCGCCGGGCGGGCGGCTCGACGAGGGGGTCCGCGGCGACGTAGCCGGGGAGGTAGGGCCCGTCGTAGCCGGCGCGCTCGACGAGGGTGTGCCGGGTCGTGCCGTACGTGGCGATCGCGGCCAGCACCACCGTGCCGTGCTCGTCCTCCATCTCGTACGGCTCGGTGACGGACCGCGCGCCGTGTTCGACGGCGTAGGCGTACGCGCGGCGGGCGTCCGGGACCTCGATGGCGAGGTCGACGACGCCGTCGCCGTGCTCGGCGACGTGCTCGGCGAGGAAGTGGCCCCAGGTGGTGGCGGGTTTGACGACCGAGGTGAGGACGAACCGGGCCGAGCCGTTCTCCAGGACGTAGCTCGCCGTCTCGCGGCTGCCGGTCTCGGGGCCGGCGTAGGCGACGAGGCGCATGCCGAACGCCGTGGAGTAGTAGTGGGCGGCCTGTTTGGCGTTGCCCACCGCGAAGACGACCGCGTCCATTCCCTCGACCGGGAAGGGGTCCGCCTGCCGTGCGGCGCCGGGGACGTCGTGTGTGCCGTGCGTGCCGTGTGTGTGCGCGGAGGTGGCTGCCATGACCGCAGAGTCCTCCGCGCCCACAAGATGTGCAACAGTTGGCGTATCCGCTGGTCAATCTGTTCAGCGATATATCCTTCTCACGGCTTGTTCCGCACAGCATGACCACCTCGGGAGGTCCGGTGGCGATCGATCATCTGGACGGGCGGTTGATCGTCCTGCTCGCACGCGAGCCCCGGATCGGGGTGCTGGAGATGTCCCGGCGGCTGGGGGTCGCGCGGGGCACGGTGCAGGCCCGGCTGGACCGGCTTCAGTCGAACGGCGTCATCCGCGGGTTCGGTCCGGAGGTGGATCCGGCCGCGCTCGGCTACCCGGTCACGGCGTTCGCGACCCTGCAGATCCGGCAGGGGCAGGGGGCGGACGTGCGGGCGCACCTGGCGACCGTGCCGGAGGTGCTGGAGCTGCACACGACGACCGGCAGCGGGGACATGCTGTGCCGGCTGGTGGCCCGTTCGAACGCCGATCTCCAGCGGGTGATCGACCGGGTCGTCGGGTTCGACGGCATCGTCCGGGCCGCCACGGCGATCGTCATGGAGAACCCCGTTCCGCTGCGGATCATCCCGCTGGTGGAGCAGGAGGCCCTTCGCGAACGCACCGACGGCTGATCGCGGACCGCCTTCGCCGCCCTCCTGGCCGTCCCCCTCAGCATGGTCGAGCCGGGGAGCCTCGGCAGGCGCAGGTCAGCAGCTCGGTACGGACCCCTTGCCCGTCTCCAGCGCGACGAGGGAGCCGACCGCGCCCTTCAGGGTCGTCACCGGGACGAGCCGCAGCCCCTTGGGCAGCTCGGTCTTCGCGTCGGAGCACTCGGCCTCGGGGACCAGGAAGACGGTCGCGCCGTCGCGGCGGGCGGCCTGGGTCTTGAGGGCGACCCCGCCCACCGGACCCACCTTGCCCGAGGTGTCGATGGTCCCCGTCCCGGCGATGACCCGGCCGCCCGTGAGGTCGCCCCCGCTGCCGTCGCCGTCGAGCTTGTCGATGATCCCGAGGGAGAAGAGCAGCCCCGCGCTGGGGCCGCCGACGTCGGCGAGCCGCAGGGTGACCTCGACGTCCCCGGAGTCCTCGCCGAGGTAGGCGAGCGCGGCCTCGGTGGCGGTGTCCTGGGACTCCTTCATCTCGGCCTCGTTGTGCTCCTGGATCTCCTCGGTGGTGTCGCCGCTCGGGTAGACCGCCTCGCGCGGCATGACGGCCTGGTCGGTGCGGAACCAGCCGTCGAGCACATCGCCGAGGCCGACGCGGGCGTCCGGTCCCGTCGCCTCGATCGTCGTCATCCGCAGCTGACCGCTGGTCTTCCGGGCCTGCGCGCCGTTGATCGTGATCACCGGCTCGCCCTTGTTCTCGCCGAGCACGTTCGCCGTCATCCCCGGCTGCGCCACGGAGAACGGCAGCGGCGCGAGCGCCACCGTGACGAGCAGCCCCACCACCGGCAGGGCGCTGATGGCTACGGCGACGGGACGCGAAAGGCTGGAGAGACGAGAGAGCACGGGATCAATCTAACGTGAGGGGCACTTCCGGCCAGGGGGCGGTGGCGCCGCGGGGCCTCAGTTGACGTCCACGTCCTCGAAGAGCGCGAGGAGCTGCGTCAGCACCCGTACGCAGGAGTCGACGTCGGCCGCCGTCAGCTCGCCTCCGGTCTGCTTCAGCAGCGCGCTCTCCCGGGCGACCAGCGCGTCGATGGTCGTACGGCCGGTGTCGGTCAGCCGGATCAGGGAGGAGCGCTGGTGGGCGGGGTTGGGGATGGCCTCGACGAGGTCCCGCCCGGCCGCCTCGTTGACCATCCGCTGCACGAACTGCCTGCTCAGCGCGAGTGTGCGCCCCATCTGCGGCACGGTCATCGGCCGCCCGGCCATACGCAACAGCTCCAGGACCGCGCGTACGCCGACCGGGAAGCCCTCCTTCCGTTCCTTCAGCTCCAGTGCGCGGGTCGTCCGCCGGTAGAGCGGCCCCAGGACGGCGAACACCTCGGACAGCCGCCCGGCGAGCACCTCGGGCGGCAGCGGCTCATTGGTCTCGGTCACGGGCTCATTGTCTTCCACGCCCCATCGCACCCCTCACGGAAAAATGACAACTGGGTTGTCACCCTTCCCTCAATATGACAACTTAGTTGTCATGACTGATGCCACACAGATCCTCACGCACACGTTCGTGTCCGACGACGGCCCCCTGGCCTACCAGGACGCCGGTGCGGGCACCCCGCTCGTCCTGCTGCACGGCGGCTTCACGGACCACACCATGTGGCGCGATCTGGTGCCCGCGCTGACGGCGGCGGGCCACCGGGTCATCGCCCCGGACGCGCGAGGGCACGGCGCGTCCGCCAACGCGAGCAAGCCGTTCCGCTTCACCGACGACCTCGCCGCACTGCTGCGCCACCTGGACACGGGCCCCGCGATCCTGGTCGGCATGTCGATGGGCGGGGGCACGGCGGTCGACACGGCTCTGGAACATCCCGACCTGGTACGCGCGCTCGTCGTCAGCGGCGTCGGCACCAGCGAGCCCGAGTTCACGGACCCCTGGACCAAGGACAGCGTCGCCCGGTACTACGGGACGCTGATGTCCGGCGACATCGAGGGCTGGCTGGAAGTGGTCGGGGAAGGGGTCGCCGGTCCGCACCGCGCGGTCGACGACGTGGACCCCGACATCGTCCGGCGGGTACGGGAGATGAGCCGGGCCACCGCCCTCAAACACACCGTCGGCGAGAAGGACTGGCACGTCCCGGTCACGGACACCTGGGCCCGCGCCGCAGGCATCACCGTCCCCACCCTCGCGATCAACGGCGCCCTGGACGCCCCCGACCTCATCGCCATGGCCGAGCGCCTGGTCACCACGGTCGCCGCGGTCGCCCCGAAGGGCCACGCCATCACGATCGAAGGGGTCGGCCACTACGCGAACATGGAGCAGCCGGACGTCTTCACCGCACACCTGCTGAACTGGCTGGACTCACTGAACCCGCGCCCCTGACCGGCGCGCCCCGCATCACCGGAGGGCGTGTCACCGAAGGGCGTCCCACCGCGGGGAATCTCGGGCACGGGCATGTCACCGAAGCGCGTCGGCGACCTCCCGTGCCGCGTCCATCACCCGCGGCCCCACCCTCTCCGGCACCGCGTCGGCCAGCATCACCACGCCCACGCTGCCCTCGACGCCCGTCACCCCGAGCAGCGGTGCGGCGGCCCCGCTCGCCCCCGCCTCCAGCTCGCCGTGCGTGAGCGTGTATCCCGGCCAGTCCCCCGGCTGCTGCCGCCCCGACAGGATGGCCCGACCCGCGGCGCCCCGGTCGAGCGAGTGCCGGAACCCGGCGCGGTACGCCACGTGGTAGTCCGTCCACGTCGGCTCGACCACGGCGACGGCCAGTGCCTCGGTGCCGTCGACGAGCGTGAGGTGGGCGGTCGCCCCTATGTCCTCGGCCAGCGATCGCAGCGCGGGCAGCGCGGCCTCCCGTACCAACGGATGTACCTGCCGCCCGAGACGCAGCACCCCCAGCCCCACCCGGGCACGTCCGCCCAGGTCACGACGGACGAGGGAGTGCTGCTCCAGGGTGGCGAGCAGGCGGTAGACAACGGTCCGGTTGACCCCGAGCTTGTTGGACAGTTCGGTGACGGTCAGCCCGTGGTCGGTGTCGGCGAGCAGCTTGAGGACGCGCAGTCCCCGATCAAGCGTCTGAGAGGTCTCCGCGGTCACGACGCCCACTCCTTCTTGGTGAGGGCGGCGACCTCTGTCACGGCTGATGCGTCACCGGTCCCGTTCGGCGACGCGCTACAGAGGCCGCCGATCGGCTGAACCCGGATGATCCGGGCGGAGTCGCTTCACGGCTGCGCTCCGCGGCGGCGCTGCCACGGGGCGTGTGCGTAGCGGGACAGTAGACGAGCGGGTTCGCTGAGCGGAAGACTCCGTCCAGAATCCGGGCAGTGACCGGTACGGACTACTTCGCTTTGTCGCGAAATGTACGGGCGCACCGCGCACGCCGAGCTCCCCGGAGCGCGCGCTGCGCGCGAAGAGTTGGAGGCGCCCCGGAGTCACTTCATCCGGGTCGCCCACTCCTGCACCTTGGCGATCCGCTGGCGCAGCTGCCCCGCCGTGGCCTCCGCGCTCGGCGGTCCGCCGCACACCCGCCGTACCTCGGTGTGGATGACCCCGTGCGGCTTGCCGCTCTGGTGGGAGTACGCGCCGACCATGCCGTTGAGCTGCTTACGGAGCTCCAGCAGTTCCTTGTGGGTGACCACGGGCCGCCGGTCGGCCGGCAGCTCCACCAGGTCGGCCTCGGCGTCGGGCTTCTTGCGGCTGTGCGCGATCTGCCGCGCCTGCCGCTTCTGGAGCAGCAACTGCACCTGGTCGGGTTCCAGCAGACCCGGGATGCCGAGGTAGTCCTGCTCCTCCTCGCTGCCGGGATGGGCCTGCATGCCGAACTCGGCGCCGTTGTACATGACTCGGTCGAACACGGCGTCGGACTCGAGCGCCTCGAACGGCAGCATGTCCTGCTCGCCGGTGTCCTCGTCCTGCTGCTTCTCCGCCTCGGCGAGGAGCTTGTCCTCCTCGGCGTACGGGTCCTCCTCGCCCGCCTTCTTCGGCTTGTCGAGGGCGTGGTCCCGCTCCACCTCCATCTCGTTGGCGAAGGTGAGCAGGTCGGGCACGGTCGGCAGGAACACGGACGCGGTCTCGCCGCGCCGCCGGGACCGTACGAACCGTCCGACGGCCTGGGCGAAGAACAGCGGCGTGGAGATGGTGGTGGCGTAGACCCCGACCGCGAGGCGTGGCACGTCGACGCCCTCGGACACCATGCGCACGGCGACCATCCACCGGTCGGTGTTGTGGCTGAACTCGTCGATGCGGTCCGAGGCTCCGGCGTCGTCGGACAGGACGACCGTCGCGCTGGTCCCCGTGATCTCCCGGATCAGCTTGGCGTAGGCGCGCGCGGAGTCCTGGTCGGTGGCGATGACGAGGGCGCCGGCGTCGGGGATGGCCTTCCTGACCTCGGTGAGCCGCTGGTCGGCGGCGCGCAGCACGCTCGGCATCCACTCACCGCGCGGATCGAGCGCCGTACGCCAGGCCTGGCTGACCGCGTCCTTGGTCATGGGCTCGCCGAGCCGCGCGGCGATCTCGTCGCCCGCCTTGGTGCGCCAGCGCATGTTGCCGCTGTAGGAGAGGAAGATGACGGGCCGCACGACGTTGTCGGCGAGCGCGTTGCCGTAACCGTAGGTGTAGTCGGCGGAGGACCGCCGGATGCCGTCCGCCCCCTCCTCGTACGTGACGAAGGGGATGGGGTTGGTGTCGGACCGGAAGGGCGTACCGGTGAGCGCGAGCCGGCGGGTGGCGGGCTCGAACGCCTCCAGGCAGGCCTCGCCCCAGGACTTGCTGTCACCGGCGTGGTGGATCTCGTCCAGGATCACCAGGGTCTTGCGCTGCTCGCTGCGGTTGCGGTGCAGCATGGGCCGCACGCCCACACCGGCGTAGGTGACCGCGACGCCGTCGTACTCCTTGCTGAGTGGGCCCGCGCTGTACTCCGGGTCCAGCTTGATCCCTATCCGCGCCGCGGCCTCCGCCCACTGCTTCTTCAGGTGCTCGGTGGGCGCCACGACCGTCACCTGCTGCACGACGTGGTGGTGCAGCAGCCAGGACGCGAGCGTCAGCGCGAAGGTCGTCTTGCCGGCGCCCGGGGTCGCGACCGCGAGGAAGTCCCGCGGCTGCTCCTGGATGTACTTCTCCATCGCCCCCTGCTGCCAGGCACGCAGCTTGTTGGCGGTGCCCCAGGGGGCGCGGCCGGGGAAGGCGGGCGAGAGGTGGTGGTTCGAGGAGGAGGTGGCGGTGGTAGTCACGGTCTCCGGTCTGGGGGTTGAGCGGCTCGGCGGTGGCTCCGGGGCGACTCGCGCAGCGACGCGGACACCTCGGCTACGTATGACAACCGGGCCACCCTACCGGCGCCCCGGTTCCGCCAACGCGCGAACTGCGCCGAGCCGTCCCCAGGTGGGACCCACCTCACACACGACGGCGACCCGCCGTCATCGCGCGAAGCGCGGCAACTGAGCAGCGATCTTGGGCACGTCCAACGCGCCCTGGCAGACGTCCAGCACGAAGCGCTCCGCTTCGTCCACGTCGAAGTCGGCGTCCAAGGGGTGCCCGTTCATGTGTAGGAAAACCCAGGTCGCGTACCAGGCGATCCGTTTGTTCCCGTCGACCAGAGCGCGATTGCGAGCCAGGGACTCCATCAACGCGGCGGCCTTCTGCCACACGTCCGGGTAGGCGTCCTGCCCGAACACACTCGACTGGGGGCGTGCCAGAGCCGAGTCCAGCAGCCCGTAGTCGCGCACCTCGTCCGCACCGAGCCGCTTCGCCAGATTCAGCACCTCGGGCAGCGTGAGGTAGTGCATCAGGCGAGCCTCCGGTTCAACTCGGCACTGGCCTTCAGCACATGCTCAGCCGCCTCGTTGAACAGTCTCGAATGCTCGTTTATGGCCGCGATCACCGCGTCGTGCGCGAAGGCCTGCATGCTGCGCCCCTCCGCCGCGGCGCGCTCGCGCAGGGCGTCGAGCTCTTCTTCCGTAAACCGCAGGTTCAGTCCAGCCATGACGCAACGGTACTACGTGGTACCGCACGGTGTCACGACCTGTCCGCCGACGGCCCACCCGTAGGTGCCCGCAACCGCGTGGTCACCCAAGCCCCCACCAACGCCACCCCCGCCATCGGCAGGAACACCGCGACGAAGGCCGCCGGATGGGAGGTGCCGGCGGCCGTGGCGGCCGTGTGGCCGACCGCGCCGCCGCCGAGCGCGGCGAAGGCGGCGCCGCCCGCCGCGAGGAGCAGCGCGTTGGTGAGGCCGTCGGAGATCTGGAGCGCGGCGGAGTTGGTCCCCGCCTCCTCGGGGGCGGACAGCTGGAGCAGAAGCACGCTGGTGGAGGAGATCACCAGCCCCATCCCGAAGCATCCGAAGGCCCACGCGACGGCCACGATCCACACCGGGACCGATTCCACCAGCGCCCCCGGCAGCGTGGTGATCGCCGCCGCGACCAGCACCATCCCCACCGTCATCAGCCGCTCCCGGTACGGCTCCACCCGTGCCCGCGCCTGCACCCACGACCCCAGCGCCCAGGTCCCCCCACCGGCCGCCAGCGAGAACCCGGCGAGCGTCGGCGACAGCCCGCGCTGGGTCACCAGCATCAGCGGCACGAACGACTCGGCCGCCACGAACGAGCCCGCCGCCACGCCGCGCAGCAGCACCACCGACGGCAGCCCCCGCACCGCCCGGTACGTCCCCCTCGGCAACAGTCCCAGCACGGCCGGCACCAGCAGCCCGGCGCCCGCGACCGCCGGCACCAGGGACCACCACGACAGATCCTGAGCCGCGTACTGCAACAGCCCGGCCCCCAGCGAGATCCCGAAGGCGAGACGGATACGGCGGCGGTCGAAGGAGGGGGCCGAGGCGGAAGTGGAAGCGGAGGACGGGGACGAGGGCGCGGGCATGGGCGAGGGCGTCACCGGCCCGGAAGCCCTCCGTCGGATCTGCGGCAGGGCCAACGCCAGCGGCAGTACGACGAGCGCCGGAATGCCCAGGAACACCCAGCGCCAGCCCAGTTGTTCGGTCACCGCGCCCGAGGCGAGGGGGCCGACCACGGAGGGGACGACCCAGCTCGCCGCGAAGGCCGCCATGATCGAGGGCCGCAGCCGCTCGGGGTACGCGCGCCCGACCACGACGTACAGCGCGACGATCACCAGCCCGCCGCCGAGCCCCTGCACGGTCCGGCCGAGGACGAAGAGCCACATCGCGCCGGCCGTCCCCGACAGCACCAGCCCGGCCGCGAAGGTACCGATCCCCGCCGTCAGCGCCCCGAGCGGCCCCCGCCGGTCCGCCCACTGCCCCGCCAGCACCATGCCGAACAGGCTCGTCGTGAAGTACGCCGAGAACGCGAAGCCGTACACCGAGATCCCGTCCAGCTCCCGCGCCGCGACGGGCATGGCCGTGCCGACCGCCATGGCCTCGAAGGCGATCAGCAGCACGACGGAGACGATCCCGATACTGAGCCCCCGGTAGGAACGGCTCAGCACACTGTCCTCACCGTCGGCGACCGACGTCGGAGCGGGGCTCTGCGTGACACCCGCGCCACGCGGTTCGGAATCGACCATGCCCGCCAGCGTAAGGGGCACGACAGACTTTCGCCCCTGTCCAAAGCCCCCCACCACCCGAGACCTTGGTCGTACGACCGCCCCGCCCTGCGGCCCCTCCCCGCCCATTCATGAACGGCGTATGGCAGTCCCGTTGCAGCACCCCCACCACCCTTGAGCCCCCACCCACCCCCGCCTACGGTCGACACATCGAGTTCGGAGCACCAGCCCCCACCAGGGCCCACCCTCCCGACCCGGCCGTGTGCCCGAGTGGTTCAGGGACTCGCCTGCAAAGCGAGTTACGTGGGTTCGATTCCCGCCACGGCCTCCACCTGCCGACCAGGCAGAACGACAGGGCGGCACCCCGGAAGGGGTGCCGCCCTCTCGGAGTTCCGGCTCAGGCTGCCGGTCACCCCGTGTCCGGCAGTGCGCTCGGGAGGCCTTCCGCCTCCGCCCTGCGTTGTGCGCGGCGGGCGTTCTCCGTGCGGACGGTGTCCAGCCATCGCCACAGCCCGATCTCCTCCGGCTTCAGGCCCGGGCAGGCGATGCGGTGCGGTATGCGGCAGACGGCCCCTGGTGCGGGCTCGTCCTCCCGGCTGTTCCAGCCGACGCCCTGGGAGTCGACGTACCACCGGTGCCAGGCCGGCACCATGTGGGCCGGCGCGGACAGGTCGGGCTCCAGGAGGACATGGGCGTCGTAGTACGTGGGACGCCGGTCGCCGGTGAGCCCGCAGTCGGGGCAGATGGGCGGGGCCGGCGGTTCGGGGCCCGTGGCGCCTTCCACCGCGGCCTGGGCCCGGTCGGCGTTCTCCCACGGTCGTGGTGTGTCCGGCGGCGGCTGGCGATGTCCGTCGGCGCCCGGCAACCGGACGATGCTCGGCTTGTCCGTGTCCCCCATCGTTCCAGCGTCCGCACGTCACCCGGACACAGGGAGGGCGCAAACAGGGCGCATCAGGGCACGAGGGACGTGGCGGACGTGGCGGACGTGAACAGGAAGCCCGCGCCAGGACCGCCGGACTTGCGGTGAGGTGCTAGCCCGCGGAGCAGAGCCCGTCGTCGGGGCAGAACATCACCCAGGTGTAGTTGTAGCCGGTTCGTACGGTCACGGGGTTCGGTGTGGGGCCGTCGTTGATGAAGGACCCGGTGTCCGGTGTGGCGGTGAAGGTGACCGTCGTGCCGACCTCGAAGGTGGCGGTGCAGGTGCCCGTGGGGTTCGGCTGCGGTTCGTTGCTCGCGTACGGGTCCCACGCGGCCTGGTGGCAGTTGATCCCGGCGGGCTGGCTGGTGATGGTTCCACCGCCCCAGCCGTCACTGACCCACGCGGACAGCTGAGCGGTGGACTGGGCGTGGGCCGGGCCGACGCAGATGATCGCGGCGGCCGTGGCGAGCGCGGAGAGGACTCCCGTCGCACGGAAAGCGCCGTTGCGGTTCTTCCTCATGGGGACCATGAGAACCTCCTGGGGATCGAAGCGTTCTCGACCCCCGCGACCAGCCTATTCGCCCCATCCGGGACATGCCACGGCAGCGGATGCGAGCGCGGTCAGAGCTCGGCGCACGCCTCGTTGCGCAGGCGTTCGACCCAGCAACCCGTCGCCGTTCCCTCGTGGTTCTCGCGGTGGAGGCGCCAGAGGGTGAAGGCGAGGGTGGACAGGTCGGCGTCGAGGGGGCTGAGGGTCGACTCGGGCTCGCTCCAGTTGAGGATCGCGCCGGTGGTGCCGTCGACGACGAGGCTGTTGCCCTCGACGAAGTGGCCGAGGCGGATCAAGTGGGCCGCTCGGGACGGGAGTCGGCTGGCGGCGAACGCGGCGGCGCGCTCGTGCGCGTAGTACTCGGCGAGGGTCGGCAGCGGGACGTCCGTGTCGAGGTGGAAGAAGCCGTGGTCCTCGGGCAGGCCCATGTCCCGCAGGAAGCGGCGGGTCGGCTCGTGCGTGAGCGTGGCCGGGAAGTCGAAGTCCTCGAAGCGCCACACCCTGCTCCGGCCGAACTCCTCGTCCAGCAGCCGGGCCGGCAGGTCCAGCGCCAGGCCGGAGCGGGTGACCGGTCCCCCGGTCAGCACCGCGAGGTCGTCGACGCGGGTCGGATCGTGCAGGTCACGCAGGTCGTTCAGGTCCGTCAGGCCCATGGTTCCCATCGTCATTGTGCTCATGGCTCCCCCAACACATGGTTCTCGATGTGCTGCCCCCACGGGGTCGACCGCGCCGCCGAGCGGTCGTCGTCCCCACTTCGAAGAACCATACGCCGACCCACTGACAACGCCCGTCGTACGCGCGAACGCGCACCTCGGGGGCTGCGCCGGAGGCCGCACGCAGCGGCCTCCCCCGGCGCTACGCCCCCGTCACCACCGCCGCCTGCGGGCGGATCGGCAGCCGGTTCACGGGACGTCCCGTGGCCGCCCGTACCGCCGCCGCGATGGCCGCCGGGGAGGTGACCACCGGCACCGCGCTGGCCGCCTTCGCGCCGAAGGGCGCGACGACGTCCCGTTCCTCCACCAGTTTGACGAGCTGGATGTCGGGGGCGTCGAGGGCGGTGGGCAGGGCGTAGCCGGTCAGGTCGGGGTGGCGGACCAGGCCCCGGGGGGTGCGCAGGTTCTCGGTCAGCGCGATGCCCACGCCCTGGGTGACGCCCGCCTCGATCCGCGCGGTGAGCTGGTCCGGGTTGAGGATCCGGCCGACGTCCTGGGCGACGGCCAGCTCCACGACCCGTACGGAGCCGAGTTCGATGTCGACGTCGACCACGGCCCGGATCGCGCAGAACGCGAGGCCCACGAACGCGTCGCCCTGGCCTGCCTCGTCCAGCGGCTCGGTCGGGTGCGGGCGACACTGGGCGGTGGCCCAGAGTTCCTTGCCGTCCAGCGCCTCCGCGACCGTGGTGGAGAGCACTCCGTCGTACGAGGTGATCTTGCCGTCGGTGATCTGGAGCAGCTCGGTGGACATGCCGAACTTGTGCGCCAGGGGCTGAAGGAGCTGGGTGCGGACCATCTTCGCGGCGCGTTCCACCGCGCCGCCGGAGACCCAGGTGTGGCGGCCCCGGCAGCTGGGTCCGGCCGGGGGCTGGTCGGTGTCGACCTGGGCGATGTGGACCTCGTCGATGCCGAGGGTCTCCTGGACGATCTGCCGGGCGAGGGTGGAGAAGCCCTGGCCGGTGTCGACGGCCGCGCAGAGCACGGTCGCGATGCCGTCGTGGACCTTCACGGTGGCTGTGGAGACCTCGTCCGCGCCCTCTGCGCCGAGCATGTGGACCATGCCGAGGCCGTAGCCGACGCCGCGCCGGACGGCACCCGGCTCGCCCGCGCCCTCGGGGCCGCCCGGGAGCAGCCACTCCTCCTCGGGGGTGTCCTTGGGCAGTGCCGGGAGCGGGAACTCCTGGACGGCCTGGAGGAGTTCGGCGACCGGCGCCGGGCAGGTCACGGACTGGCCCGTCGGCAGCACGTCGCCCGTGGACATCACGTTGCGCATGCGCAGTTCGGCCGGGTCGATGCCGAGCTTCTTGGCGAGCTTGTCCATCTGCGCCTCGTAGGCGGCGCAGACCTGCATGGCGCCCTCGCCGCGCACATGGCCCGACGGCGGGTTGTTGGTGCGGACCGCCCAGCCCTCGATGAAGGCGTTGGGAACGACATAGGGGCCGCAGGCGAAGGAGACGGCGGCGGCCAGCGCCTCCGAGGAGGTGTCGGCGTAGGCGCCCGCGTCGAGCAGGATCTGCGCCTCGACCTTGATCAACTTGCCCTCGGCGTCCGCGTGGTGGCGGTAGCGCAGCAGGGTGGGGTGGCGGTGGGCGTGGCCGAGGAAGGACTCCTCGCGGGTGGCCGTGAGCTTCACCGGGCAGCCGGTCTTCAGGGCGAGCAGGCCGAGCGGGAGCTGGAAGCCCTGGTCCTCGCGGTCGGCGGTGGCGCCGGGGACACCGGTGACGACGATCTTGACGCGGTCGGGGGCCAGGCCGTAGCAGGCGGCGGCCGCGTCGCGGTCGGTGTGCGGGTCGGTGGAGGCGACGTACAGCTCGACGCCGCCGTCGGGGCGGGGCACGGCGAGGCCGGCCTCGGCGCCGATGGGGGCGGGGTCCGCGCGGCCGATGCGGTACTGGCCCTCGACGACGATCTCGCCGGCCGCGTTCGGGTCGCCGTGGCGCAGCGGGATGTGGCGGATGAGGTTGCCGTCGGGGTGCAGGGGCTCGGCCTCGAAGGCCTGTTCCGGGTCGATCACCGGATCGAGCACCTCGTACTCGACGATGACGGCGGCGGCGGCCA
Organism: Streptomyces sp. NPDC034049; assembly: GCF_055575575.1. Lineage (NCBI taxonomy): Bacteria > Bacillati > Actinomycetota > Actinomycetes > Kitasatosporales > Streptomycetaceae > Streptomyces > Streptomyces sp. NPDC034049. Next base: position 316,454 of record NZ_JBVISJ010000008.1, read on the forward strand.
TCCGCGCGGTGTCGGGGTGGTCGGCGGCGACGGCCGCGATGGGCTCGCCGTGGTGGCGTACGACCTCGGAGGCGAACAGGGGCCGGTCGGCCTTGCCGCGGCCGTGCAGGGCGACGCCCGGCACGTCCTCGTGGGTGACGACGGCCCGTACGCCGGGCATGTCGCGCGCGTGGGACGTGTCGATGGACACGATGCGCGCGTGCGGGTGCGGCGAGCGGAGCACGGCGGCCCACAGCAGGCCCTCGGCCCACAGGTCGGCCGCGTACGGGAAGGTGCCCTCGGACTTGGCCCGGGAGTCGGCGGAGGGCAGGTTCGCGCCCAGGCCGTGCGGGAGTTGCTCCGGGGCGGGCGCGGCGTCGCCGGGGCCCGCGGGCGTCGCGATGACGGTTTCGTTGCTCACGTCTGGCCTCCGTCCTGGCCGAACGACCGGCCCTGACCGCCGTACGAGTCGTCCGGGTCGCCGAAGGACTGTCCCTGACCGCCGTAGGTGTCGCTCTGCCCGGCGAACGACTGCCCCTGACCACCGAAGGTGTCACCCGGACCGGTGAACGACTGCCCCTGACCGCCGTAGGTGTCACCCGGACCACCGAACGACTGATCCTGCCCTCCGAAGGACCGGTCCTGGCCTCCGTACGACTGATCCTGTCCACCGAAAGACTGGTCCTGGCCTCCGTACGACCGGTCCTGACCTCCGTACGACTGGTCCTGCCCGAACGACTGGCCCTGGCCGCCGAACGACTGGCCCTGGCCGCCGTACGAGTCGTCCGGGCCGGTGAACGACAGCCCCTGGCCGCCGTAGGACCGGTCGGGGTCGTGCGGGGCCGGCGGGGGTGCCTGCCGGGCCTCGTACGCCGCCGGGTTGACGCCGCCCGCGCCGGGGCCGGCCTGGTGCGGGATGCGCGCCTCGTCGGCGTCCGCGGCGGCCTCGTTCTCGGCGGCCGTGTTCGCCGCGCGCTCGGCGACGACGTCACGGACGGCCGAGAGGACGCCCCGGTAGCCGGAGCAGCGGCAGAGGTTGCCGCAGAGCGCCTGGCGGGTCTCCAGGTCGGTGGGGGCGGGGTTGCCCTCCAGGAGGTCGTGCACGGTCATCGCCATGCCGGGCACGCAGAAACCGCACTGCACGGCACCGCACTTGGCGAGCGCCCGCTGCACGTCCGAGGGCTGCCCGTCGGCGGCGAGGCCCTCGACGGTGCGCACCTCGCTCCCGGCGGCGGTGACCCCGGGTACCAGGCAGGACGCCACGAGCCGGCCGTCGACCTGCACGTTGCAGGCGCCGCACTCGCCCTGCGAGCAGCCGTCCTTGGCGCCGGCGAGGCCGAGCCGCTCGCGCAGCACGTAGAGCAACGACTCGCCGATCCAGGCGTCGCTGACGGGCCGCTCGGTGCCGTTGACCCGCAGGACGTAGGAGGCGAGGGGGTGGTCGTCGTGCGGGGGCGGGGTCGGGGCGGGCTCCTCGGCGGCGGCCGGGTCGCCCTCGGCCCCGGAGGGCTCGACGGGCCCGGCGGACGCGTCAGTCCCCGCGGACGCGGCCTCCTCGGGCGCGTCGGTGGCCGTCTCCGGCTCCTCGCTCCGCTCGGGGCCGCCCGGCGTCTCGGCATCGGCCCCGACCGGCCCAGCGGGCTCCTGGGCGCCTTCCGGGGCCTCCCCGGCGGTCTCGGGACCCGGGCCGGCGTACGCGCCCCCAGGAGCCGCGGAGGCCTCCCCGGAGGCGTCCGGGGCCGTGCCCGGCGCGCTCTCCCCCGGCGCGTGCCCCTCGGCCGCGCGCTCCTCGGCCGGGTGCTCGTCGGCCGCGGGTTCGTCGGTCCGGGCGGGGGGCGGCGGCGCGGTCCACGCCGTGCCGATCTCCTCCGTCGCCCAGGGCGCGGGAGCACCGCCGGGGAGCGTGGCGGGCGGGGTGCCGCCCCACTGCTCGACCAGGGCCGAGGTGGTGAACTCACCGGACTCGTCCGGAAGATCACCACCGGCGACCGGAATCGACCACTCGCCGGTCACATCGTGACCGGGAGCGGTGCCCTCCGGCGCGGCCGGCTCCTCGAAGGTCCACTGCCCCGTCGAGCCGGGGTTGTACGAGAACCCGTGCTGCGTGGGCGGCGAGGGCTGCCCGGCGTTCGGGTCGTGCCACTCGGCACCCCCGGCCGGCATCGCCCAGGTGCCCGGCACGGACGGGTCGGTCCCGGCGGTGTGGGCCGTGTCACCGACCTGTCCCGTGTGCGCCGGGTTGATGGAGTTCGTCGCTATCTGCGGCGGGACATAGCCGTGGCCGGGCGCGGCCAGCGGGCTGTCGGCGGCGAGCAGTGCGTCGATGCCCCCCTCGGGGAGCTGGACGAACGTGGTGGCGCCGTCGTCGTAGTCGCCCTGCGGCAGCCGCTCCCAGCCGCCCTGGCCCCCCTGCTGCGGGGTGCCCTCTCCGTGCTGGTCGTCGGTCACGACAGTGCCCTCCCCAGTGCTCGTCGGGCCAGCGCGGCGACGGTGCGCCGCAGATGCAGTACGGCGGGCGGAAGCGGTGCCACGGAACCGTCGACCTCGGGGGCCGGGTCCGGGATGCAGGCGGCGGCGACGTACTCGCCGAAGGCCTGGAGCGCCTCGGGCACCAGAGTGCGCTCGCCGTCCCAGTCGATCAGCTGACCGACCCACGCCTCGGCGTCCAGCGGGCGCAGCGGCATCGGCGCTATGGCTCCGACGGCGCACCGCACCCCGCGCCGGGCGGGATCGAGGACGAGGGCGACGGAGGCGACCGCGCGGCCGGGGCCGGTGCGCCCGGTGGCTTTCAGGAAGACCTGGGGCGCGTGCAGCAGCGGCACGCGCACGAAGCCGATGAGTTCGCCGGGGCGCAGCATCTCCATGCCGGCCAGCAGGTGCGAGACGGGCATCTCACGGCGGGCCCCGCCCGGGCCCGCGATGATCAGCGTGGCCTCCAGGGCGGCGAGCACGGGCAGCGCGTCCCCGGTGGGGGCGGCCGTCGCGATGTTGCCGCCGAGGGTGCCGGCGTTGCGGATCTGGGGTGGTCCGGCGGCGCGCGCGGCCGCGGCGAGCGCCGGAATGAGCGCCGCGAAGTCCGGGCGCCCCATCCGGGCGTGCGTCAGTCCCGCCCCCAGGAGTGCATGGCCGTCCTGGTACTGCCAGCCGCGGATCTCGCTGATCCGGCCGAGGCCGACCAGCGCGGCGGGCCTGAGCTGCCCGGAGTTGACCGCGGCCATCAGGTCCGTGCCGCCCGCCACCGGAACCGCCCAGGGCATGGCGGCGAGGGCCGCCACGGCCTCGTCCAGCGAGCCGGGCAGGGTCACGGCCTGCGCCGCCTGCGGTGCGTGCGTGGTCAAACCGGCTGCCCCTTCCCGCTGCCCCACCTGGTCCCCGCCTGTGTTGCCGTACGGTACGTGCTGACAGGGCGGACGTGGCAACTCTGGCACATTCTCGCGAGGCCCGAACGCGGGGGTCCGCTAGGAGGCATTCGCCCACGTCACCCGAGAGATGGTCCGTTTTGGCACGTCATAGCCAATAGGCGCGCATTGACCCCTTCCGGCGACTCTCGCGCCCCTTGCCCCACTCGTTCCCCGTGCCGCCACCGTCGCAGGGCACGCGCTTTCGGTCCTACGCGTTCGCGGCCGCCTCACACGTTCGGGGGCGCCCCCTCGATCGGACGTCCGAGCACCCCGGGTCGCCGCTGCCACGGACGCGGACCCGAAAGCGGCCGATAACCGACCCCCAGGGCGTCAAGTCGCGCGCAGTGGGCCGTCGTCCGCCGCTCGAAGTCGCCGAAGTCACGCTCGGCGGGGGCCGGCAGCCGGCTCCAGGCCACCTCGGCGAAGGCCGCCAGACGCGGGTACGTCTGGTAGTCGACGCGCGCCTGGTCCTCCATCACCTCGGTCCACACATTGGCCTGGGTGCCCAGCACGTGCCGGGCCTCGTCGGCCGTCAACTCCGGCGGGATGGGCTCGAACCGAAAGACGTCCTCCAGGGTGCGCACATAGCCGATGGGCACCGGCTCGTCGGGGCCGCCGTCCTGACGGTGGTCCAGATACACCTGCTGCTCGGGGCACATGACCACGTCGTGCCCCATGCGGGCCGCCGCGACCCCGCCCGCGTACCCCCGCCAGGAGGACACCGCCGCCCCGGGCGCGAGGTTGATTTTCGTCGCCTCACCTCCGGGCGCTCTGCTCCGCCCTTCGGCTCGGCTCCCGCCCTCCAGGATCTCGTCCCATCCGATCAGGCGACGCCCGCGCGCCGTCAGCCAGTTGTCGAAGTGCCGGACGAACCAGTACTGGAGCGCGTCCTCGTCGGCGAGCCCCAGCTCCCGGATCCGGGCCTGCGCGGCGGGCGACGCGCGCCACTGGTCCTTGGGGCACTCGTCGCCGCCGATGTGCACGAACGCCGAGAACGGCGCGGCATCGACCGGAAACAGCTCCAGGACCTCCTCGAACACCCCCTCGTAGAAGCGCAGGGTGCGGTCGGTGGGCGCGAGTACGTTCCTGTTGACGCCCCAGGTGTCCCAGACGCCGAGCGAGGCCGTGTCGACGACGTCGGTGTTGCCCAGCTCCGGGTAGGCGGCGATGGCGGCCTGGCTGTGCCCCGGGATGTCGATCTCGGGGACCACGGTGATGTGCCGCCGCGCCGCGTAGGCGACGATCTCGCGGAGGTCGTCCTGGGTGTAGTGGCCGCCGTGCGGTTTCTCCTCCCACAGGGGCGAGGCGCGATGGCCGAATTTGGTGCGCGCCCGCCATGAGCCGATCTCGGTCAGCCGGGGGTACCTCTTGATCTCGATCCGCCAGCCCTGGTCGTCCGTCAGGTGCAGATGCAGGACGTTGAGCTTGTGCGCGGCCATCAGATCCAGCTGGCGCAGGACCCCGTCCTTGGGCATGAAGTGCCGGGCGACGTCGAGCAGGAGGCCGCGCCAGCGGAAGCGGGGGGCGTCCTCGACGGTGACGTACGGCACGCTCCAGGCACGGTCGCGGCCGAGCGGTGCCCTGCGGTACGCCTCAGGGCCGAGGAGCTGACGCAGCGTCTGGGCGCCCCAGAAGACACCGGCCGCGTCGCCGCCCTCGACGAGGATGCCGGAGGGGTCGCTGACGAGGCGGTACTCCTCGGGGCCGAGCGCGGGGTCGATCCGGAGCCGGATGCCGTCCCCTTGCGTGTCGTCGGGCTCGCGCCCCTCGCGCAGCGGCAGGCCGGTGGCGTCCCGCAGCACGGTGCCCAGCCAGTGGCCGACGTCCTCGGTCCCCTCGCGGGCGTGGAGCCGGGAGCGCGCCGTCAGCCGTACCTCGCCGGCGGCGGCCTCGACGGCGCGGGGCGCCGGGATCAGATCGAAGTTCCGCACATCAGTCCTTGACCGCGCCGCCCAGTCCGGAGACCAGCCGCCGCTGTACGAGTACGAAGAAGACGAGCACCGGAACGGTCATCACCGTGGACGCGGCCATCACGCCGCCCCAGTCCGGATCCTCCGGCTTGTAGAAGACCAGGAGGGCCATCGGCAGGGTCGACTGCGAGGTGTCGCTGATGATGAACGACTTGGCGAACAGGAAGTCGTTCCAGGCGGAGATGAAGGAGAAGACGCTGGTGGCGACCAACCCCGGGAGGACGAGCGGGAAAAGGATCTGCCAGAGGAATCGGGAACGGCTCGCCCCGTCGAGGTGGGCCGCCTCCTCCAGCGCCTCCGGTACGGCCTTCACGAAGCCTCGCAGCATCCAGATCGCGAACGGCAGCGAGAAGGCGATGTGCGGCAGGATCAGCGCGCCCAGGGTGTTGAGTTGGCCGAAGTCCCGCATCTGGAAGAAGAGGGGGATGGTCAGTGCCTCCACCGGAACCATCTGGGCCACCAGGAACATGATCAGCAGGGTGGTCCGGAATCGGAAGCGGAATCGGCTGACCGCCGTCGCGGCGAGAAACGCGATGAGCGCGGAGGCGACGACCACCGTGCCGGCGACGATCAGGCTGTTGGCGAAGTAACGGCCGAATTCCTGCTGCCCGAAGACCCGGCGGAAGGAATCCAGGGTCGGTGCGAGGGTCCACGGCCAGGGCTCGGACGACTCGATCTCACCCGCCGGCTTGACGGCGCTCAGCGCCATCCAGTAGAGCGGGAAGGCCACCACGACCGCGATGACCAGGGCGGACGCCTCCGCGGCGAGCCGCCAGGGCCGCCGCGGGAAACCCGGTGAATTCACAGCTCCTCCCCTTGCCTGCGCAGCAGGCGCAAATACACCAGGGTGACCGCCAGCAGAATCACCAGCATCACCACACCGATCGCCGAACCGAGGCTGTACTGGGAGGACGCGAAGGCCTTCTGGTAGGCGTACACGTTCAGTACGAGGTTCTGGCCGGCGATTCCGCCGCCGCCCGTCATCACATAGATCTGGGTGAAGACCTTGAAGTCCCAGATGATCGACTGAATGGTGACGACGACGAGGATCGGGCGGAGCATCGGCGCGAGGACCGACCGCCAGATCCGCCACTGCGAGGCGCCGTCCAGGGCCGCGGCCTCCAGCACTTCCGACGGTACGGAGCGGATGCCCGCGTAGACGGTCACCATCACGAACGGGAAGGAGCACCAGACCACTTCGAGCAGGACGAGGAAGAAGGCGCTGTACCGCCCGTACGTCCAGGAGTGGTCGCCGATTCCCAGAACGCGGTTGACCGGCCCGAAGTCCGGGTCGAACAGCAGCAGCCAGACCGTGGAGCCGGTGATCGCCGGGGTCGCCCACGCGCCGAGCGCCGCGAGCATCAGCGCGAGCCGCGGCAGGGCCCGTACTCGTGTCAGCAGGACGGCGAGCGCGCACCCGACGGCGAGCGTGGACACCACGCACGCCGCCGCGAAGAGGACAGTGGCCAGCAGCACCCGGCGGAACTCGGCGTCCCCGAACAACTCGGCGTAGTTCCCGACCCCTTGGAAGGTGGCCGGTTCGCCTCCGCTGACCTGCGCCTGCGTGTACTCGAAGAGCGATATCAGCCCGAGCTGATAAATCGGGTAGACGAGCAGCCCACCGAGGACGACAAGGGCGGGGGCGAGGTAGAGCCAAGGGGTGGCGCCCCTACAGGGGTGCGGGGAACTGCGCGAGAAACCACGACGCACCCGAGGCCGCCCACGCTCAGCACCCCCCACCCCACTGGGCGCCCCCCGCTCAACCGGCGGAGCCGAACGCATCGTTCATCCGCCCCGCCGCGTCCTCGGACGCCTTCGCCACGTCCTTCTTGCCGCTGACGACCTCCTGGAACATCGTCGGCAGCACCAGCGACGCGTCGATCTGCGCCCACGCCGGGGAGGCGGGCACGAACTTGGTGCCGGAGGAGAGCGTCTTGACGAAGGGCTCGATGAACGGCTCCTTCTCGGCCGCGTCGGCCCGTACGTCCGTGTACGTCGGCAGGAAGCCCATCGCGTCGAAGAGTTCGCCCTGGGTCTGCTTGGACGTCAGCCGCTTCATCAGGTCGACGGCGAGGGTGCGGTGCGTGGTGCTCTTCAGGACGCCGACGTTGTTGCCGCCCGCGAACGCCGGGGCGACCGAGCCGGACTTCACGCCCGGCAGCGGTACGACCGCGTACTTGCCCTTGACCTTGCCGGCCTCCACGGCCGCGTGGCTGAAGTCGCCGCCGATCGCCATGCCCGCCTTGCCCGCGGCGAACGCGGTGACGGTGTCGTTGCCGCCCATGGTCGCGCACTTGGCGGCGGGGCAGTTGTCGTCGCCGAAGAGCGAGGTGTACGCCTTGATGCCCTTCTGCGCGGCCGCGCTGTCGATGGTGGAGGCGTACGAGCCGCCCTTGCCCTCGGCTATCTCACCGCCGTTGGCCCAGACGAAGGGCATGGCGCCGTAGGTGTAGGCACCACCGACGACGAGGCCGTACAGGTCGGGTTCGGCGGCCCGGATCCGCTTGGCGGTGGTGGCCAGCTCGTCCAGGGTCCTCGGGGGTTCGAGGCCGAGTTCCTCGAAGACGTCGGTGCGGTAGTACAGGGCGCGCACGCCGACGAAGAAGGGCGCCCCGTAGACCTTCCCCTGGACCGTCACGGACGTCTTGGCGGTCGGGTCGGAGGACTTGGCGTCGGACCAGGCGTTGAACTCGGTGGTGACGTCGGCGAGTCCGCCGTCCTTGACGTAGCCGGCGGTGTCCGTGTTGCCGTACTCGATGACGTCGGGGGCGCTCTCGGGGTCGTTGAAGGCGGCCTTGATGCGCTGGGCGCGGGTCTCGACGGGGATGTACTCGACCTTGACCTTCGCGCCGTCGTGGGCCTTCTCGAAGGCGGCGACGACCTTGTCGACGACCTTCTGCTTCGGCTCGTTGCTCACCTCCTGGAAGAGCCACACCCGCAGGGTGCCGGTCTTCTCGTCCCCCTTGGCGGAGGAGTTGTCGGAGGTCTGGGGGGCGCAGGCGGTCAGCCCGGCGAGGGCCAGTGCCGTGACGGGCGCGGCGAGTCGGGCAGCGAGCTTCATCGAGCGAATCCTCCGGAGGGGGGAGCGGAGCGTTGCGTTCTCTGCAACGGGCGTTCTGCTCTACACAACACACCGGAGGCTATGGAGTACATGAACATGACCACAAGAGGTCTCAACCACCTTGTGATCCACAGAAGCGTTCCCTGCAACGGGGTTCAGCACGAAGGGCACGACAAAGCCCGGGGGCGCCTGTTCTCCGACGCTCCCGAGCCGATCGCGCCCTGGGTTACTTCTTGCCGTCGCCCTGGTCGTCGCCGCCCGCGCCGAGGGACTCGAAGATCTCCTTGCACATGGGGCACACGGGGTACTTCTTCGGGTCGCGACCCGGGACCCACACCTTGCCGCACAACGCCACGACGGGCGTGCCGTCGAGGGCGCTCGCCATGATCTTGTCCTTCTGGACATAGTGGGCGAAGCGCTCGTGGTCGCCGTCGCCGTGCGACGTCTGCGGCGTCGGCTCGACGAGGGTCCCCGTACCAGTACCGCGCTCGGGCTCAAGAGTGCTCATGGAGCCAAGGGTACTGAAGCGCACCCGCATCAGTTGAGCGAAGGGTCGTCCGGATAGGTGGCCACCATCGCGAGTTCGTTGCGCTGGCGGCGCAGGACCTCCCGCCAGAGCCGCTCCGGGCAGGGGCAGGAGACGTCGCCGGGTTCGGACTCGACGACGTACCAGGCGCCCTCCGCCAGTTCGTCCTCCAGCTGGCCCGGCCCCCAGCCCGCGTACCCGGCGAAGATGCGCAGCGAGCCGAGCGCGGAGGCCAGCAGCTCCGGCGGTGCCTCCAGGTCGACCAGGCCGATCGCGCCGTGCACCCGCCGCCAGCCGAGCGGGGTCCGGTCCACGGAACCGCCGCCGGGGATCACCGCGACCCCGAGCGCCGCGTCCAGTTGTACCGGACCGCCCTGGAAGACCACCCCGGGTTCGCCGGCGAGATCCGCCCAGCCCTCCAGGATGTCGCCGACGCCCACCGGGGTGGGCCGGTTGAGGACCACGCCGAGCGAGCCCTTCTCGTCGTGGTCGAGGAGCAGCACGACAGCGCGGTCGAAGTTCGGGTCCGCCAGGGCGGGCGTGGCCACGAGCAGCCGCCCTGTGAGCGAGGACACCTCGGTCATGCCAGACATGATCCCGCATCCCGCCCGTGTAGGGGGAGCCAATGTCCGCGATGGAGTGCGCGCAGCTCACGGCGCAGGGGAGCCGACGGGGCGCACGGGCGGCGCGGTGACCCCCCGTGGCGGGTGATGAACGGTTCGTGTTGTGGCGAATCCATGACGTGGCTGAGAAGCACTTGGGCTTACGGAAGGGGGGTGGGCGGCGATTACGCTAGCTCTCCGGCTCGCGCCGCGCCGACCCCCGCACCACGGGTCCGTCGGCCGTTCGCCCACGCCGCACACGCCTCTGCCCAACTCCACGGAACGCGAGATCCATGACCGTCAACGGCTCTGACGACGTACTGCTTGTACACGGCGGCACCCCGCTCAGTGGCGAGATCCGTGTCCGCGGTGCGAAGAACCTCGTACCCAAGGCCATGGTCGCCGCGCTGCTCGGCAGCGGTCCGAGCCGGCTGCGCAACGTGCCCGACATCCGCGACGTACGCGTCGTGCGCGGACTGCTGCAGCTGCATGGCGTAACGGTCCGCCCGGGCGACGAGCCGGGCGAGCTGGTGATGGACCCGACGAACGTGGAGAGCGCGAACGTCGCCGACATCGACGCCCACGCGGGCTCGTCGCGCATCCCGATCCTGTTCTGCGGCCCCCTGCTGCACCGCCTCGGCCACGCCTTCATCCCCGGTCTCGGCGGCTGCGACATCGGCGGCCGGCCGATCGACTTCCACTTCGAGGTGCTGCGGCAGTTCGGCGCGAAGATCGAGAAGCGGGAGGACGGCCAGTACCTGGAGGCGCCGCGGCGGCTGCGGGGCACGAAGATCCAGCTGCCGTACCCGTCCGTGGGCGCCACGGAGCAGGTGCTGCTGACGGCCGTCCTCGCGGAGGGCGTGACGGAACTCGCGAACGCGGCGATCGAGCCGGAGATCGAGGACCTGATCTGCGTCCTGCAGAAGATGGGCGCCATCATCGCGATGGACACCGACCGCACGATCCGCATCACCGGTGTGGACTCGCTCGGCGGCTACAACCACAAGGCGCTCCCGGACCGCCTGGAGGCCGCCTCCTGGGCGTCCGCCGCGCTGGCGACCGAGGGCGACATCTACGTCCGCGGCGCCCAGCAGCGCTCGATGATGACGTTCCTGAACACCTACCGGAAGGTGGGCGGTGCCTTCGAGATCGACGACGAGGGCATCCGCTTCTGGCATCCGGGTGGCCAGCTGAAGTCGATCGCGCTGGAGACGGACGTCCACCCGGGCTTCCAGACCGACTGGCAGCAGCCCCTGGTCGTCGCGCTGACGCAGGCCACCGGCCTCTCCATCGTCCACGAGACGGTCTACGAGTCCCGGCTCGGGTTCACCTCCGCGTTGAACCAGATGGGTGCGCACATCCAGCTCTACCGCGAGTGCCTCGGCGGCTCCGACTGCCGCTTCGGCCAGCGCAACTTCCTGCACTCGGCGGTCGTCTCCGGCCCCACCCGGCTACAGGGCGCCGACCTGGTCATCCCCGACCTGCGCGGCGGCTTCTCGTACCTCATCGCGGCGCTGGCGGCCCAGGGCACGTCCCGGGTCCACGGCATCGAGCTGATCAACCGCGGCTACGAGAACTTCATGGAGAAGCTCATGGAGCTCGGCGCGAAGGTCGAGCTGCCGGGCAAGGCGCTCGGCTAGCCGTACGGCAGGCCCCGGCACGACGATGGGGGCGGCACCTGGAAGACCAGGTGCCGCCCCCATCAGGCGTTCTACGCGCGCCACACCATCCCCGGAAGGACGGACGGCAAGGTTACTTGCCCTTCGCCGCTTCCTTGAGCTTGCTGCCCGCGGAGACCTTCACGCTGTAGCCGGCGGGGATCTGGATCGGGTCGCCGGTCTGCGGGTTGCGCGCGGTGCGAGCGGCACGGTGGGTGCGCTCGAAGGTCAGGAAGCCGGGGATGGTGACCTTCTCGTCGCCCTTGGCGACGATGTCGCCGACGACCTCGGCGAACGCGGCCAGCACGGCGTCGGCGTCCTTGCGGGTCACCTCGGCGCGGTCGGCCAGCGCGGCCACCAGCTCACTGCGGTTCATGTTGTTACTCCCGTGTTCTTCTTGCCGTTGAGGCGGACCCGGGTCCGTCGTCAGACCCTCGCGCCCAGAAACGCATCCTGCACTCACCTGCGGCGGGAAAGCCAATCCGGCACCCCTGGGGAGTCACACGAACACCCTTGGGAGTCAATGCACGCCCATGGGAGTCATGGCAGGCCTGAGCTTGGCCGCCACACTAAAGGGCGGCGCAAGCGCTCCGGCCCCGCGACGCGCCGAGGGCGCGGGGCCGTGGCCACCGTCACAGCGGGGGTTCAGGCCGAGGCCGCCGCCTTCGCGGCCTCGCGGACCGCCCCGGCGACCGCACCCGCGACCTTGTCGTTGAAGACGCTCGGGATGATGTAGTTCGGGTTCAGCTCGTCCTCGGTGACGACGTCCGCGAGGGCGGTCGCGGCGGCGAGCATCATCTCCGTGTTGACGGTCCGGGACTGGGCGTCGAGGAGACCGCGGAAGACACCCGGGAAGACCAGCACGTTGTTGATCTGGTTGGGGAAGTCGGAGCGGCCGGTGGCCACGACGGCGGCCGTCTGGCGGGCGACCGCGGGGTCGACCTCGGGGTCGGGGTTCGCGAGCGCGAACACGATGGCGTCGTCGGCCATGGCGGCCACGTCGTCGCCGTCGAGGACGTTCGGGGCTGAGACGCCGATGAAGACGTCGGCGCCGCGCACGGCCTCCTTGAGGGTGCCCGTGAGGCCCTCGGGGTTGGTGTTGTCGGCGATCCAGCGCAGCGGCGAGTCGGCGGCGGCGTCGACCAGGTCGTCGCGGTCGCAGTGCACGACACCGTGGATGTCGGCGACGACGGCGTTCTTCACACCGGCGGCCAGCAGCAGCTTGAGGATGGCCGTACCGGCCGCGCCGGCGCCCGACATGACGACGCGGATGTCCCCGATCGCCTTGCCCGCGACGCGAAGTGCGTTGGTGAGGGCGGCGAGGACGACGATCGCGGTGCCGTGCTGGTCGTCGTGGAAGACGGGGATGTCGAGAGCCTCGCGCAGCCGCGCCTCGATCTCGAAGCAGCGGGGCGCGGAGATGTCCTCCAGGTTGATGCCCGCGAAGCCGGGCGCGATGGCCTTGACGATCTCGACGATGGCGTCGGTGTCCTGGGTGTCCAGGCAGATCGGCCAGGCATCGATGCCGGCGAACCGCTTGAAGAGGGCCGCCTTGCCCTCCATGACGGGCAGCGCGGCCATGGGGCCGATGTTGCCGAGGCCCAGCACGGCGGAGCCGTCCGTCACGACCGCAACGGAGTTGCGCTTGATGGTGAGGCGGCGGGCGTCCTCGGGGTTCTCGGCGATCGCCATGCAGACGCGGGCCACACCGGGGGTGTAGATCATCGAGAGGTCGTCACGGTTGCGGATGGGGTGCTTCGACGCCATCTCGATCTTGCCGCCGAGGTGCATCAGGAACGTACGGTCGGAGACCTTGCCGAGCGTCACGCCCTCGATGTGCCGCAGCTGCTCGACGATCTCGTCGGCGTGCGCGGTGGAGGTGGCGGCGATGGTGACGTCGATGCGGAGCTTCTCGTGGCCGGAGGCGGTCACGTCGAGGCCGGTCACCGAGCCTCCGTGGGACTCGACGGCTCCGGTGAGCTGGGAGACCGCGGTTCCGCTCGCGGGCACCTCCAGCCGGACCGTCATCGAGTAGGAGACGCTGGGCGCCGTTGCCATGGCCGACTTCCTCTGCTTTCGCGTACTTCTGCTACTGCGTTTGCTGCGTTTTGCCGTCCGATCGTCGCACCTACCGCCGAGTAGGCGTTAGCCGTCCGGGGTTGAGAACGTTTTGTTCTCAACGAGAAGAGGTCCACGTCACATTCGACGTGGACCTCTTCGTACGTTCAGTGGCACCGACCCGCCATGCTCGCCTCGCGGCAAGTGGTCGCTCGTAGCGACGAAGGTTGGGCCCGGGGGCTTGGATCGAGCCGGTGCCACCATCAAGGCTAACAGGCGCCCCGGAGTTCGGGGAGTTGCCGGTGCGTCGGCGGGTGCGGGTGATTCGTGGTGGCTCGCGCAGTCCCCCGCACCCCTGAGAAGCAGGGGCCGCGCCTCCTGCTCCTCGTCTCAGTCCCGCAGCAGGTCGGGGATCCCGTCGGCGTCCGGGTCGTCGCGGTCCGCCGAGACGACCGTCAGCTGCTGCGTCGCCCGGGTGAGTGCGACATACAACACACGCAGCCCCGCCGGGGACTCGTCCGCGATCTCCGCCGGGGAGACGACCACCGTCGCGTCGTACTCCAGGCCCTTGGCCTCCAGGCTGCCGAGGGCGACGACGCGGTCGCCGAGGCCGGCCAGCCAGCGGGCGGCCTCCTCGCGGCGGTTCATGGCGACCACCACGCCCACCGTGCCGTCGACGAGGTCCAGCAGGCGCGCCGCCTCCGCGCGGGCCGTGCGGGCGAGGGTGTCGCGGGCGGCCGTGACGAAGCGCGGCTGGACGCCGGTGGAACGGACCGCCGAGGGGGACTCGGAGCCCGGCATGGCCAACGCCAGCACCTTCGCCGCCAGTTCGGCGATCTCGGCCGGGTTGCGGTAGTTGACGGTGAGCGTGAAGCGGCGCCGCGGGCGGGTGCCCAGGGCCTCGTCGCGGGCCTCGGCCGCCTCGTCGGGGTCGGACCAGGAGGACTGGGCGGGGTCGCCCACGACCGTCCAGGTGGCGTGGCGGCCGCGGCGGCCCACCATGCGCCACTGCATCGGCGTCAGGTCCTGTGCCTCGTCGACGATGACGTGCGCGTACTCGGTGCGCTCCTGCGCCAGCCGCTCGGCCCGCTCCCGCTGGGTCTCCTCGCGTACGGGCATCAGCTCCTCCAGGCCCGTGAGCTGGTCCAGCGGGTCGAGTTCGCGCTTCTTCCTGGGGCGGGCCGGGAGGCCGAGGATCGCCTGGAGTTCGTCGAGCACGGCGATGTCGTGGACCGAGAGGCCGTCCCGCTTCAGGGAGCGGGCGACCCGACGGACCTCGCCCGGGTTGAGGATGCGGCGGGCCCAGCGGCCGAGGCGGCGCTCGTCGGCCATGGCGGTGAGCACCCCGCGCGGGGTCAGCTCGGGCCACCAGGCGTCGAGGAAGGCGATGAACTCGTCCTCGCTCGTGATGTCCTCGTCGAAGGAGGAGCGCAGCTCGGCGGCCAGCTCCGGGTCGGTGTGGCGGCCGGCCGCGCCCGATCTGTCCCAGAGGGCGTCCAGCAGCAGCTTGCGCGCGCGGGGGCGCAGCAGGTTGACCGGAGCCGTGCCGCCGAGCGCGTTGCGGCGGACGCGGTCCAGGTCGGGGGCCTCCAGTTCGAGGCGTCGGCCGAAGGCGACGACACGGAGGCGGGTGGGTGCCTCGCTCGACTCCAGGGCGCCCCGGGCGGCCTTCCGCAGCACCTTGAGCATGCGGTACGAGCCCTTGGCGCGGGCCACGGCCGGGGAGTCGTACAGGGTGGCCTCGGCGCCGTCGACCAGGGAGCCGATGGCGCGGATGGCGACCTGGCCCTCCTCGCCCAGGGAGGGCAGGACGCCCTCGGTGTAGGCGACCAGCAGCGGGGTCGGGGAGACGATCAGGATGCCGCCCGCGTACCGGCGCCGGTCCTGGTAGAGGAGGTAGGCGGCGCGGTGCAGGGCGACGGCCGTCTTGCCGGTTCCGGGGCCGCCCTCGACGTACGTCACGGAGGCGGCGGGGGCGCGGATCACCAGGTCCTGTTCGGCCTGGATGGAGGCGACGATGTCGCGCATGGTGTGGCTGCGGGCCTGGCCGAGGGCGGCCATGAGGGCGCCGTCGCCGATGACGGGCAGCTCCTGGCCGTCGAGGGAGGCCTTCAGCTCGGGGCGCATCAGGTCGTCCTCGACGCCGAGCACCCTGCGGCCCTTGGAGCGGATGACGCGGCGGCGGACGACGCGGCCGGGGTCGACGGGGGTGGAGCGGTAGAAGGGGGCGGCCGCCGGGGCCCGCCAGTCGATGACCAGCGGCGCGTACTCGGAGTCCAGGACGCCGATGCGGCCGATGTGGAGCGTCTCGGCGATGTCGGCGGTCCGGTCGGGGCGGACCGCGCCCTCGGCCGGTTCGACGGCGGTGTAGGCGCCGTCCGGGCCCTTCTTGCCGTCCTTGCCGAGCAACAGGTCGATCCGGCCGAAGAGGAAGTCCTCGAACTCGTTGTTCAGGCGGTTCAGATGGACGCCGGCCCGGAAGACCTGGGCGTCCCGCTCGGCGAGCGCGCCGGGCGTGCCCACCTGACCGCGCTTGGCGGCGTCGTTCATCAGGAACTCGGCCTCGTGGATCTTCTCCTCGAGGCGCCGGTAGACCCGGTCCAGATGTGCCTGTTCGACGCCGATCTCCTTCTCACGCACCGAGTCGTGAGCGGAGTCGAGCGTTTCCTGCTGAACCTGAGCGGCCACCCGGGCCCCCTTCTGACGTGCTGGGCAGCCGTCCACCGTACGCGAAAAGGACCCCGTCAGGCTATGCGCCCGACCGGGGTCCGTCCGCTGCTTGCCGCGAGGAGTGGCGTTTCGCCTCGACGGGCTACGCCTTGACCGAGACGAGCTTCTTGCCGCTGAAGGTCAGAACCTCGAAGTGGTCGATCTCGTCGGGGGTGAAGGCTGCGCCGCCGTGGACGTAGAGCGGGTTCCTCGCCTGCTCGGTCTTGGCGTTCTTGATGCCGTAACCCCACTCCGGGACGGACCAGGAGGTGACCGTCTCCCGCTCGCCGTTCTTGCCGACGGCGATCAACGAGCACTTCTCCGGACCCTTGACGTTCTTCAGCTCCAGGACCGCGTGCGTGCCCCAGGCCTTGGACTCCATGCCGACCGTGGCGGTGACCTGGGTGGACGCGTCGGTGGAGGAGACCTTGTCCTTCGCGCCCAGGTGCGTGAAGGACTCCTGGGCCGCGCTGAAGGTCTGGCCCTCCTTCGGCGCCTCGTCCCCGCCGCCCGTCGTCGCGAACACCGCCGTCGGGCCGCCGACGATCAGGGCGACACCGGCCGCCAGCATGAAGAAGTTCCGTCGGCTCTTCTTCGCGCGGTGCTGGACGACCTCGCCGACCAGCCGGTCCGCGAGTCCGGTGGACGGCTTCGCCGACAGGGACTCGCCGATCGCCGGCGTGCCCTGGGCGGCGGGCAGGTCGGCGAGCGCGGCCAGCATCGGTTCCATGCCGGCCAGCTCGTCGAGCTGTTGTCCGCACCACTCGCACGTGGCGAGATGCATCTCGAACTGTGTGGCCTCGGCGTCGTCCAGTATCCCGAGGGCGTACGCGCCGACGGTCTCGTGGATGTTGTCGCCGGAACCTTGGGCTCCTTGCACAGATCCGGGCATTCCCGGTCCATACCCCCCGTAGATGTTGCTCATGCCGTCACCCCGCGCTCCTCTAGAGCCAGCTTCATCGACCGCAGGGCGTAGAACACCCGGGAGCGGACGGTGCCACTGGGGATGCCAAGCGTCTCGGCCGCCTCATTGACCGTACGCCCTTTGAAATAGGTCTCGACCAGGACCTCCCTGTGGGCAGGGGTCAGGTCGTCCAGCGCGTCCGACAGTGTCATCAGCCACAACGCCTTGTCGATCTCGTCCTCCGCGGGGATGACCTCCAGCGGCGACGGGTCGACCTCCTGCGGCCGGGCCTGCCGGCTGCGGTGGCCGTCGATGACGATGCGACGTGCGACCGTCACCAGCCAGGGGCGTACCGATCCGGTCGCTCGATTGAGCTGACCGGCGTTCTTCCAGGCCCTGATGAGAGTTTCCTGCACAACGTCCTCGGCACGCTGGCGGTCGCCCGCGACCAGACGCAGCACGTACGCGAGCAAGGGTCCAGCGTGCTCGCGGTACAGCGCGCGCATCAGCTCCTCGTCAGGCTCTGAGGGCTGCGATGCGCGATGTCGTGCCCTGTGCGGGCGTTCATCGGCCACAGCGGAATCCTTGCGCACGGCTACCTCCGGTGTCCGGGGGTTCCCCCAGTCGGTCGCTCACATCGGGATACGTAGGTAACCAGTTGTGTGTTCAGAGTTGAGCCACAACTTTCTCGATTAAACGCGGGAAAGATGAGGCTGGTGAGGGACAAGTGCTCCCATATCCGCGCTTAAACCGGCACGCATGGACGGGAATTGTGAAGACAGCCGCACCGTGATGTGAAAAACAGCACTGCTGCTTCTTTACGGCTGGCTGGGGTTTGCCCAACTCCCCGACCGGGTAAGGCGGGTGGCCATTTCGGGGCCAACTACGCGCGGGCGCGGGCCAGGTCGGCCCGGCGGCGGTGGCGGGCCACGCGTTCGCGGTTGCCGCAGATCTCGCTGGAGCACCAGCGGCGGCGCCGGCCGCGGGAGGTGTCGACGTACACGACGGGGCAGTTGTCGCCGGCGCACTGGCGCAGGCCGGCGCAGGCGTCCGGGTCGGTGAGCAGCTCCACGGTGTCGCGTGCGATCAGGGCGAGCAGGGCGGCGCGGTCGGGGGTGCGGTCCAGTGCGCGGACGAGGGTGCCGTCGGCGGAGCGGACGGCGCGGGGGGCCGGAGTCGCCGCGCGGGCCAGGTCGTTGACCCTCGCCAGGGAGAGGTCGAGGGCGCGGGGGTCCGGGGCGCGGTCGGGGGTGGGGCGGACCAAACGGGCGATGTGGCCGCGCAGTTCTCTGAAGCCGAGCAGCCAGTGGGGGGTGATGTGGTCGAGGGGGGTGCCCTCGGGGACCAGGTGGGCGGCGGTGATCCAGGTGCGCAGGGCGGCCGGGGTGTGGAGTTGTTCCTCGGGGTGGGTGGTGGTGAGGAAGTCCAGGCAGAGGTGGCCGCAGTCGAAGCGAGGGGGTTGGGGGTGTGCCATGTGCCTGTCACCGCCCTTGGGTTGCCGGCCGGCAGGGGTGCGCTTGGGGGGTACGTACCCCTTACAGCGCCTGGGCGCACCTGGTGGGGGAACCTCCGGTGCGCGGTTGGGTTCGGTCGCCCCCGCCGCCCCTACCCGTCCCATCCTGAAGGGGCTGCGCCCCTTCGACCCCCAGGCGTCCGTCCGGTGGGGGCTTCTCGCGCAGTTCCCCGCGCCCCTGAGACGGCCGCTGGCCCTCAGGGGCGCGGGGAACTGCGCGAGAAGCCCCACTCAGCCGCGGACGAAGAGCGTGGCCCACCCCTCACGCGTCATATTTCGCGTCCGCCGCCGGGTCCAGGGCCAGGCGGTAGCCGCGCTTGACCACTGTCTGGATCAGTTTCGGCGTGCCCAGGGCCGTGCGGAGGCGGGCCATCGCCGTCTCCACGGCGTGTTCGTCGCGGCCGGCGCCGGGGAGGGCGCGGAGGAGGTCGGAGCGGGGGACGACCCAGCCGGGCCGGCGGCAGAGCGCGCGGAGCAGGGACATGCCGGCCGGCGGGACGGGGCGCAGGGCGCCGTCGACGAGGACCGCGTGGCCCCGGATCTCCACATGGTGGCCGGCGATGGGCAGCGTCCGGGCGCGGCCGGGGAGTTCCTGGCAGAGGAGCTGGACGAGCGGGCCGAGGCGGAAGCGTACGGGCTGGACCGTGTCCACTCCGTGGGCCTGGAGCGGCAGGGCGGTCACCGGTCCCACACAGGCGGGGAGGACGTCGTGGTTCAGCGCGTTGAGCAACTCCGGGAGCAGGCCCCGGTCTTCGGCGCGGGAGAGCAGGGACGCCGCCGCGGGGGCGCTGGTGAAGGTGAGGGCGTCGACGCCGCGGGCGACCGTCACGTCGAGGAGGCGGTCCATGGGGGCGATGTCCTCGGGGGGCATCCAGCGGTAGACGGGGACGCCCACCACCTCCGCTCCCCCGGCACGCAGGGACTCCACGAAACCGGGGAGCGGTTCGCCGTGCAGCTGGACGGCGACCCGGCGGCCCTCGACTCCGTGCTCCAGCAGCCGGTCGAGCACCTCGGCCATGGATTCGGAGGAGGGGGACCACTCCTCGGTGAGACCGGCGGCGCGGATCGCGCCCTTCACCTTCGGGCCGCGCGCCAGGACCTCGACGCCCCGCAGCCGGTCGAGCAGGGCCTCGCCGAGGCCCCAGCCGTCCGCCGCCTCGATCCAGCCGCGGAAGCCGATGGCCGTCGTCGCCACCACGATGTCGGGCGCCTGGTCGAGCAGGTCCTTGGTCGCGGCGAGCAGTTCGCTGTCGTCGGCGAGCGGCACGATGCGCAGGGCGGGGGCGTGCAGGACCGCGGCTCCGCGGCGCTGGAGCAGCGCCCCGAGTTCGTCGGCCCGGCGCGCGGCGGTGACGCCCACGGTGAACCCGGCGAGCGGCCCGTGTTCCGTCCGCGCCGCCTCCGTGCCCTCGGTCCGGTCCGTCCGGTCCATCCGATCCATCAGAACCGTCCTGTCTGGTCGATCGGCTCGATCTGATCGCTCGGGTCGCTGCTGTTCGTCGTACATGGCTCTCGTCCCGCAGTCGAGTCGTTGCACTCAGTCGAAGCTCTGTGCGTGCGGGTGCACCGATTGACGCGCCCACATGCCGAACGAGCCTGTCAACGGTGCATGACAGGCTCGGTTCGGCTTGATGTCGCTGGTGTTACGTCACACGTGTCACGGCATGGGCGATGTCACACCTCGGCGTAGCTGAGCTGCGGCTTCGACTCCGTCGCCGTCGTTGTCGCAGAGGCGTTCGAGGCCGGGCGGCGAAGGTATACGGCCCAGGTCACCGCGAAGCAGACGCCGTAGAAGGCGAGGAAGGTGACGAAGGCGCCGGTGCCGGAGCCGACCGTGAGGAAGGACTGGCGGAAGGCCAGGTTGATGCCGAGGCCGCCGAGCGCGCCGACCGCGCCGATGATGCCCATGGAGGCGCCGGAGAGCCGGCGGCCGTAGGCGGCGGCCTCCTCGCCCTCCAGGCCCTTGGCGAACGCCTTGGCCTGGAAGATGCCCGGGATCATCTTGAAGGTGGAGCCGTTGCCGAGGCCGCTGAGGACGAAGAGCACGATGAACGCGGTGGTGAAGAGCGGCAGCGACTTCTGCATGGAGGCGAGGACGATGATCCCGGTGGCGGCGGCCATGCCGACGTAGTTCCACAGGGTGATCTTGGCGCCGCCGTACTTGTCGGCGAGTGCGCCGCCCACCGGCCGGATCAGCGAGCCGAGCAGCGGGCCGATGAAGGTGACGTACGCGGACTCCAGGGGCGTACGGCCGAACTGGGTCTGCAGGACGAGGCCGAAGGCGAAGCTGTAGCCGATGAAGGACCCGAAGGTGCCGATGTAGAGGAAGGACATGATCCAGGTGTGGCCCTCCTTCACGGCGTCCTTCGCGGCACCGGTGTCGTTCTTCACGGACGCGATGTTGTCCATGTAGACGGCGGCGAGGACCGCGGCGATGACGATGAAGGGGATGTAGATCCCGAGCAGCACGCGGGGGCCGCCGGCGGCACCGATGACGGCGAGACCGATGAGCTGCACGACCGGGACACCGATGTTGCCGCCGCCCGCGTTGAGACCGAGCGCCCAGCCCTTCTTCCTGAGCGGGAAGAAGGCGTTGATGTTCGTCATGGAGGAGGCGAAGTTGCCGCCACCGATACCGGCGAGCATCGCGCAGATCAGGAACGTGTTGAACGAGGTCCCCGGCTCCATCACGACGAAGGCCGCGATGCTCGGGATCAGCAGCAGGCTCGCGGAGACGACCGTCCAGTTGCGTCCGCCGAAGATCGCCACCGCGAAGGTGTACGGGATACGGACGACGGCGCCGACCAGCGTGGCCATCGAGACGAGGAAGAACTTGTCGGCCGGGGTGAGCCCGTACTCGGGGCCCATGAAGAGCACCATCACCGACCACACGGTCCAGATGGAGAAACCGATGTGCTCCGAAAGGACGGAGAAGAGGAGGTTACGACGGGCGACCTTCTCGCCGGTCTCGTTCCAGAAGGCTTCGTTCTCGGGGTCCCAGTGCTGAATCCAGCGGCCTCCCCTGCTCGATGCGGGGGCAGTGCTCGGGGCTGTCATGACGCCTCCACGTTCTCCGGGCTCCGGTGTCGCGATGCGGTGATGAGGGGTGATGAGTACCGAAGGTAGGGAGGGCGCGTTTCCTGGCTGTGGCACCGGGTGACCGGAAAGGAACTTTGCTCTCACGAGCGGGCGGCCCGGCCGGTGAGGAATCGGTGAGCAGGGCGTCATACCGGGTGGACACCTGGCGGATACCCGGTGGTCACGCCACTTTCGGCGCTGCCCTCATGCCAATGTAGGCGCACCGGGTGCCGTCGCTCAGCGTGGCGAAGACCACAGGCATCCAGTCCTCGGCGAACGAGGCACCGCCGCCCGCCCCGGCGAACACCGTCTCCGACAGGGGCACGAGTTCCATCTCCAGGTCCGGCGAGTAGCCGACCATGCCGTCCACGAAGGCGTACGTGAGGTGCGGTGTGCCGTTCCTCTCGCTGATCGTGATGACCACTCCCTCCCTCTTGTACGTACCGGTCCAGGGCGTGATGTCGACGACGGGCGGCTCGGCCGGCGGGGCGAACGGGGCCGGCAGCGTGATCCCGGCCAGCTCCGCCAGCAACTCGCGCAGCAGATCGGCGTAGAGGAGGCGGGAGGAGCCGCCGTTGGTGAGCAGCGCGACGGCGACGCCCTCGGTGGGCACCACACGGAGGAAGGCGTACTGGCCGGTCGCGGCGCCGTCGTGGCCGTAGCCCGGGACGCCGTCCCAGTCGTAGAGCGTCCAGCCGAGGCCCCAGCCGTCGGCGCTGACCGTCCACTTGTCGGGGACGTCGGTCTCGCGGGCCTGCATGGCCGTCACCGTCTCGGGGCGCAGGACGCCGGCGCCCCCGTCGAGGTGGGCCTTCGCGTACCGGACGACGTCTCCGGCGGTGGCGAGCACCCGGGCGCCCGGTCCGGCCGCGCGCGGCATCAGGTCCCAGACCGGGGCCGGGGTCTGTGTCCCGTCCTCCCCGGCGAGGTGGCCCATCGCCGTGCGGAACGGCAGCGCCTCCTCCGGCAGGGTCATGGAGTGCGTCAGGCCGAGCGGCGCGAACACCCGCTCCTTGAGCGCCTGGTCCCAGGTCAGCCCGGTCAGCACCTCGACGATCCGGCCGAGGACGACGTATCCGATGCCGCTGTACGACACCGCCGTACCCGGCGGGCAGTCCATCGCCACGCCCTTCGCGGCCTCGACGTACCGGGCGATCGCGTCGTCGCCGCGCCCGGTGTCGATGTGGAAGTCGCAGGTCAGGCCGCTGGTGTGGGAGAGCAGCATGCGGGGGGTGATGACCTCGGTGGCGGCCGGGTCGACGGTCGCGAACTCCGGCAGCACCTGCACCACCGGGACGTCCAGGTCGAGTTCGCCGGACTCCACCAGCTGCATGACGAGGGCGGCGGTGTAGACCTTCGCGATCGAGCCGAGCTGGAAGACCGAGTCGGGGGTGGCCTCCACGCCGGTCGCGCGGCTCAGCACACCGCTCGCGAGTTCGTGCACCGCACCGCCGACGACGAAGGCGAGGCTCGCGCCGGGCACGTCGTGGGCGGCACGCAGGGTGTCGAGCCGACGCTGCCAGTGGGCGAGGTCGAGGGAGGGGGCGGGGGTGGCGGTGGGCTGAGACATGGCGGGTCCTCCGGAAGCGTGGTGAGGGGCTGCCGCTGCGGCTCGCGGCGACCTGGAACACCGTACGCATTGCGCACAGTGTGCGCAAGCCTGGAACGATGTTCCGGCGCGGGTATGCGAAAGGCCGCACGGCGCGGCTGCCGTGCGGCCTTGCGGCGGACTCGGAAGAGTTCCGGAGAAGGGGACGTCAGGAAGCGGGAGGCGGGGGCTGTCTGAGTCGTTCGGTGAGCTGGATGAAGGCCGTTCTGCGGTGTTCCGGGATGCCCAGGGCGGACGCCGCCTGCTCGGGGGAGAGTGTGGGGGTGCCCGTCCCGGGCGGTGCCGGGTGCAGGGGCAGGTCCTGCTCGGTCAGCTTGCCCGAGCGGATCAGGACGTCCCGCACCGGGACGCCGAGCGCCCGGGACAGGCCGCGCATCGTCTCCAGATCGGGCATGCTGCGCCGCTGGAGCAGCCGGGTGACGGCCGCCCGGTGCACCCCCGCGTCCTCGGCCAGCCTGGTCTTCCCACCACCGCGCGGGCTGTCGATGTCGTAGCCGCGGGCCCGCATCAGGCCCGCCATCCAGGCCGCGAACTCGTCGAGGTGCCCGGCATCGCTCTTCATGGTGGACGCTCCTCCTCCGACGGCGCGGCCCGCCTCCCCCCTCAGTCGCCACCGCCCCACCACTTGGTTGCCCGGGACACAGCGATGGGGGTGGGCCACGAGTTCCGGGCCACCCCCACCGACGTACCGGAGCGTGTCAGCTCGTCGACTCGCCCACGTAGCTGAGCCGGTCCGTGCCGCCCGCCTCCCAGGTGATGATCACGTCGTCGCCGGAGCGGCGGACCGTGGCGAAGGTGACGTCCTCGTCGCTGACGTCCTTGGAGGCCATGGGGGTCAGGGCCATACGGAAGTTGTTCTCGTCGCGGTAGGCGCCGACGCCGGTCATGATGCCCTTGCCGCCGACCATGTCGATGTAGGACAGCGGGTGCTGGCCCTTGCCGTCACCGCTGGTCTGCTCGGCGCCGATGGTCAGGGTCCGGGCATCGTCGTCCTGCCACTGGCCCTCGACACCCTCGGCGGGCGCGGTGCTCGAGCCGCCGTCGTCCAGCCCGCCGTCGGGCGTTCCGGTGGCCTCCTCGCCGGCGTCGTCCCCGGCGGCCTCCTCCGTCGGGGTCGCGGAGTCGGTCTCCGTGGCCGAGACGGTCTGCTCGGGCTTGGCCGTGGTGTCGTCGTCCCCGTCGGCGGTGAGGAGGAAGACTCCCCCGCCGATCACCGCGAGGGCCGCCACCACGGCCACGATGATCAGCGCGACTTTGCCACCGCTACCACCGGAGGGCGGGGGCGGCGGGTAACCCCCGTACTGGGGACCGTAGTTGGGTGCCCCCGGCGCACCCGGCGCACCCGGCGCACCAGGCGCACCCGGCATCCCCGGCGCACCCGGCGCCCCGTACGGCTGCTGCCCGCCGGCCCCGTACGGCTGCTGCGGGGCCGTCGCGTACGGGTTCGGCGGCTGGCCGGGCACCTGGCCCGGGGGCGGGTACGACCCCGGGTACGGCTGCTGCGGCGGCTGGGTTCCGTAACCGTCGTACGGCGGCTGGCCGGGAGGCTGGGTCATCGGCGGGTGTCACTCCTTGAGTCGCTTCGACGAGGCGAGAAGTGCGAGGAACACCTGCCTCAAGCGAGCCCAACATCCAACACCCGGTCAGTCGTACGCAAGTGCGTATCCCGGTTGGTTACCGGGTCAGTACACGACGGCTCGGCCACCACCGCGGTCTGCGCCGGGCCGCCAGGTCCTCCGCCCAGCCGAAGGCGACGACACAGACGGCGATCAGCAGCCAGGTCACGACGAGCACGGGCCAGACGCTCTCCAGCAGCCATGGCACGTGTCGTTCGAGGAACACCACGCTCCACAGCCGGTCCCACTGGGTCGCGGCGATCAGGATGCAGGTGTTGTGCCAGAGGTAGACCGTCACCGCACGGGCGTTGAGGAGGGCGATCAGCCCGTCCCAGCGGCGCAGCCGGTCCGGCCACTCCTGCCACGACGGGCTGATGTGCAGCAGCAGCGCCACCGTGCCGGCGGACCAGAGCGACTGGGCGAACGGCATGCTGTCCAGGTCGTTGCCGGTGCCGAAGCGGTGGTTCAGGGCGTACCAGAGGCCGGTCAGGGCGACCGCCGGAGCGACGGAGGGGACGAGATAGCGCGGGAGGCGCGCGAGGATCCCCTCCTGGTGGGCCATGCCGAGGATCCAGCAGGCGCCGAACGTGCTGAAGTCCGTCAGCCCCGACGCGAACCGCTCGCCCGGCAGTTCGAGCAGGCCCAGCTCGAACATGCCGGCCAGCGCGATCGGCGCGAGGACCGTCACCGCCGGCACCGCCCGCAGCGCGCGGAGCAGCAGCGGGGAGAGGACGACGTACCAGATGTAGGCGCGGACGTACCAGAGCGGTCCGGCGAGTTCGCCGGCCCAGTCGGCGCCGACGATGCCGTGGAGCCCGGGCAGACCCTCGGCGTACGGCGGGTCGCTGATCGGCAGGATCCAGAACGTGAGGTGGAACCACCACCAGGCGGGGTGGCCGTCGGCGTCCGGCCCCCATCCCTGGGCCACCATCGCCGTCACGCCGACGACGCCCAGGAGCCAGACCGGCGGCAGCAGTCGGCGCAGCCGGCCCCGGACCACGCCCAGGGCCGGGCGCTTCAGCGAGCGCGCCATGAGGTTGCCCGCGAGGGCGAACATCACGCCCATGGAGGGGAAGAGCAGCGGCAGCCAGGCCCAGCCGGTGAGGTGGTACAGCACCACACGGAAGAGGGCGAGGGCCCGCAGGAGGTCGAAGTAGCGGTCCCGGCCGGGGGCCTTGGCGGGCGGTCCCTGCGGGCCGGCGCCGGCCTGCGGGGGCACCCCCGGCGCGGCGGGGCCGGGTGGCGTGGAGTCGGGCGGCGTGGAGCCGTGGGCGAGGGTGCTCATCCGACCGGCCTCCGCTCACCCGTCTGCTGCTGGGGCACGGCCGCCTCCGGGGCACCGGGCAGCCCCACGGCACCCGTCCGCCGCAGTTTCTGCCAGCGCAGCCGGCCGCCGGTCAGCGCCGTGATCCAGGACTGGAGCAGGACGACGTACATGAGCTGGCGGTAGAGGAGTTGCTGGAGCGGGAGGGAGATCAGATGGGTCATGCGCTCCTTGTCGAGGTGGAACGCCAGGGCGGCGCACACCACCTGGACGGCCAGGACGCCCAGCCAGGCGCCGATCGTCTTCTCGGTGGGGCCGAAGATCAGCCCGTAGAGCAGGAACACGTCGATGAGCGGGGCGAGCAGGGGCGCCACGACCATGAACAGCGAGACCAGCGGCAGGCCCACGCGGCCGAAGCGGCCGGAGGGGCCCCGGTCGAAGAGCGAGCCGCGGTGCTTCCAGATCGCCTGCATGGTGCCGTACGACCAGCGGTAGCGCTGGGACCACAGCTGCTGGACGGATTCCGGGGCCTCGGTCCAGGCGCGCGCGTTCTCGGCGTAGACGACGTGCCAGCCGTCGCGGTGCATGGCCATGGTGATGTCGGTGTCCTCGGCGAGGGTGTCCTCGCTCATCCCGCCGACGCGTTCGAGGGCCGTGCGGCGGAACGCCCCGACCGCGCCGGGGATCGTCGGCATGCAGCGCAGGACGTCGTACATCCGGCGGTCGAGGTTGAAGCCCATCACGTACTCGATGTGCTGCCAGGCGCCGATGAGGGTGTCCCGGTTGCCGACCTTGGCGTTGCCCGCGACCGCGCCGACGCGCGGGTCGGCGAAGGGCTGGACCAGTTCGCGGACGGTGGCCGGTTCGAAGACCGTGTCGCCGTCCATCATGACGATGATCTCGTGCCGGGCGTTGGCGATGCCCCGGTTGAGGGCGGCGGGCTTGCCCGCGTTGAGCTGCCGTACGACGCGGACGCCGGGCAGGTCCTTGCCGAGTTCCTCGACGATGCCGGCCGTGCCGTCGCTGGAGCCGTCGTCGATGACCAGCACCTCGATGGGATGGTCGCTCGCCACCAGAGAACGGACCGTCTTCTCGATGCACTTGGCCTCGTTGTACGCGGGGACGAGCACCGAGACGGGTTCCGTGACCGGCCCGTCCGGGCCCCAGCGGAAGGTGCGGCGGCGGACCTTGCGGGCGTGCGCGATCGACAGGATCAGCATCAGGCCGAAGCGGGCGAGGACGAGGACGCCGACGACCGCGAGGGCGACGACGAGGATGCTCGTGGTCTTCTCGGAGACCTGTACCAGGGTGACCCAGACCTTGCCCTTCACCAGGCCGAGGCCGGTGGCCGGGGTGTGCGCGCTGGGGGCCTTCAGGGCGCCGGTGAGGGTGTCGAACTTGTAGCCCTTGACCTGGAGCCGGGGGATGTAGCGGTCCAGCGCGGCGACGGTCTGCGAGCGGTCGCCGCCGGAGTCGTGCATCAGCACGACCGCGCCCTCACCGCGCTCGGGCGTGGACCGGCGGATGATCTCGGCGACGCCCGGCCGCTGCCAGTCCTGGCTGTCGGTGTCGCTGACGACGGTGATGTAGCCGCGGCTGCCGATGTACCGGGTCACCGGCCACGTCCGGTTGTCCATGCGCTCGGAGAACGAGGAGTACGGCGGCCGGAACAGCGAGGTGCGGATGCCGGCGGCGCCCGCGAGCGCCAGCTGGTTCTGGGAGAGCTCCCAGTCGATGCGGTCCTTGGTCTGGAGCGAGAGGTCCGGGTGGTTGAAGGTGTGCAGACCGATCTCGTGGCCCTCGTCGACCATGCGCTGGACCAGGTCGGGGTAGCGGGAGGCCATGGTGCCGGTGATGAAGAAGACGGCCTTGGCGTCGTGCTTCTTCAGCATGTCGAGGACCTTGGGGGTCCACCGGGGGTCCGGCCCGTCGTCGAACGTCAGGACCAGCTCGTAGTCGGGGACGTCCAGGCTGCGCCGGCGTTCCGAGCGGGTGTCGATGACGGGCCCGCCCTTCAGTATGTCCTTCGGCACCCGGTCGTTGGAGACGGGCGGCTGGACCCGGTGGTCGGCGAGGATCTCGCTGTGCACGTATCCGCGCAGCATGAGCATGGCCATCAGGGCGAGGAGCAGCACACAGGGCAGCAGATAGCGCAGCGGCAGCCGCCGCCCGGAACGCTTCCTCGGGCTCTTGCGCGCACGCTTCGCGGAGCCGTTCCCGGTGGTGTCGACAGGGTCGACCGAACCTGTGTTCGAGGACGGTGATGAGCGGGTGGGGCGCTTGGCGGCACGCGAAGGCGTGCCGCCGCGCTGGGAGCGGGTCATCAGGCGGGTGTCTCCGGGTTCTGCGGGTCCTGCGGGCCCGCCGACGGCTCCTGCGGGCCCTGCGTGCTCTCCGAGGTCGCCGGGGCCGGCTCGACGGGCGCCGGGGAGGCCGGACCGCCGGCGACGGTGTCCGTGCCGCCGCCCGGAGCGGGACCGGGGTCGGTGGTGTCCGAGGGCGCGGGCGAGGGCGATTCCGAGGGGCTGGGGTCGACCTTCGGCGGCTCGGACGCGGAGGCGGACGGCTCGGGGTCCTCGGCGCTGGTGCTCGGCTTCGGCCTGGGCACCACTCCGGCGCTGGGCTCGGCCGTGGGCTCGGTCGCGGCGGACGACTCCGGCCGCTTCGCCCGGCCCGCCGCGCCGGTCGGCGACTTGCCGCCGGGCGAGACCGTCGCTCCCGCGCGGCCCCCGCCCGGACCGGCGTCCGGCACGAAGCCGTCGGCCGTGTCGGCCAGGTCGTCCGACTCGACCGGCACCGGAGGTGTGTCCACCTTGCCGGCCGGCTTGTCGTCCTTCTGCATCGGCACCGGCAGCCAGGGCGCGTCGGAGTTGCCCGACACCAGGGTGCCGACGATGACCACGGCGTACGCCGCGCAGGCGGTGCCGACGGCGATGCCGAGCCGCCGGTAGAGGTTCCGGCGCCGCCCCGACTCGTCGACGAAGACCGGCCCGTCGGAGTCCTGGCCGGCACCCGCCGCGTCCCCGCTCCTGCCGGTGTGCTTGCCTGACCCCTCCTCCACCTCACGCCCGACACCGTCGAGCTGGACGGTCACCTCGTGCGGATCGTGGTTGCGCCCGGGCTGGTCGGGCCGCTCCCAGGGCGCCGCCTCCACCTGGGAGACCGCTCCCGTTCTGCCGGCGGCGTCGGGCCAGACCACCTCGTCGGCCGTACCGCTGCCACTCCCACCACGGCCCGGACCCGGGCCCTCGCCCTCGGTCCGCTTCGGCTGAATGCCGTTGGGCCAGTTCTCGACGTGCACGCACTTCCCCCCACGGGATCGTTCCAGGTGCGTGTTCGATGCCGGGCTGTCGCACTTTCCTGTACCGGACCGGGCCCCCACCCGATCCGGGGCGCCCCACCCATTCACACGCACCCGGGCCAACGAATGTATGGGCGGGAAAGATGTGCATGTGTGTGACGTCAGGTGAAGGTCATCATGATGAGTGCATCTGTGGGCGGAATCCACCCGTCCTCCGGATGTGACAGCCATACTTCCGCCCGCGCCAACTCGGCGGCGGCCCGCCGCAGCGCGTCGAGTCCCGGATGGGTGAGCCCCTCGCGCCACACCAGCGAGACCGGCGACAGCGGCACGGGGTCGACGAGCGGCCGTGCCACCGTGCCCGGCATGGGCGGGAAGTCCACCACCGCCAGCACCGGCGACCTGGTCTTGGCCATGATCCGCTGGAACTCCTCCTCCCCCACGGCCAGCGGGGCGGGCGCCGCGACCTCGATCCCCCGCCCCGCGAAGAGCCGCTCCGCCAGCTCCGTCCACTCCCGCGTACGGGGGTTCCCGGCCCCCGCGTACACCCGCTCGCCGGCGAGCTCCGCCAGCGGTACGGCGTCCAGCGCGGCCAGCCGGTGGTCCTCGGGCAGGATCACGGTCATCGGCGCGTACCGCACCGGCTGCTGCGCGAGCCGCGCCCGCACCGCCGGTTCGAGCCCCGCGAACCTCCCGAACGACACATCCAGCCGCCCCGCGAGGATCTCGGCCGCCGCATGGGTCAGCCCGCTCTCGTACCGGGCCATCAGCTCCAGCTCGGGCGCGAGTTCCCGGGCCCGGCGCAGCACCCGTGCCCCGGTGGCCAGTCCCGGCGAGTTGAGGTCCACCAGCAGGGGCCGGGCCTGCCGGAACGCGGCCAGCAGCTCCTCCTGCGCCTCCAGCACCCGCCGCGCGTGGGGCACCAGCCGCTTCCCGTCCTCGGTCAGCGCCACCTGCCGGGTGCTGCGCACGAACAACTCCACCCCCAACTCCCGCTCCAGCCGCCGCACATCCCGGCTGAGCGCCTGCTGGGCGACATAGAGCCGAGCGGCGGCCCGGGTGAAGTGCAGTTCTTCGGCGACGGCGAGAAACCCGCGGAGCAACCGGGGCTCGACGGCAGAGGGCGTGGTGGACATCCGCCGAATTTACAACCGGGGTGCGTGAATCACCACGGAGCAGGTGTTGGACGGTTGATCACGCCCCGGGCGACGGTATCCGCATGCCGCACCCCGACCCCGCCAAGCAGCCCGGCCCCCTGTTCACCGTCACCGCCGACACACTGGTGGCAGCCGACTTCTCATCTCGTCGCCGCCCAAGAACACCGCCCCGAAAGGGGCGCGAGGAACTGCGCGACCAGCCGCACCCGACCCGCACCCGCCGACGCACAAGCACCCCCACCCCCTACCGCTCCCTGTTCCAAACCCCGGGCACCCTCCGCTTCACCGCCGGAGGCCTCCTCGCCCGCCTCCCCATGGGCATGTTCAGCGTGAGCGCGATCCTGATGATCGCCGGTGCCCGCGGCTCCTACGCCCTCGCCGGCGCCGTCGTCGCCACCGGCCTCGCCGCCACCGCCCTGGTCGCCCCCTGGACCGCCCGGCTGGTGGACCGCCACGGCCAGGCCAGGATCGCCGTCCCCGCCACCGCCGTCGCCCTCCTCGGCGGCCTCGCGCTGATCGCCTGTGTCCGCTGGAACGCGCCGGACTGGACCCTGTTCGCCTCCTACGCGGCCACCGCCACGACCCCCAACACCGGCGGCATGTCGCGCGCCCGCTGGGCCCACCTCCTGAAGGACGACCCGGCCGCCCTGCACACCGCCAACTCCTTCGAACAGGCGGCGGACGAACTCTGCTTCATGCTCGGCCCGGTTCTCGCCGCCGTCCTCTGCACCACGCTGTTCCCCGAGGCCGGCACCCTGGTCGGCGGCCTGCTCTGCATGACGGGCGTCCTGCTCTTCGCCGCCCAGCGCGCCACGGAACCGCCTCCCACGGGCCGTACGCGCGCGGGGTCGCCGCTGCGCGCCCCCGGCATCCCCCCGCTCCTCGCCGTCTTCCTCGCCACCGGCGCGGTCTTCGGCTCCCTGGAGGTCGTCACCATCGCCTACGCGGACGCCCGGGGCCACGCCTCCTCGGCGGGGGTGATCCTCGGCCTCCAGGCGGCGGGCTCCTGCGTGGCCGGCCTGGCCTACGGCGCGCTGCGGGTGACGGGCCCGGCGGAGCGTCGTTTCCGGCGGTGTCTGGCCGCGATGGCCGTCCTGATGGCCCTCCCCTGGCTGACCGCGACCGCCACCGGGTCGCTGCTGTCCCTCGCCCCGGCCCTCCTGCTCGCCGGCATGGCCACCGCCCCGACGATGGTCACCGCGATGGCACTGGTCCAGCAGCGCACCCCGCGGGGCCGGCTGAACGAGGGCATGACCCTCGCCGTCACCGGTCTGCTCGGCGGAATAGCGGGCGGCTCGGCCCTGGGCGGCTGGGTCGTGGAACACGCCCCGGCGGCGGGCACCGGCCCGGCCGCCGGCCCGACCGGCTTCGCGGTGCCGGTGGCCGCGGCGGCCCTGGCCCTGCTGATCGCGGCGATCCGGCCGAATTCCCGCGCACCCATTGACGCACTCCGAACCCACCCTTACCTTCCGTCGAAGCGCTTCGACGCCAGTCGTCGAAGCGATTCGACTGCACCGTTCGACGACGATCCATCCGAGTCCGATGATCCATCCGACTCCCCTGGAGGCGCGGGATGTGGGCGGCACGAAGGCGTATCACGGCGGTCGCGGCGGCGGCCCTGAGCGGGGCTCTGCTCCTGACCTCCTGCGGCGGTTCGGACGGCGGCGGTGGCGGGGACGGAAAAACGCTCCGCCTCTGGCACTACGAGGGCCCCGACAGCGCGATGGGCGTGGCCTGGAACGCGGCGATCGAGGAGTTCGAGAAAACCCATCCGGGCGTCGAGGTGGAGTTCGAGGAGAAGGGCTTCGAACAGATCCGCAAGACCGCCCCGATGGTCCTCAACTCCTCCGACGCGCCCGACCTGATGGAGTACAACAAGGGCAACGCGACGGCCGGGCTCCTCTCCAAGCAGGGCCTGCTGACCGACCTCACCCCGGAGGTCACGGCGCGCGGCTGGGACAGGAAGATCGGCGCGGGCATCCGTACCACCAGCCAGTACGACACCGACGGGGTGATGGGCTCCGGCAAGTGGTACGGCGTGCCGAACTACGCCGAGTACACGATGGTCTTCTACAACAAGGACCTCTTCGCCGAGCACGGCATCGCCGAGCCCACCACGCTCGCCGAACTCACCGCCGCCATGGACGAGTTCGTGAAGGCGGGCATCACCCCGCTGGCCAACGCGGGCGCCGAGTACATGGCGCAGCAGTACCTGTACCAGCTGGCGCTGAGCAAGGCGGACCGTGCCTGGGTGAACGCCTACGAGCTGTACCAGGGCGAGGCCGACTTCCACGACGCCGCGTGGACGTACGGGGCGCGGACCTTCGCCGACTGGGTGGAGAAGGGGTACATCAGCGAGAAGTCGACGGGGACGAAGTCCGAGGACGCGGGCGTCTCGTTCATCCAGGGCAAGGCGCCGATCCTGTTCTCGGGGAGCTGGTGGTACGGCCGCTTCAAGGCGGAGAACACGTTCGACTGGGGCACCTTCCCGTGGCCCGACACCGACCTCACGCTCGGCTCGGGCGGCAACCTCTGGGTCGTCCCCGAGGGGGCGAAGAACAAGGAACTCGCCTACGACTTCATCGACATCACCCTGTCGGAGAAGATCCAGAACCTGCTGGGCGACGAGGGCGGGGTCCCGGTGGCCGCCGACCCGGCCGCCATCACCGACCCGCGGGCCAAGGAGCTGATCGCCGACTTCAACACCCTCGCCGAGAAGGACGGTCTGGCCTTCTACCCCGACTGGCCCGTCCCCGGTTTCTACGACGTCCTCGTCGCCGAGACCCAGAAACTGATCACCGGCGACGCGGACCCGGACGCCTATCTGGACGCGATCGGGGAGGCGTACGAGAAGGACGCGCCGAAGCGATGACGGTGACCGTCGAACGGAGGCCGGCGGCCGGTGCGGAGCGCCGCGCCGACCGCGGCCGCCACCGCCCCCGCCGCCCCGGTGACTCCTACGCCCTGTTCCTCCTGCCCGGCGCCCTGGCCTTCTTCGCCGTGGTCGTCGTGCCGTTCCTGATGAACACGGGGGTCAGCTTCACCGACTGGCAGGGCGTGGGCGGCCCCGTCTGGTCCGGCCTCGACAACTACCGGGAACTCGCGGGCGACGAGGACTTCTGGGCGTCGTTCCGGCACAGCCTGTTCATGGTGGTCGCGATGGCCGCCGTGCCGACCGCGCTCGGGCTGGTGCTGGCGGCCGCCCTGTTCGACTTCGTCGGCAAGCACTTCGGCGGCCGGGTCACCGCCGTGCTCCGCGCCTGTTTCTACCTCCCGCAGGTGCTGCCGATCGCGGTCGCCGGCATCGTCTGGAGCTGGATCCTCGCCCCGGAGAACGGCTCCCTGAACGAGCTGCTGAAGGCGGTCGGGCTCGGCGGATGGCAGCAGGACTGGCTCGGCGACCCGGACCTCGCCCTCTACACCGTCATGGCCGTGATGGTGTGGGTGCAGCTCGGTTTCCCGCTGGTGGTCTTCATGGCGGGCCTGCAACGCGTCGACCCGGCGCTGTACGAGGCGGCCGAGCTGGACGGCGCCGGCTGGTGGCGCCGCTTCCTGCACATCACGCTGCCGCAGATCCGCCCCGAGATCCACGTCGTCCTCCTCTGGTGCACGATCGCCGCGCTCAAGGTGTTCGGCGCGGTGTACGTCCTGACCAAGGGCGGCCCGGGCGGCGCCACGGACGTGCCGTCCTACTTCTCCTTCACCACGTTCTTCGAGAAGACCCAGGTCGGCTACGGCGCGGCGATCTCCACCGCGCTGACCGTGCTCGTCCTCGCCCTGGCCCTGGCCGGCCTGAGGCTCCAGGAGAGGACCGAGCGATGACCACCGCCCTGCGCCGCTACCCGGTGCTGATCGCCCTGTGCGTCGCGGCCCTGTTCATGATCGTGCCGTTCCTGATCGTCGCGCTCAACGCGGTCAAGTCCCCGGCGGAGTACGCCCAGAACGGACCCCTCAGCCTCCCCGAGGGCTTCTACACGGACGGCGTCAGGGACTTCTGGGAACGCGTCGACTTCGGCCGGAAACTCGTCAACTCGGTGCTGATCAGCGGCTCGGTGGCGGTGCTCGCCGTGGTCCTGTCCGTCCTGAACGCGTACGCGATCGGCATCGGGCGGATCAGGGGCCGGACCTGGATCCTCGCCTTCTTCGTCCTCGCGAACGTGCTCCCGCAGGAGGCGCTGGTCTATCCCGTCTACTACCTGAGCAAGGAGGCCGGCCTCTACGACACGAGGCTCAGCGTGATCATCGTCTTCACGGTGATCCAGGCGGCCTTCGGCACCTATCTGCTCTCCTCGGTCCTCGGGCAGTTCCCGCGCGAGATCGTCGAGGCGGCCCGGATCGACGGCGCGACCAAGTGGCAGGTGCTGTGGCGGATCGTCGTCCCCGTGAGCCGTCCCACCCTGGGCGTGCTCCTGGTCTTCTTCTTCATCTGGACCTGGAACGAGTTCCTGCTCCCCCTGGTCATGCTGATCTCCAACGACAACCAGACCGTGTCCGTGGCCCTCGGCGTCCTCCAGGGCCAGCGCCTCATGGACGCCACGATGACCAACGCGGCCGCCCTGCTCGGGCTGCTCCCCGCCCTCGTGTTCTTCCTCCTCTTCCAGCGCACGCTCACCCGCGGCATCGCCGTGGGAGCCGTGAAGTAGGCCGTGACGTAAGGAGATCGCCCCCACATGAAGTTCACCGACGGCTACTGGCTGCTCCGCGAGGGCGTCACCGCCGCGTACCCGGCCGAGGTCCTCGACGTCACCGCCACGGACGGCGGCGCCCTGGAGGTGCACGCCCCGACCCGGCCCGTCCGCCACCGCGGCGACCTGCTGAAGGGACCGGTCGTGACGATCAGCGCCCACGCCCCGATGCCCGACGTCATCGGTGTCACCTTCACGCACTTCGCGGGCGAACGGCCCCGCGGCCCGCGCTTCGAGCTGACGACCGAGGAGTTCACCCCGCACACCTCCTACGACGACGAGCACGCCACCCTCACCGCCGGAGAGCTGTCGGTCCGTATCTCGCGCGGCGGCCCCTGGCAGGTCGACTTCCTCGCCCACGGCCGCACGCTCACCTCCAGCGGCCCCAAGTCGATGGGCATCATGCGCGAGGCGTCCGGCGCCCACTACCTGCGCGAACAGCTCAACCTGGGCGTCGGCACCTCGGTGTACGGCCTCGGTGAACGCTTCGGCCCACTGGTGAAGAACGGCCAGGTCGTGGACATCTGGAACGCCGACGGCGGCACGGCCACCGAGCAGGCGTACAAGAACGTGCCGTTCTATCTCACCGACGCGGGCTACGGCGTCTTCGTCGACCACCCCGGCAAGGTGTCCTTCGAGGTCGCCTCGGAGGTGGTGTCGAGGGTCCAGTTCAGCGCGGAGACCCAGCAGCTCACGTACTACGTCATCTACGGCCCCACCCCGAAGGACATCCTCCGCAAGTACACGGCCCTCACCGGCCGCCCGGCCCTCCCGCCCGCCTGGTCGTTCGGCCTGTGGCTGTCGACGTCCTTCACCACCTCCTACGACGAGGAGACGGTGACCTCCTTCATCGAGGGGATGCGGGACCGCCGGCTGCCGCTGTCCGTCTTCCACTTCGACTGCTTCTGGATGCGCGAGTTCCAGTGGTGCGACTTCGAGTGGGACCCCCGGGTCTTCCCCGACCCGGAGGGCATGCTGGCCCGTCTGAAACGCCGGGGCCTCAGGATCAGTGTCTGGATCAACCCGTACATCGCCCAGCGCTCCCCGCTCTTCGAGGAGGGCAGGGCCCTCGGCCATCTCCTGCGCCGGCCGGACGGCAGCGTCTGGCAGTGGGACCTGTGGCAGCCGGGCATGGCGCTGGTGGACTTCACCAGCCCGGCGGCCCGCGAGTGGTACGCCTCGAAGCTGGAGGCGCTGCTCGCCCAGGGCGTCGACTGCTTCAAGACCGACTTCGGCGAGCGGGTGCCCCTGGACGTGGCCTGGTCCGACGGCACGGACCCGGAGCGGATGCACAACTACTACACCTACCTCTACAACCGCACCGTCTTCGACGTCCTGCGCAAACACCGGGGCGAGGGCGAGGCGGTCCTCTTCGCCCGCTCGGCGACGGTCGGCGGCCAGCGCTTCCCCGTCCACTGGGGCGGCGACTGCGAGTCCACGTACGAGTCGATGGCCGAGTCCCTGCGGGGCGGCCTGTCGCTCGGCCTGTCGGGCTTCGGCTACTGGAGCCACGACATCGGCGGCTTCGAGGGCACCCCCTCACCCGCCCTGTTCAAACGCTGGATCGCCTTCGGCCTGCTCTCCTCCCACAGCCGGCTGCACGGCTCGTCGTCGTACCGGGTCCCCTGGCTCTTCGACGACGAATCGGTCGACGTGCTCCGGAAGTTCACCCGGCTCAAGCTCGCCCTCATGCCCTACCTGTACGAGGCCGCGCGCACCGCCCACACCGAGGGGGTGCCGCTGATGCGGGCGATGGTGCTGGAGTTCCCGGACGACCCGGGGTGCGCGCATCTGGAACGGCAGTACATGCTCGGTCCCGACCTCCTCGTGGCGCCCGTCTTCAGTGACGAGGGCGATGTCACGTACTACGTCCCCGAGGGCACCTGGACCCGTTTCCCGGACGGCGGCACGGTGACCGGCCCCCGCTGGGTCCGCGAACGGCACGACTTCAGAAGCGTTCCCCTCCTGGTCCGGCCGGGCGCGGTCGTCCCGGTCGGCGCGACGACGGACCGCCCGGACTACGACCACGCCGACGGGGTGACCCTGCACGCGTACGGCCTCGCACACGGCGCCCAGGTGACGGTCCCGGTGGGCGGGGTGACGTTCACCGTCGTCCGGGAGGGCGACGTGCTGCGGGCGTCCTGCGCCGACCCGAGGGCGCCCTGGGGGCTGGCGGCGCAAGGGCGCGAGGTCCGGGCGGAGGCGGGCACGGGGTTCCTGACGATGGATCTGGACGGGGAGTCCGCTCCCCCGGGAACGAGGGCGATGTGACGGTGAAGATCACGGACGTGGCCCGGCACGCGGGCGTCTCCCCGAGCACCGTCTCGTACGCGCTGAGCGGCAAGCGCCCGATCTCGGCGGAGACACGGGCCCGGGTCGAGGCGTCCATCCGCGAGCTGGGGTACCGCCCGCACGCGGGTGCCCGTGCCCTGGCCAGCAGCAAGTCGAACGTGCTCGCGATGGTGGTGCCGTTACGGGCCGGGATCCATGTGCCGGTGGTCATGCGGTTCGCGGTCTCGGCGGTCACGACGGCCCGCGCCCACGACCACGACGTCCTGCTGCTGACCCAGGAGGAGGGCGACGAGGGCCTGCGGCGGGTGGCGGACTCGGCACTGGTGGACGCGCTGATCGTGATGGACGTCCAACTCCACGACCCGAGGCTGCCGTTGCTGCGCACCCTGGACCGCCCCTCGGTCCTGGTCGGCTTTCCCGCCGACCCCTCCGGCCTGACCTGCATCGACCTGGACTTCAGGACGGCCGGCGAACTGTGCGTGGAGCATCTCGCCGGTCTGGGCCACCGTGTGGTGGGCCTGATCGGGTCCCCGCCGGAGGTCTACGTCCGCCAGACGTCCTTCGCGCAGCGGGTCGTCCAGGGCTTCACCTCGGCCGCCACCCGCAACGGCATGTCCTCCACGGTCCACCCCTGCGAGGCCACCCCGGCGGCGGCCCGCGCGGTCGCGGAACGCCTCCTGCGCGAGCAACCGGCGCTCACGGGTGTGGTGATCCACAACGAGGCGGTCCTGGAACCCCTCGTCGACGCGTTCGAGCAGCTGGGTCTGCGCGTCCCCGCCGACCTCTCGATCACGGCCCTGTGCCCGGACGACGTCGCCGCGGCCCTCCCCGTGCCCGTCACCTCGATCGCCATCCCGGCGGCGGAGGTGGGTGAACAGGCGGTGGCCCTGCTGATGAGGAAGCTCTCCGGCACCCCCGTCCCCGAGGCCACCCTGCTACCGCCCCGCCTGACGGTGCGGGCGAGCACGGCGCGCCGGGTGGCCGGATGACCGGGCGCGGGCCGGCCGAGAAATGACGAAAGCCCCGCTGCCTCACGGCAGCGGGGCTTTCGCCCACATGGGAATTGTGGAGATGGCGGGAATCGAACCCGCGTCCAACGGTGCTAAATCAGGGCTTCTCCGTGTGCAGTTCGCTGTGATTTTCTCGGCCCCGGCGATCACGCGAACAAGTCGCCGACGGGCCCAGTCACTGTTTGATTTCCCATCGAGCCCCGTGACCGGGCTCAATGGTTTAGTTCCCTAGATTATGCCAGGATCCGGGCCGGGAACACTCCCGGGCTGACACCCATTAGGGCCTTCGATCACTGCTTATCAGGCAGCGAGAGCGAAGGTCTGGGAATCGCGCTTGGTGTTGGCGATTATTTGGTGCGACATATGGTTAACGAGATCATTGCCGCTTCCTCGACACGCTTCCCCTGCCTCAACATCCGCTGTCGAAACCGATCATCCCCATGTTGTTTTTTCAACGCCCCCGAGGGGGCCGGCGCACCCGCTGTGAGGTGCAGAGCCATCGTACGTGACCAACGGGAGCGCGTGCCACCGTATTCCCGGCGGCCTCGCGCTACTGGCCCCGCTGCTTCCGCTTCGCCGCCGCGATCGCCCGGTCCGACTCCCGCCGGTCCTGCTTCTCCCGCAGCGTCTGCCGCTTGTCGTACTCCTTCTTGCCTCGCGCGAGCGCGATCTCGGCCTTGGCCCGGCCGTCCTTGAAGTACAGGGCGAGGGGCACGATGGTGTGACCCGTCTCCTGCGCCTTGGCCTCCAGCTTGTCGATCTCCTCGCGGTGCAGCAGCAGCTTCCGCTTGCGGCGCGCGGAGTGGTTGGTCCAGCTGCCCTGGTGGTACTCGGGGATGTGGGCGTTGTGGAGCCACGCCTCGCCCCGGTCGATCTGGACGAAGCCGTCGGTCAGCGACGTCCGTCCCTCGCGCAGCGACTTGACCTCGGTGCCCATGAGCACCAGACCGGCCTCGTAGGTGTCGATGATCGCGTAGTCGTGCCGGGCCTTCTTGTTCTGGGCGACGATCTTCTTCTTGCCGCCCTTCTCGCCGTCCCGGCCCTTGACGGCCGCCCCGCCCTGCTTGGGCTGGGATTCCTTCGGTACGTACATTCCCTTGCTCATAGTGCCGTCCATTTTGGCACCACGCGGGGGGTGTGAGGGAAGCCGATTAACGGGAGCGGCTCACTGCCCGAGTCCGCTGAGCACCGTCTCGGCCCGCCGCAGGGCGTCCTCGTCCGCCTCGAGGTCGGGGGTGATGCCCCGGCCGTCGACGCCGCGGCCGGAGGGGGTGCGGTAGTGGCCGACGGTCAGTTCGGCGACGGAGCCGTCGGGGAGGCGGCTCGGCATCTGCACCGAGCCCTTGCCGAAGGTGCGGGAGCCCACGACCACCGCGCGTCCCCGGTCCTGAAGGGCTCCGGTGAGCAGCTCGGCCGCGCTCATCGTGCCGCCGTCGACGAGCGCGACCAGGGGCCTGGTGGTGTCGCCGCCGGGTTCGGCGTGCAGCGCCCGCTGCCTGCCCTTGACGTCGTACGTGGCGACGAGGCCCCCGTCGAGGAAGGCGGAGGCGGCGGTGACGGCCTCGGAGACCAGACCGCCGGAGTTGCCACGGAGGTCGAGGACGAAGCCGGCGGCGTCGGCGGACTGCTCGACGGCGGCTCGTACGAGATCGCCGGAGCCCTTGGTGAACGCGTCGACCGTGATGACGCTGACCCCGCCGGCGGTGCGGCTCACCGTCACGTCCTCGGTGGACAGGCGGGCCCGGCGCAGGGTCGCGGACCAGGTCCGGCCGGCGCGCTCCAGCTCCAGCTCCACCTTCGTACCGGCGGCCGCGCTCTCGGGGACCCGGGTGCCGCCGGAGCCCTCGTCGATCGCGTCGCCGCGGAGTAAGGAGACGACCTCGGTGACCGGGCGGCCGTCGACCTTCCTGCCGTCCACGCGGACGAGGCGGTCGCCCGCGCGGATCCCGGCGCGGGCGGCGGGCGAGCCGTCCTGCACCCGGGTCACCTCGATCCGGCCGTCGCGCTCCAGCCGGGTCCAGAGGCCGACGCCGGTGTACTCGCCGTCGAGGGCCTCCTCGAACTGCTCGTACTCGCCCTCGGAGTAGACCGCGCCCCACCGGTCGCCGCTGCGGCTGACGGCCCGCTCGGCGGCCTCCACGGGGGACTTGCCCTCGGCCATGGCCTCGGCGGCGGCGTCGGCGACGTCCTGCGCCTTGTCGGCCGGGGTGGAGCGGGAGGGGTGCACGACGGCCGCGGGCTCCCGGCGCGGGTCGTCGAAGGAGCCGGTCGCGGCGCCCGTGGCGAGCACACTCGCGAAGACCAATGTCAGGGCGGCCCCGCGGCCGACGCGGCGGGGCTGGGAGAACAGGTCGCGGCCTGACATGACCGCGAGTCTAGGACAACGCGAAGGGCCGCACCGGCCCTTGCCGGTACGGCCCCAGGGGCGTGCGTCACACCTTCAGGTACTTGCGCAGTGCGAAGAAGGCAGCCAGCGCGGGCATCAGGAAGCTCGCCGCGAGGATGAGCGGCAGCTTCGTCAGGACCGCGTCCCAGCCCACGAAATTGATCAACGGCAGGTTCTGGGACAGTGACACTCCGTTGTCGATCACGAAGTACTGCCCCAGGAGCAGGAAGGCACAGGCGATCGTGCCGCCGATGATCCCGGCGACCGCGGCCTCCATGATGAACGGCGCCTGGATGTAGAAGCCGGAGGCGCCGACCAGGCGCATGATCCCCGTCTCACGCCGACGGCTGAACGCCGAGACCCGCACCGTGTTGACGATCAGCAACAGCGCCACGATCAGCATGACCGCCATCACACCGCGCGCCGCCCAGTTCAGATAGCCGAGCAGCCGGAAGAGGTTGTCCAGGATGCCCTTCTGGTCCTGCACCGACTGCACACCGTCACGACCGTTGAAGGCACTCGCGATGACCTGGTACTTCTCGGGGTCCTTCAGCTTGATCCGGTACGACTCCTGCATCTGGTCCGGGGTGAGGCTGCTGGCCAGCGGGGAGTCGCCGAACTGCTCCTTGTAGTGCTTGTACGCCTCGTCCTGCGACTCGTGGGCGACGTTGTCGACGACCGCCATCTTGTCCAGGTCGGACTTGATCTGCTTCTTCTGCTCTGTGGTGACGGCGCCCTTGGCGCAGTTGGGGTCGGACTCCGCGTCGCTCTTGTTGCAGAGGAAGATCGACACGTTGACCTTGTCGTACCAGTAGCCCTTCATCTGGCTGACCTGGTCGCTCATCAGCAGCGAACCGCCGAAGAGGGCGAGGGAGAGGGCGACGGAGACGATGACCGCGAAGGTCATCGTGAGATTGCGGCGGAGACCGACACCGATCTCCGACAGGACGAACTGGGCGCGCATGGCGACTCGATGGGCCTTTCCGTGGACGGGGCGGTCAGTGCTGGTAGCCGTAGACGCCGCGCGCCTGGTCGCGGACGAGGCGGCCCTTCTCCAGCTCGATGACGCGCTTGCGCATCTGGTCCACGATGTTCTGGTCGTGGGTCGCCATCACCACCGTGGTGCCGGTCCGGTTGATGCGGTCGAGCAGCTTCATGATGCCGACGGAGGTCTGCGGGTCGAGGTTGCCGGTGGGCTCGTCCGCGATGAGGAGCTTGGGCCGGTTCACGAAGGCGCGTGCGATGGCCACACGCTGCTGTTCACCACCCGACAGCTCGCCCGGCATCCGCTCCTCCTTGCCGCCGAGGCCGACCAGTTCGAGCACCTGCGGCACGGACTTGCGGATCTCGCCGCGCGACTTGCCGATGACCTCCTGCGCGAAGGCGACGTTCTCGCCGACCGTCTTGTTGGGCAGCAGCCGGAAGTCCTGGAAGACCGTCCCGAGCTGGCGGCGCATCTGCGGCACCTTCCAGTTGGACAGGCGCGCGAGGTCCTTGCCCAGGACGTGCACCTGTCCCTGGCTGCACCGCTCCTCCCGGAGGATCAGCCGCAGGAACGTGGACTTTCCGGAGCCGGAGGACCCCACGAGGAACACGAACTCGCCCTTCTCCACCTCCAGGGAGACATCCCTGAGTGCGGGGCGGGTCTGCTTGGGGTAGACCTTGGACACGTTGTCGAATCGGATCACGGATGCACCACAAGCCGTCGGGAATGGATGGACGAGACTGTACCGCGCCGTGTTCCTCGTCCCGCAGCCGCGCGACGACAGACGCCCCCCTTTCGTAGGCCCCCGCGCAACCTCAGGAGGAACCTGGCACAGTGGTGGGGAGGAACGGTCCGGTTCCGCGAAGCGTTGAGGTATGTGTGAGGCCATTGCAAGGAGGGCGAGGCGCATGACGTACGACCGGTTGGTGTGCGCGAACTGCGCGTCCCCCGTCGCCGAGGGCCGCTGCCATGTGTGCCGGGCCAGCCGCGA
Source organism: Streptomyces sp. NPDC034049 (assembly GCF_055575575.1). Classification (NCBI taxonomy): domain Bacteria; kingdom Bacillati; phylum Actinomycetota; class Actinomycetes; order Kitasatosporales; family Streptomycetaceae; genus Streptomyces; species Streptomyces sp. NPDC034049. The sequence continues at coordinate 359,209 of NZ_JBVISJ010000008.1, forward strand.
GCGGCTCCAGCAGGAGAACCCCTTCGCGGGCCTGAGCCCCATGACCCTGATCGCCCTCCTGGCGATCCTCATAGCGGCAGTGGCGCTGCTGGCGCACCAGACGGCATAGCGGTACCGGACGCCCGACGTCACAGGGCGTGCGCGGGGCGGGACGTACGACGAAGGCCCGGGGCTGGCTGCCCCGGGCCTCACGTACGTGTGCGGTGCTGTGCGCGACCGTCTGCGATCAGGCGGCGGCGCCGCGGCCGGCCATCAGGCGCGGCAGCAGACGGAAGCCGATACCGCCGGCGATCATCGTGGCGGCGCCCACCAGCAGGAACGTGGTCTCGGCGGCACCCGTCTCGGCCAGCTCGCCGGTGCCGGTGCCCTGAGCCTCGGTCTCGGTGCCGGTGTCGGTGAGGGCCGAGGAGCCCTCCTGCTGCACGACCTCGTCGTTGCCACCGTCGGTGTCGGTCCCACCGGAGGTGGAGCCGCCGTCGGTCGAGCCGCCGGAGGTGGACGAGCCGCCGTCGGAGCCGCCGTCGGTGGAACCGCCGTCGGAGGAGCCGCCGGAGGTGCCGTTGGACGTCCCGTTCGAGGTGGAGCCGCCCGAGGTGCCGTTGGACGTCCCGTTCGAGGACGAACCGCCGGACGTGCCGTTGGACGTCCCGTTCGAGGTGGAGCCGCCGGAGGTGCCGTTGGACGTCCCGTTCGAGGACGAACCCGTGGTGCCCGTGGTGCCCGTGGTGCCCGTCGTGCCGGTGGTGCCAGTCGTGCCCGTGGTGCCGGTCGTGCCCGTGGTACCGGTGGTGCCCGTGGTACCGGTCGTGCCGCTGTCACCCGTGGTACCGCTCGTACCGATGGTGCCGGTCGTGCTGACGGCACCGGTCGTGCCAGTGGTGCCGGTGGTGCCTGCGGTGGTCTCACCGGTCGTGGTCTCACCGGTGGTCTCACCGGTGGTCTCACCCGTGGTCGCACCGACGTTGGTGTTGCCCTCGGTGTCGTTGCCGGTCTGGACCGAGACGCCGGCCTTGACCGAACCGCCGTCGTCGGTGCTGACACCGACGCCGACTCCGAGGTCCAGCGCGGAAGCGGCGCCCGCGGCGGTCAGTGACGCGCCGGCGGCGATCACAGCACCCGCGGCTATTCGCGCCACGCGGATCCGCGTCTTCTTCGTCATATGGCTGCTACCCCCAGTAGCTATCAGTAAATGGAGCAGCGCCCGGGGCCGCGATCAACGGGAGCAGTCGGTTGGCTCGAAAGTCCCCCGGTTCACATGCGCCCCAGTAATGCGCATGCCATACGTCACCCTTCCCAGTTTTTCCAGCAACGTCAAGGTCGTTGCGTACGCGATGTCCCGTTCACCGCATTTGACCTCGTCAATAACATGTGAGTGTGACGTAAGACCCAGACATCCCCACACAGACAAGGCAACTGCCTCCCACGGGGAGGCAGTTGCCTTGTCGACAAAGCGCTGAATTCGGGGGGCCTACTTCTCCTGCTGCTTGCGCCAGCGAATTCCGGCCTCCAGGAAGCCCTGGATCTCGCCATTGAACACGGCCTCGGGGTTGCCGACTTCGTACTCGGTGCGGAGGTCCTTGACCATCTGGTACGGGTGCAGGACGTACGAACGCATCTGGTTGCCCCAGGAACTGCCGCCGTCCTTGAGGGCGTCCATCTTGGCCCGCTCCTCCTGGCGCTGCCGCTCCAGCAGCTTCGCCTGAAGGACGTTCATCGCGGTGGCCTTGTTCTGGATCTGCGACCGCTCGTTCTGGCAGGAGACGACGATGCCGGTGGGGAGGTGGGTCAACCGCACGGCGGAGTCGGTGGTGTTGACGCCCTGGCCGCCGGGCCCGGAGGACCGGTAGACGTCCACACGCAGCTCGGACTCGTCGATCTCGATGTGGTCGGTCTGCTCGACCACGGGCAGGACCTCGACACCGGCGAAGGACGTCTGGCGCCGGCCCTGGTTGTCGAAGGGCGAGATACGGACGAGCCGGTGGGTGCCCTGCTCCACGGAGAGCGTGCCGTAGGCGTAGGGCACCTGCACGGCGAAGGTGGTGGACTTGATGCCCGCCTCCTCCGCGTACGAGGTCTCGTACACCTCGGTCTTGTAGCCCTTCTGCTCCGCCCAGCGCAGATACATCCGCTGGAGCTTCTCGGCGAAGTCGGCGGCGTCGACGCCACCGGCCTCGGCGCGGATGTTGACGAGGGCCTCACGGGAGTCGTACTCGCCGGACAGGAGGGTACGGACCTCCATCTCGTCCAGCGCCTTCTTGACGGAGATCAGCTCCGACTCGGCCTCGGCACGGGTGTCCGGGTCGTCCTCCTCCTCGGCCATCTCGAAGAGGACACTGAGGTCGTCGATGCGACCGCGCAGCGCCTCCGCCTTCCTGACCTCGGCCTGGAGGTGGGAGAGCTTGCTGGTGATCTTCTGCGCCTCGTCCGGGTTGTCCCACAGGGACGGCGCGGCCGCCTGCTCCTCGAGCACGGCGATGTCTGCCCTCAGCTTGTCGAGGTCCAAAACGGCCTCGATCGACTCCATGGTCGAGGAGAGGGACTTCAGCTCTTCGGATACATCGACGACTGCCACGCCCCCAGCCTAACGGCTCCGCCGGGTGACCATGATGGGGTGCCCGCGGCCCGGGGCGCGGCGGGCGTTCCCCCGGTCGCCCGCCCACGGGTGGGTGGGGGCCGGTCGCGCGGGCCCCACCTCGTCCCTCACCCTCCGACCACCACCCCCTCGTCCTCGGCCCTGGTCGGATTGACGGCGTCGAAAAGGACCTTGTTGGAGGCGCGGTCGAAATAGAACGTCCCGGTGTACAGGCCGTCCGTGATCTCCTCGTTCACCTCGGTGCTGGTCAGCCACTCGGTCTTCCCGGAAGTCGAAGCGCCGAGGGCCGCGGGGATGTTTTCGGGCTCGGCCTTCTCGAACGTCCTGCCAGGAGCGTCGAGGACGGCCTTCATGTCCTCGGCCGTGGTCTCGAAGTAGCCGACCATTCTGATGTCGCTCGGACCGGGGACGCGGGACGAGCCGCCCGCGAGGTCCATCGCACACCATTCGGCGGTGATGACGTCGCCCAGCCCGGAGAAGCGGTCGGCGACCTGCTGGGTGGTGTCACGGATCTCGCAGCCCGCCGAGGCGCTGTCCGTCCCGGGGGCGGACCCCCGCGGTTCCGAGGAACCGCAGGAGCCCACCGAGGCCATCACCGAGACCGCGGCGAGGACGAGTGCGCCCGTGCGTGCGGCGCCCGCTCGCGTCGCCACTAGCGGCCTCCGCCGGACACGGACGTGGAACCCAGGATGTCGCCGCGCCGCCAGGTGACCTCACGGGTGACCGTGCCGCGGCTGATGAAGGGCTTGGCCCAGCCGAGGGTGGCGAATCTGCCGTTGACCTCGTCGGGGGTTCCGCTCGCGATGTCGCTCATCCCCTTGTTGAAGTCGTAGCGGTCCTTGGCGTGGACGGTGATCCGCATGGTGAACGAGTCACCGCTGGTCTTCACGGAAGCGCTTCCCCAGATCTTGTGCTCACCGATGGCCTTCTGCCAGTTCTCCGTGTCCGGATAGTGGCTGCCGCCGACGTTGGTCATCTTGCCGGTGATGTCGAACGTCGACTTGTCGTTGCCCTTCTGGATCTTCTCGGCCCAGGTCTGGGCCAGCGCGATCTCCTCGTCCACCGCCGCGCGAATCCCCTTGTCCTGGTCGTACGCCTTCTCGTAGTCGAGTTCCGCGTCCAGCCCGCTGCCGCCCATGTAGTGCGCGTACATGGCGACCGCGTCGCTCAGGTTGCCGTCCTCGGCCCCGAACGTGTCGCAGGCGCTGATCCAACTGCACCAGAAGGCGCCGGTGTTCTTGCCCTGCCACTTGAGCCAGGCAGTGTAGTCACTCGCGGTGGCCTCGGCACTCGGGTCGTAGGGGAAATCGTCCTTGTAGTACACGTAGGGCTCCTGGGCGCCGCCCACGACGTAGTGACCGGTGCCGCCGGAGCCCGAGGCCGTGCCCGAGCCGCTCTGGCCTCCGCCCCCGTTCCTGCTGCGGGGGGTCTTCTTCTTCGAGGTGACGGGCTTGCCGCCGACGCACTTGATCTCGCCGGTGTGGCACTCCATGAGGATCTCGCCGGTCGGGTCGCTGAAGGTGGCCGGGTTGTTGGCCGCGTAGGCGTAGCCGCTCATGGTCTGCGGCTTGTCCGACTCCAGCGCGGGGTCGACGCTGATGAACTGGCCGATCTCGGGGTCGTACTCCCGGGCGGCGACATGGGTCAGCCCGGTCGTGTCGTCCGCCGTCTGGCCCAGGAAGCCCTTGTCGGTGGGCCAGCCGCCTCCCGTGGCGGCACCGCGTTCCGCGCCGAAGGGCGTCATACGGCGCTTGATCACGGCCTGGGTGTCGGAGGTGAGGGCGAGGCTCTGGGTGCCGTGGTGGTCACCGGCGAGGTAGAAGAGCTTGTTGCCGCCGGACTCGTTGCTGCGGACGGCGACCGTGAGGTCTCCGGATCCATAGGTGCGCTGGGCCCACATGGTGCCGTTGGCCCTCAGGTGGAGTTCGGTGGCTCCGGCGTACAGGACGCGCTCGCCGCCGGAGGTGGCACGGATCAGCAGGGTGCCCTCGGCGTCGTAGAGGTAGTCGGTCGCCTTGGTGCCCTCGGTGACCTTGGCCAGTTTGCCCTCGTCGGACCAGTCGAGGTCCTGGGTGGCCGTCTCGCCGGGCCTGCTGTCGGTGTTGCCGGCCTCGTCGTGGCCGTAGGCCTCGTCGGGTGCGGCGCAGTCGGCCTTGGTGCTGGTGCCGGTCAGGGCGTGCGGCTGGTTCCCCTCGTAGCAGTAGGTGGTCGTGGTGGTGGCGGACGTGGTGTGCGTGGTCTCGCTGGTGCGCTGACCGGCCGCGTCGTAGGCGTAGCTGGTCCAGTACGGTGCGGGACCGGACAGGCCGGCCGCGCTGCGGGCGTCGGCGCACTTCTGGGAGGCCGGGGTCCATGCCTCGGTCATCCGGCGGTGTCCGTCGTAGGCGTAGCACTGGGTCTCCGCCGCGCTGCTGCCGCCGAGGGTGGCGGGGTCGGCGATGGAGGTGACGTTGCCGGCCTGGTCGAAGGCGTAGTTGAGGTCCTGGAGCATGTACGGGTGGGTCTGGTCCGTGACATGGCTGCGGGTGAGCCGACCGGTGGCCTCCTCGTAGGTGTTGGTGACGTAGGCCTTCTTGTGCGCCTCGGTGTTCGCGACCCCCAGCGTCAGCTGCTGGGCCTGGCCGAGGGCGGAGTAGGCGACGTCCAGCAGATAGCCGGTGCTGCCGCTGATCGACGTGACGTTCCCGAGGCCCGTGTACTCGTAGCCGACGGTCTCCGACGGCAGGCCGCCGAGTGCCGGTTCCTGGGTGTTCTGCAGGGTGCCGTTGATGTTGTAGTAGCTGGTGGACTCCAGTACGGACGGGGCGCCCGCCTTGACGAGCGGATCGGTGGCCGGGAGTTCCAGCTTGGTGGCGACGGGGCGCGACTGGCTGTCGTAGGCGGTGATCGTCTTGGTGTACGCCTTGCCGGTCTTGCCGCCGACGTAGCGGGTGGACGTCGCCGGCTTGCCCTTGATGACCGTGTCGTACGTGTGCGCGGTGAGCTGGTTGGCGTCCGTCTTCGACCCCGCCCAGGTGCCCGTGACCCGGCCGATCTCGTCGTAGGCGGTCAGGATGCTCCTCTTACGCGCGTCCGTCGCCTTGATCGCCTGGTCGAGGGCGTTGTACTCGGTCTCGGCCTGGCCCTTGTCAGGGTCGTCGACGTCGACGCGGCGGCCGAAGAGGTCGTAGCCGTAGGTCCACGCGGAGCCGTCGGCGCCGGTGATCGACTTCTCCTTGTCGTCCAGCGTGTAGCCGAACTTCACGGACGCGTACGCCGTCCCGGGGCCGGTGCCGAAGTCGGCGTCCGCCGGGCTGGTCCCCTCGTACTCGCGGGTCTCGACGGTACGGCCGCGGGCGTCGGTGACGGTCCGCAGGGCGCTGCCGCCCTGGAGCGCCGTGGTGGCGGTGGAGTCGCCGGTGTGGCTCGTGGTCGTGGTCCACTTCTTCACGCCGTAGCTGTACAGGGTGCTGGAGGTGGTCCGCTCGGCGCCGTCGTAGACCGTTTCCGTCTGTTTCGGGGCCTCTCCGTACTCGGCGCGCGTGTAGGTGCCGTTCGGGGTGCTGGTGCTGTCGAAGATCTCCTCGTAGGTCTCGTGGGCGAGGCCCCGGCTGTCGTAGCGGGTGTCGGTCAGCAGGCGTCCGCCCTGGGGGGTCGGCGCCTGGGTCTGGAGCTTCCGCAGCAGCGCGTCGTAGATCTCGTAGGTGGTGTTGTAGGTCTCGCCGTCCGCCTTGAGCGTCGACGTCGACACCGAGGACGGCTTGGTGTCGCTGAGGTGGTAGGCGAAGGTGCCGTTGGCGCTCTGGTCGGCGGCCCGGTTCCGGTTGGGCAGCCATACGGCGGTGAGCCGGCCGAGCGCGTCGTAGGTGAACTCCGTCTTCTTGGTGTTCGCGTCGTAGCTGCGGTCGGCCTGACCGCGCCTCGGGTCCAGATAGTTGATGGTCCGGTGGCCCTTGGCGTTGGTGGTGACGGTCCTGGTCGGCGGTCCCGCGTCGGTGGGGGTGTACGCGGTGGTGGTGGCGTTGCCCGCCGAGTCGGCGACGGAGAGCGTGCGGCCCAGGGTGTCGTAGGTGGTCCTGCCCGTGGTCTGCCAGCCGGTGGGCGGGCGTTGGCCGTCCGTCGCCGCCGCCGGGTAGCCGGTTGCGCGTCCGCTCCAGGTCGCGGCGCCCTTGGTGGGCTGCTGGTTCTCGCTCCAGGCGGTGGCTGAGGGGCTGTCGTAGACGGTGGCGGAGTCGGACAGGACGTCGCCCCGCGTCTCGGAGTTCGCCGGCAGGCTCAGGTTCGCGTCGGTGACGGAGCAGGAGCGTCCGACGGTACGCACCCGTGAGGTCAGGCCGGTGATGCCGGCGTCGGCGTTGCGGGCGTACCAGGTGCGGGTGCAGGTCTGGTCACCGCTCTTGCCGACCTCACCGGAGTCGTCGAGGGTGACGGCCATGCCGTAGGAGTCGAAGCCGGTGGTGGTCGCGCGGGCCCGCCAGGTCCTGGGTCCGGTGAGATAGGTGTGCGTGGTGGTCTTCTCGGTGCGTACGAAGCGGGCCACGACGTCGGAGGCGTCGGGTACGTCCTGTCGGGCGGTCTCCTTGGACCACGGGTCGTCGACGGTCACGGTGACGGGGGTGGAGCCGTTGTAGGTGACCTCCTGGCGCAGCTGTCCGCCGTACTGCTCGCTGTCGGTGAGCGAGGCGATGCCGAGGTCGGGGGCGGTCAGCGGGGCGAGGGTGACGGACCTGGTGGTGCCGTCCTTCTTCTTGTCGCCGTGCATGCCCTGGAGGTAGAGCGAGACGGTCTTGGACCGGGTGGTGCCGGTGGCGCCGGTGTAGGAGGTCACCTGGCGGTAGCCGCGCCAGTCGGACCAGGTCCGCTCGTCCTTGGGGGTCAGGGGGTCGTCGTTGTGGCGCCAGGCCGCGCCCTCGTACGCGTAGGAGTGCTCGACGGCGTCGTTCTGGCCGGCCGGGTCGGAGACGACCACGGCGAGCACCCGGTATTTGTGGAACCAGTCCACGGACGCCTCGGCGCCGCCGTTGATGTTCCAGTACTGCGGGTAGCAGGAGCGGGTGTTGGTGTCCTCGGCGGCGTCCACGACCTCACCGCGCACACACTCCGGGGAGGACAGTGTCACCGTGGTGATCGCGCCCGTCTCGGAGGTGATCGTCGACAGTCGGGGGCGGGTCAGCGGGAGGATGTCGTCGGTGCCGTCGACCCGGTTCGGCCGCATCTGGTAGGTGAAGGACAGCGGGTGCAGGGCGATGTCGGTGCCCGCCTTGCCGGTGCGCTTGATCGAGGTCAGCGTCAGGGTCTGGTCGCTGGAGTCGCCGATGTCGCCGCCGTCCAGGTACTTCTGGGTCAGATCCCAGGAGTCGACGGCCGCGTAGGCGCTGGTGGCGGCGGACCAGGAGGAGGTGTCGATGCCCGTGAGGCGCTTGCGGGTGAAGAAGGACGGGGCGGAGGTCGCGCAGTCCTCCTCGTCGGCCCCGCTCGCGCAGATCGCGTCGAACGGCACGTCCGGCCAGTTCTCCGCGGTGTCCTCGGTCAGTTCGGCGCAGTCGGAGGCGGTGCAGCGCTCGGCGTAGGAGAAGGTCACCTTGGCGTCGGCGTCATCGGTGAACAGCGCGCCCTTGCGCAGCCCGTACTTGATCTCCTTCAGGTAACCGCCGCGCGTGTAGGAGGCGTTGGCGGTGGTGGCCTTGTTCTTCTTGTAGTGGTTGGTCTCCTTGGCGTACCAGTACGTGGCGGCGTTGCCGTGGGTGTCGACGACGTGGTCGAGGTTCCACCGCCAGGCCTGGGTCACGTCCCGGTCGCCGAAGGAGTCACCGGCGTCGTAGCCGGGTTCGCCGGAGTCGTCGCCGAAGACGGGCACGGTCCAGGTGGAGTTGGTGCGCTGGTCGCCGGCGCCGTCGAGCTTGTTCAGACCGAAGACGTACCTGGTGCCGTCGCCGGTGATGACGGTCCAGTGCTCGCCGTTGTTGTCGCCGTTGTCCGCGCCGGTGTCACGGATCACCTTCGAGGCGTCGTCGTCCTTCAGCCGCCACTCGCCCGACGTGCCGTCCTTGACCAGCTGGTTGCTCTTGCCGTTCAGCACCAGCCGGGCGTTGTCGTACTTCCAGCACTGGTCGAAGACGTCCTCATGTCCGTCCTGGTCACAACTGCCGTACGAGCGCTCGACATAGGACTCCGTCAGGGCGAAGCCCTCGCCCACCGTGGTGCTCTGGTTGTTCGTCGACGCGGTGCGCCCGTCGATGCCGCCCGAGTCGTACGACAGCGAGATCCCGGGCACCGGTCCCGCCGCGGCGGGCGGCATCGTGAAGTCGTACGACCAGGTGAAGGAGCCGGAGCTGCCCCCCGCCTCCCACTTGGAGGACTCCGCCAGAGGGGTCGCCGTGTAGGTGCCGAGGCCCGAGGGCGACTCGCCCGGGGTGCCTGTCGCGGTGACCGCGAACACGGAGGCGGATGTCTCGGCCAGTTGCGTCGACATGCCGCTCTCGGCCTCGGTCACCGGCACCCGGGCGGAGACGGTCTGGTCCGAGGTGTCATTGCGGGACTTCACGGGCGTCTGCTCGCGGCACTCCGCCTTCTGCGGGGTGGTCAGCGCGCAGGAGGGGAGCCGCACCAGGCCCAGTCGCTGGGCCCAGCCACCGCCCACCGCTCCGGCGAAGCCGCCGTAGTCGACGCTCAGATCGACGGAGCCGGCGGCGCTCGCCTCGACGGACAGCAGCACACCGAGGACGCCCGCCCTGTCCGCGGCCTTCTGGTCCAGCACCGAGACGTGTGCCTCGGTCCCGTCCTCGTTCAGCGCCTTGGACCTGGGGCTGACGGTCAGCGGCAGACCGCCGGGCGAGGCCTCGCCCTTGCCCTCGGCCTTCAGTTCGACGGTCGCCTCGCCCGCCTTCGGCCAGGCCGTCTCCCGCTCGGCCCGGGCCTTCTCGGCCTGCCGGGCGTTGGCCTTCTTGTCCTTGGCGACCTTCTGCCGGGCCTTCTTCGCGCCCTGCCCGGAGACCGCCTCGACCTTGCTGACCCGCTGTTCGGGCACATCGGGACGACCCAGGCCGCCGGTTTTCGCCTCGGCGAGAGGAGCGAGACCCGTCGGTACCACGAGCGACAGCGCGAGGACGGCCGCCAGCGACCATGGTCTGTGCCGGCTCACCCTCTCCGCCCGGCTCTTTCCGATCACGTCGAATGACATGGTTGATGAACACCCCGTTCAGATGAAGTCCGGACATGCCGAGGGGCACTCCGGGAGGAGGACCGGTGGGTGCGGGCGGTGTACGCCACCGCCCGCACCCACCTGGCTCAGTCGCCGACCTGGTGGTCGATCTGCTCAGAGCCGGCCATCGCGCCCGCCCAGAGCCGCACTTCCGCCACGCGCGCGGGCAGATGGTGCTTCCACGCGCCGTCGGTGAAGCCCTTGCCGACGGCGAAGTCACCGGTGCCGAGCTTGACGGTGAACGCCGTGTCGTCACCGTTCTGGTTGTGGCCGAGATAGAGGCTGATGGTCCCGGTCAGGGAGTCGTAGAGACCGGTGAGCCGTACGGGACTGTCCAGGGCCGCCGCCGTGTCGGACGCCACCGAGGAGAACGTTCCGTCGGCGTTCAGCCGGCCGAAGTGCCACACACCGACCGGAACAGTGCGTTCCTCCAGGGTCTCCTCGTCCAGCACCGTGTCCTTCCCGGTCAGCTTGAACCAGAAGCCCCAGGCCGAGCCGTCCTCCGTACGCTGCCCGAGGACCTGGCCGGTGTAGCCGACGTTCTTGCTCGCGAGCTTGGCGGCGTCGAGTGTCACCAGCGTCGACACCGTGAACGGCGCGTGGTCGTACACGAGCGGCCCCGGGGCGGTCGCCGAGTCGTCCGTCCCGTCCAGGACGATCTCCCCGTTGTCCAGTGCGGCCCCGCCGGAGAGCGTGAGGCTGCGGCCGTACCCCGACGTCGTGTCGGGCACGGTGGTACCGCTGCCCAGCTCGGCCTTCCAGTCCGCCACCAGTTCGGCGCCGGCGAACCCGTCGGAGACGAGCAACTGCGCCTCGGTGACGATCTCCCTGGGCGTCAGCACCCGCTGCCAGACGGCGACCTCGTCGATGGAGCCCGGGAACTGGTAGACGTAACTGCTGGCACCGTTCTGCAGACGGCCGAACTGCATCGGGCCCGTGGACTCGTACGAGCCCGCCACCGTGACGGCAGTGCGCTGGAGACGACCGTCGACATAGAACTTCAGCTCCCCTGTGACCGGGTCGTACGATCCCGCCAGGTGGGTCCACACCCCGGTCTGGGCGGCGTAGACGGCGGAGACCCCGGAGTAGCCGCTGCCGTCGGGCTTGCGGACGCCGAAGTACCAGGTCTTGGAGTTGCCCGAGTACCAGAAGGCGAACGGCGTGCCGTCCGGGCCGTGTTGGGCCAGCACGGTCGCGTAGGCGTCGGTCTCGTCCAGCCGCACCCAGGACGACAGCGTGAACGCCGAGCGGGTCTCCAGGACGGGCCCGCTCGTCTGCGCGTACCCGGTGGTCCCGTTGAGGGACAGGCCCTTGTCGGTGACGGGCTCCTCCAGGGGGACCCCCTGGGCGTCGTGGGTGATCAGCCCTCGGCGTCCCCGGTCGTCGCGGACGGCGGAGCCGCCCAGGGTGGCGTTGTCGGAGCCGTCGGCGGTGGCGGAGTCCACGGCCGCGCCGCTCGCCTCGTCGAAGTGCCAACGGCCGACGGGGCCTTCACCGGCGGCCACCAGGAAGTCCACCACGTTCTGCGCGCCCCACCGGCTCACCTCGTCCTTGGCCCGTACGTACACGCTGTGGGTGCCCGACCGCTCCGGCGTGATGGTCGCCGCGCCCGTCGACCCCTTGATCTCGGACGACCAGGCGTCCGCGCTGGAGAGCTTGTACTGGTAGGCCACGTTGTTGGCGTCACCGGTGGCCGGGGTGAAGGTGAACCTGCCCGAGTTGCCGGGGCCGCCACCCGCGGCACAGGCGTTGGTGGTGCACTCGCTGTACGGAGCGCCGATCGCGATGCGGGGCGCCTTGGGCGCGGTCGGGTCGACCTTGAAGTGGCACCAGCCGCTCGTCGAGGCGTTCGACGGCCCCGCGAGATAGCTCTCACCGCCGTTGTAGTACGAGCGCACCCAGGCCCGGAACCGGTACACCCTGCCCTCGGTCAGCGTCGACCAGGACTTCGTCAGCTTCACGCCGTCACCCACGTAACCGCTGGACGGGGCGAGGTCGCCGTTGCCCGCCGTGGTGTCCGACCAGGTGCCGTCGCTGTTCTTGTGGTCCATGTCGAAGGCGACACGCAACTGGGCGTCCTTCTCACCGCCGGACGCGGTCTGCGCCGTCGCCGTCAGGGCCGGGGTGGGGTCGGAGACGACCGCCGGGTCCGACTCGGTCGTCTCGCAGACCGTGCCCGAGCCGGTGACCAGACCGATACCGGTCGGCTTGGCCGGGAGGCCGACGAAGTCGACGGCCAGCACGGCGTCGTTCCTGAACCGCTTCCACGCCGCCGTGTCCGTCTCGTCGTGGGCCTTGAGCATCAGCGTCAGCCGGGAGAACTTGCCCGCCGCGAAGTTGCGCACCGTCGGGGTCAGGTTCTCGTCCGTCTCCTCGGGGTTGTCGTTGAACTCGATCGGCGCGTCCGGCGAGTCCGGGTCGCAGAGCGAGCCCCGCCCGGCCGACACATGCCGGTCACCCATCAGATCCAGGTGCGCCGGGCGCGAGGACCACGTGGTCGAGGAGGAGATGTTGTTCGTGCGCCCCAGGTCCACCCAGCGCGGATCGCACTGGAACGCCCACGGCTCCGTCACCCGGAACGTGGCGTCCAGGACGTGCTTGCCCTTCAGGCTCGCCGGCGAGAACTCGAAGTACAGCCGCTGGACGTACCCCGGCCCGCAGTAGTACCCGTTCCAGGTGCCGCACGCGCCGACGCCCTTGCCCAGGTCGTCGTCGCCGTTGCCCCAGCCGTACGACTCGTAGCCGTCCGAGCGCAGGAGGGTGCGCTCGGACTCGCCCCAGGTCACTGTCGGGTCGATGAACAGCGGGAACGCCGACTCCTTGGTACCGGTGAGCATCTTCGCGTCCGGGATCACCGACAGCGCGTCCTCGGAGAGCTTCACGTCCATCCTGGCGACCTTGTCGCCGGCGCGGGGCTCGGTGCCCTCGGGTGCGTCGGCCGCCTCCGCCGCCTTCGGCCCCTCGGTTCCGGTGGCGGCCGCGGCCGCGAACCTCGCCGGGACCGTACGTGCCCCGGTCGCCGTCGCCGCGGTCGTCGCGTCGCCGGCCGTCGTACCGGTCGCATCGCCGGCCGTCGTACCGGTCGTATCGCCGTTCGTCGTACCGGTCGTTTCCTCGGCCGGGGCGTCGGTCTCGTCGGCGTCGGTGCCGGCGGAGTCCCACATCTGCGCGGGTGGGGCGCGGAAGACGCGGTTGCCGGCCGAGTCGACGGCGGTGAGGTTGCCCGCCTCGCCCTTGACCAGCCGAAGCCCGTCGGCCTTCAGGGGGTAGTCGATCCGCTCCAGACTCGCGCTCTCGGCGCCCTCGGGTGTCTTGACCACCAGTACATGCCGGAAGCCCTCGACCGACGCGGTGACCTTGAGGTCGACCCCGGGCAGGACCTCCTCGTAGAGCGCGCTCGTACCGTCCAGCCGGGGCTCGGGGAGCTTGCCCTCCCAGCCGAGTCGCAGGGACCGTCCGCCCTCCGCGATCTTCACCAGCGGTGCGTCGTCACCGCCGCCGGAGAACTCCATCTCCACGGCGGCGGCCTTCGGTGCGATCGTCCCGTCGGACCTCACCTCCAACGTCGCGTCCGGTGTCCGCCAGCCACCGCCCGGTTTCGGCACCCGTACCGGAACGGCGGATTCTTCGAGGGTGAAGGAGTAGCCGTCCGGATTCGCGTAGACGGTCGTCCGCTCCGACCGCTCGCCGAGGACCTCGACCCGCTTGCCCGAATCCTTGGCCTCCGCCAGCGCCTTCTGCCCCTCCGACTGCTCGGGGGGCGACTCCTCCGCCACGGCCCGCGCCGCGGCGGGGCCCAGCCCCAGCCCCAGCGCGGGCACCGCGGTCAGTACCGCGAACGCGGTCACCATGGACACGAAAGAGTGTCCCCGTCTGCCGTCGGCGCCGTCAGCACGGCGCCGTCGTCCCCATCCCATGAGTCCCCCATGTCGGATTGTCCGAGACATGACAGGACGGCGCCTCGCAGCCGCCGCGCTCATCACATCCGAACGTCATTGACCACACAGGGACGCATCGCACCGGACACCGTCGCGCCGGAGCACACAGAACCGCACGCGAGTGCCGAATCGCACCAGACGCGATGCGTCCACAACGAAGGCGCGTCTACTCCTGGACCCGCGCCGGCTCTCCGTCGGGCAGATCCGCCCGGCCATCCGGTGCGATCACCTGTGCGATCGGTGTCGCTCCCAGCACTCTCGACGCAGACCCGGCCATCTCAAGTCCCCCTTCTGCCCAGGCCGTTCAGGGCACAACAGTTCTATGCCGAGGCTTTACGTCAACCAAACAACGCATGGGATTCGTGATGCCAATGTGACTATTGAACGGCGAACCATATGACGTGGTTTCACGTCACGGCGCTGCCGGTACGTCCGTCACGGCGCCGCCGGCGTGGAGTTGTTCGTGTCCGTGGGCCTGCCGCCCGAGTCGCCTTCCGATGTCGCCGCCCAGGTGCCCACACCCGCCGCGACCACCAGCGCGACCGCCGCCGCTCCGAGGGTGATCCTCCGGCGGCGCACCGCACTCCCCCGGTTGCGCGCGGACCCGGGCCGCGGCGCCCCCGTCGGGCGGGGCACCCGCGCCGTCCCCCGCGCACCCCCCGCCAGCTCGTCCGGCCCCGGCACCCGCATCGACGTATGGGTGTCCCGGTTGGAGTCCGGCTTGGCCCCCGGCACCAGCGGCACCGCCCCGCGCCGCACCCGCTCCCGCGGCGCCTCCGCCTCGGCGGGCGCCTCCTCGTATCCGTCGCCGGACTCCGTCCCCGGTTCGTCGACGTCGAGCGGCGGCATCCCCGCCAGCAGCGGCAGCTGCTCCCGCAGCCGCGCGGCCAGCTCCGAGGCCCGCAGCCGCGAGGCCGGCGCCTTGGCGAGGCACTGCACCAGCAGCTGCCACAGTTCCTCGGGGATACCGGGCAGCGGGACGACCGTCTCGGTGACATGGCGGCGCAGCACGGCGCCGGGGTGGCCGCCGCCGAACGGGGTGAACCCGGCCAGCAGCTCGTACAGCACGGTCGCGAGGGCGTAGATGTCCACGGCCGCGCGGGGCGGCAGGCCCTCGACGATCTCGGGGGCGAGATAGTCCGGTGTTCCGATGATCTTCGTGGCGCGGGTGCGTCGCGGAGAATCGATCAGCTTGGCGACACCGAAGTCGGTGAGGAGGGCCGGGTGCGCGCCGCCGGGGCCGAGGGGGCCCTGCATGTCGAGCAGCACATTCTCCGGCTTGACGTCACGGTGGACGACCCCGGCCGCGTGCGCCGCCGCCAGGCCGTCGGCGATGTCGGCCACTATGGCGACCGCCGCCTCGGGGGCCATGCGCCGCTCCCGGTCGAGGCGGGTGCGCAGGTCCGTGCCGCGGACGAGGTCCATGACGAGGGCGAGGTCGTTGCCGTCGACGACGAGGTCGCGTACGGAGACCACGTTCGGGTGGTCGAGGCCCAGCAGCGCGGTGCGCTCCTGGACGAAGCGGCTGACGAGTTCCTGGTCGGAGGAGAGGTCCTCGCGCAGCAGCTTGATGGCGACGGGGCCCTCCGGGCCCTCACCCAGCCACACCGTGCCGGCGCTGCCCCGCCCCAGAATCTGGTTCGCGGTGTACCGGCTTCCGATCTTCCGTCCCAAGACTGCTCCTACAGGCCGCGTGTTGGCGACAAAGCTACGCGCCCGGGGACCCCACGTTCACCGCCGAGGCGGAAATCACCCCTCGGATGTCGACAAGTCCCCAAGGTGAGGCTCCGTGGGGGCGGGGTGCGCGGATGGGGGTGGGGGCTTGGGTGCGTCGGCGGGTGCGGGTGGGTGGGGGCCTCTCGCGCGGTTCCCCGCGCCCCTGAAAAGCCGGGGCTGCGCCCCGTGCTTTTCAGGCCCGCAGGGCCGTGGTCCTTCAGGCCCGCAGGGGCCTGATGCTCTTGGGGGCGCGGGGAACTGCGCGAGAAGCCCCACCGGAGCCGCACCCGCCGACGAAGGCCTCACCCCCGAGCTGTGAGGCGCTCTACTGCCCCGAACCGGAGCCGGAACCAGAACCGTTGCCCAGGTCCCCGATCCACTTGCCCACGTCGCCGACCCAGTCGGAGAGCTGGCCCCACCAGCTCTGGCCGGTGCCCACCCACTCCTGCAGCGGCGTGAACTCCCAGATCAGCCAGCCCCCGACGAAGAGCAGCACGATCATGAACAGACATCCCTTGAGGCACCCCAGCCCCGGGATGCGCATCGGGTTGGCGCTGCGCTGACGCGGCTCACGCGGCGGCCGGGGCTCCCGCTGGGGCCGGGGCGCCGGCTGCTGCGGCTGCGGCGCGGGCGCGTACCGCTCCGGCTGCCGGCGCTGCGGCTGCCGCGCGGGCGCGGGGGCGTACGGCTGCTGTTGCTGCTGCGGGTGGCCGTACCCGGGGCCGGGCCCGCCCTGCGGCGGACGCTGCTGCCGGCGCGGCTGCTGGGGCTGCTGCGGCGCCTGCTGCGGACGGCCCGCCTGCCGCTGGGGACGGCGGCGCAGCGGGTCCTCGCTGGGGTCGAGGTACTGGACCTGCGTCTGCTCGTTGCGGTCGCGGGCCGCGCGGAGCTGGTTCTGCCAGGGGTGCGGCTGCTCCGGCGGCTGCCCGCCGGGGTCGTGCGACGGCACCGGCGGCATGACGGACGTCGGGTCGGCGCCGCCGGTGTGCGGGAGCACGGTGGTGGGGTCGCCCGAGCCCGCCGGTCCCGAGGTGTGCGGCAGGACGCTGGTCGCGGCGTTCGGGTCGTACGCGCCCGCGCCGTGCGGCAGCACCTGGGTCGGGTCGGCCGAGCCGAACGGCTCGGGGGCGCCCGGCACCTGCGCGGGCGCCGGGTCGGGGGCGAGGATGTGGCCCACACCGTCGGCGGCGGCGATCTGCATGGAGTTCGCGTGCACGCCGACGCCCTCGGCGACGATGCGGAGCGCGCGGGCGAGGTTGACGGCGCTGGGCCGCTCCCGCGGGTTCTTGCGCAGGCAGCGCTCGATGACCGTCCACAGCGGGTCGGGGACGGTGGAGGGGCGGCGCGGTTCGGCGCTGAGGTGCTGGTGCAGCACTTCGAGCGCGGACTGGCCGTTGAACGGCGGGCGTCCGGTGACCAGTTCGTACATCAGGATGCCGGCACCGTAGATGTCGACGGCGGAGGTCTGCGGCTGGCCCTCGGCGGACTCGGGGGCGACGTACGCGGGCGTGCCGACGAACTCGCTGGTGCGGGTCAGGCCCGGGGAGTCGGCGAGGCGGGCGATGCCGAAGTCCGTCAGCATCGGGTGCATCTCGCCGCCGTCCTGCTTGAGCAGGACGTTCGCGGGCTTCAGGTCGCGGTGGACGACGCCGTCGGCGTGGCTGGCGGCGAGCGCGTCGGCGATCTGGGCGGTCAGCAGGGCCGCGCCGACGGGCGAGAACGGGCCGTTCTCCCGGAGGTAGCGGTGCAGGTCGGGGCCCTGGACCAGGTCCATGACCAGGGCCAGCAGATCACCCTCGACGACGAGGTCGCGGACGCGCACGATGTTCGGGTGGGTGAGCCGGAGCAGGACGGAGCGCTCCCGCAGGAACCGCATCACGATGTCCGCGTCGCTCGCGAGCTCCTCCTTGAGGACCTTGATCGCGACGGTCTCGCCGGGGTGGCCGGGCACGGCCGCCTCGGCACCGGCGGTCTCCCGCTGGCGGGCGCGCCAGACCGTGCCTGTGGCGCCGCGTCCAATCGGCTCCTCAAGGAGGTACTTACTGCCTACCGGCCGCACGTCATGCGCTCCCTGTTGCTTGCTTGCCTGGTCACGCCCTGGGCTCCCGCGGACGTTGCGACCACTGTAGTGCGGCCGTCCACGGGACCGGGCTGTTCACTTCCCGACTCTTCCTGCCCACTCTGTCCGCTCGCTGTGGCCCGGAGTACGTACGGGTACCCGTGTGCGTTCGGTGGAAAGACGCTCCCTCGTGGGCGCTTGGTTGCCGTGCGGGGGTCTGTCGGGCTCCGGATGCGGACGTGACCGATCCCGAATACGGCCGCGACAGGGACGTGACCGATCTCAAGTGATCATCTGGCGGGCACTGGTCAGGCACTTTTGGGGGCAGAGCCGACCAATCAAGATCACTTGACGCCGGGCGGCGGGCGAGTTGTCAGTGGCAGGTGCGAGGATGCCTCCAGTACTGGCCGACGTGCCCGTGAAGCGGTGGGGGAAGTCTGCGGTGGGGACCGCGCAGTCTCGTCCTCGTCGTCGCGGGTGCCCGCGCGGAAGGGACCGCTGACGGCGATGCAGATCCGGCTGACCGTCGTAGACCCGCTGGGACCGCCCTCCGAGCCGCGAGGACGTGCCACGGCCTGCGACGTGCTGGTCACGGCGCCCGCCGGGACGGCCCTCGCCGCCGTGGCCTCGGGCCTCGCCTCCGCCGTCGGGGAGGGTGGTGCGGAGCGCCTGGAGCGCAGCCGCGAGGTCGGCGGCGGACAGGTCGTGCTGTACGCCGGTGCCGAGCGCCTCGACGCCCAGCGCTGCACCCTGGGCGAGCCGCCCCTGATCGACGGCGCGGTGCTCTCCCTGGGCGCCCCCTCCGAGCCGGGCCCCGAGGTCGACGAGGCCGCCGCGCAGCTGCACGTCGTGGCCGGCCCCGACGCGGGCGGCGTCCATCTGCTGCACGGCGGCAAGATCCACATCGGCCGCTCCGCCGACGCCGACGTCCCGCTCGACGACCCGGACGTCTCCCGTCTCCACTGCGCGGTCACCCTCTCCGCCGACGGCCGGGTCTCCGTGGTCGACCTCGGCTCCACCAACGGCACCACGCTCGACGGCACCCGTGTCGGCGACCGCCCGGTCCGCCTGGCCCCGGGCGCGCTCCTGCGTATCGGCGAGTCCGCGCTCCGCCTGGCCTCGTCGTCGGGGGCGCGGGGGGTCGGTACGACGCCTGACGGGGAGGGGCATGTCCGGGTCGCGGCGGGGGGCGCGGCGACGGCGGACGACAGCGGCTCCGCCGCCGGCCCGGGTGCCGGTTCCGGCGGCGGGTCCCGTACGGGTGCGGGGACGCCGGGGGCCGAGGCCGCCGGGCACGGGCTTGGCGAGCGCCGGACGGTGCCGGGGCAGGGCGGGGTGCCGGGCATCGAGCGGACCACGGGGAGCGCGGAGTCCGGGGCGGCCGGAGGGACGGGGCGGGGGGACGCGCCCGGGGCCGGCCCAGGGGCCCTAGGGGCCGTGCGGGCGGGTGTCGGCGAGGGCGGCGGGGGCCCGTTCGAGGCGGAGGCTCATGGCCGTCCGCGCGACGGCCACGGCTCCTTCGCGGGCGACACGCGCGGCGCGGGTGACCTGCGAGGCACGGGTGACGCGCGTGCCGGTGAGGTCGGCGGGTCCGGTGACGACGGCTTCGGGAGCGGCGGCGAGCCCCCCGAGTCCGGTACGCGCAAGGGCACGCCCCTCCGGGGAACGGACGTGCCGCGTGGCCTGCGCAAACGGGGCGGGTTCGGGGCCTGGGCGCGGCGGCTGACCGGGGGGCGGACGCAGTCGGGCGCCGAGTACGACCCGTACGAGTACGACACGGAGGACGACGAGGACGAGCGCGGGGCGCCGGCCTCGGTGTTCCCGGCGGCCGGGGAGCGGCTGCCGGAGACCTGGCCGGACCCGGCCGCGCTGCTGCTCACCGCGCTCGGGCCCGGCGCCCGGCTGTGGGAGCGGGGGCCGGGGCACCCGGAGGCGCTGACGGTGCGGCTGGGCACGGCGGACCGGGCGGCGCCGGACGGATCGGGACTGTTGCCGGCGGTGCCGGTGACCACCGGGCTGCGGGAGGTCGGCGCGCTGGGGCTGGCCGGGCCGCGCCCCCGGCTCATGGGCCTGACCCGCGCGGTCGTGGCCCAGCTCGCGGCGCTGCACTCCCCCGACACCCTGGAACTGGTCCTGATCAGCGCGGACCGCGCCCGCTCCCCCGAGGAGCGCGCCGGTGACTGGTCCTGGCTCGGCTGGCTCCCCCATCTCCGCCCCGCCCACGGCCAGGACTGCCGCCTCCTCCTCGCCTACGACCGCGAGCAGACCACGGCCCGGCTGGACGAGTTGCTGCGCCGCGTGGAGGACCACGCGGCGGACACGGCGGGCCACGCGCCCGGAAGCACACCGGGCACGGGCGGCGGACGTACGACCCCCGGCGCGACGGGTCCGGCCGAGCGCGGGACCGGGGCGGCCGAGGGCGGCCCGGGCCGGCGGAGCGCGCGGCGCCCGTCGTGGGCGCGGGAGGACGGACCGGCGGGCGCCGGCTTCGCGGGGCCGTACACGGTGGTGATCGTGGACGGTGACCCCGGGGGCGCCGATGTGCGCGAGGCCGTGGTGCGGCTGGCGCAGGAGGGGCCCGTCGCCGGGATCCATGTCGTGTGCCTCGCCGAGACGGAGTCCGCGTCGCCCGCCTCACCGGTGACGGAGACGTACACGGCGGCCTGCGAGGTCTCCCCCGCGTTCCGCGCGTGCGGGGCCGTCGCCCTCCTCAGCGGTGACGTCGCCACGGCGCTGCGGCTCCTGCGCGTCACCTCCGCCGGGCACGGCGCGGTCAGCGGTGCCGGGGCGACGGGCGCGGTGAGTGCGGCGAGTGCGGTGGACAGGGCGAGTACGGCGGGTGGCGCCCGGTCCGGACGTACGGCGACGGGGCCGGCGTCCGGCGGAGTCGGTGGACGCCCGGGCACGGCGCCACACGGCGGTGAGGCCGGGCGGGGCGGGGACGCCGGTCGCCCGTCGCAGGAGCCCGTGGACCACGCGCGCGGTACGGCGTCCGACGCCTCGCCGGGTCGTCCCCGTCCCGACCACACAGAGCGTCCGGGACGGCCCGACCGGGCCCGTGGTTCCGCTCAGGCGGACCCCGCCGTGGTGAGCCGTACGCACACCGCCCTCGCCCTCTCGGGCGGCGCGCGCTCCGGTGCCGACGAGCGGACGCATCCCGGCGCCCGGGACATCCCCTCGCTCGACGCGCGGGAGGCGCCCGGCCTGCTGAACCACGGCACGGTGGCCACACTGGACGCGGTGTCGGCGGCGTGGGCCGAGCGGTTCGCGCGGGCGCTCGCGCCGTTGCGGACGGACGGGGCGGCCGGCGACCGGCAGACGCGGGTGTCGGCGCCGTTGCCGCAGTCGGCGCGGCTGCTGGACGAGTTGGGGCTCGCGCGGGCCACACCGGCGTCGCTGATGGCGCGCTGGGCGGACGCGGGCGACGACACGACGGCGCTCGGGGGGCGTGCCTGGGCCGTGCTCGGCGCCGGGCCGCGCGGGCCCGTCTCCGTGGACCTCGTCGCCGAGGGCCCCCATCTGCTGATCGAGGGGCCGGCCGGCAGCGGCCGCACCGAGCTGTTGCGGGCCGTCGCCGCGTCGCTCGCCGCCGCCGAGCGGCCCGACCGGCTGGGCATGGTCCTCGTCGACGGGCGGGACGGCGGGGCCGGCGGGGGTCGTACCGGCGAAGGGCTCGGGGTCTGTACGGACCTGCCCCATGTGGGGACCCATCTCACGGTCAACGACCCCGTCCGCATGCGGGAGTTCGCCCAGTCCCTGATCGCCGAGCTGAAGCGCCGGTACGAACTGCTGGGCGGGCTCGGGTTCGTGGAGTGGCACACACGGCGTGAGGTCTCGGGCCGTATCGTCCCGCAGCGCTCGGCGACCTCCGCGACGGCGGGGTCCGGGTCGGCGAAGTCCGGGTCGGCGAAGTCCGCGGCACCGGGGGCGGGTTCCTCCGGGGCGGGCGCCTCGGGGCCGGGGTCCGCACAGGCGGCTTCGGCCGGGGCAGCCGACCTCGACTCGTCCTCCAGCTCCACGCTGCGGCTGCGGCCGGGCCGGAGGACCACCGAGCAGGACGGCCGGGGCGGGGCCGCGAAGAGCTTCGCCACGGAGCTTCCCCGGCTCGTCGTGATCGTCGACGACCTCGACGCGCTGCTGTCGCCGCCGTTGGGTTCCACGGGGCGGCCGGCGGCGGGGTCGGTCGTCCGGGCCCTGGAGGCGGTGGCCCGGGAGGGCGAGCGGCTCGGGGTGCATCTCGTGGCGACGACCGGTGGGGGCGGGCCGAAGGGCGAGAGCGAGCTGGGGCGGGCCGCCGGCGGGCGGGTCGTGCTGAGCGCGCCGGTGCCGGGGCCGGACGAACCGGCGCCGGGCCGTGGCGAGTTGCGGGGCGAGGGGGGTCGCACGACCGCGTTCCAGGCGGGCCGGGTGACGGGGCGCATCCCGCGCACGGCCACCCTCCGGCCGACGGTCGTCCCGCTCGACTGGACACGGATGGGCGACCCGCCGGCCCGTCGCCCCGTACGGGAGTTGGGCAACGGCCCCACGGATCTGGCCCTGCTGGCCAGCGCGCTGGACCGCGCGGCCCGGGAGGTCTCGGCACCGGCCGTACCGTCCCTGCTCTGACCACGGTCTGCGGGGACGGGGCCGCAGGCCCCGCAAGGGGCGCGGGGAACTGCGCGAGCGACCACGACGGACGGTCACCCGCCACGCGCCGGGACGCCCCACGGCGCACCGGCGCGCCCGGCCCCGCAGAGCGCGCACCCGGCGGAGCCATGGTCACGACGCCATCACGATCAAGACGTTGACGCGGCAGGCGCTCTTGCCGCCCTCGGGCACCCGGCGTAGACCAGAGCGCACGGGACAGCGCTCTACGTTCGACGACGCACGGAGAACGGGGTAAGAGATGCGCAACATCCACCGCATGGGTCGCGTGGTTCGCACACACAAGTCCAACCCCTATGGCAAGTCCGCCCATCCCCCCACGTCCAGAGCCCTCACGGTCCTCGCCGCGGGCGTCCTCGCCCTCTCGCTCACCGCGTGCGGCGGTGACGACGACAAGGACGACGGCGCCGACAACGGCAACGACGGCGGCACCGAGGCCACCGTCCAACTCCCCAAGCTCGACGGCCAGAAGCTGGAGGTCGCGGCGGTCTTCACCGGCCCGGAGCTGGACAACTTCCAGAAGGTGCTGGACGAGTTCGAGAAACGCACCGGCGCCTCGGTGACGTTCGTGCCGACCGGCAACAACACGTCCACGTTCCTCGGGACGAAGATCGAGGGCGGCAAGCCGCCGGACGTGGCGTTCCTGCCGCAGGTCGGCGTGTTGCACCAGTTCGCCGAGAAGGGCTGGGTGAAGCCGCTCGGCAGCGAGGCCCAGGCGCAGTTGGACAAGAACTTCTCCGACGGCTGGAAGGACCTCGGCGCGTACGAGGGCAAGCAGTACGGCGTCTACGCGAAGGCCGCCAACAAGTCCCTCGTCTGGTACAACACCGCCGCGTTCGAGGCGGCCGGGATCACCGAGGAACCGGGGACCTGGGACGAGTTCCTGCAGACCGCGCAGACGCTCTCCGACGCCGGTTCGCCCGCCGTGTCCGTCGGCGGCGCCGACGGCTGGACGCTCACCGACTGGTTCGAGAACGTCTATCTGTCGCAGGCGGGCCCGGAGAAGTACGACCAGCTGGCCAAGCACGAGATCAAGTGGACCGACCCCTCGGTGAAGGAGGCCCTCACCAAGCTGGCGGAGCTGTGGGGCAAGGACGAGCTGATCGCGGGCGGGGCGTCCGGCGCGCTGCGGACCGAGTACCCGAAGTCGATCACGCAGACCTTCACCGGGGACGCCCCGGCCGGCATGGTCTTCGAGGGTGACTTCGTGGCCGTCACCATCAACGGGGACACGGACGCCGAGATCGGCACGGACGCCAAGGTGTTCCCGTTCCCGGCGGTCGGTGACGACTCCCCCGTGGTCACCGGCGGCGACGCGGCCGTGGCGCTCAAGGACGGCAAGGGCGCCCAGGCGCTGCTCACCTTCCTCGCCTCGACCGACGCGGCGGAGATCTGGGCGGCACAGGGCGGCTTCCTCTCCCCCAACAAGGAGATGGATGAAGGCAGTTACAAGGACGACGTGACCCGGGAGATCGCCAAGGCACTGCTCGCGGCGGGCGATGACTTCCGCTTCGACATGTCCGACCAGGCCCCGGCGGCGTTCGGCGGCACCCAGGGCGTCGGCGAGTGGAAGGACCTCCAGGACTTCCTGAAGAACCCCGACGACGTGGCCGGTGCCCAGAAGCAGTTGGAGACCGACGCGGCCAAGGCCTACGGGAACGGCTGACGGCGACCTCATGTCGTCCGCCGGGACAACGACGAAGACGGCGGGGGGCGCCGGTGAACGGCCGGCGTCCCCCGCCGCACCGCGCAAGAGCGTGACGGGTACCCGGCTGTGGGTGGCGGTGCTGTTTCTGCTGCCCGCGCTGGTGCTGCTCGGCGCGCTCGTGGTCTACCCCATCGGGTACTCGGTCTGGCGGAGCCTGTTCGACGCGGACGGCTCGGGCTTCGTCGGCCTCGACAACTACGCGGAGATCTTCTCCGACGACGCGACGCTCGTCGCCGTGCGCAACACCGCGATCTGGGTCGCGGTGGCCCCGGCGCTCGTCACCGCGCTCGGGCTGATCTTCGCGGTGCTGACCGAACGGGTGCGCTGGGGAACGGCGTTCAAGCTGATCGTCTTCATGCCGATGGCGATCTCGATGCTGGCCGCGGGCATCATCTTCCGGCTGGTGTACGAACAGGATCCGGACCAGGGCGTCGCCAACGCGGTCGTGACGTCCGTGCACGACGTGTTCGTGGACGAGTCGGTGTATCCGAAGGCCCGCCCCAACGCCCAGGTGAGCGATCTGAAGGCGTCCGGCGGCGGGTCGTTCACCACCGAGGGGACCGTGCGGGCGGGCAACCCGGCGCTGCTCCCCCTCGTCGGCATCGCGCCCAACAGCCTGCCCGGGGACGCGGAGGACGCGAAGGCCGCCACCGGAGGCGAGGGTGTCACCGGGACCGTGTGGCTGGACTTCCGGCTCGGCGGCGGCGGTGAGAAGGGGGCCGTCGACCCGGGTGAGAAGGCACTGAAGGGCGTCGAGGTCGAGGCGGTGAAGGACGGCGAGGTCGTCGCCACCGCGACCAGCGGCGCCGACGGCACCTTCAGCCTGCCGGAATCCGCCGAAGGGGCTCGACTGCGGCTGCCCGGCTCGAACTTCGCGGCGCCCTACAACGGCATCGACTGGCTCGGTCCCGCACTGGTGACCCCGGCCGTCATCGGGTCGTACGTATGGATGTGGGCCGGTTTCGCGATGGTGCTGATCGCGGCCGGGCTGGCCGGGGTCGACCGCAATCTGCTGGAGGCGGCCCGGGTGGACGGGGCGAACGAGTGGCAGGTGTTCCGGAAGGTCACCGTGCCGCTGCTCGCGCCGGTCCTGGTCGTCGTCCTCGTCACGCTGATGATCAATGTGATGAAGGTGTTCGACCTCGTCTACATCATCGCGCCCCAGCCCACCCAGGACGAGGCCAACGTCCTCGCCCTCCAGCTCTATCTGGTGTCGTACGGCGGCGGGGGCGACTTCGGTCTCGGCAGCGCGATCGGTGTGGTCCTGCTGCTGCTCGTGCTGCCGGTGATGTGGGTCAACATCCGGCGCCTCAGGAAGGAGCGCCAGCGGTGACGACTGTCGAGGAACACTCGAGAACTGTCGGGAAACGCTCCGTCGCCGCCCGGCTCGCGAGCGGCGCGGCGGGCGGCGCACTGCGGGTCTTCCTGCTCCTCGTGGCGCTGTTCTGGCTGGTGCCCACCTTCGGACTGCTGGTCTCGTCGTTCCGCGACCCGACCGACATCTCCACCTCCGGGTGGTGGAAGGTGTTCTCGGCCCCGGCCCAGCTCACCACCAAGAGCTACGCGTCGCTGCTGGAGAACGACGGGATCACGGACGCCCTGTTCAACACGGTCTGGATCACCGTGCCGGCGACGCTGCTGGTCGTCCTAATCGGCGCGATGGCCGGATACGCCTTCGCCTGGCTGGACTTCAAGGGCCGCGACTGGTGGTTCATGGGCGTGGTGGGGCTGTTGGTGGTGCCGGTGCAGGTGGCGCTGATCCCGTTGTCCGGGCTCTTCCGGGACCTCGGGATCTTCGGCGACATCATCGGCGTGGTGCTCTTCCATGTCGGCTTCGGACTGCCGTTCGCGATCTTCCTGTTGCGCAACTTCTTCGCGGAGATCCCGCGGGAGTTGCTGGAGGCGGCACGGCTCGACGGGGCGGGTGAGGTACGGCTGTTCACGACGGTCGTCCTGCCGCTGGCCGCACCGGCGCTCGCCTCGCTCGGCATCTTCCAGTTCCTGTGGGTGTGGAACGACATGCTGGTGGCGCTGGTCTTCTCCAGCTCCGACTCCCAGCCGCTGACGGTCGCGCTCCAGCAGCAGGTACGGCAGTTCGGCAGCAACATCGAGGTGCTGGCGCCGGGCGCGTTCATCTCGATGGTGATCCCGCTGGCCGTGTTCTTCGCGTTCCAACGGCAGTTCGTGTCGGGGGTGATGGCGGGCGCCGTGAAGTGACCGCCGACAACTGGGGGCGCGCGCACCGCGGAACGCACCCGTGCGCCCCCAACTCCGTGGAGAATCCCCCGTATGGAACACGCACCGTAACCAAATCATCCCATCGGCCGTTTCCGGGCAGTATGCCCGCGCCGACCCATGGATGTCCTCCTTGCCCAGGTTCAGTGTCATCGTTCCCGCGTACAAGGTTCAGGCGTACCTGCACGAATGCCTGGATTCTGTGCTGTCCCAGTCCTTCACCGACCTCGAGGTGATCGTCGTCGACGACGCCTCGCCCGACAACTGCGCCGCGATCGCCGACGAGTTCGCGGCCCGCGACCCCCGGGTACGGCGCACGGTGCGCCTGCGGGAGAACGCGGGGCCCGGCGCCGCCCGCAACAAGGGGATGGAGTACGCCAGGGGCGACTACCTCCTCTTTCTCGACGCCGACGACACGTTCACGCCGGGCGCGCTCCAGGCGATCGCCGACCGCGTCAAGGAGACCGGCGAACCGGACGTCCTCGTCCATGACTTCGCGCGTGTCTCCTGGTCGGGCGAGCCGGTCCACGACGCGCGTGACCGCCGGCTCACCGAGCAGGGCCCGGCCCCGTTCCGGCTCGACGACCGCCCCGGTCTGCTCACCGTCCGCCCCGCGGCCTGGAACAAGGTCTGCAAACGGGAGTTCGTCGAGGACCACGACTTCCGCTTCCCGCCCGGCGTTTACGAGGACACGGCGTGGTCGTACCAGGTCCTGATGGCGGCGGAGTCCGTCGCCACCCTCGACCGGGTCTGCGTGCACCACCGCCGTCGCCGCCACGGCAGCCTCCTCGGGGCGACTACGCACAGTCACTTCGATGTGTTCGGTCAGTACGACCGGGTGTTCGCCTACGTCGACGAGCGGCCGGAGCTGGCGCAGTGGCGTCCGGTGCTGTTCCGGCGCATGGTCGACCACCTCACCTCCGTGTTCTCGGGGGGCCACCGGCTGCCGCGCGAGGCGCGCGCCGAGTTCCTGCGCACGGTCCGCGCGCACTGCGTCCGCTACCGCACCCCCGGCGCACCCCTGCGCGCCCGCGCCCGGCTCCGGCACGCGCTCCTGCGGCTGGGCAGCCCGCGCCTCTACCGCGCCCTGTGGGCCGGAGCGCGGCTGGGCCGGGGCGCCGGACGTCTGGTGCGGGGTCTGGCCGGGCTGTTCCGCGCCGTCGGCCTGCGCCTGCACTACCGCGTCCAGCGCCTGCTCCCGCTGCGCGCGGACCGGGCGGTGTTCGCCGCGTACGGGGGCCGGGGGTACGAGTGCAGCCCGGCCGCCCTGGAGAACGCGTTCCGGACGTACGTCCCCTCGATGCGCACCTCGTGGGTCGCACGCCCGGAGCACCACCACACGCTTCCGGTGGGAACCCGGCGGGTGCTGCCCGGCTCGATGGCGTACTGGACGGCGCTCGCCCGCTCCAAGTACCTGGTGAACAACGCCGACTTCGACCGCCGGCTCGTCAAGCGGCGCGGCCAGGTGCTGGTGCAGACCCAGCACGGCACCCCGCTCAAGCACATGGGGATCGACCTGCGGGACCGGCCGGCGGCGGCGCGCGGCACGGACTTCGAGGAGGTGCTGCGCGGCAGCGACCAGTGGGACTACGTCCTGTCCGGCAACCGCCACTCCACGCTCGTCTGGGAGCGCGTCTACCCCTCCCCGTTCACCACCCTCGAGTACGGCTCGCCGCGCAACGACGTGCTCCTGAGGGCGACTTCGGCGGACGTGGCCCGGGTGCGCGAGCACCTCGGCGTGCCCGAGGGGGCGGTCGCCGTCCTGTACGCCCCGACGCACCGCGACTACCGGCACTCGCAGCGCGCCCACCTGGATCTGGAGCGGGTGCTGCGCAAACTCGGGCCGCGCTTCGTCGTCCTGGCCCGGGCGCATCACGCGTACGACTCCCCGCTGACCGATCTGGCGCACGGCCGGCTGCTGGACGTCACCGGGTATCCGAGCGTGGAGAACCTCTGCCTCGCCTCGGACGCGCTGATCACGGACTACTCGTCGCTGATGTTCGACTACGCCAACCTCGACCGGCCCATCGTGATCCACGCGGAGGACTGGGAGGCGTACGAGGCGGCGCGCGGGACCTACTTCGACCTGCGGTCCTGTGCGCCGGGGGCGGTCGCGCGCAGCGAGGACGAGCTGATCGACATCTTCGCGACGGGGCACTGGCGGGGGTCGCGGTCGGCGCAGTTGCGGGCGGCGTTCCGGGAGCGGTTCTGTCCGTACGACGACGGGCGGGCGGCGGAGCGGGTCGTGCGGCGGGTCGTGCTGGGGGAGTGTGTGCCGTCGGGTGACGTCGTTCCGCTGGGTGAGCGGCGTCCGGTTCCGTCCGCGGCGAGTGCGCGTGCGGGGGCGGCGGACGAGTTGCTGGGGACGTAGGCGTCTCCTCGCCCCCGCCGCCCCTACCCGTCCCATCCAAGGGGCTGCGCCCCTTCGGCCCCCACCGGACCCGCACCCGACAACGCACCCCCACACATGCCCCCGGAAAGGAAAGAATGCCCCGCTTCAGCATCATCGTCCCCACCTACGGCGTGGAGGGGCGGCTGCCACTCGCTCTGGAGTCCGTGCTCGGTCAGCCGTTCGGTGACTTCGAGCTGATTCCGGTGCACGAGGCGGCCGCCGACTCGCCGGGCGGGGCGATCAGCGCCGCGTACGCCGTCAGGGACACCCGCGTCGCCCCGGTCGAGTCACCGCCGGCGGGCGGGCTGAGCGCCGCCCGCAACGCGGGACTCGCGGCCGCGCACGGGTCGTACGTGCTGTTCCTGGACGGGGACGACACACTCGCGCCGGGCGCGCTGCGGGCGATCGCGGACCGGCTGGACGAGACGAACGACCCGGACGTCCTGTACTTCGCGCACGAGCGGGCGCACTGGTGGGAGGGCGGCACCACCGTCGTGCGCCCGGCCGGTCCGGACGCCCCCGCGTGGAGCGCGGCCTACCGCCGGGACTTCCTCGGCGAGCGTCAACTCACCTTCCCCATCGGCCATTTCACCGACCTCGGCTGGAACGGCCTGGTCGCCCTGGCCGCCGACCGTACGGCCGAGCTGCCGGACACGGTCGGTGTGCGTCATCTGCTGCGCCGGCAGGGCAGCCGGCTGTACGCGCCCGGCGACCACCACCTGGAACTCCTCGACCAGGTGGAGCTGGTGCTCGCCCGGGCGGCGGCCGGACAGGGGCTGTCGGAGGCGCTGTTCGGGCGGCTGTTCGCGATCGTGCTGCGCGCTCTCGCCCACCCGGAGCGGCTGCCCGCCCACCACCGCCGCGCCTTCTTCCGCCGCGCCACCCACCTCTACGGCCTCCACCGCCCGGCCGGCTTCCGCCCGCCCGCCGGGCGCCTCGGACTCCAGCACCGGCTGCTGGCGCGCGGCTCGTACGCCGGGCTCCGGGTCCTGCACGCCGCCCACCGAGCCGCCTCCGGAGCGCCGGCGGCGCTCCTCCGCCCCCGTACGCCCCTGGCCCGCGCCCTGAACGCCGTCCAGCGCCGTCTGCCGCTGGACCGGAACCTCGCCGTGTACCGCGCGCACCCGGGCCGGGGCGTCGGCGGCGACCTGGTCGCCGTGGAGGCGAAGGTCCGCGAACTCGCCCCGCGGGTCCGCTCGGTGTTCCTCGTCGCGGCCGACGCGGTGGACCGGGTCCCCCGGGGCGTCGAGCACGCCGTGCTTGGGAGTGCGCGGGCCGGGCGGCTGCTGGCCCGCGCCGCGTACGTCGTCGACGACGGCGCCCTCACCGACACCCTCGTCAAGCGTCCCGGCAGTGTCCACCTCCGGATCGCGCCCGGCACCCCGCTGAAGGCGACGGGCCTGGACCGGTCCGCGTATCCGATGGTGGCCGCCGGGGTGGACGGTCCCGCCGGCGCGAAGGCGCTCCTCGGGCACGTGGACCGCTGGGACTTCGTCCTCTCCTCGAACCGGCACACCACCGAGACCTGGGAGCGGGCCTTCCCCGGCAGGTACGCGCACCTGGAGTACGGCTCTCCGCGCAACGACGTCCTCTGCGCGGCCACGGCCGACGACGTGGCGCGCGCCCGGCGCGCGCTGGGTATCCCCGAGGGCGTGAAGGCCGTCCTCCATGCCCCCACCCACCGCGCCCACGCCGCTGGGCGCGGGGCCCGGCTGGACCTGGAGGCGTTCTGCGAGGCGGTGGGAGAGGAGTTCGTGGTGCTGCTGCGGGCGCCCCACCGCTCCGCCGCCACCACCCCTCGCGGGAGCGGCGGGCGGATCATCGACGTCACCGCGCACCCTTATGCCGAGGAGGTCTGCCTCGCCGCCGACGCGCTGATCACCGACTACGCGTCCCTGATGTTCGACTACGCCCACCTCGACCGGCCCGTGGTGATCCTCGCGGACGACTGGGAGGCGTTCCGGGAGACCCGGGGCGTCTGCCTCGCTCTGCCGGCCGCGCCACCCGGTCATGTGGCGCGCACCGAGCGGGAGTTGGCGGACCTGTTCCGGGACGGCTCGTACGCGGACGTGGAGGCCGACGCGCTGCGGGCCGCCTTCCGGGAGCGGTTCTGCCAGTTCGACGACGGGCGTGCGGCGGAGCGGGTGGTACGGCGGGTGTTCCTCGGCGAGCGGCCGGAGGCGCTGCCGCCGGTCGTGCCGCTCGCCGAGCGCGCACCGGCGCCGGCGTCGGCCCCGGCTCAGGCCCCGGCGCCGACTCCGACTCCGACTCCGACTCCGACCGCCGCGACCCTCGTCAGGAGCTGAGGACATGCCCCGTTTCAGTGTCGTCGTCCCCGTCTTCGAGGTCCGGGGGCAGCTGCGCGAGTGTCTCGACTCGGTCCTGGAGCAGTCGTACGGGGACGTGGAGCTGATCGCCGTCGACGACTGCTCGCCGGACGGCGGCGGCGAGATCCTCGACGCGTACGCCGCCCGCGACGCGCGGGTGCGCGTGCTGCACCTGCCCGCGAACGTGGGTCCGGGCCGTGCCCGCAACGCCGGACTGCCCTACGCCACGGGCGACTTCGTCCTCTTCCTCGACGGCGACGACACGCTCGCGCAGGGCGCCCTGCGCGCGCTGGCGGACCGGCTGGACGAGGCCGGGGACCCCGATGTGCTGGTCTTCGACCACGTCCGCGCGTACTGGTGGGGCGAGACGCGCCGCGACGCCCGCGCGCACCTGCTTCGCGCGGTGGGCGAGGGGACCTTCACGCTCGCGGAGCACCCGGAGATCCTCGACCTGCCGACGGTCGTGTGGAACAAGGCGTACCGGCGGGAGTTCCTGGAGGCGCACGGCTTCCGGTTCCCGCCGGGCCACTACGAGGACACGGCCTGGACGTTCCCGGTGCTGCTCGGCGCCGGGCGGATCGCCACGCTGGACCGGATCTGTGTGTCCTGCCGGCAGCGGCCGCGGGGCACCCTCCTGTCCACCACCGGACGGGGTCACTTCGACGTGCTCGACCAGTGGGAGCGGGTCTTCGCCCATCTGAACTCCCGGCCCGAACTGGCGAGTTGGCGCCCCCGGGTACGGAACGCGATGGCGGGCCACTGCCTGGACGTCCTCGCCGCGCCGGACCGGGTGCCGCCCGGCGACCGGGCCGAGTTCTTCCGCCGGGCGGCGGGGCTGTACCGCAAGCACCGGTCGGACGACGCGCCGCCGGCCCCCGCGCACCCGGTGCTGGAGGGCGGCTGGGCCGCCTACCGTGCCCGGCGGTGGGCGGCCCGCGCCCGAACCGCCCTCGGTGTGCGCGGGGAGCGGCTGCGGGCGGCCGGCGCCGAGTGGATCGGCCGGGGCTGGTCGCTGGCCCACGAGCGGCTGCCGCTGGACCCGCACCTGGCCCTGTACTCGGCGTTCTCCCATGGCGGGGTGCTGGGGGACCCGGCGGCCGTGTACCAGGCCGCCCGTGAGTTCGCGCCGCACATCAGGGGCGTGTGGGTGGTGCGTCCGGAGCGCGTGGCGGCGCTGCCGCCGGGCGTGGAGCATGTGACGCCGGGCTCGCCCGAGTATCTGCGGCTGGCCGCGCGGGCGACGTACTTCGTCGGCAACGCCGACTGGCCCGGCGCCCTCACCAAGCGGCCGGGCAGTGTGCACGTCCACACCCATCAGGGGACCCCGCTGAAGTTCATGGGCGCCGACCTGCTGCACAAGCCGGGTGCCCGGCTCGGCGTGGACGTGCCGGGGCTGCTGCGGGGGGCCGACCGCTGGGACCACAGCCTCGTCGCCAACCGCCACTCCGAGCTGGTGTGGAGCAGGGCGTACCCGAGCGGTTTCACCTCGCTGCGCACCGGCAGTCCGCGCAACGACGTCCTCGTGAACGCCGGTCCGGGCGGCGGCGCGGCGGTCCGTGAGCGGCTGGGCGTCCCGGCCGGGCACACGGTCGTGCTGTACGCGCCCACCCCCCGTGACTACCGGCGCGGCGGCCATGTCGAGCGTTTCGACCTCGCCCGCTTCGCCGCCGACCTGCGGCGCAGCCTCGGCGAGGCGCTCACCCTCGTGGTCCGGCTGCATCCGTCGCTCGCGGACGGCCCGGCGCGCGGGTACGGGCTCGCCGAGCTGCACCGGCGGGGTGTCGTGGTGGACGCCACCGACGAGCCGCACGTGGAGGAGCTGATGCTGGCCTCCGACGTCCTGGTCACGGACTACTCGGCCCTGATGGTCGACTACGCCAACCTGGACCGCCCGATCGTCGTCCACGCCGACGACGTGGACGCCTTCGCCGCTAGCCGGGGCCTGTACGTCGACCTGGTCGCCGACCCGCCCGGCCATGTCTCCCGTTCCTACCGGGAGCTCGCCTGGCTGTTCGACTCCGGGCAGTGGCGGGACCGGGAGTCGGCGCGGCTGCGGGCGGGGTTCCGGGAGCGGTACTGCGAGTTCGACGACGGGCGGGCGTCCGAGCGGGTCGTGCGGACCCTGATGCTGGGTGAGCCGGCGGGGGCGGTGCCCGCGCTCCGGGCGGCCGGCTCGCGGGCGGCCGCCGCCTTCCCGTCGTCCTCATGAGGGCGCCCACGGCCGGCGGGCGGGCGTGGGTCCTCGCGACGCGCGCGCGGGCGTGGGTGCTGCTGCTCGCCGTCGTCTTCGCGCTGTTCCAGCTGGCGGGCGTCACCGGGCGCGCCACTCCCGACACCAGGAACTACGTCTCGTACGCCCTCGCGCTCGGCGGCGCGGGCGTGCGGGAGTCGGCCGCCGGGACCATCGACCACTACTGCGGGAGCCGGGCGGCGGCCGAGCGGAAGCACCGTGTGGACGTGGTGCGGTTCCGGGAGCCGAGCCCGGCCGCGCGGGTCGCGCGGGAGTGCCGGCGCGAGCTGTGGCGGGAGGTGGACCGGCGGCTGGCGGCCGGGCAGTCGGGCGTCCCGGTCGCGCCGTTCGCCTCGGAGCGGTTCCTGCGGATCTTCGAGGCGCGGCCCGGATACCCGGTGCTGCTGGCGCCGTTCGTCGCGGTGTTCGGGGTCCTGTGGGGCGTGTGGCTGGCGAGCGTGCTGATCACGGCGGCCGGGGGCGTCCTGGCCCACGTCGTCCTGCGTGCCGTCCGCGCGCCGGTCCCCCTCGCCCTCACCGGCCAGGCGCTCTTCCATGTGCTCCCCTGCGGCGCGACCGCGATGCGGCCCATGACCGAGGGCGTACTGCTGGCCCTGACACTGACGGCGCTCTGGGGATGCGCCCTGGCCGGGGAGGGCCGGGTGCGGGCGGGCGTGCTGCTGGTCGCCGGTTCCCTGTCGGCGCTGTTCACGGTGAAGCACTCGCAGGCGCTGTTCCTGGGGGTGTGCCTGGCGGGGGCGTGTGCGGTGGTCGCCGCGCGGCTCGGGCTCGGTGGCGGGCGGCGCGCACGCGGTGGTGAACGACCGGGGCGCGAGCCGTTCGAGATGTGGGCGCGGGTGCGGGCGCGGGCGGTCGAGCCGTGGGTCCTGGCGGTCGGGGCCGTGTCCGCGTGCGCGGTGGTGGGCACTCCGGCGCTCGCGGCGCTGCTGCGCCACCCGACGTCCACGGAGAGCCTCCAGGACCTGCTCACCGATCACTTCACGCGCCCCGATCGGACCGCCCCGTGGCCGGAGTTCCTGCGTCTGGAGGCGAACTTCTGGGCGGAGTGGGGGCGTCGGCAGCTGACCCGGCCGCTGTTCCTCGCCGCCCTGGTGGCGGGCGCGTGGGGCGCGCTGCGGCAGCGGCCGGTGTTCGGCTGGTTCGTGCTCGCCGCCGCGTGCACGGGTGTCCTCAACCAAGCGGCGCATCCGGACATCACCATCTGGGGCGACCGGCTGATCGTCGTGGCGTGGCTGCTGCCGGTGCTGGGGCTGCCCCTGCTGCTGGAGCGGATCACCACCCCTCACGACTCACTCGATGTGGTGACCGCGAGCTGAGCCGTTGACCCTCCCGGCGCTACCGGGAATACACGGCAAATGCCCGATACAGCCCATAATCCTCTCGATCCCGGTGCGGAGTGGCCGGTCCGGCGCCGTCTGCGTGGCGCGCTCGGGGCCACCGCGCTGCGCGGCGGCCGCACCTGGCTGTCCCGGCGGCCGACCCCGTACGTCGTCGTGGGCGCGCTGTTCTGGCTGGTCATGACGTGGGCGTACTGGCGCGTGCCCCTGTGCTGCGACGCCGGTCAGCACGCGGCGGTCGTCGAGCGGCTGCGCTGGGACCTGTTGCACCCGGCCCACCCGACCGCCGATCTGCCGGGCGCGGGCAGCCCGTACTACTCCCCGTACACCGTCGCGCAGGGCGTGCTCGCGCGGCTGACCGGGCTGAGCGGTTGGTCCCTGGTGAGGCTGGCGGGGCCGGTGAACCTGCTGGTGCTGCTCACCGGGATCGGCCGTTTCGTGCGCGTGCTGACGCCCCGGCCGTGGGCGCCGGTCCTCGCGGTGCTGTTCATGACGCTGCTGTGGGGCACCGAGCGGATCCTGTGGAGCGGCTTCCTCGGGCTGATGTCGCTGACCTTGAACCTCGGTTACCCCTCGGCGTTCGCCACGGGGCTGACGTTCTGGGCCTGGGCGTGGACGGGGACGCGCGCGCGTGGCGGCCATTCCGCCGGGCGGGTGCGGTACGTCGGGCCGGGCGGTCTGGCCGGCGTCTGGGCGTACGCGGCGCTCGGGGTGCTGTACGGGCTGATCCTGCTGGTGCATCCGATCACGGCGGTGGCCGCGCTGGCCGGGGCCGCGGCGATCGTGGCGGCCCGGCAGGACGGCTGGTCGCGGCCGGCGACGGCCCGGTGGGCGGCGGCGGGCGCCGCCGGCCTGGCGGTGGCGCTTGGCTGGCCGTACTACGCCGTCCTGTCGCTGGCCGGGCACGCCGGCCTGGACGGGGTCCACCGCCTGCTGTACGAGAGCGCGGCGGGCAACCTCTGGCTGGCGCTGCTCGGGCTGCCGGCGCTGTGGGCGCGGGCGCGCCGGTCGCCACGTGACCCGCTGGTGCTGATGTGCGCGGCGGAGTGTCTGACGATGGCGTACGGCTGGGTCAGCGGGCACTACACGTACGGGCGGGTGCTGGCGCTCGCGGCGGTGCCGGCGCAGGTCGCCCTGGCGGTGGAGCTGGCGGCGCCCCGGCCGTGGGGGTGGGCCCGGCGGCTCCTGGGCGGGGCCGCCGCCGTCGGTGCCTGCGTCGGCTTTCTGACCGTCCAGGCGGGCGCCGTGGTGCCCCGGGCACTGGACCCCGTCGGCTTCGCACAGCCGCCGCGCTGGCCTTCGTACGACTGGGCGGCGCGGCATGTGCGGGCGGGCGAGGTGCTGATCACCGACGGGTACGCGGCGGCCCGCGCGCTCCCCGGGTACGGGGTGAACATGGCGGCGCCGACCTGGCCCGATCCGGCGCTGGCGGAGGGTGAGCGGGTGCGGCGGCACGCGGAGGTGCGGGCGTACCTGGATCCGGCGTCGACGCGGGAGGAGCGTGCGGCCGTCGCGCGGCGGTACGGGGTGCGGTGGCTGGTGCTCTCCCGGCGGCAGA
Organism: Streptomyces sp. NPDC034049; assembly: GCF_055575575.1. NCBI lineage: Bacteria > Bacillati > Actinomycetota > Actinomycetes > Kitasatosporales > Streptomycetaceae > Streptomyces > Streptomyces sp. NPDC034049. The sequence continues at coordinate 395,147 of NZ_JBVISJ010000008.1, forward strand.
AGGTGCCGGAGGAGGCGGTGGTCGTGGACTGGAGCCCACGGACCGGGGAGGTGCTGGCGCGGATCGCTCCGTAGGGGGAGTGGCACGGAGCGATCCGCGCGGCAGCGGGGGGTGTCAGCGACATCCGGGGGACGTCGCACGCGGGCGGCGGGGCCGCGTGGGAGACGACTACTCGACTACTCGACGACCAGCTCGACCGGCATGTTGCCGCGAGTGGCGTTGGAGTAGGGGCAGACCTGGTGGGCCTGCTCGACGAGCTTGCGGCCGGTGGCCTCGTCGACGGTGTCGGGCAGCTCGACGCGGAGGGTGGCCTTCAGGGCGAAGCCCTCGCCCTCCTTGCCTATGCCGACCTCGGCGGTCACGGCGGCGTCGCTGACGTCGACCTTGGCGGCGCGGCCGACGAGGCCGAGGGCGCTGGCGAAACAGGCCGCGTAGCCGGCGGCGAAGAGCTGCTCCGGGTTGGTGCCCTGGCCGTTGCCGCCGAGCTCCACCGGGAGGGCCAGGTCGAGGTCGAGCTTGCCGTCGTTGGTGACGGCGCGACCATCGCGGCCGTGGGTGGCGGTGGCGACAGCGGTGTAGAGCGCGTCCATGGGAGAACCATCCCTTTCACAGGTCATCTCACGTCCGGCGGTCCGGTCCGACCGCCGTTCACGGACTCCAGTAGAGCACACAATTCAATTGCCCACAACTAAATGGTGGACAGGAGTTACCCTGGAGTCATGACCACGAGCCCCGCCCCCATGCCCGAAGGGACCTCCACGGAGATCTCCGGGCAGGTCTCCGAGGAGGACTTCCTCCGTCTCGACCGGCAGATCTGCTTCTCCCTGCACGCCGCCTCGCGCGCCTTCAACGGCGCCTACCGCGTGGTCCTCAAGGACCTGGGGATCACCTATCCGCAGTATCTGGTGATGCTCGTTCTGTGGGAGCAGGGCGAGCTGCCCGTGAAGAAGCTGGGCGAGCACCTGCGCCTCGACTCCGGGACCCTCTCGCCACTGCTCAAGCGTCTGGAGGCGGCCGGTCTCGTCCGGCGCGAGCGCAGCGCGCGCGACGAGCGCTCGGTGGTGGTGCGACCGACCGAGGAGGGCGCTGCCCTGCGGGAACGCGCTCTGGCCGTGCCCCGCCGGATCGTCTCCGCGACCAGCCTGGACATCGACGAGATCCGCGATCTGCGCGACCGCCTGGACCACCTGACGGCCGCCCTGGACGACGCGGCACTCGCGGAGCCCGCCGGGTGACCGTCGGTTCGCCGACGGAATCCGACACCTGCATACGGAACCCCAGCCTCCCGCCCGCCATCTTCCCCACGGGGCCGCGAAGCCTCCCGTAAGGGAAGATTTGCACACATACCTCTCACAGGTGCGGGGCAACCATGGCTCTTCAGCAGGCGCAGGTCTCCGTCGTCGTCATCGGCTACGACGACGCGGCCCAGGTGGCGGACGCCGTGCGCTCGGCCCTCACACAGGGGCCGGCCGTCCGTGAGGTGATCGCCGTCGACGACTGCTCGACGGACGGCAGCGCGGAGCTGCTGGAGCGGCTCGCCGAGGACGAGCCCCGGCTGCGGGTGGTCCGGCGCACGGCCAACAGCGGCGGCTGCGGCACGCCGCGCAACACCGGCCTGGACGTCGCGACAGCGCCGTACGTGATGTTCCTGGACAGCGACGACGTCCTGCCGCCCGGTGCCGTGGACGCGCTGCTGGCGGCGGCCCTGGAGCACGACGCGCCGGTCGCGTCGGGGCTGTGCGTGCGCAGGGAGCTGCCGTCGGGCCGGGAGACCCCCTGGCAGCCGGAGCTGTACGCCCGGCGCACGCTGGTGGAGCACTCCTCCCAGCGCGCACGCCTGGTCCAGGACACCCTCTGCGTCAACAAGCTCTACCGCACCTCCTTCCTGCGCGAGCGCGTCATCCGGTTCCCCGAGGGCCGCTTCCCCTACGAGGACTTCGTGTTCGGCGCGCGTGTCCTGGCCGCAGCGCCGCGCGTCGCGCTCGTCCCCGACCCGGTGTACGTCTGGCACGTGCGCCGCTCGGCGGCCCGGCTGTCCATCTCCCTGGACCGCTCCGACATCGCCAACTGGCGGGCCCGCCTCGACGCCGACCGGCTGTCGTACGACATCCTGCTGGGCGCCGGCGAGAAGGGCCCGGCCCGGGCCGCCCGGACCCGCTTCCTCGACCACTCCCTGCGGATGTACGCCCGCGAGCTGGACCTGCGCGGCGCGGAGTACCGGCGCGAGTGGTGGACGCTCACGCGCGCGTACCTGGCCACCTTCGACGAGGCCGACTTCGCGCCGGCGCCCGCGCCCGGCCGGGTCGTCGCCCGGGTGATCCTCGCCGCCGAGGAGCCGCGCGACCTGCCCCGCCTCAAGGAGATGTCCGCCCGCCCCGCCCGGCTGACCCCGCCCTACGCGCGCGCGGGCGACGGCACGCCCGTCTGGTCCGCCGATCTGCCGCAGGTGGAGCTGGACCATCTCCTGGTCCGCCCCGTGGAACTGCTGCCCGCCGCCGTCGACGCCGAACTGCGGCCCCGCGCACGGGGGACGGTGCTCCGGCTGCGGCTCCACGAGCTGTACGGGCGGATGGCGGAGGCGGGGCCCCGGACCGTGGAGGCGGAGTTCACCGAACGGACCGACGGACGGGTCGGCTTCACCTGCACGGCGCCCCTGCTGGCCGAGGTGGAGGGCGACAGCGGGCCGGACGCGTCGGACGTCGACAGCTGGACGGCGGAAGTGCCGCTGGATCTGGCCGCGTTGGGCAACGGCACCTGGGACCTGCGGCTCCGCCTCCGGTTCGCGGACGGCAGCCGCCGCGAGACCACCGCGCACGCCCTCGCGGGCGCCGGGCTGCTGCGCCGGAGCGCACTGCCGAGCGTGCGCCACGGGGTGCTCCTGGTGCAGCCGTACGCGACCCACGCGGGGGCGCTCGCGGTACGACTCGCGCCCGGTTGGCGAGGTTTGACCGAGGTCGTCCGCCGTCGCCTCACCCGCCTGCTTCACTGAGCGCCGACGCGATTCCACCAGCAACATCGTCTTGACTACGAGGGGACGGTCGTCCATGACCTGGCTGATCACCGGTGGCGCCGGATACATCGGGGCGCACGTGGTGCGCGCGATGCTCGACGCGGGCGAGGACGCCGTCGTCTACGACGACCTGTCCACCGGCGCCGCCGAACGGGTGCCCGACGGCGTCCCGTTGGAGATCGGCTCCACCCTCGACGGGGAGCGGCTGGCCGGGGTGATCCGGGACCGGCACATCACCGGCGTCGTCCACCTGGCGGCGAAGAAGCAGGTCGGCGAGTCCGTCGACCTGCCGCTGCACTACTACCGGGAGAACGTCGAGGGCCTGCGCACCCTGCTCTCGGCCGTCACGGACGCCGGGGTCGCGTCCTTCGTCTTCTCGTCCTCCGCCGCCGTGTACGGCATGCCGTCCGCAGCGCGGGACGGGGACCTCGTCACCGAGGAGACGCCGTGCGCGCCGATGAGCCCGTACGGCGAGAGCAAGCTGGTCGGCGAGTGGCTGGTCCGGGCCACGGGCCGGGCGACGGGCCTGTCGACGGCCTCCCTGCGCTACTTCAACGTGGCCGGCGCGGCCACCCCCGAACTGGCCGACACCGGCGTCTTCAACCTCGTCCCGATGGTCTTCGAGAAGCTCTCCGAGGGCGCCCCGCCACTGATCTTCGGCGCCGACTACCCGACCCCCGACGGGACCTGCGTCCGCGACTACATCCATGTCGTCGACCTCGCGGAGGCCCATGTGGCGACCGCGCGGCGGCTGCGCGAGGCGCCGGGCACGGATCTCACCCTCAACATCGGCCGCGGGGAGGGCGTTTCGGTGCGCGAGATGATCGACCGGATCAACGCGCTCACCGGTCACGACCTGCCGCCGGTGGTCGTCGACCGGCGGCCCGGCGACCCCGCGCGCGTGGTCGCCTCGGCGGACCGGATCGCCGGCGAGCTGGGCTGGAAGGCGCGGTACGGCGTCGAGGACATGATCTCATCGGCGTGGGCGGGATGGACGCGGCGGACGGAGCGGCAGCAGCGCCTGCTATGACGGAATCGACGTGAAGCGGGAACTGTCCGGTGCCGTTTGCTCGTGTGTACTAGGGGAAGCCGCCGAGGAGTTGCTCGGCGGCGACGAGGAACTCCTCGGCGAACGACGTACGTACGACGTGTCCGGCAGGGCGTTACGGGGGTAGCGACGGTGCCGGCTTGGGACATCGACCGATCAACGTGCAGACCACGCTGAAATCGACCGGTGAGGCGGCCGGTGGCCTGGAGAAGGCCGCCAACTCACTGGTGACGAACATGGCGAGCGCGGCCGAGTCCGCCGGAACGGCCGTACCGGGCGGGCAGTTCAGCGGCCCCATGGTCGGTCCGGTGGCCGCGGGCACGCCCCGGGTGCCGGTCGGACCGGTCGCGGCGGCGCTGAGCCAGTACCTCCAGGAGCGGCAGCAGAAGCTGGCGTACATGGCGCAGCGGACCATCGACTCCGTGCAGGGCGCGGCCGACGCCACCAACGCCTACGTCACCGGCGACCTGGACATGGCCGCCACGCACCAGGCCAACGCCCTCAAGGCGACCGTCGTACCGCCACCGCCGGGTGTCGACGGGAACGGCGGGCAGGGGCCGAAGTGAGCGACGACATCCCCGTCATCCCGGAGGAGGTCCCCGAGTTCACCGGCGATCTGGAGCAGCTGGACCTGGGCATCGCGGGCGTCCGCTCGGCCGGCACCTCCCTGAAGGACTCGGGCTCGGCGATCCACACCCGCTTCGGCGGCCTCTCCGCGTACTACAAGGCGCCGGAGGCGGAGGCGCTGTTCGCGACGACCGCGCCGGTGGCGACGAAGGGCGAGGAGTTCGCCACCGAGCTGGAGACCGTGGCCTCGGCGCTGGACACGTACGCCGCCGCCGTCGGGCCGCTCAAGCAGAAGTTCGACCAGCTGCGCCGGGACGCGATCGCGTTCCGCGCGAAGATCGAGGGCGACGACGAGTGGCGCGCCGACGGCGACCTCGTCGAGGAGAACAACAACCGCCGCTCGGACATCAACGCCGCCTACGCCGCGTTCCAGGCCGCCGAACGCGACTGCTACAACAAGATCGTCGCGCTGGTCGGCGGCCAGGCGCTCGTCGTCAACGACGGCTCCAACAAAGAGAACATGTACGGCTACCGGGGCGAGGACCTGAACAACGCCGGTGGTCTGCCCTGGGGTGACCCGGTCGAGGAGTCCAACCCCTGGTACTACGTCCACGAGCACGTCTGGGACTTCGCGGTCGGCTTCGTCGTGGACGGTGTGTGGGGCACGATCAAGGGCCTGGGCACGCTGGTCGGGTTCAGCGGCTGGGACGCGGCCGGACAGGCGTGGGTCGGCCTCGGCAAGCTCGCCACCGGCATCCTCATCACGGCCGTACCGGTGGTGGGCACCGCGTACTGGCTGGCCCCCGACGACAAACTGCCGTCCTGGCTGCGTGACTCCCGGACGGCCGTCGTGGAGACCGGCAAGGCGCTGATCGCGTACGACGAGTGGGGCAAGAACCCCTCCCGGGCGGCCGGCGCGGTCACCTTCAACGTGCTGACCACCATCTTCACGGGCGGCGCGGGCGGCGCGGTCTCCGGCGCGGGCAAGGCGGGCGCCATCGCCAAGGCGATCTCCTTCGCGGGCAAGGCGGGGCGGATCGTCGACCCGATGACGTACCTCACCAAGGGCGTCGGCGCGACGGCGGTGAAGATCGGCGACGTCATGGCGAGCCTGCGCGGCATCACCGACGGCACGCACATCAGGCTCGGCGAGGGCACGTACCAGATCGCCGACGTGCCGAACATCGCCGACGACCTCCCGGCCGGCCTCACCCCCGAGAACAGCGTCCGCATGGAGACGCCCCAGGGCGAGGTCGTCTACCTCGACACCAAGACCCTCGTCGTCCACAACGCCGACGGCACGGTCCGCGAGTCCCTGGACGCCATCAGGCACGAGGGGACGGCGGCCGAGCGCGGCGCCGATGTCTCCCGGCCCGAGCCGGAGCTGGTGGGCGCGGGCGCCCGCGTCGGCGACGGCGGCACGGGGGCTGTGGGGCGCGTCGGGGACGACCTGGGCGGTACCGGGCGGGTGAGCGACAACGGCCTGCCGGGCGGACGTGCGGAGAACCTGCCGGGCGGGCGGGCCGATGACCTGGGCCGGGGGCCTGCGGGGAGTCATGAGACGCCGGGCAGCGGCGGCTCACGGGGAGGCGACGGCCAGGCCGGCGGTGGCCACGGGCACGGCGAGACATCGAGCGGCGGTCACCACGAAACTCCCTCAGGCGGGCGTGGAGAGACACCCGCTGGTGGTCACGGCGAGGGTGCTCCTTCGGGCCAGGGCGACCACGTCGACGGATCACACCCGGATTCCGACGTGAACCACCGACCGGATCCCCCGGCGTCACCGCCCGTCGACCACATCACCGATCTCCCGGGTGGTGACGGCGTGGTGCCGCCGCCCGGCGCGGGCGAGAAGCTCCTCGCCACGCTGGACGACACCCAGGTGACGCGACAGGACGGACTCATCACCGAGGTGAACGGACGCCCGGTCGCCGACTACCTGGACGACCTGTCCCGTGACCGGGCCGACGTGTATCTGCAGGCGAAGGACGCCAAGACCTGGCCTCGGGCACAGACCGGGGCGTGCGTGGGTGCCGTGATGGACCTGCGCACCGGGCATGTCGTCGAAGGCATCAACGGTCCCAGGCCGCCCGAGTCCATTCCTCTCGCACGGCTGCACCCCACCTTGCGGGCTCGCTACGACGAGATCGCCGGCAGCCCGCCGCATCACGCCCCCATCCTCAGCCATGCGGAGGTCAAGGCGGCGAACCAGCTTCTGTGGGCGCGTACGGAGGCAGGCCTCCCGGACGGCCCGGCGGCACTGGCGGAGATGCGGGCCTCGGTTCAGTTCCCGTACATGGCCGACAAGGCGACCGGGCTCTACCCGCGAGGCGCGCCGTTCTGTGGTAACTGCAACCATATGTTGGAAGGGGTGCCGAGCAGCCACGGCCGCTATCTCAAGGACCCCCCCGGCCCCGAGAACTGGATTCCCTGATGACCCTTCCCCGCATCGACATCGACGATCCCAAGGTGGATTTCGACGACGGAGAACGCCTCTTCTACCAGGGCGAGCTGTTCACCGGCGAGGTGGTCGAGTACCAGGGCAGCGCGCTCGTCAGCCTGGAGACCTACCGGGACGGGATCGTGGACGGCCCGGTCAGACAGTGGTACGAGGACGGCACCCTGCGCGCCGAAGGGACCATGCGTGCGGGATTCCCCGTCGGCGAATCCCGCAGATGGCATCCCGACGGCGCTCTCGCCGCGAAGCGGATCACGACCGAGGACGGTCATCACCCCCTGGCCGAACTCGAATGGGACGAGAACGGCGAGCAGACCCTCGCCTGGTACGCGCCGGGCTTCGGTCCGGAGTGACTTGGCCGAAAGAACAGCCATGAAGACAGGGCTACCCGTGCGGCTGGCGGCGTTTCACCACCACCCCCGCCCCCTCCACGCCCTCCTCACCACCCTCAAGGCAGGCACCCTTGGCCGCGGTTGACCCTCAGCGCGCCCTCGGCGCGGTCCTCGGCTCCGCCGTCGGGGACGCGCTCGGCGCGCCGTTCGAGTTCGGGCCCGAGGGGGCCTTCTCCGCGCGGTTCCCGAAGGCCGGGCACGGTGGGGAGATGTGCGGCGGCGGGGGCTGGGACCCGGGGGAGGCGACCGACGACACACAGATGGCCGTCCTCGTCGGGGAGTCGCTCGTCGAGCACGGTGGACTCGAACTGCCCGACATCTTCCGACGGTTCCAGCGCTGGGCGGTGTCCGGCCCCAAGGACATCGGCATCCAGACCGAGGACGTGCTGACCGGCGGCGCCCCCTGGGACCTCGCCGCCGCCCGCCACTTCCAGGTGAACCTGCGGGCCGCAGGCAACGGCGCGCTGATGCGGGCCGCCACCTCGGCCGTGTACTTCGCGAGGGACGGCCGGGACCGCACCATGGACGCGGCCCGGCGGCTGTCCGCGCTCACCCACGGCGACCCGGCCGCCTGGGAGGGCACCGCCGCCTTCCACGAGCTGGTCCGGATCGCGCTGGCCGGCGGCGACCCGCTCGCCGCCGTCCCCGACACCCTCGCCGCACTCCACCCCGACCACCGCGCCCGGTACGACGTCGTCCTCGCCCCCGACTGGCACCCCGCGCAGGCCACGGAGTTCAACGGCGCGGTCTGGCCCTGTCTGGGCTCCGCCGTCTGGGCCGTCCGGACGACCGGTTCCTACGAGGACGCCGTACGCGCGGCCGTGGACCTCGGCGGCGACACCGACACTGTCGCGGCGGTGACCGGCGGCCTCGCGGGCGCGGTGTACGGCGCCGACACGATCCCGGAGCGCTGGCTGGAGGCGCTGCACGTGCCGCTGCCCGGGTTCGGGGAGCGGGTGCTGCGCGCCCCGGAACTCATCCACCTGGCAACGGAGTTGGCGACCCGAGCCGCCCGCTGACCGTCGGCCTCAGCCCGCGCCCGGCTCGTAGCCGCTGATGACGTACTCCGCCTCGTCGTCGATGGCGTTCTCGTCCACGTCCAGGGTGATCCGTGCGGGATGCCCGTCGGCGGCGTACTCCACCTCCGCCGTGTCCGCCTGCTCCTGCCAGGCCCTCTCCAGCATGTCCATCAGGTCACCGATCCCGGGGACGCTGCCGGGCCCCTCCCTCAGCAGCCGGCGACTGTCCTCGTCGAGGCCGACCGCCTTGGTGACCTCGCCGTCCCTGACCGTCACCCGGAACCTCCCCGCCAGGGCCTGCGAGGTCGACGTGAGGGTGTAGACGTACGAGGCGGGCTCCTGCCACATGACGGTGTTCCGTGCCGTGGTGGGCTGCGGCGAGGCTCGCCCCTTCGGTGCGGCGGACGTCCCGCCGTCACAGGCGGCGGTCATCCCCACCGTGCCCACCGTCCCCGCGATCAGCGCGGCGGCCAGGAGCACGGAACGAGCACGGGAGCATGAGCGAGTCACGGCGACCCCATTTCTGAGCGGCTGTGACTAGGACGCCACCCGTCCACGGAACGTTCAGCTCCGGAACAGCGGGCCTCGGGCTCGCCCTACAGCGCCCGCAACGCCCCCGCCGTGGCCCGCGTCAGGCCCTCCAGATACCCCTTCGGCAGCTTCGGCGCGCGCACGACCACCGAGCGCCAGTACAGCGGGCCGGAGATCACGTCCAGCGCCAGGTCCTCGTCCACGCCCGCCCGGATCTCGCCCCGGGCGACCGCCGACGCGACGATCCCCGTGGCCACGCTCTGCTGACCCTCCCGCAACGCCTTCTGCATCGCCTCGGCGATCTCCGGGTTGCGGGCGGCCTCGGCCTGGAGGTCGGGGATGATCTGGCCGGCGACCGGGTGGCGCAGCGCGCGGGACGTGACCTCGTAGAGCAGCCGGAGGTCGCCCTCCAGCGAACCCGTGTCCGGCATCGGCAGGCCCTGGACCGCGACCGCCGAGACCAGGTCCAGCACCAGGTGCAGCTTGGAGCGCCAGCGGCGGTACACCGCCGTCTTGCCGACGCCCGCGCGACGCGCGATGCCCTCGATGGACATCCGGGCGTAGCCGACGGCCGCCAGCTCCTCGAAGACCGCCGTCCGGATCGCCTCCGTCACGTCCTCGCGGAGCACGGCCGCCCCGGCGGGGGCCCGGCGGCGCGGCCGTGGCGGCTGCCCCTCGGAGGGTTCGGCGTTCGTCGTCATGGCCCACAGCATAGGCCGTGACGACGAAACGGTTGCGTTCCGACGTCGAATCGGCTTACTCTCACGTTGCGACGATACGGTCCCGTCCCGACGTAAGAGCAGGGCAAGGGCGACGTGAGAAGCCAAGCCATGACAGCGCGGCCGAGTACGCGGGACGCCCCCCACCAGCGACCTCACTAGCGAAAGCAGCGGATGTGAGCCAGGTCCTCGACACACCGCCCCCGACCACGGCGGCCACCTCCCGAACCGCCCGCGCCGCCGAGACCCCGGCCCAGCTCGCCGAGCGGTACGGCCTCAGCGTCAGCGGGGCCCGCCCCTCGCTCGGCGCGTACGTACGGCAGCTGTGGGCCCGGCGGCACTTCATCACCGCCTTCGCCACGGCGAAGCTGACCGCGCAGTACAGCCAGGCGAAGCTCGGCCAGGTCTGGCAGATCGCGAACCCCCTGCTGAACGCGGCGGTCTACTACCTGATCTTCGGCCTGCTCATGGGCACCAAGAAGGGCGTGCCGGACTACGTACCGTTCCTCGTGACCGGCGTGTTCGTGTGGACCTTCACCCAGAGCTCGATCATGGCGGGCACCCGGGCGATATCCGGCAGCCTCGGCCTGGTGCGGGCCCTGCACTTCCCCCGGGCCTCGCTGCCCCTGTCGTACTGCCTCCAGCAGCTCCAGCAACTGCTGTTCTCGATGGCCGCGCTGGTCGTGATCCTGCTGGCCTTCGGCGTACCGGTGGCCATGTCCTGGCTGCTGATCGTGCCCGCCCTGGCGCTGCAGTTCGTGTTCAACGCCGGTGTCGCGATGGTGATGGCGCGGATCGGCGCCAAGACCCCCGACATCGCGCAGCTGATGCCGTTCGTGCTGCGCACCTGGATGTACACCTCGGGCGTGATGTTCAGCATCGACCACATGCTCGCCGACCGGAACATCCCGGCGTTCGTGCATCTGCTGCTGGAGTGCAACCCCGCCGCCGTCTACATCGACCTCATGCGGTTCGCGCTGATCGACAGCTTCCACGGAAGCCAACTGCCGCCGCACGTCTGGGCGATCGCGGCGGGCTGGGCGCTCCTCGCGGGCGTCGGCGGGTTCATCTACTTCTGGAAGTCCGAGGAGACGTACGGCCGTGGCTGACACCATCATCGACCCCACCCTTCCCGGCACCCGGCGCGAGGCCGACCGGGCCGCCGGCACCGGCACCGCAGTCCCCGAGCCCGTGCCGACCGTCGTCGTCGACGGCGTCGACATCGTCTACCGCGTCAACGGCACGGGGGCCGGGCGCGGCACCGCCACCGCCGCGCTCAACCGCATCCTGCGGCGCAAGAAGGCCGAGAAGGCGGCCGGCGTGCGCAAGGTGCACGCCGTGCGGAACGTGTCCTTCACCGCGTACCGGGGCGAGGCCATCGGGCTCATCGGGACCAACGGCTCCGGCAAGTCCACCCTGCTCAAGGCCGTCGCCGGGCTCCTCCCCGTGGAGAACGGGCGCATCTACACCGACGGCCAGCCGTCCCTGCTCGGCGTCAACGCGGCCCTGATGAACGACCTCACGGGCGAGCGGAACGTCCACCTCGGCGGGCTCGCCATGGGCATGTCCCGCGAGCAGGTCATGGAGCGGTACGAGGAGATCGTCGACTTCTCGGGCATCAACGAGAAGGGGGACTTCATCACGCTCCCCATGCGCACGTACTCCTCCGGCATGGCGGCCCGGCTGCGGTTCTCCATCGCCGCCGCCAAGGACCACGACGTGCTGCTGATCGACGAGGCGCTGGCGACCGGGGACCGCTCCTTCCAGAAGCGGTCCGAGGCCAGAATCCGTGAGCTGCGGAAGCACGCGGGGACGGTGTTCCTCGTCAGCCACAACAACAAGTCGATCCGGGACACGTGCGACCGGGTGCTGTGGCTGGAGCGGGGGGAGCTCCGCATGGACGGGGCGACGGACGAGGTGCTGAAGGAGTACGAGAGGTTCACCGGCGGGAAGAAGTAGGTTTCGCCTGCGAGTTCGGCGGGGCCTGTGGGTGGCGGGTGCGGGAGCGTCGTGGTTGATCGCGCAGTTCCCCGCGCCCCTGCGGGGGCACGCTGCTGTTCACCTCTCCAGGAAGGTGAACAGGGCCTCCCAGCGGTCCACGATCTCCTCCGTGCCGTAGCGGCGGATGTTCTGCCTCGCCTTGTCGCCCATGCGGTCCCGCAGGGTTCTGTCGGTCATCAACAGGTCCAGCTTGCGGGCCAGTTCACCCGTGTTGCCGGGCCGGACCAGCAGGCCGTCCTCGCCGTCGCGCACGATCTCGTGGACGCCGGGCGCGCAGTCGAAGGCGACACAGGGGACCCCCATCGCCATGGCCTCCATCAGGGCGAGCGGGAAGCCCTCGCCCCGGGAGGACAGCGCGAAGACCGAGCCGCCGCGCAGAGCGCCCTGCACGTCGTGCGTACGGCCCATCCAGGACACCGAGTCGTCCAGGCCGAGGGCCGTGCACTGCTTCCTGAGGAGTTCCTCGTCCTCGCCGGAGCCGTAGACCAGCAGCGTCCAGTCGGGGTGCCGGGGCGCCACCTCGGCCCAGGTGTCGAGGAGCATGTCGACCCCCTTCTCGTCGCTGAGCCGGCCGATGCTGACGACGGCCTTCCCGGTGCGCGGGGACGGCTCGTCCGGCAGCCAGGGCACGGCGTTGGGCAGGTACGAGGCGTTGTTGAGGCCCTGCCCGATCCACAGGTCGGCGTCCTCGCGGGTGAGGACGAGCATGCGGTCGACGTCGCGGTAGTAGGTGAGCACCCGCCGGAAGCGTGAGGAGCGGCGCGAGGTCTCGAAGGACTCGTGGCTCATCCCGATGACGGTCAGACCGCCGGTGTCGGCGAGCCTCACCCACTCCATCGCCCACACCTGGGTCACGATGACGACCCCGCCGGGGCGCGCGGCCCGGAACAGGCCGGTCAGCACGGCGGCCCTCTCCCGCATGCTCGCGTCCCGCGCCCGGCCGGGAGGAGGCGGCTGGCCGTCGTACAACCGGGTGGTCGGGTAAGGGAGTTCACCGAGCGGGTGCGGGTCCTCGGGGGTGGTGATCCCGATGACGTGGACGCGGTGGCCCCGCTCGGTGAGGAGACGGGCCAGGTGGTGGGTCCAACTGGTCACCCCGCCCGTCTCGTCGACACTGTTGGACACCAGGAAGACGTCCCGCGCCCCGGTGCCCCCTGCCTCGCCCCGCCCGGTCACTTGCGCCTCCACTCGGAGAAGAACTGGTCGACGACGTCGCGGGCCGCCGTCCCCTTGTCGTACTCGCCGAAGCCGGCCGTGAACCGCTCCCGCGCGGCGGCGTACTTGAGCGTCTGCTCCTCCAGCGAGGAGTCGCGCAGTACGGCGTGCAGCTCCTCCTCCGTGCGCACGATCGGGCCCGGCGCGCGTTCGAGGAGGTCGAAGTAGGTGCCCCGGCCCTCGTGGACGTACTCCTCGTAGTCGTACGTGAAGAAGAACATCGGGCGGTCCAGCAGCGCGTAGTCGAACATCACCGACGAGTAGTCCGTGATCAGCGCGTCCGCGAGGGCGAGGACGGGGGTCACGTCGTGGTGGTCGGACACGTCGACGACCCGGCCCCGCACCGACGGCGGGAGCACCACGTGGTTGAGGTAGTGGGCGCGCACGAGCAGCACGTACTCGTCGCCGAAGGTCTCCGCGAAGCGCTCCACGTCGAAGGGGAGGGTGAAGCGGCGCTGCCCCTGGTGGCGGAAGGTGGGGGCGTAGAGCAGGATCTTCTTGTCCGCCGGGATCGCCGAGATCTCCGGGATGCCCAACTCGGCGGCGAGCGACGCACGCCGGTCCGTGCGGCCCGTGCGGTCCGCCCGGTCCGTGCGGGCCGTCTCCCGGGCTCGCGCGAGGGCGTCGTTGCGCGGATAGCCCACCCGCAGCAGCACCTTCTCCCGCAGCCGGAAGGCCTTCGCGAGGGTGCGCACATCGTGCTCCGAGCGGATCAGGAAGTGGTCGAAGCGGTCGAGGGTGCGCTGCTGTTCGGCCTGCTCGGCGCGGGTCTTGAGCTTCCAGCCGGGCTCGTCGAAGCCCATCCGCTTGAGGGCGGAGCCGTGCCAGGTCTGGAGGTAGGTCGTGCCGGGACGCTTGGTCAGCTTCAGCGGGAAGCTCTGGTTGTCGATCCAGAACTCGGCGCGGGCCAGCGCCCGCAGATACGGCAGCGACCAGCGCCGCACGAGGGTGGCGTCGGCCGGGAACCCTTCGGGGCGGCCGGTGTACGACCACACCGCCTCGAAGTCGAGACCCTGGCGGCGCATCTCCTCGTAGATCGCCCGGGGGCTGTCGCTGTACTGCCGACCGAGGTGGCTCTCGAACACCACCAGGCGCCGCTGCCTCGGCATGCGCAGGAACACCTCGTGATACAGGCGGATCTTGGCGCTCCCGGAGGTGACTCTCTTCCGCAGCGCCTTCGCCTTGCGGTAGCCCGACTTGGCGAGTCTGCCGGGTGTGCCGCGAAGTCCCCGGGTGACGAGGACGTTGGCCTTCTTGTCGGGGACCAGCCGGAACGCGAGGTGGCCGCGGACGGAGATCTGCGGCTCGACCCGGTCGGCGACCAGTCGGGTGAGCCGCGGCCGGACCGGCAGCGCGCCGCCCGTCAGCCCCGGTTCGGCGGCCGTCAGCCGGCTCGTGGTGCGCTCGCCGTCGACGTCGAGGTGGAGGCGTACGTCCCACACGGCGTCCACGACGCCCAGCGGGCGGAGCGTCCTGGAGATGTCGACGTCGGCCCGCCAGGTGAGGTACCGACCCTCGTGCCGGACATCGGCGACCGGCACCCGGAAGGTCTGGAAGCGCACGCCGGGGCGGCGGGCGTAGAACTCCAGCGCGGCGGAGAGCCGGGCGCCGACCGGGATCACCCCGAGCGGATTGGTGACGCGCCCGGCGAGCCGGACACCACCGCCCCCAACCTTGCCCGGCCCCGCCTTCGCACCCCGCTCCGGCGCGTACTCCTCGTACCGCGTCAGCTCGTTGCGCAGGAAGAGCTTGCGGACCGGCCGGGCGTGGTAGCCGAGGTCGGTGACGTCCAGGATCCGGCGGGCGGACTCCCCCTCCTCCCCCGGAGCGTCCAGGTGCTCGGCGCACCAGTAGATCCGCCCGTCGCGCTCGACGAGGGGCGCGGAGACCTTGTCGCGGTTGGTGAGCGTGTCCACGGCCGGCAGCAGGTTGTCCCAGTCGCCCCTCCGCAGCAGATACGCGCAGACGGCGTGGATGGGCTCGACCTCGTCGTACGCGGCCGGATCGATCGACGCCAGATAGGCGCGGGCCAGCCCGGCGAACTCCTGGCGGTAGGCCGCGTCCCGGAAGGGCAGGTCACGCAGGTGCAGCACCAGGTCGTGCTTGAGGAACTTGACGTCCTTGTGGAACTTCAGCTCCGTCATGCCCTGGTCGGCGAGGAGCCGGTCCACCCGGCGGTGGATCTCCATCCGGTGCGCGAAGTTGGCGATCTCGGCCCGCCGGTTGCTGATCGACTTGGACTCCGCCTTCTCGACCACGTTCCAGTCGTAGACCCGGTTGGGGATCAGGGCGATCCGGCGGGCGGCGGCGTACGCCTGGGCGGAGAAGAAGAGGTCCTCGTAGTGGATGCCGACCGGGAACCGCAGCCCGCCCTCGACCAGGAAGTCCCGGCGGTAGCACTTGTTGGTGGACAGGGTGTCGTAGACCAGCAGGTCGGGCAGCTCGGAGACGGAGTCGAGGGTACGGGTGCGGGTGTACAGCCACGGGTACCACGGGACCTCCTTCCGGTTGCGGGTGTCCACGTGCACACGGACGCAGAGACCGGAGACGAGGTCGGCGCCGGTGCTCTCGGCGGCCTCCAGGAAGTTCCGGCAGGCGTTGCGCTCCAGGACGTCGTCGCTGTCGAGGAAGACGACGTACTCACCCCGGGTCTCCCGGATGCCCGCGTTGCGGGGCGCGCCGCAGCCGCCGCTGTTCTCGGGCAGCCGGTACGCGCGCACCCGGTCCGGGTGTTCGGCGGCGAGGCGGGCGGCCACCTCGTAGGAGCCGTCCGTGCTGTGGTCGTCGACGATGACGACCTCGACGCCGCGCAACGTCTGCTCCAGCACCGAGCGGACGGCCGTGGGCAGCCTGGCCTCGTCGTTGTAGACGATCACGACGACGGATACGGCGGGTCGCTGGTCCACGTCCGCGTTCACCCCATCAGTACGGTTCGTTCCGTTCATCACTGTTTCTACCCTCTATAGACCGTGGTGCGGTTGAGGGCCACTTGGGTAGATGTCCCCGGCGGTGCGCGGGTTGCCTCACCCGCCTCCGGCCGGTCCGTGCCGCGATACCCTCCGGGGACGGGCTGAGCGGAGGGGGCGGTCGATGCGTGGGGTGGTACCTGAGCCGCTGCGGACGGAGGATCCGCGGGAGATCGCCGGGTATCCGCTGTACGCCCGGATCGGTGAGGGCGGCATGGGGACCGTCTATCTCTCCCGCAGCCGGGGCGGCCAGCCGGTCGCGCTGAAACTGGTCCGACCGGAGTACGCGAGCAGCCCCGCCTTCCGTGAGCGGTTCGCCCGTGAGGTGGCGGCCGGGCGCCGGGTCTCCGGCTACCACCTGGTGCCGATCGTCGACCACGACGCCGGTGCGGAGCGCCCCTGGCTGGCCACGCACTACGTTCCGGGTGTCCCCCTCGACCAGGCGCTGGAGACCCACGGCCCGCTGCCGGTCGCCACGGTCCTGCAACTGCTGGCCTGCGCCGCGTACGCGCTGGACGCCGTGCACACCGCCGGGGTGATCCACCGCGACGTCAAGCCCGCCAACCTGCTGCTGGCCGCCGACGGGCCGTGGCTGCTCGACTTCGGCATCGCCCGCGCGGCGGGCGCGGCGACCCTGACCACCGCCGGACGCCTGATCGGCACCCCGCGCTACATGTCCCCCGAGCACGCCCTCGGCCGCCGGGTCACCTCCGCGTCCGACGTGTTCGCGCTGGGCCTGATCGCCGCGGTCGCCGCCACCGGCAGCCACCCGTACGGGCGCGGCAACCCGCTGGCCATCGCCACGCGCATCGCCGCCACGGACGTCGCCCCGCCCGCGCTGGACGGCATCGGCCGCCCTCTCGTGGACGTCGTCCGGCGCTGCCTCACCGCCGACCCGGCCACCCGCCCCTCCGCGGCGGCCGTGGCCGAGCACTGCGCGGGGGCGGCCCGCCGGGACGTCCGCGACTTCACGGGCTGGCTGCCGACCCCGGTCGCCACGTCGGTGACCATCATCGAGACCGCCTTCCGCACGCTGTCCCTGACGGAGGCGCCGACGGCCCCGGCCCCCCACATCTCAGAGGCCCCGACGGCCCGCCGCCTCCCGCCGACGGCGCCGATCACGGTACGGGACGAGGAGTGGCGGCGCCGGGTGCGGCGGGAGCCGTGAGTCGAGCGCCGGTTCGGTTGCGTTGTCGGCTGCCGGCCCGGTGGGGCTTCTCGCGCAGTTCCCCGCGCCCCCGAAAGACCAGGCCCCGCGCCCCCGAAAGACCAGGCCCTGCGGGCCTGAAAGACCATGGCCGCGGGCCTGGAAAGCGACGGGGCTGCAGGGTGAAAAGCACGGGGCGCAGCCCCTGCTTTTCAGGGGCGCGGGGAACTGCGCGAGAAGCCCCCACTCACCCGCACCCGACAACGCGCCCCGTTCGGCAGGGCCATGAGGCGCCCTCATTTCCCCGGGAACCGCAACACCCACCCCAAGTGTCATAAGTGCCGTATAAGCTTCGGACCGCTCCAAGTGCCCGCACCGGCACCGGAGTTCGGCACCGCACCGGGGGAGGCTCCCATCAGCACCAGCACCGGCGACATCCTGAGCCCTCTGGGACCGCAGGACCCACGAGAGACGGCCGGCTACCAGTTGCAGGCCCGCATCGGCGAGGGCGGCATGGGCACGGTCTACCTGTCGCACACCCGCGGCGGCCAGCCCGTCGCCCTGAAGGTCATCCGCCGCGAGTACGGCCAGGACGCCGACTTCCGCCGCCGCTTCGAGCAGGAGGTCCAGGCCGCCCGCCGCGTGCAGGGCTACCACATCGTCCCGGTCGTCGACCACGACACCAGCGGCGAACTGCCCTGGCTGGCCTCGGCGTTCATCGCCGGCATCCCCCTGCACAACGCCCTGGTCGCCTTCGGCCCGCTCCCCCTGCCCGCCGTCTTCCAGCTCGTCGGCTGCGCGGCCCGCGCCCTCACCTCCATCCACGCGGCCGGAGTCATCCACCGCGACCTCAAGCCCAGCAACATCCTGCTGGGCTCGCAGGGCCCGTACGTCATCGACTTCGGTATCGCCCGCGCCGCCGACGCCACCCATCTGACCCAGTCCGGCGGCCTGATCGGCACCCCGCAGTACATGTCGCCGGAACACGCCCTCGGCGAGCAGGTCACCCCGGCCACCGACGTCTTCTCGCTCGGCCTGATCGCCGCGGTCGCCGCCACCGGACGCCACCCCTACGGCGACGGCGGCGCCATCACCATCGCCGCACAGATCGCCAACACCTCCCAGCGCCCGCCCCGGCTCGACGGGTACGACGACCGGTTGCGCCCCCTGCTGGAGCGCTGCCTCACCGCCGACCCGGCCGAGCGCATCGGCACGGAGGAACTGGCCGCGCTCTGCCAGGAGTCGGCGGGCCGGGGCCTCAGCGACTTCACCGGCTGGCTCCCGGCACCGCTCACCGCCGAGATCGCCCGCCGCGAGCAGTCCGCCCAGGCCCCGCCCCAGACGGCGGCACCCCAGATGCCGGCCGCGCCCCCGGTCACGCCCCCTGCGGCTCCCCCGACCACCGCCCCGACACCTCCCGCGGCCCCGCACCACGACCCGGCGGCCCAGGCCCACACGTACACCCAGGGCACCACCCAGGGCGTGCCCCAGCAGACGCCGACCCAGCCGCCGACCGGCTTCGGCCCACCGGCCCAGGGCCAGACCCCGACCCCGACCCCCGGCTACGGCTATCCGCCCCCGGCCCCCGACACCTACAACCTCACCCCGCAGGGCCCCGCCCCCACCCCGGCCCCGGCCCCACCCAAGAAGAGCCGCCGCGGCCTGAAGGCGGCCCTGGTCGCCCTGGCCCTCGTCCTGGTGGCCGGCTCCGGCGCGGCCGCGGCCGTGTACGTGCTGGGCGAGAAGGACGACAGCAACAGCTCGGCGAGCGACTCCCCCAAGGACAGCACCAAGAACGACGGCAAGGACGTCAAGGACGGCGACCAGACGGCCTCGACGCCGAGCCCGTCCCCCACCGACGCGGACTCCGGCTCCGGCGACCAAGGCGGCGAAGGGGACGGAACAGACCCGAGCGCGACCCCCTCCATCCCCGCGAACGCCCAGTACACGGTGGTGTTCGAAGGCAAGTCCTTCACGCTCCGCACGCCCGCGGGCTCGGCCTACGTCAACGTCGACTTCGACAAGCCGGAGGTCGACACCGAGGACGAGATGGTCGACACCCTGAAGGACATGTACCTCGACAACAGCTACTGGTACTTCGACACCACGATGGGTAAGAGCGCGGGCACCACGCCCCAGGAGTGCGCCGAGGGCACGGGAACCGACGTGCTGCCCTCCAGCCTGGACTCCGGTGCCTTCGGCGAGGAGGCGGAGATCGACAAGGGCGTCAGGCTCTGCACGGTCACCAAGCAGGGCAACCTCGCCATGTACGAGATCACCGGGATGACCCCGGGCGAGTACAGCTGGGAAGTCCCCACGGTGCAGGGCAAGCTGACCCTCTGGGAGATCACCGAGTAGCCCCGGCGGCACATGCGGAAGGGGGCGCCCCAGATGCCGGGGCGCCCCCTTCGCCGTACCGCTAGGAGTGCGAGCGCAACAGGGTCCGCATGGTCCGCATCGCGACCGACAGGTTGGCGAGGTCGAACGCGTCGGAGCTCTGGATCTCCTCCAGGGTCGTCCGCGCCCGGCCCAGCAGTGCCGCGTTCTTCTGCTCCCACAGCTTGAAGCGCTGCTCCGGCGTGGAGGTGCCGTTGCCCGCCGAGAGGACCTCGGCGGTGAGGGAGGCGTGAGCGGCGTAGAGGTCCTCGCGGATCGCCGCGCGGGCCATGGACTGCCAGCGGTCCGCGCGCGGCAGCTCGATGATGCGGTCCATGAGCTGGGTGATGCGCAGCCGGTCGGCGAGGTCGTAGTACACCTCGGCGACCTCCATCGGCGTGCGGCCGACCCGGTCGGCGACCGCGACGATGTCGAGCGTCGGGAAGGCCGAGGAGAAGCCGGCGACCCGCGTGGCCAGCTCCTCCGGGACCCCGCCGCCCGTCAGCTCGTCGTAGATCTTCTGGTACCACTCCAGGTCCGCGCCGCGCAGCAGCTTGGGCAGCTCGCCCCAGACCAGGTGCACGCCCTCGGAGAAGAACGCGATGGTCCCGCTCAGCTCCAGCGGCTGCGGCCGGTTGTTGAGCAGCCAGCGCGTGCCGCGCTCGACCAGACGGCGGGAGTGCAGCCGGATCCGGGTCTGGACGGCCGCGTCGACCGCGTTGTCCAGGCCCTCGACCGCGTCCCACACCGCACCCGAGCCGAAGATCGCGCGGGACGCGGTCTGCGCCCGGACGATCTCCTCCAGCGAGGCCCCGGTCTCTTCGCGCAGCCGGTGCAGGAAGCTCGTACCGCCCGTGTTGACCGTGTCGTTCACCAGCAGGGTCGTGACGATCTCACGGCTCAGCGGGTGGCTGTCGACATGCTCGGGGAACCGTTCGTGCAGCGCGGCCGGGAAGTACGTGTGCAGCAGCTTGCGCAGGTACGGGTCGTCCGGCAGCGAGGTGTGCAGCAGCTCCTCGGCGACGGTGATCTTCGTGTACGCGAGGAGGACGGCCGTCTCGGGACCCGTCAGGCCGTGCCCGGTGTTGAGGCGTTCACGGATCTGCCGGTCGCTGGGCAGGAATTCGAGCGCCCGGTCGAGGTGGCCCTCCCTGACCAGGTGGCGCATGAAGCGCTGCTGGGCGTGGAGCATGTCCGAGGACTGGGCGAGGGCGTTGGCGATCGCCGTGTTCTGCGCGTAGTTGTTCCGCAGGACGAGCCGGCCGACCTCGTCGGTCATCTCGGCGAGCAGCTTGTTGCGCTGCTTGACGGTCATGTCCCCGTCGGTGACCAGGCCGTTGAGCAGGATCTTGATGTTCACCTCGTGGTCGGAGGTGTCCACGCCCGCGCTGTTGTCGATGGCGTCGGTGTTGACCCGTCCGCCCTTCTGCGCGAACTCGATCCGGCCCAGCTGGGTCAGGCCGAGGTTGCCGCCCTCGCCGACGACCTGGACGCGCAGGTCGGCGCCGTCGACGCGGATCGCGTCGTTGGCCTTGTCGCCGACGTCGGCGTGCGACTCGGTCGACGCCTTCACGTATGTGCCGATGCCGCCGTTCCACAGCAGGTCGACCGGCGCCTTGAGGATGGCCTTCATCAGGTCGGCCGGGGTCATCTTGGCGACCTTGTCCTCGATACCGAGGACGTCCCGGATGTGGGCGTTGATCGGGATCGCCTTGGCGGTGCGCGGGAAGACGCCGCCGCCGGTGGAGATCAGATCGGTGTCGTAGTCGGCCCAGCTGGAACGGGGCAGCTCGAAGACGCGGCGGCGCTCCGCGTAGGAGGTGGCCGCGTCGGGGCTGGGGTCGATGAAGATGTGCCGGTGGTCGAAGGCGGCGACCAGCCGGATGTGCTCGCTGAGCAGCATGCCGTTGCCGAACACGTCGCCGGACATGTCACCGATGCCGACGACCGTGAAGTCCTCGGCCTGCGTGTCGACCCCCAGCTCCCGGAAGTGCCGCTTGACCGACTCCCAGGCGCCGCGGGCGGTGATGCCCATGCCCTTGTGGTCGTAGCCGGCCGAGCCGCCGGAGGCGAAGGCGTCCCCGAGCCAGAAGTTGTAGCTCTCGGCGACCTGGTTGGCGATGTCGGAGAAGGTCGCGGTGCCCTTGTCGGCGGCGACGACGAGATAGGTGTCGTCCTCGTCGTGCCGGACGACGTCCGCCGGAGGCACGACCTCGCCCGCGACCATGTTGTCGGTGATGTCGAGCAGCGCGGAGATGAAGGTCTTGTAGCTGCGGATGCCCTCGGCCAGCCAGGCGTCCCGGTCCACGGACGGATCGGGCAGCTGCTTCGCGACGAAGCCCCCCTTGGCGCCGACGGGCACGATGACGGTGTTCTTCACCATCTGCGCCTTGACCAGGCCCAGGATCTCGGTCCGGAAGTCCTCGCGCCGGTCGGACCAGCGCAGCCCGCCCCGGGCGACCTTCCCGAACCTGAGGTGCACGCCCTCGACGCGCGGCGAGTACACCCAGATCTCGAACGCCGGTCGCGGCGCCGGGAGGTCGGGGATGGCCTGCGGGTCGAACTTCATGGAGACGTAGTCGTGCGGCTTGCCGCCGGCCGCCTCCTGGAAGAAGTTCGTGCGCAGCGTCGCCTTGATGACGGTGAGGAAGGACCGCAGGATCCGGTCCTCGTCGAGGGACGCCACCTGGTCGAGCGCCGCGTCGACCTCTTCGAGGAGCGCGTCGACGATCTCCCGGCCCGCCCGCTGGCGGTCCGGCGACATCCGCGCCTCGAACAGCGACACGAGC
This sequence comes from Streptomyces sp. NPDC034049, assembly GCF_055575575.1. Taxonomy (NCBI): domain Bacteria; kingdom Bacillati; phylum Actinomycetota; class Actinomycetes; order Kitasatosporales; family Streptomycetaceae; genus Streptomyces; species Streptomyces sp. NPDC034049. The sequence continues at coordinate 417,385 of NZ_JBVISJ010000008.1, forward strand.
AACCGGGTGGTGTGGACGTTGTTGCGGAGGGTGTCCTCCATGTAGTCCTGGCTGAAGGTGGACCCGGCCTGCCGCAGGTACTTGGCGTACGCGCGCAGCACCATGGCCTGCCGCCAGGTGAGCCCGGCACTCAGCACGAGCGCGTTGAACCCGTCGTTCTCGGCCTGCCCGGTCCAGGTGGCGGCGAAGGCCTCCTGCACCCGCTCCCGGGCGTCGTCCCCGGCGTGGTCCACGCTGCCGGCCTGCGCCCTGGGCATGCGCAGCCCGAAGTCGTAGATCCACGCGGTCGTCCGGTCCGAGCAGCGCAGCTCGTACGGCCGTTCGTCGATGACCTCGACGCCGATGCGGTTGAGGACGGGCAGCACCGCGGAGAGCGAGACCGAGCCGCCCTTGCGGTAGATCTTGAAGCGGCGCTCGTCGGGCGCGGCGCCCACCGGCTCGTACAGGCTGAGCTCGAAGTCCTCGTCCTGGTCGAGGGCTTCGAGGCGGCAGAGGTCCGCGACGGCGGAGCGGGGATTGTGGTCCGCCTTGTACCCCTCGGGGATGGCGTTGCCGTACTTGCGCAGCATCTCGGCGGCGCGCTCCTCGCCGACCTCGGCGTTGAGCGCCTCGGCGAACCCGTCGGACCAGGAGCGGGCGGCCTCGACGAGCTTGGCCTCCAGGCGGTCCTTGTCGGCGTCGCTGAGGTGGGGCAGTTCGGTGCCCGGCTGGACGCGGACCACGAAGTGCAGCCGGGAGAGGATCGACTCGGTGTTCCAGGCGGTGAAGTCGACGCTGATACCGCCCAGTTCCTCCTTCAGGATGTCGATGATCCTGAGGCGTACGCCGGTGGTGTAGCGGTCGCGCGGGAGGTAGACGAGGGCGGAGTAGTAGCGCCCGTACTCGTCCTGGCGCAGGTAGAGCCGCAGCCGCCGACGCTCCTGGAGGTAGAGCACGGAGGTGACGATGGAGCGCAGTTCGTCGGCCGGGGTCTGGAACAGCTCGTCGCGCGGGTAGGTCTCCAGGATCTGGAGCAGGTCGCGGCCGTCGTGGCTGTTGGGCGAGAAGCCGGCGCCGACGAGCACCTCGTCGACCTTGCGGCGGATGACGGGCACCCGGCGCACGGACTCGGTGTAGGCGGCGGAGGAGAACAGTCCGAGGAAGCGCCGCTCGCCGATCACGTTCCCCTCGGCGTCGAACTTCTTCACGCCCACGTAGTCGAGGTAGGACGGCCGGTGGACGGTGGCCCGGCTGTTGGCCTTCGTCAGGACGAGGATCTTGTGCTCTCGGGCCTTGGCGCGGGCGTCGGCGGGCAGCCGCTCGAAGGAGGAGCTGACGGGATGCTGGTCCTGTCCGGCGTGGTGCGGGTCGGAGCGCAGGATGCCGAGGCCGGTACCGGCGACGGCGGCGAGCGAGTCGTCCTCGCGCAGCTCGTACTCGCGGTAGCCGAGGAAGGTGAAGTGGTCGTCGGCGAGCCAGCGCAGCAGCTCGCGGGCCTCCTCGACCTCCTCTCCGCGCAGGTCGTCGGCGGTGTGCTCGGCGGGCAGCCCGTCGGCGATGCGGACCGCCGCGTCCCGCATCTTCTCCCAGTCCTCGACGGCCTCGCGGACGTCGGACAGGACGCGCACCAGGTCGTTGTTGATCTGCTTGAGGTCCGCGCGGTCGGTCTCGCGGTCGATCTCGACGTGGATCCAGGACTCGATGTGCGCGTCGTGCGGCAGCGTCTCCCCGGCGGCCACGGCCGCGGCCGCCGCGGCGACGGCGGCGGGGTCGATGATCAGCTCGACGAGCTTGCCGGTGACGTCCCGCCGGACGACGACCTGGGGGTGGATGACGACGTGGATCCCGCGTCCCTGCCGTGACAGCTCGTTGGTCACGGAGTCGACGAGGAAGGGCATGTCGTCGGTGACGACCTCGACGACGGAGTGGCTGCACGTCCAGCCGTTCTCCTCGACGGTCGGGGTGTGGACCCGCACGTTGGCCGTGCCCTGGGGGCGGTTCTCGGCCAGTCGGTAGTGGGAGTGGGCGGCTCCGAAGACGTCGACCGGGTCGCGGCCGCTCAGGTCCTCCGGGGCGGTGTGCAGGTAGTAGCGCTGGAGGAACGCGAGCACGGTTTCCCGGTCGGGGATGTCGGACGTACTCTCGCTCGTCGTCCCAGTCGGTAGATACCCCCCGACCGGGCTGTTCTCAGCTACCCGGGCGGCCCGTTCGAGCAGCTCGGCCTTGGCTTCGTCCAGCTTGGTCTGCATTGTCCTCTGGCTCCTGTCGCGCGCCGTTGCGTGACGTAGAAGGAAGTACGAACTCGTCCCCTCCGAAGCGCCACCACGACACGGGGTGTCCGGTCTGTCTCGACGCTATGCCGCAGGGTGAGATGAGCGGGGGGTAATCAGCCATTCTCGGTACCCGGCAGAGGTGTGACGCTGCTCTCGGCACCGTCCGCCCCCTGGGTGCACCCGGCGTCTCGGGAGCCGTCGTGGCTCCCTCCCGCCCGCGAGGACCAGCGACCGCCGCCCGGACACGGATGTCGTCCGTGCTCACCGGGCGCAGGGCAGGGACGACGACGTCCCCGCGAGCTATCGCGCTGATCACGCCACAAGGCTATCCCTCCGGACGGGGGGCACGTCATGAGCCGTATGTGTACAAAACAGGGGGGCGAACTTTGACGTTCTGCACAGTACCCATCGCGCACTTTTGAGCTTACCTCCGCGCAACCGAGCTTATACGCGCTTTCGCCGCACCCCGCACCCGCACACCCCCTTGGCAAACCTCCGCCCCGGATGCACGTTGCCCAGGAAGCCATAGCCTGACGAAGGAAGCCCTGCGGTACCGAGGGGAGCCCACCATGACGGCCAAGATCCTGATCGTGACCGGCGACGCGGCGGAGTCGCTGGAGGTCCTCTACCCCTACCAGCGCCTCCGCGAGGAGGGGTACGAGGTCGACATCGCCGCCCCCAGCCGCAAGACGCTCCGCTTCGTGGTCCACGACTTCGAACCGGGCTTCGACACCTACACCGAGAAACCCGGCTACACCTGGCCCGCCGACCTGGCCTTCTCCGAGGTCGACCCCGGTCGGTACGTCGCCGTCGTCGTCCCCGGCGGCCGGGCCCCGGAGTACCTCCGCAACGACCCCGAGCTGCGCAAGATCCTGAAGTCGTTCTTCGACACCGACAAGCCGGTCGCCCAGATCTGCCACGGGCCGCTGCTGACCGCCGCCGTGGACGCGCTCTCGGGCCGCCGCGTCACCGCGTACCCCGCCCTCGAACTCGACATGCAGGCCGCCGGCGCCACCTTCCAGGACGCCGAGACCGTCGTCGACGGCACCCTCGTCTCCGCCCGCGCCTGGCCGGACCACTCCGGCTGGATGCGGGAGTTCCTCACGGTGCTGCGGGCGAAGGCGCCGGTGACGTAGAGGCGGGCGGGTCGGGTCGGTGGGGTCAGGCGGCGAGCCGCTCGGCCTCGGCGACGGCCTCCTCCAGGGTGTCCACGACGGGGGCGCCGACCCCCTCCAGGCTGGCGCGGCTGTGCGAACCCCCGGTGTAGAGCACGGCCTGCGCGCCGACGTGCCGGGCGGCGACCGCGTCGTCGGCGGCGTCCCCGATCACCACGGTTCGTCTCGGCTCAACCCCCACGAGCCGACGCAGATGCCGCACCATGTGCTCGGCCTTGCTGCCGCCGGAGGGACCGGTGCGGCCGTCGACCCGCACGAAATGCGGCTCGATCCCGAAGCCGCGCACCAACGGAACCAGCTCCTCGTGCGCGTACATGCTGAGGATCGACTGGCTGCGCCCGGCCGAACCCCAGTCCGTCAGCAGACCCGGCACACCCGCGGTCAACCCGCATACGACCCGGTGCTCGGCGTAGTACCGATGGAAGACCACGTCCATGGCCTCCCACTCCTCGTCCGTGGGCAGCCGCCCTATCAACCGCTCGTAGAACTTCGGCACCGGGACGCAGTACAGCTCCCGGTACCGCTCCAAGGTGATCGGCTCGATCCCCAGCTCCGCGAACGCCGCGTTCGTCGCCCCGATGATCGCCTCGTTGTCATGGAACAGGGTCCCGTTCCAGTCCCAGACGATGTGCGCCCCGACTCCGTTCATCCCCATACCGAAAAACGTACCCCTCACCACCGACAACCCAGTCCTGCCCACCTGAGGCCCGCGCCCGGCCGTCACCCGGCCGCAGGCTTTCACGGCCGTCCCCCACCCCCGGCGGGCAATCGTGCCGTTGGGGCGATGGGGGCGCCTCCCGCTCGAGCGAAGCCGAGAGTGGGGGAGGGTGGGCCCAGGCGGCACCTCGTAACCGCCGAGCAGCGGGACCCAGCCCCGCCCAGCCCCAGCGAAGGGCACCGCACACCCCGGCCAGCAGCTCACCGCATCCCGGGCAGGTCAGCCCCCGAGCCCCACCAGGTTCGGGATCTCCTGCGTCGCGTACCAGAGCAGCTCATGATCATCCGCCCCGTCCACGATGAACTGCGCGTCGTCGTCCCCCTGATCCGCCGCCCCCAGCGCGTCCGCGGCCTCCCCCACCTCGCCCTCGGCCTCCACCGAGTCGACATGCACCGCCGCGGCCTTGCTCAACGGCACGGGCCCCGCCACCCGCACCTCCCCGAGCGCCACCGGATCGAGCCCCCGATCGGGATCGGCCACCGCGTCCCGGTCGGCCACGTCCACGGCCACCACGACCCGCCGCCGCGCCGCCCCCGGATCCACGGCCACCAGCCGCAACGACGCGAGCGCCGCCCGGTTCAGCGCCGCGTACTCCAACTCCTCGATGTCGTCGGACAGGTACCACTCCCGCAGCGCGGGCGTGACAGCGTACGCGACGAACGACCCCTCCCCCAGCTCACCCGTCTTGTACGCCTCGGCGAGCCCGGGAAGGGTCAGGGGGACGTAGACGCGCATGGCAGTCCGCTTTCGTAGTCGTGTTCTCGGGTCACGCCGGAGCACCTCGACCCAGGTCGACGGTCCCCGCAAAGCCTTCAAAGGACCTTCAGGATACGTGCGGGCGTCCCCTATCGAGCCCCCGCCCGACCCCCCGCGGGCGTCCACCCCGGGCCCGCCGCCTCACCCGGTACAGCCCCGCCCCACCGGGCCCGACACCCCTCCCCGTCACCCTGATAGGTGAACATTCCGCGGCCTCCGCCGACCCCCCGCGCTCCCTTGCGAGCGCCCCCTCGGCCCTCGTACAAGATCCCCAACGCCAAGTTACCGACTGGTACCCGCGGCCTCACCGACGAACGGGGATCCCCGATGAACAAGGTCATGACCAGGACCAAGCGCCACCCCGGCACCCGCCCGCCCGTCCGCCACGACCCCCGCCGCCCCGGCCGCACCCCGGCCCGCACGACCCCGGGAGGCGGCCGCCTCGCCACCCCTCAGCGCCCGGCGCCCACGCCCACGCCTCTCGCCGACCCGGTCCCCCAGCCCCGCCCCACCGACCGCTTCGCCGACCTCCTCCTGGCCGTGCTCAGCGGCCGCCGCCCGGTCCACAGCATGCTGCGCCACACCGCGGGAAGGGCCTACGACGAACTGGCCCGGCTCGCCGAACGCGGCCCCCTGCGCAGCCCCCAGGGCGCCCACCCGGTCGTCCGGGACATCGGCTACTACGTGGCGGCCCCGGGCGCCCTGGAGGTCTTCGCGCGCATCGGCGCGGGTGACCGCACCCGCGCCATGGCCTTCCGCCTGGAACACGGCCCCGACCACCGCTGGCGCTGCACAGCGCTGGAACTCGACGGCCCGAGGCTCCCCCACCCGCACGACGACTGAGCCCCGCCCGCCGCCACAGCCGCACCCACCCGCCCCTGCCCCTGCTCCTGCTCCTGCTCCTGCTCCTGCTCCTGCCAGGCCGAGACACACGAAGGGCCAGGCACCCGAAGATGCCCGGCCCTTCACTGCCTCACGGCGTGCTCTTCACGACGCGCCCCGCACGGAACAACGCCCTCGCGGCACGCGCGCGCCCCTCCCGGGGCGGACCCTCACTTCTTGCGGCGACGGCTCGTCTTGGCCTGCTGCTTGCGGCGCTCCGCGCGGGTGAGGCCGTCGGCCTCGGAGCGGACCGGCTCGTCCTCGGGCAGGTCGCCCTCGACGATGCCGCCCTCGCCGTCCACGGTGGGCGCGGAGAAGTGCAGACGGTCACGCCGCTGCGGGGCCTCCAGACCCTTCGCCCGGATCTCCGGCCGCGCGGCACCCGCCTGCGCCGGCACCGCGTCGCTCTTGTCCAGCGACGGCTTCGTGTCCTCGACCGGGACCTCCTCGACCTGCTGCTCGACCTGGACCTCCAGGTTGAACAGGTAGCCGACGGACTCCTCCTTGATGCCCTCCATCATGGCGGTGAACATGTCGAAGCCCTCGCGCTGGTACTCGACCAGCGGGTCCTTCTGGGCCATCGCGCGCAGGCCGATGCCCTCCTGGAGGTAGTCCATCTCGTAGAGGTGCTCACGCCACTTGCGGTCCAGCACCGACAGCACCACGCGGCGCTCCAGCTCACGCATGATCTCGGAGCCGAGCTGCGCCTCACGCGCCTCGTACTGCTCGGTGATGTCGTCCTTGATGGACTCGGCGATGAACTCGGCGGTCAGCCCGGCGCGGTCCCCGGCGGCCTCCTCCAGCTCCTCGACGGTGACCTTCACCGGGTAGAGCTGCTTGAAGGCACCCCACAGCCGGTCGAGGTCCCACTCCTCGGCGAAGCCCTCGGCGGTCTCGGCCTGGATGTAGGCGTCGATGGTGTCGTCCATGAAGTGCTGGATCTGCTCCTGCAGGTCCTCGCCCTCCAGGACGCGGCGCCGCTCGCCGTAGATGACCTCACGCTGCCGGTTGAGGACCTCGTCGTACTTGAGGACGTTCTTCCGGGTCTCGAAGTTCTGCTGCTCGACCTGCGACTGGGCGGAGGCGATCGCGCGGGTGACCATCTTGTTCTCGATCGGCACGTCGTCCGGCACGTTCGCCATGGACATCACGCGCTCGACCATCTGCGCCTTGAACAGACGCATCAGGTCGTCGCCGAGCGACAGGTAGAAGCGGGACTCGCCGGGGTCGCCCTGACGGCCGGAACGACCGCGCAGCTGGTTGTCGATACGGCGGGACTCGTGGCGCTCGGTGCCCAGGACGTACAGACCGCCGAGGGACTCGACCTCGTCCTTCTCGGCCTTCACCGCCTCCGTGGCCTTCGCGAGCGCCTCGGGCAGGGCGTGCGCCCACTCCTCGATGTGCTCCTCGGGGTCGAGGCCGCGCTGCCGCAGCTCCGCCTCGGCGAGGTCCTCGGGGTTGCCGCCGAGCTTGATGTCCGTACCACGGCCGGCCATGTTCGTCGCGACGGTCACGGCGCCCTTGCGGCCGGCCTGGGCGACGATCGTCGCCTCCCGGTCGTGCTGCTTGGCGTTGAGCACCTCGTGCTGGACACCGCGCTTGCTCAGCTGCTGCGACAGGTACTCGGACTTCTCGACCGACGTCGTACCGACGAGGATCGGCTGGCCCTTCTCGTGCTTCTCGACGATGTCGTCGACGACCGCCTCGAACTTCGCGACCTCGGTGCGGTAGATCAGGTCGGACTGGTCCTTGCGGACCATCGGCCGGTTGGTCGGGATCGGCACCACACCGAGCTTGTAGATCTGGTGGAACTCGGCGGCCTCGGTCATCGCCGTACCGGTCATGCCGCAGAGGCCGGGCTGTTCCTTGCCGTTGTGGTCGCGGCGCTTGTAGAGGCGGAAGAAGTTCTGCAGGGTGATCGTGGCGAGCGTCTGGTTCTCGTCCTTGATGTCCACCCCTTCCTTCGCCTCGATCGCCTGGTGCATGCCCTCGTTGTAGCGACGGCCGGCGAGGATACGGCCGGTGTGCTCGTCGACGATCATGACTTCGCCGTCCATGACGACGTAGTCCTTGTCCTTCTTGAAGAGCTCCTTGGCCTTGATGGCGTTGTTCAGGTAGCCCACCAGCGGGGTGTTCACCGACTCGTAGAGGTTGTCGATGCCCAGCCAGTCCTCGACCTTGGAGACACCGGACTCGTGGATGGCGACGGTGCGCTTCTTCTCGTCGACCTCGTAGTCGCCGGTCTCCTCGATGCCCTTGAGGGGCTGGCCGGGCTCGCCCTTCTTCAGGCGCGTGACCAGCTTGGCGAAGTCGCCGTACCACTTGGTGGCCTGGTCGGCCGGGCCGGAGATGATCAGCGGCGTACGGGCCTCGTCGACGAGGATGGAGTCGACCTCGTCGACGATGGCGAAGTTGTGGCCGCGCTGGACGAGCTCGTCCTTGGACCACGCCATGTTGTCGCGGAGGTAGTCGAAGCCGAACTCGTTGTTCGTGCCGTAGGTGATGTCGCAGTTGTACTGCTCACGGCGCTGGGCCGGCGTCATGTTGGCGAGGATGCAGCCGACGCTCAGACCCAGGAACTTGTGGACGCGGCCCATCATCTCGGAGTCGCGCTCGGCCAGGTAGTCGTTGACCGTGATCAGGTGCACGCCCTTGCCCGCCAGCGCGTTCAGATACGCGGGGAGCGTGCCGACGAGGGTCTTGCCCTCACCGGTCTTCATCTCGGCGACATAGCCGAGGTGCAGGGCGGCGCCGCCCATGATCTGCACGTCGTAGTGGCGCTGGCCGAGAGCGCGCTTGGCGCCCTCGCGGACGGTGGCGAACGCCTCGGGGAGCAGGTCGTCGAGGGTCTCACCGTCGGCGTACCGCTGCTTGTACTCCTCGGTGAGGGCGCGCAGCTCGGCGTCGGAGAGGTCGACGAAGTCCTCTTCGATGGAGTTGACCTGGTCCGCGATGCGGTGCAGCTTGCGCAGGATTTTGCCTTCGCCTGCACGCATGATCTTCGAGAGGACGGACACGGGGGCTTGTCTCCTTGCCGGTCGGGCCTGGGACGGTCGGTTTCAATGACAGTTGGCAGTTTTCAATCACAGCTTGAGCAACGGCCATCGTAAGCGAGGACCCCGCCGTGCCGGGAGGTCTGGCAGTGACAGCTACCAGGACAACGGGTGGGTGTCGCGGTTGGTGCCGCGTTCCACCCACGAAATGCGCGAATTGTGACCCGTTCCTTCCCCGCTCCTCTCCTCCCCTCCGTCCGCAGAACAACCGCGAATGACATGGCGCGCCCTTCCGCCCGGCCGAGCAGAATCGCCCGATGGAACCCGTCACCCTGACCACCGAGCGCCTGCTGCTGCGCACCGTGGACCGGTGCGACACCGAGACGGTGTACGCGGCTGCGCAGGACCCGGACATCCAGCGCTGGACCACGATCCCCTCCCCCTACTCGCGGGAGCACGCGGAGGGTTTCGTCGAACGGGCCGTCCCCGAGGGCTGGGCGACCGGCACGATGTTCACCTTCGGCCTCTTCCTGGCCTCGGGCGAACTGGCGGGCATGCTCGGCATCACCATGCGCTCGCTCGGCACCGGCGAGATCGGCTTCTGGGCCACCAAGGAGCACCGTCGCCGCGGCTACGTCTCGGAGGCCACCCGCGCCGCCGCGCACTGGTCGTTCACGACCCTCGCCGTCGACCGCCTCGAATGGCGTGCCGAAGTGGGCAACACGGCCTCCCGCGCGGTCGCCGAACGCACCGGCTTCACCCTCGAAGGCACCCTCCGCTCCGCCCTCGACAACAACGGAGTCCGCCGCGACTGCTGGATAGCCTCCCTGCTCCCCTCGGACCTGAACCTCCCGTCCACGGCCCCCTACCTACCGTCCCGCCCCTGACCACAAGCCCTCCAACCGCCCCCTCCTCAGCTGCGGGGCGCTCCCCCGTTCCCCCAGCTCATCCCCGCCTGTCAGTCCCCTCCCCTACCCTGCGGAGCATGACCTCCCTCCCGCGCCCCACCACAGAACTCACCGCAGACGAGGCCCGCCGCATCGCCCTCCGGGCACAGGGCTTCCTCGGCGCCCCGGACCGCAGATCCGGCGTCCGCGGCGTCCTGCGACACCTGGGCGCGGTCCAACTCGACACCATCTCGGTCCTGGCCCGCTCCCACGAGCTCATCCCGTACGCCCGCCTCGGCGCGGTGGGCCGCGCCACGGTCGACAAGGCCTACTGGTCGACGGCCACGCCATCCACGGGCACCTCCCCGGCCCGCCCCCACGCCTTCGAGTACTGGTCCCACGCCGCCTGCATCCTCCCCATCGAGGAATGGCCGCACTTCGCCTTCCGCCGCCGCGCCTACCGGGCCCGCCCCCACTGGGGCCACCAACTCCCGGACGGTGCCTACGACCGCGTCGTCAAACAGCTCCGCGCCGAGGGCCCCCTGACCGCCACGGAACTGGGCGGAGCCAAACGCACCAGCGAGTGGTGGGACTGGTCCGGCGAGAAGGTCGCCGTCGAACGCGCCCTGATGTACGGCGAGGTGGTCTGCGTGGAGCGCCGCGGCTGGAAGCGGGTGTACGACCTCGCCGAGCGTGCGATCCCCGCCGACCTGCTGCACGACGAGTTGGACGACACGGAGTGCGTACGCCGCCTGGTGCGCCTGGCCGGCGAGGCCCTCGGTGTCGGCACCCGCGCAGACATCGCCGACTACCACCGCCTCAAGGGCGAGCAGTTCGACGCGGTGATCGCCGACTCGGGCCTGGTCCCGGTGACGGTGGAGGGCTGGGCCAAGCCCGCCTGGGCCGACCCCGCGGCGCTGGCCACACCCCCGCGCGGCCGCCACCGCACCACGCTCCTGTCCCCGTTCGACTCCCTCGTCTGGGAACGGGCCCGCACGGAACGGATCTTCGGCTTCACCCACCGCCTGGAGGCCTACGTCCCCAAACAGAAGCGTGTCCACGGCTACTTCGCGATGCCGGTCCTGTCCGGCGGCCGTCTGGTGGGCCGCGTCGATCCCGCCCGCGACGGCCGCACCCTGGTCGCCAAACAGGTCACCCTCGACGGCCCCAAGGCGATCCCGGCGGTCGCCAAGGCCCTGCTGGAGGCCGCGACCTGGGTCGACTGCACCGACGTCCGCGTGGAGCGCGTGGACGCCCCGGAGCTGCGCGAGCCCCTCCAGCGAGCGCTCGCCTAGGGCCTAGCGGATCTCCAGGATCTTCTCCCGCATCGCGTACACCACGGCCTCCATCCTGGAGTGCAGCTGCAGCTTCTCCAGGATGTTGCGCACATGGTTCTTCACGGTGTTCTCGGAGATGAACAGTTCCTTGGCGATGTCCCGGTTGTTCATCCCGGTCGCCACGAGCTTGAGTACTTCCAGCTCCCGGTCGGTCAGCCGCGGCGCCGGCACCAGGCGCCGCTCGTCGGTCCGCTGGATCATCGACTTGAACTCGGTGAGCAGCTTCGACGCCATCGAGGGGCTGATCTGCGACTGCCCGTCGGCCACCGCGCGAATGGCCGTGGCCACCTCGTCCGTGGAGATCTCCTTGAGGAGATAGCCGGTGGCCCCGGCCTTGATCGCGTCGTAGAGGTCGGCCTCCTCGTCGCTGATCGTCAGCATGATGATCTTCGCGCTGGGGGCCACCTCCTTGATGGAGGTGCACGCCTCGATACCGCCGCGCTTGGGCATCCGTACGTCCATCAGCACGATGTCGGGCAGCAGATCCGCGGCCTTGTCGACCGCCTCCGCCCCGTCACCGGCCTCGCCGACGACCTGGATGTCCTCCTCGGCGGCGAGCACGATCTCCAGACCGCGGCGGAAAAGCGCGTGGTCGTCCACCACGAGGACGCGGATCGGTTCCTTGCGCGGGGAGCCCGCGGCGGATCCCATGCCGACGGAGCCGTCGTCGGCTTCCTGGTCACGCATCGGTCCGAAACTGCTGTCCGCCATCGTTCCTCCCCCTGAAGGCCGTGGCCTGTGTCTCTGTGCCATCGCCAACCCAAGGCAACGGCCCTCCGGTTGGGGCCGGTTCGGCCATGATTTCATGCCCCGCCGACACCGCGGTGACAGAGCGGGCCACAAGGGGTCGCACACCGGTGCCCCTGGGGGCGCACAAGCGCTCCAGGGGCACCGGCTCAGCTGTCACCCGGCGCGGTCAACCGCCGAGCGCGCCGCCCGCGGCGTCCGGATGCGCCTGGGCGACCATCGGGTCCGTGCTGAGGTGGATGACGCCGTAGTCGTAGGCGTGCCGCCGGTAGACGACACTCGGTTCCTTGGTCTCGGAGTCGACGAAGAGGTAGAAGTCGTGTCCGACCAGCTCCATCTCGTAGAGAGCCTGGTCGAGGGTCATCGGGGAAGCTACGTGGGTCTTCTCGCGGACGATGAGGGGGCCTTCGCCCTTCACCTCCAGCGAGCCGATCTTCTTGGTGGGCACGCCGTCCGACTGCTCCTCGTCGGCGACGTATCCGTTGCCGTTGAGAGTCGCCACACCGGGGACGTGGTCGGCGACCTCCGCGGCCGTGAGCCTGCGCGCGCCTCGGCGCGTGTAACGCTTGTCGTGCTGCTTGCGCAGCCGGGCTTCGAGCTTGTCCGCCGCCAGGTCGAGCGCCGCATACGGATCGCTGGCCGCTGCCTCCGCCCGGATCACCGGTCCGCGGGAGTGGAGCGTGATCTCCACCCGGTCACTGCGGTCGGCCTGTCGGGGGTTGGGCTCCTTGGACACCTCGACGTCGAGGCTGATCACCTTGCCGTCGAGCTTCTGGATCTTCTCCAGCTTCAGCTTCTCGGCCACGTGCTTGCGGAACCGCTCGGGCACCTCGGTCTTGCGGCCCTTGACGACGATGTCCACGCAGAACTCCGTTCCCGGATCGCTCCGCTCCACTGGCGGAGCATCTCCCTTGTGCACCAGGTTCCGGTGACTCCCGGAACCGCGGACTCGGTGACTTCCACCTCCTCCTCCCCCGTGGGCAAGATCTCCACCCCACCGGCGCGGGGTGATTCAGAAAACCCGCAGCGCAGCATTCGGATATGTGGTGAACGGCCGGGGCCATTCCCTCACAACCGAACATATCTCGCTAGGACGGATGTCGTCACCCTCTACCGAGACGTACCTCCGTTCAGGTGAATTGACCCTCTCATTACCTGCAACGATGCAAGTCAGCGGTCAGTTCCGGTTTATTTGGAAAGAGTCGGGAGGCGCGGCGACCACCGCCGCCCGGATCTTGCCCGCGGCCCTGCCGGTGCCGTCCGGGCGCGCCATTCCCGTCACCCCTCGTGTTCGTACCTCCTCCTTTGCCTTTCCTCCCGCACCGCCCTTCCTCGCAACCGCCACCGCCCACTGGTCCCTGGCCGCCCGCACCGCCCTGGCCGCCTCCGCCAGCGAGGCACCAGTCGTCATCAGGTCGTCCACGAGCACGACCGCGCCACCGCCCAGCAGCCGGGCGCCCCCGGCAGCCACCTCCAGGGCGCCCGCGAGGTTGTCCAGCCGCTGCCGGGAGTCCAGCCCCGACTGGTCGGCCACGGCACGCCGCTGCCGCAGCACCCCGGCGACCCGGGCCGGTGTCCCGGTGCGCCGCAGCACCCCGGCCGCCGCGAGCGCGATCCGCCGCGCCGGGTCGTGGCCCCGCGCCCGCACCGCCCGCCGCGCGGACGGCACCGGAACCAGCAGCACCGGCCCGTCGCCACCCGCCCGTACGGCCCCCGCCAAGGCCGTGCCGAGCGGTCCGGCGAGCGCCAGCGCACCCCGTTCCTTGTGCGCGATCAGCGTGGCCCGTACCGCGTCCTCGTACGGCGCCGCGGCGTGCACGACGGGCAGCCCGGACGGCTCCGGATCCGGTCGCACCCGACACGGCGCGGCCCCGGTCAGAGCCGCGCGGCACTCCGGGCAGAGCACCGCGCGAGGCCTCCCGCAGCCTCCGCACTCGGCCGGCAGCACCAGATCCGTGAGGTCCTGCCACCACCCCCGCATGCCCACCACTGTGCCAACGCATGCGATCCCCTGCCACCCCTGTGGACAACGGCGTGTGGACAACTCACCGCGGCAACGAGGGGGTTGTCACCCACACGAGGGACGGGTGCCCGAAGAAGACCGAACGCCACCACAAAATGACCGGGAGTCTGAAAAAGATCGCCGCAGCCAAACCCGCCGACGGGGAGAACCAGCCTCAAGCGCCGCCACCGCCCCCGTCACCCTGGCTCTCGCAGCCTCGGGCCGGACCTACCTCACCCGGGATAGACCGGCGCCGTCCCCTCCTTGACCACCGTCTGCCACTGCTCGCCCGGCGACAGGCGCACGATCCCGTCGGCCGAGTGCGCGACCAGCGGCTGGCTCTCGTCCTCGGACGCGGCGATCTCTTCCACGCCGGTGAGCGTGGAGGGCCCGGAGCCCGGTATCGGGGACCCGTCCACCCGGACGTACCGCATCTGCTGCACGCCACCGGCTTCGCGCCCCACGACCACGAGTTGGCTGTCGCCCGCCCACGACATGGCGGTGACGTCCTCCAGATCCGGCGTCACGGACCGCAGTTCGACGATCGAGACGGTGGTGCTCTCCGCGTCGGCGTCCCGCTCGATGCGTCCGATGTAGAGCGCCCGCTTGCCCTTGCTCTCCAGGATCAGCGCGATCCGCACACCGTCGGCGGCCACCCGCACCGCCTCGATGCGCCCGTCGAGGTGGGGCGTCCGGACCTCCAGCGGCTCACCCATGCCGTCCGCCAGGACCAGCAGCCGGGGCTTCTCCGGATCGCGGTCGGCCACCCACAGGTCGCCCCGCGCGTCCCAACTCGGCGTCGTCAGCCGGTCCTTCGCGGTGGCGCCGCCACTGCGCAGCGCCGGGTCGCCGAGCGCGCTCCCCGTCGTCAGCGGTGACACGTACAGCTCGCTGCCGTCGGCCGACACACCGGCCGCCCGGTCCTCGCCGCGCGACACGGCGGCGGACCGCAGCTGCTTCTCGCCCTCCCCGAGCGCCCCGGGAACGGGCGACGGTGTCGTCACCGGGTCCCGCTCGGACAGCCGTACGAGCTTGTGCTCACCGTCGATGAAGTACTCGTACCCCGCGCTCCGGTCGAGGCCGTGCGAGGCGATCACGCCGTCGGCCTCCGTCTCCCGGAGGGCACACAACGGGTCGCCGGTCGACCCGTGCAGCTCCACCTCGTCCACGCCCGTGGGCATGTAGTCCTGGAGCGTGAAGAGAAGTTGGGCCGCCATCTCCCTGCACCTGCCGGCCGAGACACGGTCGGCCTTCTTGTTCAGCGGCACGACCAGCCTGTTCTGGTCGTCGGGCGTCAGCGCCTTCGTGCCCTTCAGCAGCGCCGTGCCCGACGGGAAACTCGTCCTCGCCACCGGGTTGAGCCAGCTGGTGGGCCCCTTCAGCAGGTCCCGGACCACCTGGGTCACCGGGTCGACCTGGCTGCGCACATAGACCGGGTCGGCGACCGTTCCCGGCTCACCGGACTGCGCGGCGGAGGTGAAGTAGTACTTGTTGATGGACTTGTAGTTGCGCTCGAAGTCCGACCGGCCGAGCACCAGCCCCTGCGGCAGCTCGTCGATGCGCCACTGCCCGGTCTCCTTCACCCGCGTGAGGTGCACGGGCTTGCGGTACTGACCACCGGCGGGCGTGTACGCGTGCTGCCCGTCGACCCGGGCGACATTCTTCCCGGACAGCTCGAACCCGTACTCGTCGGCGTCCGACCGATCCCCCGTGACACGGGTGTACGCGGTGGGCGCCTCGACGAGGACCGTGGTCGACACGCCCGGGTCCCAGGTCTTCAGCGCGTCACCCGTGAGGTACTTGCGGGCCGTCTCGTAGTTCAGGTCGTCGCTGGTCAGGGCCTCCAGGAAGCCCTGCACGATCTCCTGCGGCTCGGCGTCCTCCGCCGGCGGCAGCGCGAAGACGCGCACCTGGGCGTCCTGCCTGGGCGTGGACTCCACGTCACGCATGTCCCCGCTGTCCGGCATCGAGGCGCACCCCACCAGCAGCACGGCACCGATGCCGACGTACACCGTCGCCCGCACCGGACGCCCACGGCCGCGTTTCGCGCGGTCAGCGTCCACG
The DNA here is from genome assembly GCF_055575575.1 of Streptomyces sp. NPDC034049. NCBI lineage: Bacteria > Bacillati > Actinomycetota > Actinomycetes > Kitasatosporales > Streptomycetaceae > Streptomyces > Streptomyces sp. NPDC034049. Next base: position 433,198 of record NZ_JBVISJ010000008.1, read on the forward strand.
GAATGCCTCCCCCTGCTCGTGCTGCCGCTCCGCGTCGCTCCCGGCCGGCCTCTCCTCGGCCGATCCCTCGCGTCCCTCGCCGTCCTCGGTCCGCCGCGCCGGCACCGCCGAGGAGGGCGACGCGGGCGGTGTGGAGGGCCGGGGCACCACGCGCGCGCCGTTGCCCGGCAGCGCCGTCGGGTCCGCCGTGGGGGCCTGTCCGGCGCCCGGCCGGGGCCCTATGGCTGCCCGCGCGCCACCGTGCTCACCGGCCTGCACCGGCACCGTGGCGAGCTTGCCCCCGCCGCCGAGCGGCAGCCCGGCGTCGTTCAGTCCCCGGTTGCGCCGGGAGTCCTTCGGTTCCAGCGGTATCGGGGACCCCCGCAGCGGCTCGTCCGCCGTCCTCGGCAGCGTGAGCCGGAACTGCGAGCCGCCACCCGGCTCGCCCCACGCCTGCAGCCAGCCGCCGTGCAACCGGGCGTCCTCCAGGGCGATCGACAGCCCCAGTCCCGTACCGCCGGTGGTACGCGCGCGTGCCGGGTCCGCCCGCCAGAAGCGGCTGAACACCCGCGTCGCCTCGCCCGGCTTGAGTCCCACACCGTAGTCCCGCACCGCGACCGCCACCGCGCCACCGGCCGCCGCGAGCTTGACCACGACGTCCTTGCCCTCGCCGTGCTCCACGGCGTTGACCACGAGGTTGCGCAGCACCCGCTCCACCCGCCGGGCGTCGGCCTCGGCCACCACGGGCTGCTGGTCCCCCAGCACCCGTATCCGCGTCCCCTTGCGCTCGGCGAGCGGCTCGGCCCCACTGACGACCTTCCGCACGACCTCACGCAGATCTATCGGCTCGGCCTCCAGGGCCGCCGCGCCCGCGTCGAACCGGCTGATCTCCAGCAGGTCCGCCAGCAGCGACTCGAACCGGTCCAGCTGATCGGCGAGCAGCTCGGCGGAGCGCGCCGTCACGGGGTCGAAGTCCACGCGCGCGTCATGGATGACGTCCGCCGCCATCCGTACCGTCGTCAGCGGTGTCCGCAGCTCGTGCGACACGTCGGAGACGAACCGCCGCTGCATCCGCGACAGGTCCTCCAGCTGCTGGATCTTCAGCTGAAGGTTCTGCGCCATCTTGTTGAAGGCCTCACCGAGCCGCGCGATGTCGTCCTCGCCGCTGACCTTCATCCGCTCCTGCAGACGCCCCGCGGACAGCCGCTCGGCGACCCCCGCCGCCATCCGCACGGGCGTGACCACCTGCCGCACCACGAGCCAGGCGATGGCACCGAGCAGCACGACGACGAACAGCCCGGCCGTCGCCAGCGTCCCCTTGACCAGACTGAGCGACTTCTCCTCCTGCGTGAGCGGGAAGAGGTAGTACAGCTGGTACGGGTGGCTGTTGGGGTCGCTGACCTGCTTGCCGATGATCAGCCCCGGCTGGGACTCCTGACCGTTGTCGTAGTGGATCCGCGTATAGCTCTGTACGGCGCTGGTGCCGTCGTCGACCCGCTCGCGCAGCTCCACGGGCACGCTGAGGTCCCACTGCACGTCACCGGAGGCACGCGGCCCGAGGCCGCCGGTGTCGCCGTCGGCGGAGGCGGGGCTGAGCGTCACGACGTCGAACGCGCCCTGACCGCCGCTGGAGAGGGAACTGACCAGGGTGGTCATCCACTCGACGACGTTCTGCACCCGGTCGCCGTTCGGGTCCGTGCTGTCGTTGCCGGCGGCGTTCGCCTCACTGTCCGCCTTCTGCTCGGCGACCGTGAAACCGCCGGTGGCCTGGCTCTGCGAAGCCTTGACCTTGGCGTCCAGCAGACCGTTGCGGACCTGCCCGATGACGACGAAGCCCAGCAGCAGCACGACGCTGAGCGACATCAGCAGCGTCGTCACGACGATCCTGAGCTGGATGTTGCGCCGCCACAGCCGCATCACCGGCAGCAGCGGGCGACGCACCCAGCGCATGAACAGCCTCAGGACCGGGCTGCCCTGGACCCCGCCCTGGAGCAACCCGCCCTCGAGGAGACGTTCCCAGCGGGAACCCGACGACTTCCGGGCGACAGGCCGCTCCGCGCGGGTCCCCGGCTGGCCGGGCGCCGAAGCGGCACTGCCACCGGACATGTCAGCTGGGTCCTGCCTTGTATCCGACACCACGGACGGTCACCACGATCTCCGGCCGCTCCGGGTCCTTCTCGACCTTGGAACGCAGCCGCTGCACATGAACGTTCACCAGACGGGTGTCCGCCGCGTGGCGGTACCCCCAGACCTGCTCCAGCAGGACCTCCCGAGTGAACACCTGCCACGGCTTGCGCGCCAGCGCGACCAGCAGATCGAACTCCAGCGGCGTCAGCGCGATGGACTGCCCCTCGCGCTTCACGGAGTGCCCGGCCACATCGATGACCAGGTCACCTATGGCGAGCTGCTCCGGCGCCGGCTCCTCCGACCTCCGCAGCCGCGCCCGGATCCGGGCCACCAGTTCCTTCGGCTTGAACGGCTTCACGATGTAGTCGTCCGCGCCCGACTCCAGGCCGACCACCACATCGACGGTGTCGCTCTTGGCCGTGAGCATCACGATCGGCACCCCGGACTCCGCCCTGATCAGGCGGCACACCTCGATCCCGTCCCGGCCCGGCAGCATCAGGTCCAGCAGCACCAGATCCGGTTTGGCCTCACGGAACGCGGCCAGCGCCTTGTCGCCGTCGGCTACGAAAGACGGCTCAAAACCTTCACCACGCAACACAATGCCGAGCATCTCGGCCAGTGCGGTGTCGTCGTCGACGACAAGGACTCGTCCCTTCATGAATGCCATCATCCCATTAACTAAATCGTTACCTGGCGTGACCTGTCACACAGCCCCGCAAGCGCCTCAGCGGTCACGGGTGACACAACCCCCTCCTCGGTGACGATCGCCGTCACCAACTCGGGCGGCGTCACGTCGAACGCCGGGTTGTACGCCTGGGTCCCCAGGGGTGCCACCGCGATCCCACCTCCCGCCTCCCCTCCCGCCACCGGCACCTGGGGCGCCGTGATCTCCGTCACCTCATGACCCGCGCGCTGCTCCACCTCGATGGACGCCCCGTCCGGGGTGCCCGGATCCACCGTCGTGACCGGCGCCACCACGATGAACGGCACATGGTGGTACCGGGCGAGCACCGCGAGCGGGTAGGTCCCGATCTTGTTCGCCACCGAACCGTCGGCGGCGATCCGGTCGGCACCCACCAGCACCGCGTCCACCTCACCCGCGGCGAACAACGAGCCCGCCGCATTGTCCGTGAGCAAGGTGTACGCCATTCCGCTGCGCGCCGCCTCATATGCGGTCAGCCGGGCGCCCTGCAGCAGCGGCCGCGTCTCGTCCACCCACAGCCGCCGCAGCCGCCCCACCCGGTGCGCCGCGAGCGCCACCGCGAACGCCGTGCCCTCACCGCCCGACACCAGCGCCCCGGTGTTGCAGTGCGTGAGCACCCGGTGCCCACCGCCCGGCAGCAGCTCGTCGAGCAGCGCCAGCCCGTGCGCGGCCATGCGGGAACTGGCCTCGGCGTCCTCCCGGTGCAGCGCCCTCGCCGCGGCGAGCGTCGCCACCGCGGCCTGCTTCTGGTCCCCCGAGCGGCCGAGCTCGGCCCGGTGCGCGGCCCGCGCACGGCGCACGCCGACCGCGAGGTTCACCGCGGTGGGCCGGGCACCCTCCAGCGCGTCGGCGGCATCCTCCACGTCGAAGCCCCGCGCGGCGGCGAGCGCGACGCCGTACGCCCCGGCGATCCCCAGCAGCGGCGCCCCGCGCACGGCGAGCGAACGGATCGCCTCCACCAACGCGGGCGCGTCCGTGCACACCAGCTCGACCTCCTCGGCCGGCAGTCTCGTCTGGTCCAGGAGGACCAGGACGGGGCCTTCGGGTGGCTCGTCCCAACGGATCGCCGGTATCTCGGTCGGCCGGATGTCGTCGCCGGATCGCGCGTACTGATCAGCCATGCGGTCAGTCTGCCCCGTATCGGTCGGACAATTGAAGGTGTGCAGCACATACGGCCCCCGGTCACTTCCCGGACACCGCGTGGCACGATGGGCGCCAACCTGCCGCCGCGACCGCGGACGAGCACCGTGAAGGAGCGACGATGAAGGACACTCCGGGCTGGGCCTCGCCCGGATCCGCCCCCTCGGGCGGCCGGCAGCCGGACCAGCAAGGCTCCGCACAGCCGACGGACCCGACCGGGGACGGCCAGGCGCAGCCGACCGGTCACCCCGGCGCCGACCAGGCGCAGCCGCCGTCCAAGTGGTCCAAGGACCAGCCGCCGCCCGCCCAGTGGTCCGCTCCGACCCCGCAGGCACCTGGCCAAGCCTCGCCACCACCCCCGCCCGTCCCGGGCTGGGGCGGCCACCCCGGCCCCCAGCACCCCGGCCCCGGCGGCTACGGCCCGCCCGGCGGCCCCGGAACCCCGGGCGGCCACCCCGGCTACGGCGCCCCCGGCCCCGGCTACGGCACTCCCGGCTGGGGAGGCGGCTGGGGAGGCCCCCCGCCCGCCGCCAAGCCCGGCGTGATCCCGCTGCGCCCGCTCGGCATCGGCGAGATCCTCGACGGCGCCGTCTCCACCATGCGCACCCACTGGCGCACGGTCCTCGGTATCTCCCTGACCGTCGCGGTCGTCACCCAGATCGGGGTCATCCTGCTCCAGGGCCTCGTCCTCAACGACGCCGCGAGCACGGATGCCCTCAACGACCCGACCGCCACCCCCGGCGAACTGGGCCGCGCCCTCGGCGACACCCTGCTGAGCACCTCCGTCATCATGGTGATCTCCCTGCTGGGCACCATCATCGCGACGGCCCTGCTCACGACCGTGACCAGCCGCGCCGTCCTCGGCAAGTCGGTCACCACCGCCGAGGCCTGGCGGGACGCCCGCCCGCAACTCCTCCGCCTGGGCGGCCTGACCGTCCTGCTGCTCCTGATCGCCGGCCTGATCATGACCGTCGGCGTGACACCCGGCATCCTGCTCGCGTCCGGCGGCTCCACCGGGGGCGGCGTACTCCTCGCCCTCCTCGGCGGACTCGGCGCCTTCGTCCTCACCGTGTGGCTGATGATCCGCTTCTCGCTCGCCTCTCCCGCCCTGATGCTGGAGAAGCAGGGAGTCCGCAAGTCGATGGGCCGCTCCGTCAAGCTCGTGCGCGGCTCGTGGTGGCGGGTCCTCGGCATCCAGCTGCTCGCCGCGATCATCGCCTACGTCGTCGCGTCGATCGTCGTGATCCCCTTCTCCTTCGCGGGCGCGGCCCTCGACGGGGACGGCATCTCCGGCTTCCTCGCCACCGGCGGAACCGCCCTGGGCTGGACCTACCTCGTCATCAGCGGCGTCGGCGCGGTGATCGGATCCACGCTCACCTTCCCGATCAGCGCCGGTGTCACGGTGCTCCTCTACATCGACCAGCGCATCCGCCGCGAGGCCCTCGACCTCGAACTGGGCCGCGCCGCAGGCCTCCAGGGCTACGGCGACGCCCAGGGCGCCACCCCGGGGAGCTGATGGGGTGACACGGTCGGGGGGAGCACTGGCAGCCGTACCGCTGTCGTGGCGCTCGGCGGACGAGCCACCCATCACCCTCCCGCGCGATCCCGCGCGGGAGGCGGCCCGTCGTGAGCTGTCCAAGGGCATGTACCACGAGAACGACCCCAGTTGGTACGAGCGCGCCCTGGACGCCTTCTGGGACTGGCTCGACAAGGTGTTCGGCGCAGCCTCGGGCGCCACCCCCGGCGGCACACTCGGCCTCGTCGTCATCGTCCTGGCCGTCCTCGCCCTCCTCGGAGCGCTCTGGTGGCGCCTCGGCACCCCGCGCCGCACCCCGGCCTCCTCCGCCGTGGTCTTCGACGACCGCCCCCGCAGCGCCGCGGAACACCGCGCGGCCGCCGAGGCACAGGCCGCCCAGGGCCACTGGAACCAGGCCGTCCAGGAACGCATGCGCGCCGTCGTCCGCTCCCTGGAGGAACGCGCGCTGCTCGATGTGCGCCCCGGCCGCACCGCCGACGAGGCCGCCTCCGAAGCGGGCGCGGTCCTCCCCGCCCACGCGGACCGGCTCCACACCGCCGCCCGGGACTTCGACGACGTCACATACGGCGGCCGATCCGCCGCCGAAGGAACGTACCGCCGCCTCGCCGCCCTCGACACCGACCTCGAGCGCAGCAAGCCCGCGCTGGCGAGCAGCACCTCCAACAGCGCCAGCACGGCCCCGAGCACCCGCCCGGGAGCCGCCGAATGACCACCGGGACCACGCTCCCCTCCACCTCGGTCTCGCCCACAGCCCGTCAGGTGTGGTCCCGCGCGCGCGGTGTCGTGCTCGCGGCGGTGATCCTCCTGGCTGCCGCGGTCGTGATCGCGGTGATCCGCTCCGGCTCCGAACACGGCCGCCTGGACCCGCGCTCCGCCGACACCGACGGCAGCCGCGCCGTCGCCGAACTCCTCGACGACCGGGGCGTGTCGACCCGACTGGTCACCACCCTCGACGAAGCACGCGCCGCCGCCCGCCCGGACACCACACTCCTGATCGCCGTCCCCGACCTGCTCACCGACTCCCAGCAGAGCCGCCTCCACAAGGCGACCGAGACCTCCGGCGGCCGCACCGTCCTCGTCGCCCCCGGCCCCCCGTCCGTGAGCACCCTCGCCCCCGGCGTCACCACCGACGCGGCCCTCAGCCTCGACTCCACACTCACACCCCGCTGCGAACTGCCCGCCGCCCGCCGCGCCGGCAGCGCCGACACCGGCGGTCTCCGCTACCACGTGACGGCCCGCGCCGCCGACACCTGCTACCCCGAGGGCGGCCTGCCCACCCTGGTGCGCGTCCCGGCAGCCGCGGGGGACGGCGACACCGTCGTCCTCGGCGCCCCCGACATCCTCCTCAACAGCAGCCTCGACGAGCAGGGCAACGCCTCCCTCGCCCTCCAACTCCTCGGCTCGCGCCCCCATGTGGTCTGGTACCTCCCCTCGCTCTCCGACGACTCGGCCCCCGACTCGGGCAACCGCAGCTTCTTCGATCTGCTCCCCTCGGGCTGGTTCTGGGGCACCCTGCAACTCTTCTTCGCCGCAGCCCTCGCCGCGCTCTGGCGGGCACGCCGACTCGGCCCCCTGGCGCCCGAGAAACTCCCCGTCGCGATCCGCGCCTCCGAGACCGTCGAAGGCCGCGCCCGCCTCTACCGCAAGGCCAACGCCCGCGACCGCGCGGCCGCCGCTCTTCGCTCCACCACCCGCACGCGCCTCGCCCCCCTCGTGGGTGTCCCCGTCTCCCGGGCCCACACGCCCGAGGCCCTGCTCCCCGCCCTGTCCGCCCACCTCCACGGCGACGGACAGCCCCTGCACGCCCTCCTCTTCGGCCCGCCGCCCGGCGACGACAAGGCCCTCATCGGCCTCACCGACCAACTCGACGCCCTCGAAAGAGAGGTACGCCGTTCATGATGGACCCGACCACTGACAACGCCGGGACCACCGGGGACCCGGGCACCGCCCGTGCCTCCCTGGAGGCCCTGCGCGCCGAGATCGCCAAAGCCGTGGTCGGCCAGGACCCCGCCGTGACCGGCCTCGTCGTCGCCCTCCTCTGCCGCGGACACGTTCTACTAGAAGGAGTCCCTGGGGTGGCCAAAACGTTGCTCGTGCGGGCTCTCGCGTCCGCGCTCGATCTCGACACCAAGCGCGTCCAGTTCACCCCGGACCTGATGCCGAGCGACGTCACCGGCTCCCTCGTCTACGACACCCGCACGGCCGAGTTCTCCTTCCAGCCCGGCCCGGTCTTCACCAACCTCCTCCTCGCGGACGAGATCAACCGCACCCCGCCGAAGACCCAGTCCTCCCTGCTGGAAGCCATGGAGGAACGCCAGGTCACGGTCGACGGCACCCCTCGCCCGCTCCCGGACCCGTTCCTGGTCGCCGCGACCCAGAACCCGGTCGAGTACGAGGGCACCTACCCCCTCCCCGAAGCCCAACTGGACCGCTTCCTTCTCAAACTGACGGTCCCGCTCCCGTCCCGGCAGGACGAGATCGATGTCCTCACTCGTCACGCCGAGGGCTTCAACCCACGCGACCTGCGCGCCGCCGGCGTACGCCCCGTCGCGAACGCCGCCGACCTCGAAGCCGCCCGCGCCGCCGTGGCCAAGACGACGATCTCCCCCGAGATCACCGCCTACGTGGTGGACATCTGCCGCGCCACCCGCGAGTCCCCGTCCCTCACCCTCGGTGTCTCCCCCCGAGGCGCCACGGCTCTCCTCGCGGCCTCCCGCGCCTGGGCCTGGCTGACGGGACGCGACTACGTCATCCCCGACGACGTGAAGGCACTCGCGCTCCCGACCCTCCGCCACCGCGTGCAGCTCCGCCCCGAGGCCGAGATGGAGGGCGTGACGGCCGACTCGGTCATCAACGCGATCCTCGCCCACGTCCCCGTACCCCGCTGATGGCCCCCACCGGACGCGCCGCACTCCTCGCGGCCCTCGGCACCCTCCCCGTCGGCATCTGGGAGCCCAGCTGGGCGGGCATCCTCGCCGTGAACGCACCCCTGGCACTGGCGTGCGCCTGCGACTACGCCCTCGCCGCCCCCGTGCGCCGCCTGGGCCTCCTGCGCTCCGGCGACACCTCCGCACGCCTGGGCGAGACCGCGGACGTCACCCTCACGGTCACCAACCCTTCCAACCGCCCCCTGCGCGCCGACCTCCGCGATGCCTGGCCCCCCAGCAGCTGGCTCCCGGGCACCGAGGTCGCCGCCTCCCGCCACCACCTCACGATCCCCCCGGGCGAACGCCGCCGTGTCACCACCCGGCTGCGCCCCACACGCCGGGGAGACCGCCAGGCCGACAGGGTCACGATCCGCTCATACGGCCCCCTCCGCCTCTTCGCCCGCCAAGGCAGCCACCGAGCCCCCTGGACCGTGCGAGTACTCCCTCCGTTCACCAGCCGCAAGCACCTGCCGTCCAAACTGGCCCGCCTGCGTGAACTGGACGGCCGCACCAGTGTCCTGACCCGAGGCGAGGGCACGGAGTTCGACAGCCTCCGCGAGTACATCCCCGGCGACGACACCCGCTCCATCGACTGGCGCGCCACAGCCCGCCAGTCCTCGGTGGCGGTACGCACCTGGCGTCCCGAACGCGACCGCCACATCCTCCTGGTCCTGGACACCGGCCGAACCTCTGCGGGCCGCGTGGGCGACGCCCCCCGCCTCGACGCCTCCATGGACGCGGCCCTTCTCCTGGCCGCCCTCGCCTCCCGTGCCGGCGACCGCGTGGACCTGCTGGCCTACGACCGCCGCGTGCGAGCCCTCGTCCAGGGCCGCACCGCGGGGGACGTCCTTCCGTCGCTGGTCAACGCCATGTCCCAGCTCGAACCCGAGCTCGTCGAAACGGACGCCCGAGGCCTCACCGCCACGGCACTCCGTACGGCACCCCGCCGGTCCCTGATCGTCCTCCTCACCACTCTCGACGCGGCCCCCGTCGAAGAGGGTCTTCTCCCCGTCCTGTCCCGGCTGACCCAACGCCATACGGTCCTGGTGGCCTCGGTGGCAGATCCGCGCATCGCCCATATGGCGAACTCCCGGGGCACCACGGATGCCGTCTACGAAGCCGCCGCGGCCGCCCAGGCCCAAGCGGACCGCCACCGCACCGCCGATCAGCTCCGTCGCTATGGCGTCACGGTCGTCGACGCGACGCCGGACGATCTGGCGCCGGCCCTGGCAGACGCCTATCTGGCCTTGAAAGCAGCCGGACGCCTCTAGTGATTCCCCTCAATTCCCATGGAAAGGGGAATGAGGCATACATAAAGTCCCCGGAAATGCAGAAAGCCCCCGCCGGTCACCCGGCAGGGGCTTTCTCAAAGATTGTTCGGCGGCGTCCTACTCTCCCACAGGGTCCCCCCTGCAGTACCA
>NZ_JBVISJ010000009.1:0-431196 GCF_055575575.1 Streptomyces sp. NPDC034049
AACGTGACGGGGGTGCTGGCGACGGAGGAGGAGCTGACCTCGCCCGAGTACTGGGCCCGTCACATCCGTCAGGCCGTCCGCTTCCACGACGGCGTACGCCACCTCGTCGAGTCGGGCGTGACCACGTTCCTGGAGCTGGGCCCCGACGGGGTGCTGGCCGCGATGGCGCAGGAGACCCTCGAAGCCGAGGGCCGCGACGACGCCCAGGCCCTCACCCTGCTCCGACGCGACCGCGCCGAGACCGACACCCTCGTCAAGGCACTCGCCGCCCTGCACAGCCGGGGCGTCCGCGTCGACTGGGAGGCATTCTTCGAGGGCACCGGCGCCCGGCGCGTCCCCCTGCCGACCTACGCCTTCCAGCGCGACCGGTACTGGTTGCAGCCCACCGCGCCGGAGGACGGGGGAGCCGGCCCGGACGCCACCGGGCACCCGCTGCTCGGTACCGCCGTAGCGGTCGCGGGCACCGGTCAGACGGTGTTCACCAGCCGCCTCTCCCGGCGCACCCACGGATGGCTCGACGACCACTCGGTCCTCGGCACCCCGGTGCTGCCCGCCTCCGCCCTCGTCGAGGCCGCGGTCAGAGCGGCCGACGAGGTCGGCGCGGAACACCTGGAGAGCCTCACCGTGCACCGGCCGCTGATCCTGCCCGACCACGGAACCGCCCGGCTCCAGACCGTCGTCGGCGCGCCCGACGAGACCGGTCGGCGCCCCTTCACCGTCCACCTCGTGGCCGACGGAACGGAGCCCGACCGGGCCCCGCACGCCGAGGGCGTACTGGGCACCGCCACGGACCCGGAACCCGCGACCGTGCCCGACGGCCTGTCGGACGCCGGCGAAGCACACCTGGACGAGGGCCTCCTGCCGGACGCCGCGGCCCACGGTCTGCACCCCGCCCTGCTGGAGCGCGCCGTACGCGGCCTCACGGGCGAACCCCCTGTCGGCGGCGTCCGGGTCCCGGCCGCCTGGCAGGGTGTCCGGCTGCACGCGACGGGTGCCTCGGTGGTACGCGTCCGGGTCGCGCCGGCCCACGGCGACGGCGTCCGCGTGCAGTTGACGGACGCGGACGGGCAGCCGGTCCTCACCGTCGACCGGCTGGTCTTCGAGGACGTGCCGGAGGACCGGTTCGCGTCGGCCGACGGCGCGCGGCAGCCGCTCCTGCACCTCCGCTGGCCCCCGCTCACCGCCGCCGCCCCCGGCGCCCCGGTGCGCTGGGCCGTGGTCGGCGCGACGCGGACCGACCTGGACGCCGAGCGGTACGCGTCGCTCACCGGCCTCGGCGACGCCGTCGCGGCGGGCGCGTCCGTGGACGCCGTACTCGCCGAACCGTTCGCGGACCGGACCGGGGACACCGGGGACGTCGTCGCGTCGACGCATGGCGGTGTGCTGGAGACCCTCGACCTGGTGCGGACGTGGCTCGCGGACGAACGGCTCACGGACACCCGGCTGGTCGTGCTCACCCGAGGCGGGGTCGCCGCCGTCCCCGGGGAACCCGTCGATCCCGCCGTCGCCGCGGTGTGGGGCCTGGTGCGCTCCGCCCAGGCGGAGGCACCCGAGCGGATCGTCCTCGTCGACGCCGCCGTGGACGACACACCGTCAGGTGCTGCGCTGGACGCGGTCCTCGCCTCCGGCGAGCCGCAGGCGGCGCTGCGCGACGGCACGGTCCTGCTGCCCCGGCTGCACCGCGCCATGCCCCGGCACCCGGAGACACCGACCGCGGGGCACGCCCCGGCGGACACCACCACCGGTGGCGCCCCCGCCTTCGGCGGGCAGGGCACCGTCCTCGTCACCGGCGCGGGCGGCGCCCTGGCCGCACACGTCACCCGGCACCTGGTGACCGGGCACGGGGTGACGCGGCTGCTCCTGCTCGACCGGCGCGACGAGGAGTCCTGGCACGACCCCCGACTCCCCGCCGTGCTGCGGGAGTCGGGCGCGGACGTCACCGTGGCCCGGTGCGACGCGGCCGACCGGGAGGCCCTCGCGGCCGTCCTGGCCGGCGTCCCCGAGGAGCACCCGCCGACGGCGGTCGTTCACCTCGCCGGGAGCGTGCGCAACGCCCTGCTGCCCACGCTGACCCCGGACGGGCTGACGGCCGTGCTGCGGGACGGCGCGGACGCCGCCTGGCACCTCCACGAACTGACCCGCGACCGGGACCTGACCGCGTTCGTGCTCTTCTCGTCCCACACCGGTGTCGTCGGCGGACCCGGCCAGGCCAACCTCGCGGCGGCCGGGGCGTTCCTCGACGGCCTCGCACACCACCGGGCGGCCCTCGGACTGCCCGCCACCTCAGTGGCATGGGGGCTGTGGGACATCGACGGCGGCATCAATGCGGGCCTCGACGACAGGGACCGCGACCGGTTCCTGCGCGAGGGCTTCCGGCAGGTGACACCGGACGAGGGCATGCGGTTCCTGGACGCCGCGCTGCGTCTGGACGCTCCCGCACCCCTGGCCCTGCCCGTGGAGCCCGCGGTCCTGCGGGCGGGCGGCCCGGTGCCCGCCGTCCTGGCCACACTCGCCGGAGTGGTCAACCGGCGCGGTGCCACCGCCGGCACCGCGGACGCGGGGCCGGCCGCCCGGCTCGCCGGCCTCGGCGCCGAGGAGCGCCGGGAGGCCGTCCTCGCGCTCGTGCGGACCGAGGTGGCCGCCGTCCTCGGACACGCCGACCCCGGCGCCGTCGAGGCCGACCGCGCCTTCCAGGAGATGGGCTTCGACTCCATGACCGCCGTCGAGCTGCGGAACCGGCTCGGCGAACGGGCGGGCGTACGGCTGCCGGCCACGCTTGCCTTCGACCACCCCTCGCCCGCCGCGCTCACCGAGCACCTCCTCGAACTCCTCACCCCCGAGGGCGTCGACGGCCGGCCCCCGGTCCTCACCGCGCTGGACTCCCTGGAGGCCGCGCTCGTCGACGGCCCGGCGGACGACCCGGGCCGTGCGGAACTCCTCGTACGCCTCCAGACGCTCGTGTCCCGCCTGACCGTCGGCGCGGACCCGGCGGAGGACATGACGAGCCGCATCGAGGCGGCCTCCGCCGAGGAGATCTTCGCCATGATCGACACCGAGCTCGACGGCATCGGCGACCCCACCCACTGAGTCCGGGCCGGCCCGGGCGGACCCGAACCGCCCGGCCCGGCCCCGAACCGCAGCGCGCTTCCCCCATCCGCCGGACGATCCAAGGAGATCCGAGGTTCGCATGTCCAACGACATGTCCAACGAAGAGAAGCTGCTCGCCTACCTCAAGAAGGTCACCGGCGACCTCCAGAAGGCCCGTCGGCGCGTGACCGAGCTCGAGTCCGGCAGGGACGAGCCCATCGCGATCGTCGGCATGGCCTGCCGCTACCCGGGCGTCTCCTCCCCGGACGAGCTGTGGCAGCTCGTCATGGACGAGCGGGACACCATCACCGACTTCCCCGCCGACCGGGGCTGGGACCTCGACAACCTCTACGACCCCGACCCCGCCAAGCCCGGCCGGACCTACGTCAGACAGGCGGGCTTCGTCGACGACGCCACCCGTTTCGACGCCTCGTTCTTCGGCATCTCCCCCCGCGAGGCCCTGGCGATGGACCCGCAGCAGCGGCTCCTGCTGGAGACCGCGTGGGAGGCACTGGAGGACGCGGGCATCGACCCGGCCACCCTGAAGGGGTCCCGCACAGGCGTCTTCACCGGCCTCGTCGAACAGAGCTACCTCGGCCTCGACACCCCCGGCGAGTTCGACGGCTACCTGATGACCAGCAAGCTCAGCAGCATGGGGTCGGGCCGCATCGCGTACACCCTCGGCCTCGAAGGGCCCGCGGTCTCCATCGACACCGCCTGCTCCTCCTCGCTCGTCGCCCTGCACCTCGCCGTCCAGTCGCTGCGCTCGGGGGAGTCCACCCTGGCGCTCGCGGGAGCCTCGTACGTCGCCGCGACACCCGGCGGGCACATCGACTTCTCCCAGCAGCGCGGACTGGCCCAGGACGGCCGGTGCAAGCCGTTCGCCGCCGCCGCGGACGGCATCGGCTGGTCCGAGGGGGTCGGCCTGCTCGTCGTCGAGCGGCTGTCCGACGCCCGGCGCAACGGCCACGACGTCCTCGCCGTGGTCCGGGGCGTCGCCGTCAACCAGGACGGCGCGAGCAACGGCCTCACCGCGCCCAACGGGCCCTCGCAGGAACGGGTCATCCGCCAAGCCCTGCGGAACGCCCGGCTGAACGCCACCGAGGTCGACGCCGTCGAGGCGCACGGCACCGGCACCACGCTCGGCGACCCGATCGAGGCCCAGGCGCTCCTCACCACCTACGGGCAGGAGCACACCGACGAACGCCCGCTGTGGCTGGGCTCGTTGAAGTCCAACATCGGGCACGCCCAGGCCGCCGCCGGCGTCGGCGGCATCATCAAGACCGTCCAGGCCCTGCGCCACGGCATTCTGCCGAGGTCGCTCCACTCCGAGAACCCCACCCCGGTCGTCGACTGGTCGGCCGGCGCCGTACGCCTGCTCACCGAGGCACGCCCCTGGCCCGAGACCGGACGCCCGCGCCGCGCCGGTGTCTCCGCCTTCGGTGCGAGCGGCACCAACGCCCACGTCATCCTGGAGCAGGCGCCGCCCGCCGAGCCGGCCGAGCCCGCCGGGAAGGACAGCGACGGCACGCCCGCCGCCGACGTCACCCCCACCCCGGCCGTGCCGTGGGTCCTGTCGGCGAAGACCCCCGAGGCGCTGCGCGCCCAGGCCGGACGGCTCCTCGCGCACACGGAACGGCACCCCGCGACCGACCCGCTGGACATCGCGTACTCCCTGGCCACCACCCGTTCGACGTTCCCCCACCGGGCCGGCGTCATCGGGGCGGACCTCGGTGAACTGCGCGAGGGCCTGCGCGCGCTGCGCGACGGCGAGACCTCGCCGCACGTCGTGCAGGGCACCGCCGTCGACGGCGGCAAAACGGTCTTCGTCTTCCCCGGGCAGGGCGGCCAGTGGGACCGCATGGCCGTCGAACTCCTCGACACCTCCGAGGTGTTCGCCGCTTCGATCCGCGCCTGCGAGCAGGCCCTCGCCCCGTACGTCGACTGGTCCCTGGAAGACGTCCTGCGGCACGCCGACGGCGCGCCGTCCCTCGACCGCGTCGACGTCCTACAGCCCGCCTCCTTCGCCGTGGCCGTCTCCCTGGCCGCGCTGTGGCGCTCCTACGGCGTGGAGCCGGACGCCGTCGTGGGCTCCTCGCAGGGCGAGGTCGCCGCCGCCTACGTCGCCGGGGCGCTCACCCTGGACGACGCGGCCCGCGTGGCCGCCCTGCGCAGCCGGGTGGCACGCGTGCTGCACGGCCGCGGCAGCATCGCCTCCGTGGCCCTCTCCCGCGAACGGCTCGCCGCCCGCCTCGAAGCGGAGGGCTGGGGCGAGCGGCTGTCCATAGCTGTCGTCAACGGGCCCCGCTCGACCGTGGTGTCCGGGGACGGCGAGGCCCTCGCGGAGTTCATCGCCCGGTGCAAGGAGGACGGCATCCGGGCCAAGAGCTTCTCCACCGCCTTCGCCTCCCACTCGGCCCAGGTGGAGGAGATCCGCGACCGCCTCATCGAGGCCCTGGCTCCCATCCGCCCCCGTACGGGCACCGCGCGGTTCTACTCGACGGTGACCGCCGGCCCGCTCGACACCGCCACCCTGGACGCCGAGTACTGGTACCAGAACCTGCGCCGCCCGGTGGAGTTCGAGGCCACCGCCCGCGCCCTCGTCGACAGCGGCTACCACTCCTTCGTCGAGGTCGGCCCGCACCCGGTGCTCGGCCCGGTCCTGGAGGAGAGCCACGAGCGCGCCGTCGTGGTCGGCACGCTCCGCCGCGACGACGGCGGCCTGGACCGGTTCCTGACCTCGCTCGGCGCGCTCCACACCCGCGGCGGTCACGTCGACTGGCGGACGGTCTTCGCCGGCCACCGGGTCCGCGCGGTCCGGCTGCCCACGTACGCCTTCCAGCGCGAGCGCCACTGGTACGCCGCGACCGGCGTCGACGTCACCAGGCTCGGCCTCGCCCCCGCGGAGCACCCGCTGCTCGGCGCGGCCGTCACCGTGGCCGGAGCCGGGCAGACCCTGTTCACCAGCCGTATCTCCGCCCACACCCACTCCTGGCTCACCGACAGCACCGTCCACGGTGCCGCCGTGCTGCCGCCGTCGGCCCTCGCCGAACTGGCCGTGCGCGCCGGCGACGAGGTCGGCCTGACCGCCGTCGACGAGCTGACGCTGCACGAGCCCCTGGTCCTCGCCACCGGCGACGGCACTCAGATCCAGGTCGTCGTGGACGCCGCCGACCCCGACGACACCACGGCAGCGCGCCCGTTCGCCGTGCACGCCCGCCCGGACAGCGGAGACGTGCCCTGGACCCAGGTCGCCACCGGCCGCCTCAGCCTGCGCGCCCCGGGGGACACCGCCGACCTCGCCCAGTGGCCGCCCCCGGGCGCCACGGCCCTCGACCAGGCGGAGGTCCGGGACAGGCTCGCGGCGGACGGCATCACCCCCGGCCCCGCCTTCCACGGCCTGACCGGCCTGTGGCGGGACGGCGACACCCTCCTCGCCGAGGTCCGCGCCCCCGACCAACTCCGCGCACAGGCGGCCGAGTTCGCACTGCACCCGGCCCTGCTGGAGGCGGCCCTGCACACGCTGCCGCTCGCACTCGGCACTGCGGAGGGCGGCGGGGCCCGCCTCGCCACACACTGGAGCGGCTACCAGCTCTACGTCGGCGGGGCGACCTCCCTGCGCGTCCGGTTCACCCCGGTCGGCGAGGCCGCCGTCCGTGTCGACATCGCCGACCGGACGGGACGGCCGATCGCCACGATCGCCTCGTTGACGACGCGGCCCGTCGGCGCGACGGCCGTCGGAGCCGTCGGCGCCCGCAGCCACGACTCCCTGCTCCGCGTGGACTGGCGGCCCCTCGGCCTCACCACGACGCCCGACCGGCCCGCCGCCCTGGCGCAGCTGGGCACCGACCTGTTCGACGCCGTCCAGCTCGCCGACGTGGCCGCGGCGGCCAAGGCCGTGGACGCGGGCGCCGTCTTCGACGCCGTCCTCAGCCGACACACCCCGGCCCGCGAGGGGCAGGACATCGCCTCCGTGTACGCGGCGACCCACCACGCCCTCGGTACCGTCCAGGAGTGGCTGGCCGACGACCGCGTGGAGGACGTCCCCCTCGTCATGGTCACGCTCGGCGCCGTCGCGGTAGGCGCCGAGGACGTCACCGACCTCGGCGCGGCCGCCGTCTGGGGACTGCTGCGGACCGCGCAGTCGGAGTCGCCGGGCCGGTTCGTGCTCGTCGACCTCGACGACGACCCGGCCTCCCTCGCCGCCCTGCCCGCCCTGGTGCGCTCCGGCCAGGCCCAGGCCGCGCTCCGGCAGGGCCGGGCCTTCGTCCCCCGGGTCACGCGGGTGGACGCCCCGGCACCGGGCACCACACCCGGCGGCACCTGGAACCCCGACGGCACCGTCCTCGTCACCGGCGGCACCGGCACCCTCGGCGCGCTCTTCGCCCACCACCTGGCGGCCGTGCACGGGGTGCGCCATCTGCTGCTCGTCAGCCGCAGCGGCCCCGCCGCGCCCGGCGCCGACGAACTGCGGGAGTCCCTCACGGCACTCGGCGCCGAGGTGACCGTCGCCGCCTGCGACACCGCCGACCGCGCCGCACTGGAGGACCTGCTGGCCGGTCTGCCCGCCGACCGGCCGCTGACCGGTGTGGTCCACGCCGCCGGTGTCCTCGACGACGGCCTCGTCACCGCACAGACCCCGGAGCGGCTCGACGCGGTCCTGCGGCCCAAGGCCGACGCCGCCTGGCATCTGCACGAACTCACCCGCGACATGGACCTGTCCGCGTTCGTCCTCTTCTCGTCGCTCGCCGGCGTGATCGGCGGCGCCGGCCAGTCCACCTACGCCGCCGCCAACTCCTACCTGGACGCCCTGGCCCAGCACCGCGCCGCCCACGGCCTGCCCGCGACGTCCGTCGCCTGGGGCCTGTGGGAGCAGCTCGGCGCGATGGCCGCCGATCTCGACGCCGCCGACATCGACCGCATCGTGCGGGCCGGCTTCCGGCTCGTCGCGTCCGACGCGGGACCGGGCATCCTCGACACCGCCATGGCCCTGGGCGCCCCCGCCCTGGTGGGCGTGCCCGTCGACGTGGAGGCCCTGCGCGAGCAGCGGACCTCGGCGCCGCTGGTCTTCGAGTCCCTGGCCCGCACACCGGCGCGCCGCACGGTCAGCGAGTCGGCGCTCGGCACCGAGAGCCTGGGCGCCCTGCTCGACGGCAAGGAGGAGGCGGAACAGCTCCGCATCGTCCTCGACGTGGTCCGGGCCGAGGTGGCGGCCGTCCTCGGCCACTTCGACCCCTCCGGCATCCGGCCCGACCAGGCTTTCCCCGAGCTCGGCTTCGACTCCCTGACCTCCGTAGAACTGCGCAACCGGCTCGGCGCGGCGGCCGGCACCAGGCTCCCCGCCGGTCTCGTCTTCGACCACCCGTCGCCCGCCGCGCTCGCCGCGTACCTGCACGCCGAGATCGTCGGCGGAGTGGCGGGCCGGGCCGGGCCGGGAGTGGACTTCGCCGCCGAGATCCGGCTCGCCGACGACATCCGGCCGGCCGACGAGGTCCACCTGGTGGCGGAGGACCCCGGGGACGCGCTGCTCACCGGCGTCACGGGCTTCCTCGGCGCGTTCGTGCTGCGCGAGCTGATGCGTACGACACGGGCCCGGGTGCACGTCCTGGTGCGCGCGGCCGACGAGGCCGAGGCCCTGGAGCGGGTCCGGGCCAACCTGGAGTGGTACCGCATCCGGGACGACATCGACCCCGGCCGTCTGCGGGTCGTCGTCGGTGACCTCGCCGCGCCCCGGCTCGGGCTGACCGAGGAGGAGTTCGACGCGCTGGCCCGTACCGTCGACGTGGTCTACCACGCCGGCGCCTCGGTCAACTGGATCCACCCGTACGCGACGGTGCGGGCCGCCAACGTCCTCGGCACCGAGGAACTGCTGCGGCTCGCCGCCCGGCACCGGACCGTCCCGTTGCACCACGTGTCGACCACGGGTGTCTTCGCCGGCCCGGTGACCCGGGGCGTGCCGCTGCGGGTCACCGATCCGGCGGGGCCGGGCGAACTGCTGCCCAACGGCTACACCCAGAGCAAGTGGGTCACGGAGCAGATCATCGACATCGCCCGCGAACGCGGCCTGCCGGTGAACGTCTACCGGGTCGACCAGATCGCCGGCGACCAGGTCAACGGGGCCTGCCAGACCCGTGACTTCGTGTGGCTGACCATCAAGGGGATGCTCCAGGCCGGCGCGGCGCCGGCCGAACTGCCCGGTGTCTTCCGACTGATGCCGGTCGACTACGCGAGCGCCGCCCTGGTGGCCGTCTCCCGGCGCCGGTCCGCCGGGGGTGGCACCTACCACCTGTGCAACGACAGCCATGTGACGTTCGCCGACGTGGTGGCCCAACTGCGTGCGTACGGCTACCCGTTGGACGAGCTCGACCGGAAGACCTGGTTCGAGCTGGTGCGGGCCGACCCGGAGAACGCCGCCGCACCGCTGCTCGACGCGGTGGAGCTGCTCGTGGCGGACAGCGAGTCCTTCTACCCGGCCATCGCCACCACCGAGACCGTCGCCGCGCTCGACGGGACCGGCATCGAGTGCCCGCCGGTCACCGGCGAACTGTTCCGGACGTACGTCGAGTTCTTCGCGGACGCGGGCTACTTCCCCGCCCCGCGGGAGAGCGGAGCCGGGGCGGGCGCCGCCCGGTGAGCACAGCGCCGCGGCCGGGACGCCGTCGCGTCCCGGCCACCTCGATCGACCGGTCCACGACGAGCAGCGCGGTGTCGGACGTCACGTAGGACTCCGACACCCGCACCGGAAAGGACACTGCCGGCCTCCTGGACGGATATGGCGTCGGCGGCGAAAAGCCGGTCGAGAGTGGCGACATCATTACTCTTGAACGCCCGGACGGCGAGTTCCGCCCGTGCCGGGACCTGTTGGTCCAGGTCTTTGTCGAGAGCCGTCATGGCTAGAGCGCTCCTGGATCACTCCCAGGTCGTCCGGGCCGGTCGGGAATACGCGCGAAAGGGCCCCGGGAGCCCCGGAGTTCCCGGTCGTGAGCCTGCCATCTGCCGGTCATCGACAGGCAACGAGCCGCCCCGCCACGGCGGTTACTCCGTGGTGGGAGACAGCGGAAGACGGCCGCCTACGCTTTTCCCATGATTCTTCGGAGGGTTTCGGAATGAGTCCTGTGTCAGTCAACGAGGTCCTTCACCGAATTCCGGTGGAACCGGTGTCGATGCGGTCGGCAATGGCGCGCTTCGCGACCGGCGTCATCGTGTTGAGCGTCGGTGGCGAGAACCTGCACGGAATGACCGCCAACGCGTTCAGTTCCGTCTCCCTGGATCCACCGAAGATCCTGTGCTGCGTCGCCCACAGCGCCGTCATGCACCGGGCGATCACCTCGGCACACGGGTTCGGCATCTCGATCCTCGGCGCCGGACAGGAGTCCGCCGCCCGCCACTTCGCCGACAAGGCCAGGCCGCTGGGCCCTGCGCAGTTCCGTGGGATCGGCCACGAGCCCGGTCCCCGCACAGGGGCCCCGCTGCTGCACGGCGCGGTCGGCTGGCTGGAGTGCGAGCTGTCCGAGGCGTACGACGTGGGCGACCACTCGATCTTCATCGGTGACGTGGTCCACGCCGTCACCGCACCGGACACGTCCGGTCTGCTCTTCTTCAACGGCGGTTTCCGACAGCTCGGAGCCGCCCCCGAGTGACAGGGGTGACCATGTCCGCAGGAACGAGCACACAGCGGCCGGCCTGGCCCGTGGATCCCATGGTCGGCCCCTGGTTCATCGAGGCGCTGAACGAGGGTCTCGCCCGGTCGGTGCCGCGTCTCACCCGGCCCGCGCCCGCCCGGCGGCAGGGGGCCCCGGACCCGTACGGCACCCTCGAGGGCCCCGAAGCCGCCCGGGGACTCCCCGATCCGCGGGGCACCTGCTTCACCGACCGGCACGCCTTCGGCGATCCCTTCACCGCCGCGGTGATGACCGCGTACACGGAGGCACTCGACACCGTGCTCAGCCGCGCCGAACGCGAAGACGCCCGGCTGCGGCGGGCGTTGCTGCGCCACGGGGCGCACACCCTCGCGGAGGCGTCCGGCCGGGAATGCCGGACGCGGGACGGCGGCGCGTGTCCCCAGGAGCGGCCGCTGGAACCCGAACTGGCGGCGGAGACGGGGACGTTGCTCATGGAGTGCGCCGCGCTCGTCCTGCTCGGCGACGGGACGCCGCGACCGGGCTCCCGGGCCGCCGATCTCATCAGGAACCTGGGCACCTCGGTCCGCCGGGCACCCGGACCGGCCCGGACCCGCCGAGACACGCCGCGATCACGCATTTCAAAAGAAGTTCACAGCAGGCACATCAAGTCCTGACAGGATCTTCTTATGAACAAACATCTTCTTGCGGGAAAAGTCGTCCTCGTCACCGGCGCGAGCAGCGGCATCGGAGCGGCGGCGGCCAGAGTGTTCGCACAGGAGGGCGCGGCGGTCTTATTGGTCGCCCGTAGACAGGAGCGGCTGGCCGCCCTCGCCGACGAACTGCGCGCCGCGGGGGCCCGGGCGGCGTACACGGTCGCCGACGTCACCTCGCCCGAGGAGGCCGCCCTCGCGGTGAAGTCGGCCGTCGGTACGTTCGGGCGGCTCGACGGCGCGTTCAACAACGCCGGCGTCGGCGGTGACCGCACCCCCCTGCACCAGATGGACGACGAGACCTACGACGCCATCATGGACATCAATGTGCGCGGTGTCTTCAACTGTCTGCGCGCGGAGATCGCCGCGATGCTGGAGCACGGCGGCGCGATCGTCAACAACAGCAGCGTCGGCGGTCTCGTCGCCATCCCCGCCGCCGCGCCGTACGTGGCCTCCAAGCACGCCGTCGTGGGGCTCACCCGGGCAGCCGCCGACGAGTACGCGCAGCGGGGCATCAGGGTCAACGCCGTGGCCCCCGGCACCACCCGCAGCGAGATCACCACGGACTGGTTCGCCCGCAACCCCGGCCTGGAGGACATGGTCAACTCCATGACCCCGCAGGGCCGTACGGCCGAGCCGGAGGAGATAGCCGCGGCCGCGGCCTGGCTGCTCAGCGACCGCTGCCCCTTTCTGACCGGCACGGTCCTGCCGGTGGACGGCGGCTTCGTCAACCAGTGAGCACCGGCACGGCAGAGGGGCGGTTACTCGGCCGTTACTGCCGCCGCACGCCCCCCGGATAGATTCGCAAGCCACGCAAGAGGCGTGTGAGGGTGCCCCGTTCGGCCGGCTCCTTCGTCCAGCCGGACCGAATCACCCGAGCGGTGACGCCAGTTGTGGCGCCGGGGCGCCACCCCCCCACCACGAGAGGGCAGGACACCCATGTCCAAGCAGTCGCTCACCCTTGTCGGACTCGGCCCGATGGGCAGTGCGATGGCCGACGCGTATCTCGCCAAGGGCTACCGGGTGACCGTGTGGAACAGGACGGCGAGCAAGGCCGAGCCCCTCGTGGCCAAGGGAGCCGTCCTCGCACCCACGGTCGCCGACGCCCTGGCCGCCGACGAACTCGTCCTGCTCAGCCTGACGGACCATCAGGCGATGTACGCCATCCTCGGCCAGGCCACCGAGGCACTGGAGGGCAGGACCGTCGTCAACCTCAGCTCGGACACCCCGGCCAGGTCGCGCGAGGCGGCCGAGTGGGTGAACCTGCACGGTGCGGCGTACCTGACGGGCGGGGTGACGGTGCCGCCCCACCGCATCGCCGGCCCGGGCGCCCTCACCTTCTACAGCGGGCCCCGTGACGTCTTCGAGGAGCACCGCGCCACGCTCGAAGTGATCTCCGCCGCCGACCACCGGGGTGAGGACCAGGGACTGGCCGCCCTCTACTACCAGCTCCAGCTCGACATCTTCTGGACGTCCCTGTCCTCCTGGCTGCACGCCGTCGCGGTCGCCAAGGCCAACGGCATCTCGGCCTCCGACCTCCTGCCCTACGCCTCCGGCACCCTCGCCTCGATGCCGGACTTCCTGGGCTTCTACACGCCCCGGCTGGACGAGGGGAACTTCGCGGGCGACGTGGAGCGGCTCTCCATGGGACTGGCGAGCATCGAGCACGTCGTGGAGACCGGCCTCGACAGCGGTGTCGACTCCTCGCTGCCGGCCGCGGTGCGGGAACTCCTGCGGCGGGGCTTCGCGGCGGGCCGGGCCGAGGACAGCGCCACCAGCATCGTCGAACTCCTCGGACAGCCCTCCGCATGAGCGGTCCGCTGCCGCCGACACGCACCGGATGGCGGTACTCGAAGCGGTGCGGAGAGCACGGTGACCGGCAGTTTCCGGATGTCCGATTCCATTGTCTGCGTCGTCACAAGAGTCGTCGGTCAAAGCGCGCTCAAAGCGCTCTCAAAAACGCATGTCAGCGGTCGGAAAATAGCCGGGAAGAGAGTCCCTGCTGTCTCTCGATTACCGTGGAGTGGGCAGGCCGGAGAAATGTTTTCGGCCTCCAGGAATGAATCCTGGAGGCCGAAAATGTTCACCCGGCGGGCGGCGGGGTCAATGCCCCCGCACCGTCACTTCTTGTTCTGCTTGAGCAACTCGATCACGCCGGAGAAGTCGTCGCCCCCGAAGCCGTCGGCGACCCGGCGGTCCATCAGCGACTGGATCGGGTCCAGCAGCTCCGAGCTGACGCCCTGGCTCCGGCTGGCCTCGACGATGTTGCGGAAGCCCACCTGCTGCATGCTGAGCGCCGCCGAGATGCCGACGCCGTACTCGTCGTTGTCGATCTGGCGCGCCAGGTTCGCGACGATCCCGGCGATCGAGGTCACGTACGGGATCAGCAGCTCGGTGGAGAACTTCTGGGCGTTGACGCCCTCGGAGCGCACCATGGCGATGGCCTGCACCGCGCCGCCGAGCATGCCGTACATGCCGGCCAGCAGGGACAGGTCGAGCAGGGACGCCATGCCCGGGTCGGTACCCGCGAAACGGGCGTCCCCCATGGCGCTGAGGACCGGCTTGTCGCGCTCGAAGGACTCGGTGCCGGCGCCGCTGTACAGCACGTAGGCGTGGTCGGTGCCGATGATCTGCGGCACGGCCATGATGCCGCCGTCGATGTAGTCGTAACCAAGGTCGGCCGCCCACTTCGCGGTCTCCCGGGCCTGCTCGGGGGTGCCGTTGGTGAGGTTGTAGACCGTACGGCCCTTCAGAGCGTCGCCCATCGGGTCCAGGACCTCGCGGACGGAGGCGTAGTCGAGGAGACAGAGGATGACCACGGGGCTCGCCTGCGCGGCCTCGGCGGCCGTGGCGGCACGCTCGGCCCCCTGCTCCACCAGGGCGTCGGCCTTGGCGGCCGTACGGTTCCAGACGGTCGTCGAGTGACCGGCCTTCAGAAACGCGCCGGCGAGCGCCGCCCCCATCTCTCCCAGACCGATGACAGTAACTGCGGTATTGCCCGCCATTTCGTGTTCCCTCTCACTTGAAATCAATCGGGTGCCGGGGATGAGTGTTACCGGTGCGCCAGCGGAAATCAAGTGCGTACGGTGGCGATGCACCCGGCTCTGCGGAAGAAATAATTCAGCCGCGCGAAAATGACAAACTATGGATTTCTTGCTATTCGCTGGGGCCGGCCCGGTGATATGAGCGCGGGCCGTGATCACGAAGAACGAATGCCGGCGCGGCCCCTGCGTGCGCCGCGCGAACGCAGGGGCCGCGGCCGGGAGAGCCGCCGTCAGGCGCCGAGGATGCCGGCGATCTGGCCTGCGGCGGTGTTGCCGCTCTCGATGGCGCCGTCCATGTAGCCGTTCCAGCCGCTGGCGATGTCGCTGGTGGCGAACGCGAGTGGGCCCACCGGCTGCTGGACCGTCCGCAGGGAGCCCATCAGGACACCGGGACCGCGCACCGCCCAGCCGCCCTGGGAGTACGGGTCCTGGCCCCAATGCTGGGCGGAGACAGCGACCACCTCGATCCCCGGGATGATCTTCCGCAGCTCGGTCTGCACGGTCGCCCGGTCGCCGGCGTTGAACGACGAGGCGTTGCTGAAGCCGATCACGATGTTGCCGTCGGAGCGCTCCTTGAACGGGAACACCGCGGTGATCTTCGAGGAGGAGGCGGCCGGCGACTCCGCGGAGAACCGGACCAGGCCGGAACCCCGGACGTGCATCATGAACTTCTGGGCCGTGCGCACGCCGAGGCCCCGGGTGGACAGGGCGGTGTACTCGGTGGGCAGGCCGGGCGCGAACTTGATGCTGTTCCACACGTTCACCGGAACCGCGACCACCACGCCGCCGGCGGTGTAGTTCGTTCCCTTCGCCGTCACCGTGACCTGCTTGGCGCTGACCGACACACTGGTCACCGGCGAGCTGAGCTTCACCGTGGCCTTGGACTCGTTGAGGATGGATTGCACGAGCGCGGTCGAACCCACCGTGGGACGGTAGGTGTTGATGCTGCCGTAGCCCTCGTAGCTGTGGCCGGTCAGCGCCCACCAGTGGGCCAGCTCCGTGAGCCCCATGGTCGAGGCGGAGCCGGTCAGATAGGAGGTGGCCGGGTCGGCCAGCAGCTCGTCCGCGGGGCTGTAGCGCATCTGGTTGAGCCGGTCGCGCATGGAGAGCTTGTCCAGGTCGCGGAGCAGGTCCTCCCGCTGGAACGGCTTGTAGGGGTCGGGGAACCACTCCCTCGACCCCTCGAACAGGGGCGTGACCACCTGCGACTGACGGGCGAACAGGTCGAAGGGGTCGAAGGCCTGCCAGCCACCGGTCGTGGTGGTCGGGAAGTAGCTGCGGGCGGGCGGGGCGTCGGCGGTCAGGGCCAGCTTGTGCTTCTGGACCTCCTGCCACACGAGCGGCTGCTTCTCGTCGACCCAGGTGCCGCCCATCTCGACCTGCTCACCGGCGAAGGTGGACGTCCACACCCGGCCGCCGATGCGATTGCGGGCCTCCAGCACCAGGACGCTCAGGCCCTTGGCCGTGAGGCTGCGGGCGGCGCTGGCCCCCGCGAAGCCGGCGCCTATGACGATGACGTCGTAGTCGGCGCGGGCCGCGGCCCGCGCCGTACCGGACGTGGCTCCCGCGACCGAGGCGGTCAGCGCGGTGGTACCCGCCGCCTTCAGCAGGAACCGGCGTGAGAGCCGGCGCGAGCCGCCGGCGGGCGGGTCCTCGGCGGGCCGGGACTGGGACGAAGTGTTCTCGATGGTCATAAGTCTTCCTCGAAGTGACTGTCCTGAACCGACCGCTCGTGCGGGCCGGTTGGGCCGACACGAGCGACGGCGGTGGTGCGCGGACGTCCCCCGTGAGACGCCGCGGGGTCAGGCAGCAGCCGCGTTCCGGAATCGATCCCGAGAACCCCGGCCCGGAATGGCCGGACGACAGAGCGCGCGTGCGGTGCGCGGGACAGCGTCGCCGTCCGGCAACTCCGTCGTCCTTGCTCCCCCCTGGGGAATCGGCGCACCTGCGTGGCATCGCGAGTCACGGTGGCCGACGCCGGCCACCGGTGTGCGCCGCCTGATCCCCTCGACCGAGGCTAGTCCAGAGGGAATTCGGACAATCCATCCTCCGGTAATGGCGGAGGAACCGGGCCGGGCGCCCGGGGGGAGAGAGTGCGCGATGGTCCGCGCACCGTCGCCGCGCCTGCCTCAGCGGTCGTACGTGTAGAAGCCGCGCCCCGTCTTCCGCCCCAGCAGGCCGCCCTCGACCATGCGGATCAGCAGGGACGGCGGGGCGTACAGCGGCTCCTTGTACTCCTCGTACAGTGACCCGGCGATGGACGCGACGACGTCGAGGCCGATGAGGTCGCACAGTTGCAGCGGCCCCAGGGGGTGCGAGCAGCCCAGCCGCATGCCGCGGTCGATGACCTCGGGCGTCGCGAAGCCCGACTCGGCCATGCGGATCGCCGAGACCAGGTAAGGGAACAGCAGCGAGTTGACGACGAATCCGGCCCGGTCGGGGGTGCGGATCACTTCCTTGCCGAGCACCTCGGAGACGAACCGCTCGGCCCGGTCCGCCACCGGCCCCTCGGTGAGCAGGGAGCTGGTGAGTTCGACCAGCGGAAGCATGGGCACCGGGCTGAAGAAGTGGACGCCGACCACCCGGCCGGGCCGTCCCGTGGAACGGGCCAGACGCATCACGGGCAGCGAGGAGGTGTTGGTCGCCAGGATGGCGTCCGGGTCCTCCACGATGGCGTCCAGGGCGGCGAACAGCTCCACCTTGGTCTTCTCGTCCTCCCGGACGGACTCGACGACGAACTGCCGGTCGGCCATCGCCTTGAGGTCCGGCACCAGCTCGATCCGGTCGAGCGCCGCGTCGCGCTCCGTCTCGGTCAGCCTGCCCTTGGCCACCGCCTTGCCGAGCGAGTTCCGGATGCGGTTCAGGCCCGGCTCCACGGACTCCGGCCTGGAGACGGCGACCGTCACGTCCAGCCCGGCCCGGGCGCACACCTCGGCGATGCCCGAACCCATCAGTCCGCAGCCGACGATGCCCACCCGGTTGATGGACGGTGTGCTCGGTAACGTCGTGTTCATGCTTTCACTCCCCAGCGGATGAGACCGGCGCCCATGGACATGCCGCCGCCGAAGCCGCCGAGCAGCACGAGGTCACCGGGGTGGAGGTGGCCCTGACGGTGGGCCTCGTCGAGGGTGATCGCGACGGCGGCGTTGCCCGCGTTCCCATAGCGTTCGAGCGTGCGGTGGGTGTGCGCCGCGGTGAGGCCCGCGCGCTCGACGAGCTGCGCCAGCATGACCCCGTTGGGCTGGTGCGGAACGAAGTGCGCGATGTCCTCGCGGGAGACGCCCGTACGGGCGCACAACGCGTCGAGCAGGGGAGGGAAGTGGTCCAGGACGAAGTCCCGGACCGCACGCCCCTCCATGCGGAAGTAGTGGTCGCCGTCCTGGACGGTCCGCTCGGACGCGGGCAGTCTGCTGCCCCCGGCCTCGACACGGATGAGCTGGTGCGCGTCGCCGCGCGACGCCAGTTCGAAGCCGGTGATCCCGTACGGCCCGTCGACCTCGCCGACGACGGCCGCGCCGGCGCCGTCGGCCATCAGGACAGCCGTACGGCGGTCGGTGAAGTCCAGGATCCGTGAATAGATGTCGGCGCCCACGACGAGGGCCCGGCTGCCGGGGCGTTCCCGGATCAGGCTGCGGGCGATCGCGAGCGCGTAGACGAAGCCGCTGCAGACGACGTTGACGTCGAAGCAGACCGCCGCGTGCGCGCCGAGCCCGCGCTGGACGTGGAAAGCGGTGGGCGGTTGGGGGGAGTCGGGCGTCGAGGTGGAGACGATGAGGTAGTCGACCTCGTCCGCCTCCAGTCCGGCCGCTTCCAGGGCATGTGCCGCCGCGCGGATGCCGAGATCCGAGGTGGCCTCGTCGGGAGCGGCGTAGCGGCGCTCGCGAATATGGGTCCGTTCCTCGATCCACTCCGTCGGGACACCGACACGCGCGGCGATCTCGGCGTTGGTGACCTCCTCCTTGGGGACGTAGGAACCCGTGCTCAGAATGCCGATGGGGCGCTCGGTCATGGCGTCAGACGCTCCGCACCGGATTCAGCGCGGCCGCGCCGATCCGTTCGCGCAGCGCCGGGTCGGTGACCCCGAGCCCCTCCCGCGGAGCGAGGCAGAGCACGCCGACCTTGCCGATGTGCTCGTTGTTCTGCACCAGGCGGGCGGCCTCCCCGACCTCGTCGAGGGAGTACACGGTGGACAGCACGGGAGCGATCCTGCCCTGGCTCACCAGCCGGTTCAGCTCGGCCTGCTCCTGGAGGTTGGCGGCGTGGCTGCCGATGATCCGCTTGGAGTTCATCCACAGGTAGCGGTTGTCGTACGTGTGCTGGTAGCCGGTGCTGGAGCCGCAGGTCACCACCGTGCCGCCGCGCCGGACGACGAACGTGGAGATCCCGAAGGTGGCGCGGCCGATGTAGTCGAAGGCCACGTGCGGGTCCTCGCCGACCTCCTGGCGGATGATCCGGCCGAGCCGCTTGCCCTGCTCGATGGTCTCCTCGGGCGTGTCGGCACGGCCGAGGCCCGTCTCGGCGCGGTTGATGATCACGTCGCAGCCGAGCGCCCGGAGCACCTTGGCCTTGCTCTCCGAGCTGACGACACCGATCGGGATGCCTCCTGCCGCCTTGACCAGCTGCACGGCGAACGCGCCCAGGCCGCCGGTCGCGCCCCAGATGAGGACGATGTCGCCGAGCTTGATCCGCGCGCCCTTGTCGCTGATCAGCATCCGATAGGAGGTGGCCGCCGTGAGCAGCACGCTCGCGGCCTCCTCCCAGGTCAGATGGGCCGGCTTGGGCAGGAGCTGGCTGGCCTTGACCACGGTGTAGTGCGCCAGGCCGCCGAAGTTGGTCTCGTAGCCCCAGATGCGCTGGCCCGCGCCGAGCATGGCGTCCGCGTGCGTGGCCGGTTCCTGGTCGTCGACCTGGACGCAGCTGACGACGACGTGATGGCCGGCGCGCCAGTTCCGTACGGCGCTGCCCACGCGCACCACCACGCCGGCCCCGTCGGAGCCGATGACGTGGTGCGGCAGGTCGTGACGGGCGGCGAGGCCGTCCTGGCGCCCGAAACGCTTCAGGAAGCCGAAGGTGGGCACCGGCTCGAAGGTCGCGGACCAGACGGTGTTGTAGTTGATCGCGCCGGCCATCACCGCGACCAGCACCTCGTCCGGGGCCAGTTCCGGCATGGGCACACTGCCGACGTGGATGGACCGGCGCACGTCCTTGTCGCCGTCCCCGTCGAACATGCCGACGTCCTCGGCCCGCAGGTGAGCCGCCGTGTACCGCTCCGGCACCGGCTCCCGTTCCAGCACTTCCGCGCGTGCCCCCGCGAGCACGGCCTCGGTCAGGGAATCCATCATGCTCCAGTCTCGTGAAGTGACAGGCCCCGCACCGAGCCACGGGGGGTACGGAACGGGGCCCGGTCGCGTGGCGAAGGGGATGGTCAGACGCTGGGCTGGTCAGCCACGGGGCGGTCGACGGCCATGATCCACTTGCCGTCCTCGCCACGGACGAGGACATCGGTGCAGGTGCCGTCGATCTGCTGGGGTTCACCGTCCTCGCCGGTGACCTCCAGATGGAACTCGACGATCAGCAGAGAGGTGTCACCGGTGCTGAACGTGCGGAGCACCTTGGAGTTCAGCTTCGGCCCGGTGGCCAGGAACTCGGTGATGCTCTGCCTGCGGTCCGCCCCGGTGCGCGGCGTCCCGGTCAGGCTGGAGATCGCGTCCGCGCGGTACAACTGGTCGAAGATCGCGCCCTGTCCACTGTTGAACGCGGCCACGAACACGTCGTTCTGCTGGTCCGGGTCGTCGGTCAGGGTCAGGTCGAGGGTCTCGCTCATGAGGAGGGGGTCCTTTCGGGTGGGGGGCGCTCAGAGTTCCTTGCCGTACGGGTTGTCGATCGCGAAGCGCCACCGGCCGTCGGCACCCAGACGCAGCACGTCGAGGCCGATGCCGGAGTGGCTCTCCGCCGCGCCGTCCGCCGTCGCGGGGACCTCGATGGCCCATTCCGTGACCAGCAGGGCGGTGTCGGACGTCACGTACGACTCGAGCACCTTGTTCGTCAGCACGGGACCGGCCGCGAGGAACTCGGCCAGCCCCGTGCGCCGTTCCTCGCCGCTGACGGCGTGTCCCTTCTCCCACACGCTGATCGCGTCGTCCGTGTAGAGACGGTCGACGGCCGCGGCGTCGCCCGAGTTGAAGGTGCGTACATAGGTCGTGGCGTGTTCCAGAACGGCCGCGGTGAGCGCGTCGTCGGTCTCTGGCATGGCAGAACCACTCCGTTTCGGTGAGATGTGCGGTCACCGTAGGCGGGCGCGGGCCATCCCCCGGTCACTGCCAGGCAATGGTTCGGAGCGGGGGAGGGGCCCCGGCGGATGGACGTTCGCTGGAGCGGACCGGAGCGCTCAGTTCCTGTCGGCCCCACGGGTTACTGTCGCGCGCATGGTCGAACACGATGATCTCCGTGCCACCCGCGAGGCCTACGACGCCGCTGCCACCACCTACGCCCAGCTCTTCCACGACTCGCTGCGTGAACGCCCCCTGGACCGCGCGATGTTGAGCGCCTTCGCCGAGGTGGTCCGGACGGCCGGGGGCGGCCGGGTCGCGGACCTCGGCTGCGGGCCCGGCCATGTCACGGCCCATCTGCGGGAGTTGGGGCTGGATCCGTTCGGGATCGACGTCTCTCCCGCGATGATCGAGCTGGCTCGGCGGGCCCATCCGGGGCTGCGGTTCCACGTGGGCTCGATGACCGCGACGGACCTCCCCGACGGCGCGCTGGACGGCGTCCTCGCGCGCTGGTCCGTCATCCACACCCCGCCCCGCGAACTCCCCGTCGTCCTGGCCGAGTTCCATCGGGTGCTCACCCCCGGCGGCCACCTGCTGATCGGCTTCTCGGCCACCGACGGCCCCGACCACCCGACGCAGGTCTTCGACCACGCCGTCGCGCCGGCCCACCGGTGGTCGCCCGATCACCTCGCCGCGATGCTCCGCGCGGCCGGGCTGGCCGAGACGGCCCGGCTGGTGCGCGAGCCGGAGCCCACCGACCGGCGGCAGTTCCAGGAGGTCCACCTGCTCGCCCGCAAAGCCCCGACAGCGTCCGTCTGACGGGACGGCGGGCCTTCACAGAGGCCCGTGTTCGGCCGGATGCGGTCTGTGCGTGGTGGGGCGAACCGCAGTAGTTTGTGCGACCGTCGCGTCCTGGGGGGTCTCGTGAACGGTCGCCGTGCGGTCCTCGTCTGTCTTGTGATCACCTGTGCCGCGGTGACGCCACCGGCCGCCGCCGTGTCACCCGCCGCCGTGTCACCCGCCGTGGCCCTGACGTCGGCCGCGACCGGGGACACCACCGCGCCCACGGCCGCCAGGCCGAGCTGGTCGGCGCTGGCGGTCCCGGCGGCGGCCCCGCCGGTGACCGTGGCCGATCTCGCCGCCCGGGGGCCGCGCGAGGCATGGGCCACCGGTTCCGAGCACACCGCCGACGGGCCGCGGCCCACGTTGTACCGGTGGGACGGCACGGCATGGAGCCGTGACACCACCTTCCCCGGCGCCGACGCGCCCGGCCGGCTCGGCAAGGTGCGGTTCGTCGACGACGAGGTGTGGATCTTCCACGAACGCGACGGGGCGGGCGAGATCCTGCGCCGGTCGGCGGGCGCGTGGAGCGCCGTACCGCTGCCGCGGGCACTGCGCGTCCATCAGGACTTCACCGCCGTACCGGGCGCGGCATGGGTGGTCGGTGAGGACGACACGGGACTGAAGGTGCTGCGTCACGACGGCTCCGGCTGGACCGCACAGCCCACCCCGGAGGGCGTGCTGTACCTGATGGGCATCACCGCGCGGACCGCCGACGACGCCTGGGCCTGGGCGGACACCACCACCGGCACCGCCGTCCTGCACTGGGACGGCACGGCGTGGCGGGACGCGCACGTGCCCCTGCCGCCGGACAGCAACGTGCACACCATCCTGCTCGAACCCTCGGGGCGGGTCACCATCGGCGGCAGCCGGTACACCGACGGCGCCGCCGCCACCTACCTGATGACCTTCGACGGGCACACCTGGCGCACCACCCAGCCACCGCTGGGCGACACCTACACCGAGGGCATGGTCCGCGGCCCGGACGGCGCGCTGTGGCTGCCGGTGCGCAGCGACCGCGCGTTCCAGTCGAAGTACGCGCGGGTGCAGGGCCGGCGCACCACCTTCTCCTACGGCCCCGAGCGCACCAACGCGATCGACGTCAGACCACGCGTCCTGGCGAAGGCCGGGCCCTCGCTGCTGGCGTTCGGGACCGTCGAGATCTACGGCTCCAAACCGAACCTCATGAGCGAGCGGCTGGGAGGCTGACCATGGCACGCCGACTACTCGTCACCGCGCTCGCCGCCACCCTGACCTTCCTGGCCCTCATGACCGCGGCCACGGCGGACACCCTGTCCTGGCGCCACATGCCGGTCCCCGCCCAGGTACGCCCCCAGGCCGGGCTGAACGAGGCCGTGGCGTTCGGGCCGGACCGGGCGTGGGCGGTGGGCACCGACGCCGTCGGCCGCGAGGCGCCGGGCTTCCCGCTGGTCCTGCGCTGGGACGGAACCGCCTGGCAGCGCCACGCGCTGACCGGGATCGGCTGGCAGGGAGAGCTGCTGTCCGTCGCGGCGACCTCACCGACCGAGGTCTGGGCGGTCGGCCGCGACGCGGCGGGCGGCGCCCGGCTGCTCCGCCACGACGGCACCGGCTGGCGCGAGAGCCGCCCGCCGAGCGGTGTCGTCCTGACCAGGGCCGTCGCCGGTGGCGGGGAGACCTGGCTGATCGGTTCCCGGGAGGGCGCACAGGTCCTGCTGCGGTGGGACGGGCACGGCTGGCGCGACGTCCCGGTGCCGCCGGGAGCGGTGTACGGCCTGCACATCCTCGCGGCCGACGACGTCTGGGCCGCGGGCGCCACCGACTCGGGCGCGGCCGTGGCGCACTGGGACGGACAGACATGGCAGCAGACGATCGTCGACGGGTTCCCGCGCTCGGCCGTCGGCAGTGTGCTGGCGGTCTCGCCGACGGAGGTGTGGGCGGGCGGCACGGCCGGATTCGTCGGCGGCCCGGTGGGCCGGCCGATCCCGCCGCTGCTGGTCCGCTTCGACGGCCAGACATGGAACCGGGTGACGATCCCCACCGACTTCGGCGGGATCACCTCCCTGACCCCGACCGCGTCCGGCGCCCTGGGCTGGGTCGCGGTGTCCCGGTCCCAGAGGTGGGGCCCGCCGGGCAGCAACCCGCCGTTCGTCTCCGGGCCGGACTTCCTCGCCTGGGACGGTCGGACCTTCACCGCGTACGACGAGCCGACGGTGGCCGGGGAGGGCGCCTCCTCGCTGCTGCGGCTGGCGCCGGTGCCGGGCACCGGGACGGTGTGGTCGGTCGGCCGCGCCGACGGCCCCGAGGGCACGTTCGCACCGCGCGTCCTGCGCTTCGACTGACGGCGCGGGGCACCTCGGGGGCGGTCCGGTCACACCCGGGCTCTGCCCGCCACGGGCTGCGGGGCGAAGGGACGCAGCAGGTCGGCGCCCGGCCGGACCATGCCGTAGCTGCCCTCGGGCACCTCGTTCCAGGCACCGGGCAGATCACCGAGCGGCTCGGAGACGATGAGACGGGTCTCGTCGGAGACCTCCCGCAGGAAGGTCAGATCGGGGTGGAGCGAGCGCAGCGTCTCCACCCGGGTGCTGTAGAACAGCGAGCGCGACTTCTTCTGGCTGGAGTAACGGAAGGCCCACAGCGACTGTCCGTCCGTGACGGCCACGGTCATCTGCAGCGGGTACTCCACCCCGTGCTCGTGCCCGACCTGCTCCACCAGACCCGCCATCCGCGCGACGGCACCCGGAGGGTCCTGCTCCAGACCGAAGGTCAGCGCCAGGTGGAACATCAGCTCGGAGTCCGTGGACCCCTCGATGACGGCGAACAGCTCCGGGTCCACGGCCAGCGAGAGATCCCGTCGGACCAGATGGAAGTCGGCGATCGCCCCGTTGTGCATCCACATCCAGCGGCCGTGCCGGAACGGATGGCTGTTGGTCTGCTGCACCGCCGTACCGGTCGAGGCCCGGATGTGGGCGAAGAACAGCGGGGAGCTGACGTGGTCGGCGATCTCCCGCAGGTTGCGGTTGCTCCAGGCCGGACCGATGTCACGGAAGACGGCGGGGGTCTGCAGATCCGGCGAGTACCAGCCGACGCCGAACCCGTCACCGTTCGTCGTCTCCACGCCCAGCCGTGAGTGCAGACTCTGGTCGATGAGGGAGTGCGCCGGCCTGTAGAGAATCGTGTCGAGCAGGACGGGTGTTCCGGAGTAGGCGAGCCACCGGCACATCGACCCATCACCTCCTGCCGAGGGGCAACCAGCATTCCCATGGTCGTGCGGCCGCCCGTTGATCGCCACACGACCGGGGGAGAGCCACCGCACGACGACACTCAGCTCCGGTGGCCCCGCAGTTTCCGATACGGCGTGGCGCGGGCGATGCCCAGCGACGCCCCTGGCGGACGTGGTCCGGCAGCTCGGCCCGGCGGACGGGCCCGTCGCACACCGCTGCTCGGCCAACGCCCGTACGACATGGGCGAGTTCGGTGACGTTGCCGGGCCAGGGACGCCGTTCCAGGGCGCGCAGGGCGTCCAGGCTCCTGAGCGGGGGGGTGCCCGGGCGTCGGCTTGGGAGCCGGCCGCCGGCCAACTGCCTGATGTCCTCTCGGCCTGGAGATCGCCACCGCCGTCATCGGCCCCGGCCAGGTACGAGGACCCGTACGGCGACCGGGCACGGCTCAGGGAGGCCGCCGACGGGGGAGCGCTCCTCGTCCGGCCGGACGGCTACGTCGCCTTCCGCCACGCGACGGCGCCCGCGTCCCCCAAGGACACCGAACGACTGCTGACCGGCGCGGTGCGACGGACCCTCGGACACGACCGACCGAAGAGACCGAGACATGACCAGTACCGAAGCGAGCCGTGTCGACGCCGGTACCGACGCGAGCCGTGACGCCGGCTCCGGCGCGAGCGAGGGCGCCGACAGTGGTATGACCACGGGCATGACCACCGAATTCACCACCCGCATCACCGAGGCGGTCGTCGCCAGCCTCGACGGCACGGCCGATCCGCGCCTGCGCGAGCTGCTGAGCGCCCTCACCCGTCACCTCCACGCCTTCGTCCGCGAGACCGAGCCCACGACGGCGGAGTGGGAGCGGGCGATCGCCTTCCTCACGGCGACCGGGCAGGCGTGCACGGACACTCGGCAGGAGTTCGTCCTCCTGTCGGACGTCCTCGGTGTCTCGATGCTCGTCGAGACGATCAACAGCGACGACCGCGCGGGCGCGACGGAGTCGACGGTCCTCGGCCCGTTCCACATGACCGAGTCCCCGGCCCGCGCGCTCGGCGCCGACATCGACCTGGTCGGCGGCGGCGAACCGTGCGTGATCAGCGGACGGGTGCTCTCCGGCGACGGCACCCCGCTGCCCGGCGCGATCCTCGACGTCTGGCAGGCGAACGCCGAGGGCTACTACGACGTCCAGCAGCCCGATGTCCAGCCGGCGGGCAACGGCCGCGGACTGTTCACGGCGGACGACGAGGGCCGCTTCTGGTTCCGCACCTGTGTGCCGAGCCCGTACCCCATCCCCACGGACGGCCCGGTTGGCGACCTCCTGCGGGCCACCGCCCGGCACCCCTACCGCCCGGCGCACATCCACTTCATCGCCTCGGCCGAGGGGCACACCCCGGTTACCACGCACATCTTCGTGGCCGGCAGCGAGCACCTCGACTCGGACGCGGTCTTCGCGGTGAAGGAGAGCCTCGTCCAGGACTTCGCGGAGACCGACGACCCGTCGCTGGCACGGCGGTTCGGCATCCCGAACCCGTTCCGCCACGCCCGCTTCGACCTCGTGCTCACCACCTCGGACGCGCCCGGCGCGCGCGCCCCGGAGGGGTCGTGACAGCGATGGAGTTCGTATACGAGGCACAGCCCGTGCGAGTCGTGATGCGCCCCGGCGCATCGGTGACGGCGGTGCCGGGGGAGGCCGAACGGCTGGAGCTGCGGCGCGTGTTGGTGGTCTGCGGGCCGAGGGGCGCGGAGACCGCGCGGGCGGTCGCGGGCGCGCTCGGCGGCGCGTGCGCCGGAGTGTTCGCGCAGGCTCGCCAGCATGTGCCCGTGGAGGTGGCCGACGAGGCCGTCCGGGCGGCACGGGCCGCCGGCGCGGACGGCTGCGTGGCGGTCGGCGGCGGCTCGGCCGTCGGACTGGGCAAGGCGATCGCGCTGCGCACCGAACTGCCGCTGATCGCCGTGCCGTCCACCTACTCCGGCTCCGAGATGACGCCGGTCTGGGGCCTGACCGAGCACGGCGTCAAGCGCACCGGCCGCGCCCCGTCGGTCCTGCCGCGCAGCGTCGTCTACGACCCCGAACTCACCCTCACTCTCCCGGCGCCCCTCTCCGTGACCAGCGGCATCAACGCCGTCGCCCACGCCGCCGAGGCACTGTACGCGCCGGACGCCTCGCCGCTGGTGTCGCTCACGGCGCAGGAGGGCGCCCGGGCGATGGCCGACGCGCTCCCCGATGTGGTGGCCGACCCCGGGGACCTGGAGGCGCGCGGCCGCGCCCTCTACGGCGCCTGGCTCTGCGGCACCGCGCTCGGCGCGACCACGATGGGCCTGCACCACAAGCTGTGCCACGTCCTGGGCGGCGCCTTCGGCCTCCCGCACGCCGAGACCCACACGGTCGTCCTCCCGTACGCCCTCGCCTACAACGCCCCGGCCGCGCCCGAGGCCATGGCGGCGCTCGCCCGAGCACTCACCACCGACGACGCCGCCCGGGCCCTGTGGGACCTCTCGGGCCGCCTCGGAGCCCCCCGCTCCCTGGCGGAACTCGGCCTGAACGAAGCCGACTTGGCGACGGCGGCGGCCCAGGTGACAGCACAGGCGTACGCCAACCCGCGCCCGATCACCACGGCGGACGCCCTGGAAATCCTGAGAGCGGCACACACCGGCGCCCGACCACCGGTGTGGACCTGACGCCTCCCGCGTGACCCGGCACGACCACCGACGCGGTCGTACGACAGGAACGCACGACGCGACCCACGACGAGCGGGCGCCGTGTTCCCGGTACCGGACGGCGCGGGTGCCGTCCTGCACGAGGCGCTGGACCCCGTGAACCAGCCACACCACCCACCTCGGCACCGTCGACGGCGGCTATGGCGAGGACTCCGCTGCCCCGCCCTCGTCACGTCCGAACTCGACCGCGAGGACTGCACCCCGAACCGGGCGCTCCATGCCCGCCCGGGGCATCGCCGTCCGCGCGATATCTGTCCACATTTCGAACCAACGAGGGGCCGCATTCCACTTTCCGGTTGCGGAGAGCCATTCGGTGTCACCCGCGGTGGAAAACACGGCGGCCATGCACGGTAATTCGGCCAGGATGGCAAAGAAGGAGGCTCATCCCGTCCCGCTGCCGCCGTATGCGGGGGCCGGTTGACACGAACTGTCTTGTGGACGTGCGAAGAGCACTGACAGAGCATGGACAGGGAATACATCCGGGCGGGGCACTTCTCCGCACCCAGCGGCTCTCAGGGAGGCAGCAAGGCATGGACGCGCCTCGGAACAGCCACGACAGCACACGACTGGTCGACATCTCCGCGATGCCGTCCCGTCGGCTGAAGGCAGTGGCCCGGAAGGACACGGTGCTGGGGCACACCGTGCGCCGCCACCTCGAGGAACGGGACGGTGTGCCGAGGACGACCGACATCGTCTTCGACAGTGCGCTGTGATGATGCCGGAGGCCGAGTCCGGGGGCTTACCCGCAGTCCCTTTTCGGCAGTTCCTGCTGAAGATACACAGTTTGTGCAATCTGGCCTGCGACTACTGCTATGTGTATTTCGCGGCCGACCAGAGCTGGCGCGGACGGCCCGCGGCGATGTCCCTCGACATCGTGCGGCGGACCGTGGACCGGATAGCCGAACACGCCCGGGAGCACCGGCTTCCCATGGTGCGGATCATTCTTCACGGGGGAGAACCGCTGCTCGTCGGCAAGGCGCATCTCGCAGAGATGCTCGCCGTCATCGCCGAGCGGCTGGCCGGAGTGGTGGAGGTGCGCTGCTCGATGCAGTCGAACGGCACCCTCCTGGACGAGGACTTCCTCGCGCTGCTGCGCCGTCACCGGGTGGGCGTGGCCGTCAGCCTCGACGGTTCGCCCGCGGCGCACGACCGGCACCGCCGGTCCGTGAACGGCCGCCCCAGCCACGCTCGGGTCGCCGCCGCGCTGCGTCTGCTGAACCAGCCTCGCAACAGAGAACTGTTCAGAGGGCTTTTGTGCACCGTCGACCTGGCCAAGGATCCTGTCGAGACGTACGAGGCGCTGCTGGAATTCGACACCCCCCGTGTCGACTTCCTGCTGCCGCACGGCACCTGGGAGCATCCACCGCCGGGACTGGAACACCGGCACGCCCCGCCGGCCGGCCCTCCGCTCCTCCCGCCGTCGGACGAGCCGACACCGTATGCGACGTGGCTCGTCTCCGCGTTCGATCGTTGGTTCGACGCCCCGCGCAAGGAGACCCGGGTGCGGATGTTCGAGGAGGTCATGTCCGGAGTTCTGGGCGGTGCCGTGAACGCGGAGGCGCTGGGGCTCGCGCCCGTGGACCTAGTGGTCGTCGAAGCCGACGGGACGCTGGAGCACTCCGACTCGCTGAAGGTGGTCGCGGAGGGCGCCCCCGCCACCGGCTTCGACGTCTTCCGGAACTCCTTCTCCGACGCGCTGGCGACGCCGACCCTGCGCAGCAGACAGGCCGGCCTCCTCGGCCTCGGCCCCGTCTGCCGCGCCTGCGAGCTGGCCCGGATCTGCGGCGGGGGCCTGTACGCGCACCGACACCACCCCGTCACGGGCTTCGACACCCCGTCGGTCTACTGCTTCGACCTCGCCGCCTTCATCACGCACGTCGGCTCCCGGGTCCGCGCCGAGCTGGCACAGCTCGCGGACATTCCCCCCGAGCGTCCGTCAGCCCTCCCCTGAGCCGGAGCGCGACTCAGG
This sequence comes from Streptomyces sp. NPDC034049, assembly GCF_055575575.1. Lineage (NCBI taxonomy): Bacteria > Bacillati > Actinomycetota > Actinomycetes > Kitasatosporales > Streptomycetaceae > Streptomyces > Streptomyces sp. NPDC034049. Next base: position 29,459 of record NZ_JBVISJ010000009.1, read on the forward strand.
GCGCACGCGCGACGGCCGTGCAGCATTCCGCGAACAAGCACACAGTGAACGGGAGTTGGACGCGGACATCGGGGGAAGCATGGATTCGGGTCCTGCCGGAAAGGGGCCTGTCCGGCCGGACAGGGGTATCGTTCACTGTCTCGGCACGACTCAACCAAGGCTATGGCTGAGGGGTACCGGTTGGGGGGTGAGGAGGTGTGGGAGGCGACCGAACCGCGTGCACTTCCGCCGGTGTCGGCCACCTTCCGAGGCGCGAGAATCCATCCACCCCACGATAGGGACCCCGCGAACGCGGCACGTCGGGGGCTCCTTGGAACCGTATTTCTTCCTGAGCTATGCGCGCAGGCGCGGACCCAGGGTCCTCGTCAAGCGCTTTTACGACGACCTGTGCGCCGAATTGCGCCAAGAACTACGGCGATTACACAAGGGCAATGCCGTGCCCTTCGATCGCCCGTTTCTCGACGTGCAGTCGATCCAGGTGGGGCAGGACTGGAACGCGGCCCTCGGCGAAGCCCTGGGGCACTGCCGCACCATGCTCGCCCTGTACACACCCGACTACTTCCGAAGCGACTTCTGCGGCCGCGAGTGGAAGGCATTCGAGGACCGGCAGCGCAGCCACAGAGAAGTCACGGGAGTGGACGCCAAGGCGCTCATCCCCGTGCTGTGGGAACCGGTGCCGAGCATTCCGTCGGGCGCGGCCCACATCCAGTACGACAACCTCGACTTCGGCGAGAACTACGCCCAATGGGGCCTGCGCCGCATTCTGATCGCGGACCCGGGCGGCGAGGAGTACCGCCGCATCGTCAACCTCATCGCGCGTCAGATCCTGGTCGCCGCCGAACACTTCCGCATACGGCCCGTCAGCGGCCTGGACCTCAACGGCCCGGAATCCGCCGGCCCTTTCCCCTCCGCCACCGAACGCGCGGAACCGGGCAGCCACGCCCTGCTGCTCGTCGCCGCCCGGACCTCGGCGAAGGCCCACGACAGGGGCACCGACCCGGGGTGCCACGGGGAGAGCCCGACGGACTGGAACCCCTACCACGCCGAATCCCCGGAACCGCTGGCCGAGAGAGCGAGCCTGCTGCTGGAGGAGCGTGGTTACACGGTACGCACCGAGATCGTCTCGGACGCGCTGGGCGCCACCCTGGACGAGGCGCGCGGACAGGGGCAGGTCGCGGTCCTCCTGGTGGAGGCCTCGGCCGCCGCGGACGAACCGTTCGGCAGAGCGCTGCGCGCCTACGACCGCGGCAATCATCCGGGCAGCGCGGCCATCGTTCCGTGCGATCCGGACGAAGCGGGTGACGGACCTCGGAGCAAAACCTATTGGGAGGCGGTCCGGGGCGCCCTTCCGTTCAACTGGGCGAAGGGGGCGGGAGATCCCCTGCCCCTGCTCCAGTCGGGGATCGGTTCGGACCAGTTCGACGGCGCGCTCCACGCGGTGGTCGCGAAGGCGCAGAACCATCTGGTCTCCTTCCTCGAAATCCTCAAGATCAACTCTCTGGAGATGTCCCAGGTCCCATCCGTCTCGCTCCCCCTCCTGACCACCGTGGCCGCACCGCGCCGCCGTACCGGGCTGGCGCCCCCGCTCGCCGCGCGCGACTCCTCCACACCGATGCCCTTTGAGAAGGAGCAGGAAGATGACCCATGACGACCGCGGCCAGGGCACCATCATCACCTTCTACTCCTTCAAGGGCGGCACGGGCCGCACCATGGCGTTGGTCAACACCGCCTGGATCCTGGCCAGCAACGGCCTGCGGGTACTCGTCGTGGACTGGGACCTGGAGGCCCCGGGACTGCACACCTACCTCCAGCCCCTGCTGGCCGACCCCGAACTCACCGAGAGCGCCGGCGTGATCGAGATGGTCAGCGACTTCGCCCGGCACGCGGTGGCACCGAGGGTGGGCTCGGGTGTGGACGGCGGACCGGCCGGACCGGCCCGTCCGAACGGCGGCGGCCTCTCCGAGGAGCCGGACCACCGGGAACGAGCCCGTGTCGACCGGTATGCCGTCGGCACGGAACTACGGCTGCCACCGGGCGGAAAACTGGACCTGCTGCCCGCGGGTGTGCAGGACCCCGACACCTACGCGGTCACCGTCAGCACCTTCGACTGGGGCACGTTCTACCGCATGGGCGGCGCCGACTTCCTCACCGCGCTCCGCGAGGACATGGCCGCCCGATACGACTACGTCCTGATCGACAGCCGGACCGGCCTCAGCGACACCGCGAGCATCTGCACGGTCGTCATGCCGGACATCGTGGTGGACTGCTTCACCCTCAGCCGTCAGGGCGTCAACGGCGCGGCCCACGTCGCCCGCTCGATCCGCCGGGTCTCGCACACCCAGCGCGACATCCGCATCGTCCCCGTCCCCATGCGTGTCGAGGACGCCGGCCGCGACCGTCTGGAGGCCGGCCGCTACCAGGCACGCAGCCTCTTCGCGCCCTTCTTGGACTGGGTGCCGCCCGAGGAGCAGGACCAGTACTGGAGCAGTGTCGAGATCCCGTACAAACCCAGCTACGCGTACGAGGAGATCCCCGCGACCGTCGGAGAGCGCCGCCAGGACGGCACCCTGCTGGCCGCGTTCGAACGGCTGACCGCCCGGCTCACCGACAACCGGGTGACCCGGTTGAGCAACATGCCGGAGCCGTACCGCCAGACCCTGCGCGCGGAGTACGAGCGGACCTCCCCGATCATGCGCAAGGACTTCTACGTCAGCTACGCCGCCACCGACCGGCTGTGGGCCGACTGGACCGTCACCGTGCTGCGCGCGGCCGGCTACGAGGCGACGCTCGCCCCGATAGAGGCGGACGACGTCACGGGCGCCCCCGCCACGCCCACGGGCCTCGACCGCACGCTCGCCGGCGAGGGACGCATGGTCGTGCTGCTCTCCCCGCAGTACACCGCCCTGCCGCACGCACGGGAGATCTGGCAGCGGACCAGCCGCAGGGACCCGTCCGGACAGATCGGCATGATGGTCCCCCTCCGGGTCGACGATTCACCACCACCGGCGGAATTCGCGCCTCTTTCGGCGGTCAGCCTTGCGGGTGTCACCGCCGAGGAGGCCGTGGCCCGTCTGCTGACCACCGTGGACCGTGCCGGCTCGGTCGAGCCGGGGTCCCGTCCCGCCGCCGTCGGACTGGCTGCCGCGGCCCGCCTTCCCGGCACTCCGCCGCAGGTCATCGGGGGGCGACCGCAGCGCAACGCCGTCTTCACCGGCCGCCGGGCACTCATCGAACGACTGCGCGACAGCCTGCTCTCGGGCACCACCGCCGTCCTGCCGCAGGCACTCTACGGACTGGGCGGCGTGGGCAAGACGCAGCTCGCGCTGGAGTACGCGTACCGCTTCGAGTCGGACTACGATCTCGTCTGGTGGATCAACGCCGCAGAGCCGACGCAGATCCGCCAGGACCTGAACACGCTGGCCGGGCATCTCGGTGTGCCCCTTGGTGGCAAGGACTTGACGGCCGTATGCAACGAGGTCTTGGACAAGCTGCGTCGCGGCACCCCCCACGCGCGTTGGCTGCTCGTGTACGACAACGCCGAGAAGCCGGCCGACCTGGACGGCCTGGTTCCGGTCAGTGGGCCCGGTCACCACATCCTCATCACCTCGCGGAATCCCGCCTGGGCCGAACGCGCCGCGCGCATCGAGGTGGACCTCTTCACCCGTGAGGAGAGCGTCGCACTGCTGCGCCGCTACAACCAGGCACTCGAGCCCGTGGAGGCCGCTCGGGTGGCTGAGGAACTCGGGGACTTCCCGCTGGCCGTGAGCCTCGCCGCCGCCTCGCTCCAGGAGTCGGCGATGCCCGTGGACACCTATGTGGAGATGCTCCGTACCCAGATGACCGACATCCTGCGCAGCCAGTCCGCCCCCGACTACCCCACGTCGGCCGCGGCCAGCTGGTCACTCGATCGACTGAAGACCCGGACCCCCGCGGCGGCCGCCCTGCTCCAGCTGTGTGCCTTCTTCGGACCGGATCCGATCCCACGGGACATGCTCAGCAGCCGCCCGGCACTCGAACTGCTCGAAGGCCACGACCCCAGCCTCTCCGACCCCCTGCTGATGAGCAGGCTCTACGGAGAGATCGTCCGCAACGGACTCGCCCAGGTCGACCAGCGGACCGACACGCTGACCCTGCACCGCCTGATCCAACGTGTGCTGCGGGACCAGCTCACCACCGACGAGCAGAACGCCATGCGGGAACGGGCCCAGGCAGTGCTGGGCCAGGCCAACCCCAAGGACCCCGACGAGTCCGACAACTGGCGGCGCTACGCCACCCTGCTTCCGCACCTGTGGCCCACGAAGGCCCAGGAGAGCGACAACCTCCCGGTGCGGCAGTGGATCTGCGACACCGTCCGGTACCTGTGGCGCAGCGGCGACGCCGACACCGCCGACAGCACCGCCGAACGCGTCCTCGTCAGCTGGCTGCCCCGCTTCGGCGAGGACGACGCGCTCGTCCTGCGGCTGCGCACCGAACTGGGCAACGCGCTCCGTGACCAGGGCCGCCTGCCCGAGGCGTACGACGTCACCCGTGACGTCTACGAGCGCGGCAGCCGGATCCTCGGCGGCGACCACCCCTACACCCTCGGCGCGGCCATGAGCCTCGGCTCCGACCTGCGCGGTGTCGGCAGGTACGCCGACGCCATGGAGAGCGACCGGGAGACCCTGCGGCGGACCCGGCGCATCTTCGGCGACAGCCACCAGCGCACTCTCCAGGCGGCCAACAACCTCGCCGTGTCCGAGTTCCTGTCCGGCAATCGGCAGGCAGCCCGTGACACCAACCGGGAGATCCTCAAACAGCGCCGGGAGATCTTCGGACCCGACCAGCGCTCCACCCTCAACTCCGCGACGAACTACGCGCGCGACCTCCGTGCCGCCGGGTTGTTCCGGGACGCGCTCAAGCTCATCGAGGACACCCTGAAGCGCAGCCGGCGCGCGCTGGGCCCGGACCACCTGATCACCTTCCGGGCCTCCCTCGGCGCCGCGATCCTCTACCGCAGGCAGGGTGAGTACGAGAAGGCGTACTCGGCGACCAGCGACACCTACGAGCAGGCCCTCAAACAGCTGGGGCACGACCACCCCGACACCCTGGCCGTCGCCACCAACCTCAGCGCCGACCTGTACGACCGGGGGGAATCGGTTCGGGGCCGAGAGCTGGCCAAGGACACCCTCGACCGTTACCAGCGCCGCTTCGGCCCGGACCATGTCTTCACGCTCGCCTGCGCCACGAACCTGGCCGTACTGCTGCGGCTGACCGGTGAGCCGGAGGCGGCGCTGGAACTGTCGACCCGCACCCTCGACCGATTCCGCCGACTCCTCGGGCCGCGCCACCCCTACACCCTCACCTGCATGCTGAACCACGCCACGGACCTGTCCGAGAACGGCGAGCACACGAAGGCGATCAGGGTGGGCCGCGAAGCGCACGAAGGACTCAACGCGGTGCTCGGACCCGACCACTACCTCGCCGTCGCGGGTGCCTCGAACCTGGCGGCGGAACTGCGCCGCGACGACTCGGACGAGGCCGAGCGGTTGCACGAGGAAGCCGCCCGCCTCCACGACGAGGCGGAGCGGCGGGCCCGCGAGAGCGGGGAACTCGGCGGTGACCACCCGATGACCCGGGCGGTCACCCGCTGGCAGCCCATCGACGCGGACATCGAGCCGCCCGTCACCTGACGGCCGACGGCACGAAAAGGATCGAGGACAACGGCGACCGTGGCCCTGCGGGCGGCGACCCGCCCGCAGGGTCGCCGCCCGCCGCCCCGGGCCGGTCGTCGGGCGTTCACTCGGTGGTCGCCCATATGTCTGAGGACGGCGGGGGCAGGGTAGAAGCACGATGCCGTCGATGCGGTGCGGCACGCTGGGGGGCGCCTTGGATCAGCCGTATTTCTTTCTCAGTTACGCCAGGCGGGACGACCGGGCGGCCTATGTGGGGCGGTTCTACAACGACCTGCTGCACGCCCTCGGCCTCCCGGGCACGTTGTCGGCCCGGCAACCCACCTTCCGTGACGTCGAGAACATCATGCTCGGCGACGACTGGCTGCTGGAGCTGAGCCGTGCGGTCGGTGCGTGCAAGGCGATGGTCGCGCTCTACTCGCCGGCGTACTTCCGCAGCGAGTACTGCGGCAAGGAGTGGACCCACTTCGCCGCACGGGTGAAGCGCTACCAGGACATGACCTCCGTGCAGCCGCGCGCGCTGGTCCCGGTGCTCTGGGAACCGGTGCCGCAGCGCAGGATGCCCGCCGAGGTCAGGGCGGTCCAGTACACCGAGCCCGGCCTCGGCGAGGACTACCTCAGACACGGGCTGCTGCAACTGATGCAGTCGGACCCCGGCGGACCCGCGTACCGGCACGTGGTCGAGGAGTTGGCCCGCCGGGTCCGCAGCGCGGCGGACCCCTTCAACCTGCCGATCGACGAGCCCCCGGCCTTCGACCTGTCGACGGTACAGGGCTGCTTCCCGGTCAATGAGGCGCCGGAACTCACCGGCCACGTCAGGATATTCGTCGCCGCCTGCACCAAGGAACGGCTGCCGGTGGGCCGTTCGCACACCACGTACTACGGGGAGGCGCCGTGGTTGTGGGCGCCCTACAGCCCGCCGCGCGCCCCCACCGTGGTGGAACGGGCCAGGCGGGTCATCAGCGGCGACGGACACACCACCAGCGTCGAGGCGGTGGGGCCCCAACTGATCCGCCATCTCAACCGGGCCCGCAACCTCAACCAGGCGTGTGTCCTGCTCGTGGACGCCTGGTCGGCACGCGAGGCACCGTACCGGGGGGCGCTCCTGCGCTACGACGAACTGCACCACCCGACGACCGCGGTGCTCGTGCCCTGCCACGAGCACGACAGGGAGTCGGGCACGGACAACGAGGCGCTGTGGGACGCGGTCAAGAACGTCTTCCAACGGAACTGGCTACGTCGCAACGACCCCCACGACCCCGTGTTCTGGGCCCCTGTCGACCAGCACGAGTTCGACGAGATGCTGGCCCGGGCCGTGACGGTGACCCAGAACCGCATCGCCGCCAGCGGCCGGGTCCGGCGCCTGCCGCCGGGCGCACCGCCGCCGACGATGCCCCGCCTCTGACCCGCCTCCGACCCGCCCGACCACGACTGCCCAGGAGACCGGATGAGCACCTCCAGCGCGTCGGACGGCCGAGGTCAGGTCGTCACCTTCTACTCGTTCAAGGGCGGCGTCGGCCGCACGATGGCCCTGGCGAACGTGGCCTGGATCCTGGCCAGCCGGGGCAAGCGCGTCCTCGCCGTCGACTGGGACCTGGAGGCCCCGGGCCTGCACAGCTACTTCCACCCCCTGCTCACCGACCCCGAACTGCGCGACACCGACGGGCTCATCGACCTGCTGCGCGCCTACCAGCAGGCGGTGCTCCTGCCCGGCCGTGAGGAGGCCCCGGAGGACGACGGCTGGTTCCGCAGGACACTGGACCTCAGGCCGTACGTCGTCGGGCTCGACCTCAAGTTCGCGAGCGGCGGACGGCTGGACTTCATGCCCGCAGGGCGGCAGAACGCCGCCTATTCGGACTCGGTGACCTCCTTCGACTGGCACGCGTTCTACGAACGACTCGGCGGCGGATCGTTCCTGCTGGAGATGCGCGAGGAGATGGCCGCCCGCTACGACTACGTCCTGATCGACAGCCGCACCGGTGTCACCGACAGCTCGGGCATCTGTACGGTCCTGCTCCCCGACACCCTCGTCCTCGGCTTCGTCTACAACGTGCAGAACATGCGCGGCTCCGCGCACGTCGCCCGCGCCGTGACGAGGGGCTCGCGCCGGCCGATCCGGCTGCTGCCGGTGCCCATGCGGGTCGAGGACGCGGAGCGGGAGCGACTGGAGATCAGCCGCGACCGCGCCCGGGAGGTCTTCGGCGGCCATCTGACGTGGCTGGACGAGGGGAGCGTCGAACGCTACTGGGGCGACGTGGAGATCCCGTACAAGACGTTCTACGCGTACGAGGAGATCGTCGCGCCCGTGGGCGACCGGCCCTTGCAGGAGGGCACGGTCCTCAAGGCCTGTGAACGGCTCACGGACTGGCTCACCGACGGCGAGGTCCGGCGGGGCGTTCCACTGCCCGATGAGGAGCGACAGCGGCTGCTCACCGCCTATATGAACAAGAGCAGGGCCATCAGCGCCTGTCTCTTCGTCAGTTACGCGCCCGAGGACCGGATCTGGGCGGAGTGGGCCGCCTGGCATCTGGAATCCGCCGGGTTCCGCGTCACACTGCACGACGTCACCGCCACCCGGCCCGGCGAGACCGCCCCGGAGGTGGTGCTCGCCCTGGCGGAGGAGGGCAGAGTCCTCGCACTGCTGTCCGAGGAGTACGCGGCGGTGCCGCAGTCGGCCGCGCTCTGGCGGGCACTGACCGGCAGGGAACGCGCCCTGGCCCCCGAGCTGATCGCCGTCCGGATCCATGGTGGCGAACGGGCCCTGGAGCCGCCCTTCGACCTCGCCGCCGCTCCCAGCATCGCCCACCTCACCCCGGTGAACGCCGTACGACGCCTGCGGCAGAGCGTCGGCCCGCCGCCCTCGGCGCCCACCCCGGCGCGCGGCGCACCCACGCTGCTGACTCCGGAACCCCCGCGCTACCCGGGCACGAACCCCTCCGTCGAGTCGCTGCCGCCGCGCAACGGCGGCTTCACCGGCCGGAACGCCTTGCTGCACGAGGTGCGCGACCGGCTCACCTCGGCGGAGAACTGCACGCCGCAGGTCCTCGTCGGCCTCGGCGGGGTCGGCAAGACGCAGACGGCACTGGAGTACACGTACCGATTCCGTGGCTCCTACGACGTGGTCTGGTGGGTCCCGGCCGCGGAACCCACGGTCATCGCCAGTGAGTTGGCGCGGCTCGCGCCCGGACTCGGCATCGAGCAGGGCGAGGACACCGCGCTCACCGCCCAACGCGTCCTCAGGGCCCTGGCCGGCGGGACCCCGTACCGCAACTGGCTGATCGTCTTCGACAGTGCGGGCTCACCGGCGGAGACGGCAGAGTGGCTGCCCGCCGAGACCTCGCAGGGCGGCCATGTGATCGTCACCTCCCGCGACCGCACCTGGGAGGAGGCGGGCAACGTACTGCCGGTCGAGGTGTTCAGCCGGTCCGAGAGCGTGACGCTCCTGGGGCGGCACAATCCGGGCCTCGACCCGGACAGCACTCAGCAGATCGCCCACGAACTCGGCGATCTCCCGCTCGCCGTCCACCAGGCCGCCGTGTGGCTGAGCGCCACGTCCATGCCCGCCGACCGGTATCTGCGACTGCTGCGCACGCATGCGACGGAGCTGCTCAAACGCACGGAGAAACGCTCGCTGGAACTGGCCGGCTGGCTGGTGTCGTTGGAGGAGATACGCGCCAACAGCCCTGCGGCGGCGGACCTGTTGGAGATCTGTTCCTTCTTCGGCGCCGATCCCATACCGATGGATCTGCTCTACACCCGTTCCCTGATGGACGCTCTCACGCTCGGTGAGGACGAACCCCGGGACGAGGTGACCATCAGCGAGGTCTTCCAGGAGATCAACCGTTTCGGGCTGGCCCAGGCCGACCAGGAGGAGGGCACCCTCGTCGTCCACCGCCTCGTGCAGGCCGAGATCCGTCATTCGATGCCCCTGGAGCGGCGGCTGGAACTGCGCTCGGTGGTGCACGCCGTGCTGGCGGCGGGAAACCCCAAATCCCCGGGCGCCCCGGAGAGTTGGGCGCGCTATGCGCAACTCCTGCCTCATCTGTGGCCCAGCCGGGCGGCACGCAGCGACGATCCCGCGGTGCAGCAGTGGATCATCGACACGGTCCGGTGTCTCTGGCGCCGCAATCTGCTCGGCCCCGGACGGGACACCGCCGAGCGCGTCCTGGCCGAGTGGACCGAGCGACTGGGCCCGGACAGCATCCAGGTGCTGAGTCTGCGCACCCAACTCGGCAACATCCTGCGCTCGCAGGGCGCCTCCCGCGATGCCTGGCGCAACGATCTCGACGTCCACCGACGGCTGGCGGCCCTCGTGGGCCCGGACCGCCGCCGTACGCTCATCGCCGCCGCCAATGTGGCCGCCGATCTCAACGCCCTGGGCCGGTACGCGGAGGCACGGGAATGGGACCGCGCCACCTACCGGGCGAGCAAGGCGGCCTGGCCCCCCGACGATCTGCGCCTGTCCATGCACGCGAGCAATCTCGGCGTCTCCGAATATCTGTGCGGAGACCGGCGTGCGGCCCTGGAGATCCACCGGCGCGTCTACCGCGACCGGTTGGACCTCAAGGGCCCCACGGACATCTACACCCTCAGCGCGGCCTCCAACTACGCACGCGACCTCCGCGAGACCGGCGACCTCCGAGCGGCCCTCGTCCTCCTGGAGGAGACCTGCCAGTTGCTGTGGGAACGGCTCGGCCCCCGGCACGCCCAGACCCTGTCGACCCAGCGCAACCACGCGGTGGCGCTGCGCAGGTCCGGCCGCTACGAGGAGGCCCGCGAACTCGTCGCGTCCGTCCATCTGATGTATGCGGAGGACCGCGGACCCGACCACCCGGACACCCTGGCCGCCCGGGCCGACCTGGCCAATGTGCTCGCGGCGCTCGGCGAGGTCGACAGAGCCCGTGACCACGCCGATCACATTCTGGCCCGCCAGCGGCAGACGCTGGGGGAGTCGCACCCCTACACGCTGGGCTGCCAGAACAACCTGGCGATCTATCTGAGGCTCGGCGGTCACGCCGCAGCCGCCCGCGCCACCTCGGAACGCGCTCTCCGGGCACTGACGGACACCCTCGGCGAACGGCACCCCTACACCCTGGACGCGATGATCAACTACGCCAACTGTCTGGTCGACACGGGCGAGACGGAGGCGGCCATCGCCCTCGAACGTGAGGCGCTCACCGGGGTGTTGGAGACCTTGGGAGCCGATCACTACGACGTCATCACCCTGCGTTCCAACCTGTCGGTCGATCTCGCGGGGGTGGGCGTGACGGAGGAATCGGAGGAGCACTACAGTGGGGCCCTGCAACTCGCCGCCCAGACCCTGGGTGTGGACCACCCGACCTACGAGGCGGTGGACAGCGGGGTGCGGCTGGACGCGGACATCGAGCCACCCTTCACTTTCTGATTCCGCGCTCGGAGAGCAGTGTGTGCCCTTACCGGAGGGGCGAGGTTCTCTTTACGGCACTTTGTGATGATTCTTGCCGTTTTCCTTTGTTTCGCTGCTATTCTCCGCTCACCGCCGCAGGTGTCTCCCACCGGGCGGACGCCCCCGTCTCAGCATGGCCCCTAGGAGTGCGGTGTCACCCTTCTTGTCCCCGCCGGAGCTGTCCGCGGGCCGCGCCTCTTCCAGCGCGGGCCCGATCGGGCCCGCCGAGGACTGTCCCGATACCGTTCCCGAGAGCAGCGCCCTCGGTCACGTGTTGCGCCGCCTCGCACGGGAGGCCGCGCATCCGGAACTCCCGCACCTGGCCGAGTTCGAGTCCTCGCTCGAGTGCGAAACGCCGATGTAGTGACCTTGCCGCCGGTCCAGCCGACTCCCGTGTCCCTGCGCCAGTTCATCCTCAAGGTGCACAGCCGCTGCAACCTGGACTGCGACTACTGCTACGTCTACCACTCCGCCGACACCAGCTGGCAGGTCAAACCCCGGGTGATGGACCTGGCCGTCGCCCGGCAGGTGGCGCGGCGAATCGCCGAGCACGCCGTGGCTCATCGGCTGCCCGACGTGCGGGTCGTGCTGCACGGTGGGGAACCGCTCTTGCTCGGGGCCGGACGACTCGGGGAACTGCTCGGGGTCTTCGAGCGGGGACTGGCGGAGGCCGAGGTGCCCGTCCGCTTCTCCTTGCAGACCAACGGCGTGCTGCTCACCCCCGACATCCTGGACGTGCTGCGGCGGCACCGGGTCGGTGTCAGCGTCAGCCTCGACGGCACGCGCGCCGGCCACGACCGGCATCGGCGGTTCCCCGGCGGCCGGGGGAGCCGCGGGCGGGTGAGGGAGGGCCGGGGGAGTCACGGGCGGGTGCTGGTGGGACTCGCTCGGCTGGCCGCTCCCGAGTACCGGCACCTGTACGCCGGTCTGCTGTGCACGATCGACCTGGCCAACGACCCGGTCGAGACCTACGAGGCCCTCCTCGCCTCGCGCCCCGCGCGCATCGATCTCCTTCTGCCGCACGGCACTTGGGAGACCCCGCCCCCCGGGCTCGCCGATCGTCGACGGCGCATGCCCGCCGTCCCGCCGTCGGCCGACCGGGACGCGACGGCCCCCACGGGCGACACTCCCTACGCCGACTGGTTGCGGCGCGTGTTCGACCGCTGGTACGACGCACCCGTACGGGAGACCGGCATCCGGCTCTTCGAAGAGCTGATGGCCGGCGTCCTCGGGGGCTCGATGCGCACCGAATCCGTCGGCCTGGCCCCGGCGACACTGGCCGTGATCGAGACCGACGGCTCCATCGAGCAGTCCGACTCCCTCAAGGTCGCCTACGAAGGGGCGCCGGAGACCGGGCTCGACGTGTTCCACCACAGCTTCGACGACGTCCTGGACGAGCCGCTGGTCCGTCAGCGGCAGTCGGGCGCCGACGGGCTCGGACCCACCTGCGGACGGTGCCCCCTGCTCGCCGTGTGCGGAGGCGGCCTCTTCGCCCACCGGTACGCCCCCGGCAGCGGCTTCCGCAACCCGTCCGTGTACTGCGCCGACCTGGCCGCCCTGATCCTGCACATCCGGGCCCGTGTCCGGGCCGACCTCGCCGGGACACCGCGGCGCCTGCCCGAACTCGACGTCAGGGGCACGTAGGGTAGGGTTTACCTGCGCGTTCACACGACATTCCGTGCGAGCGCGACGGGACGTGGCGCAGCTTGGTAGCGCACTTGACTGGGGGTCAAGGGGTCGCAGGTTCAAATCCTGTCGTCCCGACTTGCTGAACAGCAGGTCGAAGCCGTACCGGTGTGAACCGGTACGGCTTTCTCCGTTCAGGACGACTTCGACTTCCTGTACGCGCGCTCGCAGTACGGCCAGTCGTCGAAGTTCCCCGCGCGCTTCCACAGACGGTGGGCCGCCTGGATGTTCCACTCCGGTTCCAGGGCCTTGCGCGGGGTGCCGCCGAGTTCGCGCAGCCGGGTGTCGGAGATCTGGAAGACACCCCAGTTCCTGGTGCCGTTGGTGTTCGGCAGGATGTGGAGAGGGTCGAGGAAGGACTGGCAGTCGGCGATCGCGACCGCGTGGTCGGGATCCTCCGCGAACACCTGGCGGACGCGCTGTCGCACCTTGCCCGGCGACCAGCTCCGTATCCGTTCCTTCGGCTCGTAGAGCGCCCGCTTCGTCTCGTTGCCGACCACGCCGTCCGGATCGAGCCCGTGCAGCACCTGGAAGGCGGTGACGCGGCGCAGGGTCTGCGGTCCGAAGGAACTGTCCACGGAGATGTCCGCGCCGGCCTTGGCGAGCAGTCGCTGCACCTCCTTCACACAGGTGTCGTGCTGCCCCATCCCGACCGGCTCCGCGCACGCGGCGGAGAACAGCAGCCGCCCGTCGTCCGCGCCCTCGGCCGCGGCCTGCTGACGGGGCGCCAGCGTCATCCAGATCCCGCCGGCCACCACAAGCAGAAGACACAAGCCGAGGAGGGGCAGCGCCCGTCGACGCCAGGGGTTGCCCGCCGCCACGGCCACGGCCATGGTCCCGGCCGCCGACGGCACGGGTTCCGTCGCCGTCGCCGCCACCGCCGTAGGCACGGGTTCCGCGCCGTCCGGACTCGCGGTGGTGGGCTCAGCGGCTTTCGGAGCCTGCCCCTCCGCTGCCCCCACCGCTGCCGCTTCCTCTCCCCCTTCTGCTTCCCCCTCCGCTTCCCCCTTTGCCTTCTCTTGCGCGGTTCCCTTCCCCCCGCCTGCGCCCTCGTCGGTCATCCGGCTCATGTCGGCCACGGCCCAGAGCCGGTGCAGCTCGCGCAGTTCGGTCGGGGAGGCTCCGCAGATCAGCGCGAAGCGGTGGACGGGGCCGTAGTCCGGGGGCACGTACGACCCCGAGCAGTAGCGGTGCAGGGACGATCTGCTGCTGCCGGTGCGCTGGGCGAGTGCCTCGTAACTCAGGCCGGACCGCTCCTTCAACGACCGCAGGAACGCCGCGAATCGCTCCGGATCGACGGTGGCTGTCACAAGTTACCCCTAGTAATCGGTCGGTCGGATTCGGGACCCTAGACCATTTCCACCTCGTGCGCATCTTGTGTTCGCCGTGTGCTTGTTCGGTGCACAGCCCATCGACGTCCCACCGGCGTCCCAGCGCTCGGGGAAAAGCCCAGGCAGCGCGGGGGACGGCATCCCACTCTCCCGTGACCTGCGGATTCCTTGCCGGGCCGAGTGCCCCGTCGCCAGAGTCTGCGGTGCTCACCGGGCACCGGTCCGGTGGCTCGAAGAGAGGACTCCCATGAGCTTGCGCACGCGATTCAAGCTGGCCGCCTGCACCGTCGGCGCCGTGGCCGCGGCCACCCTCGCGCTCGGGACCACGCCGGCCGCCGCGAGCGGGACGTACAGCGGGCTCGCCTACGTCTACGGGGCCGACACCTACACCGACGACTGGGGCAACGAGGGCATCCTGTCGACCGGCACCAACACCAACTCCAACGCCACCTGCCTCTGGCAGAAGATCCTCTGGGCGGACGGCTTCCTGGACTCCGCCTCGGACATCGACGGCAAGTTCGGCTCGGACACGAAGGCCGCGACCGAGGCCCTCCAGCGGTACTTCACCCTCGGCGTCGACGGTTCGGTCGGCCAGGAGACCTTCGGGCACATGGACAAGTGGCTGTACTTCGTCTCCGGCAGCACCGCCGACGGCCAGACCGCGAACTTGCGCTACGACGGGATCGTGCGCGACTTCAACCTCAGCCGCAACGCGGACGGCAACTACAGCTTCCCCGACGGCGACGGCAACACGCGGCTCGCCGGCTACAACTACCTGACCTGCACCTGATTCCACCCGGCCCCACCTCACCCGACCCGGCCCGCGGCCGAGTCACGCGTGCCCCTCGCCGGGGGAAGGGGCACGCGTGGGGCTCGGCGCGGGCCGGGTCAGCCGCCGCCGTCGAGATCGGCGCGCCTGCGCAGCACCTCCAACTCGCCGCCGACGAGGCGCATCTCGTAGAGCTTGCCCCGGGCGTTCTCGAACGGGCGGTGGACGATCATCATCAACTGCCCCTCGAACGTGCGGAACAGCATCCCGTGGCCGCTGTCCTCCCGCACCAGCGGCCGTCTTTGGTCCCACGGCCCCGTGAGGTCGCCCGAACGGGAGACCGCGTAGGTCTGGACGTAGCCGCCGCTGATGGTGCCGTCGTCGCCGGCCACGTTCTTCTCGTACGTCGACCACAGCATCAGCAGCGAGTCGTCGGGCGCCCGGTACAGCTGGGGGCCGTCGGTGATGTACGGCGCGAGCTGGTGCGGCATTCCGGCCGGGATCTGCTCGGTGAGCCAGGACGCGTCGGAGGCCTTGAAGAGGAAGACCGGATCCCCGATGGTCCGGGTCAGGTCCGGCGCCAGCCGGATCGCCTCCATGGTGCCGTCGACGGTCTGCAGCCACTCGTGCGCGTACACCATCCAGGGCTGCCCGGACGGGTCGACGTAGAGCGTGCCGTCGAGGGTCATCAGGTCCTCGGGCGGGGTGGGGCGCGTGGGGTCCACGACGGTGAAGGGGCCCGTCAGGGAGTCGGAGACGGCCGTGACGGTGCCGCGCATGTGGTTCGGCAGCGAGAAGGGCGTGCCCCAGCGGTTGGCCGGCGGCACCTTCAGCGGCTTCTTCTCGTCGTGCAGCGTGGTGAACAGGTAGTACCGGCCGTCCCAGGCGTGCACCTCCGGCGCCCACGCGCCCTCGGTCGCCCAGATCCCCTCCTGGTCGGCCGTCCGGAAGACCACCACGGGGTGGCTCCAGTGCAGCAGGTCGGTGCTGCGGTAGACCATCGTGCCGGTGCCGTCCACGCCCGAGACGCTCGAGTCGTTGGACGTGTAGAGGTGGTACGTGCGGGTCCCCTCGTCGGCGACCACGAACGGATCGTGCAGCGGCATGTCGGGAAGCCGCAGCTCGGGACGGTGCGTCGGTTCGGTCGAGGTCACGGCTGAAGAATAGTGGCCGCGAAGGGCGTTGACTTCGCGTGCGCTTCAAGTCGCAGACTCCTGTGCGAGCCCGAGAGCCGGGCGGAACGGGAGGCAACGGCATGAGGTACCGCACGATCGGAAGCGACCCCGGGACCCGTCGCGAGGTCAGTGTGCTCGCGTTGGGCGCGATGCTGTTCGGCTCGCGGACGGACGAGAAGACGTCGTTCGCGATACTCGACCGCTTTGTCGAGGCGGGCGGGAACTTCATCGACACCTCCGACAACTACGCCTTCTGGATCGACGGCGGGCAGGGCGGGCAGAGCGAGGAACTGCTCGGCCGGTGGCGGCGCAGCCGGGGCGTCGGCGACGAGATCGTCATCGCCACCAAGCTCGGCGCCCGGCCCCTGGCGCCCGGCACCGGCTATGTCGACAACGCCGAGGGTCTGTCGGCCGAGGTGATCCGGGAGTCGGCGCAGCGCAGCCGGGAACGGCTCGGCGTGGAGCGGCTCGACCTGCTCTACGCGCACATCGAGGACCGTACGGTGTCGGCGCGGGAGACCGTCGAGGGGTTCGCGGCCCTCGTCGCGGAGGGCACGGTCGGGCTGCTCGGCGTGAGCAACCACGCCGTGTGGCGGGTGGAACGGGCGCGGGCCCTCGCCGCCGCGGCCGGCCTGCCCGGCTACGAGGTGCTCCAGTACCACCACAGCTATCTGCGGCCGCGGACCGACGTCCCGGGCGACCTCTGGCCGGACGGCACCCTCGGCGCGGCCACCGCCGAACTGCTGAGCTATCTGGAGGCCGAACCCGGCCTCACCCTGGTCGCCTACTCGCCGCTGCTCAAGGGCGGTTACGTACGGCCGGAGACCCTGCCGGCGGACTACGACCACCCGGGCACCCCCGCCCGGACGAAGGTGCTCGGCGAGGTGGCGCGGGAGACCGGCGCGACCGTCAACCAGGTCGTGCTCGCCTGGCAGTTGGGAGGCCGGTTCCCGATCGTTCCGTTGACCGGGGTGTCGTCGGTGGCGCAATTGGAGGAGAACCTGGGCGCGCTGGAGCTGGAGCTGACGCCCGAGCAGCGGGTCAGGCTCGACGCCGCGAACTGAGGCGCGGGAACCCGCGCCCGGTCACGTCCGGGTGACGTTGGACGTGAGCAGCCGCAGCAACTGCTTGGTCATGGTGTGCTGTTCGGGGGACAGCCCCATGGCCTCGCCGATGTCCACGGGGACGGTCCGGGCCCGCTCCTCCAGCCGGGCGCCGGCGTCGGTGAGGCGGATGGCGACGGAGCGCTCGTCGTCCGTGCGGCGCTCGCGGCGCAGCAGGCCGCCGGCCTCCAGGCGCTTCAGGAGCGGGGAGAGGGTGCTGGACTCCAGCTGTAGCGCCGCGCCCAGGTCGCGCACGGAGATCGAGTCCTGCTCCCAGAGCGCCAGCATGACGAGGTACTGCGGATAGGTCAGGCCCAGCTCGTCGAGCAGCGGTCGGTAGCGGGCGGTGACCGCGCGCGAGGCGGCGTACAGGGCGAAGCAGAGCTGGTCGTCCAGGAGCAGGGTGTGCCCCGGTGCCGGTTCCGCCCCGGCAGCGGTCACGATCTCGCCGGCTGTGCTCACGGTGTCGCTCCTCCGTCCCGTGCCCTGCATGACGATCTCCCACCCTACCTGCGGACCCCTCCATTATGTCGGGCCCTAAATGATCGAGCAAGAAGTAATCGTGCTCATATTAGTTGTGCACGACTTAATTGCGCGCTACTGTCGTGGTGTGCCGCCGACCGGCGAACAACGCCGACCGACCCCCGCCCGCGGCACCCGTTTCGAGGAGTCCGTCATGACCGAGACCACCCCCCGCCGTCCCGTCCTCGAACCCGCCGCCGCGGCCTTCGCGGAGGCGACCGCGAACCCGCCGTACCTCTTCGACCTCGGTCCCGTCGAGGGCCGCAAGGTCGTCGACGAGGTGCAGTCGGGCGACATCGACAGGCCGGCCGTGGACGAGGAGTGGGTGACCGTGCCGGGCGGGCCCACCGGCGAGGTCAGGGCGCGTGTCGTCCGCCCGGCGGGCGCCCGGGGCGTGCTGCCGGTGATCCTCTACATCCACGGTGCGGGCTGGGTCTTCGGCAACGCCCACACCCACGACCGGCTGGTGCGCGAGCTGGCCGTGGGGGCGCGGGCCGCCGTGGTCTTCCCCGAGTACGACCTCTCGCCCGAGGCCCGCTACCCGGTGGCCGTCGAGCAGAACTACGCGGTGGCCCGCTGGATCGTCGCCGAGGGCGCCGACCGTGACCTGGACGCAGGCCGGATCGCCGTGGCCGGTGACTCCGTCGGCGGCAACATGACCGCCGCGCTGACCCTGATGGCCAAGGAGCGGGGCGATGTCCCGCTGGTCCAGCAGGTGTTGTTCTACCCGGTGACCGACGCCGCGTTCGACACGGGCTCCTACCTCCGGTTCGCCGAGGGCTACTTCCTGCGGCGCGACGCCATGCGGTGGTTCTGGGACCAGTACACGACCAGCGAGAAGGACCGCGCCGAGATCACCGCCTCACCGCTGCGCGCCACCACCGAGCAGCTCAAGGGGCTCCCGCCGGCCCTCGTGATCACCGCCGAGGCCGACGTCCTGCGCGACGAGGGCGAGGCGTACGCGGACAAGCTGCGCGAGGCCGGGGTGCCGGTCACCGCCGTGCGCTACCAGGGCATCATCCACGACTTCGTGATGCTCGACGCCCTGCGCGGGACACAGGCCGCCGAGGCCGCCATCGGGCAGGCGGTCGCCACCCTGCGCACGGCGCTCGGCACCGACTGAGCGGATGGCGGGGGAAAGCGGCCGACCCCGGCCGGGAGTGGTCCCGGCCGGGGTCGGCGTCATGCGGATGCGAGGGCTCAGGCGAAGTTCGCCAGCGCCTCGTTCCAGGTGGCCGACGGGCGCATGACCGCGGCGGCCTTGGCCGGGTCGGGCTGGTAGTAGCCGCCGATGTCGGCCGGCTTGCCCTGGACGGCGATCAGCTCGTCCACGATCTTCTGCTCGTTCGCCGTGAGGGTCTCGGCGAGGGGCGCGAAGGCCTTGGCGAGGTCGGCGTCCTCGGTCTGGGCGGCCAGCTCCTGGGCCCAGTACAGGGACAGGTAGAAGTGGCTGCCGCGGTTGTCGATGCCGCCGACGCGACGCGAGGGGGACTTGTCCTCGTTGAGGAAGGTCGCCGTGGCGCGGTCCAGGGTGTCGGCGAGGACCTTGGCCTTGTTGTTGCCGGTGGCCGTCGCGTACTGCTCCAGGGACGGCACCAGGGCGAAGAACTCACCGAGGGAGTCCCAGCGCAGGTAGTCCTCCTTGACCAGCTGCTGGACGTGCTTCGGGGCGGAGCCGCCGGCGCCCGTCTCGAAGAGGCCGCCGCCCGCCATCAGCGGGACGACCGACAGCATCTTGGCGCTGGTGCCCAGCTCCAGGATCGGGAAGAGGTCGGTGAGGTAGTCACGCAGCACGTTGCCGGTCACCGAGATGGTGTTCTCACCGCGGCGGATGCGCTCCACCGACAGCTTGGTGGCCTCGACCGGGGCGAGGATACGGATGTCCAGGCCCTCCGTGTCGTGCTCCGGCAGGTAGGCGTTGACCTTGGCGATCAGGTTGGCGTCGTGGGCGCGGGTCTCGTCCAGCCAGAACACGGCCGGGTCGCCGGTGGCGCGGGCGCGGGTGACGGCCAGCTTGACCCAGTCGCGGATCGGGTCGTCCTTGGTCTGGCAGGCGCGGAAGATGTCGCCGGCGGAGACCGTCTGCTCGATCACCACGTTGCCGGCCTGGTCGACGAGGCGGACCGTGCCGGTGGTCGGGATCTCGAAGGTCTTGTCGTGGGAGCCGTACTCCTCGGCCTTCTGCGCCATGAGGCCGACGTTCGGGACGGAGCCCATGGTCGAGGGGTCGTAGGCGCCGTTGGCGCGGCAGTCGTCGACGACGACCTGGTAGACACCGGAGTAGGAGGAGTCCGGGAGCACCGCGAGGGTGTCGGCCTCCTGGCCGTCCGGGCCCCACATGTGACCGGAGGTGCGGATCATGGCCGGCATCGAGGCGTCGACGATGACGTCCGACGGAACGTGCAGGTTGGTGATGCCCTTGTCGGAGTCGACCATCGCCAGCGCCGGGCCCTCGGCCAGCTCGGCGTCGAAGGAGGCCTTGATCTCGGCGCCCTCCGGCAGGGCCTCCAGGCCCTTGTAGATGCCGCCCAGACCGTCGTTCGGGGAGAGACCGGCCGCGGCCAGCGTCTCGCCGTACTTCGCGAAGGTCTTCGGGAAGAAGGCGCGCACCACGTGACCGAAGACGATCGGGTCGGAGACCTTCATCATCGTGGCCTTGAGGTGCACCGAGAACAGCACGCCCTCGGCCTTGGCGCGGGCGACCTGCGCGGTCAGGAACTCGCGCAGCGCGGCGACGCGCATCACGGAGGCGTCGACGACCTCGCCGGCGAGGACGGGTACGGACTCGCGCAGCACGGTGGTGGAGCCGTCGTCGCCGACCAGCTCGATCTTCAGGGAGCCGGCCTCGGAGATCACCGCGGACTTCTCGGTGGAGCGGAAGTCGTTCTCGCCCATGGTCGCGACGTTCGTCTTGGAGTCGGCGGACCAGGCGCCCATGCGGTGCGGGTGGGTCTTGGCGTAGTTCTTCACCGAGGCGGGGGCGCGGCGGTCGGAGTTGCCCTCACGCAGGACCGGGTTCACGGCGGAACCCTTGATCTTGTCGTAGCGGGCGCGGATCTCGCGCTCCTCGTCCGTCTTCGGGTCGTCCGGGTAGTCCGGCAGCGCGTAGCCCTGGCTCTGCAGCTCCGCGACGGCGGCCTTCAGCTGGGGGATCGACGCCGAGATGTTCGGCAGCTTGATGATGTTCGCCGCGGGCGTCTTGGCCAGCTCGCCCAGCTCGGAGAGGGCGTCGGGGATGCGCTGGCCCTCCTCCAGGTACTCCGGGAAGACCGCGATGATGCGTCCGGCCAGCGAGATGTCGCGGGTCTCGACGGAGACGCCGGCCTGCGAGGCGTACGCCTTGATCACGGGCAGGAACGAGTGGGTCGCCAGGGCGGGCGCCTCGTCTGTGTGCGTGTAGATGATGGTCGAGTCAGTCACCGGGTGCTCCGCTCCACGTCTGCAACATTGCTCGACATCAAGATATCTCGTGCGGGGGGCGGACTCGACAGGGGTCGGTGCGTGTGGGGCGCGCCACGGATTCTTCTCGCCCCCGCCGCCCCTACCCGTCCCTCCCCAGGGGCTGCGCCCCTTCGACCCCCAGCCGCGGGTCCGGTGGGGCTTCTCGCGCAGTTCCCCGCGCCCCTGAAAGGCCTGTGGCCATTTCATGGGGGCGCGGGAAGCGCGAAGCTACGGGGTGACCTCGATCGAAGCCTCGCGCTGGTGGGGGATCTCCACGCTCCCCCCGCCTGTCTGGAGCGTGATCGCCCGGCGCGGTACCGGCACGCTGATGCCCTCCGCCCGGTACCGCTTGTGCAGGCGCTTGATGAACTCGTGCTTGATCCGGTACTGGTCGCTGAACTCCCCGACCCCGAGGATCACGGTCATCCCGATGCGCGAGTCGCCGAAGGTGTGGAAGCGGACGGCCGGCTCGTGGTCGGGGACCGCGCCCTCGACCTCCTTCATCGTCTCGGCGATGACCTCGTTGGTGACCCGCTCCACGTGCTCCAGGTCGCTGTCGTAGCCCACGCCCACCTGCACCAGCAGCGTCATGTCCTGCTCGGGCTGGTTGAAGTTGGTCATGTTCGTGCCGGCGAGCTGACCGTTGGGGATGATCACCAGGTTGTTGGAGAGCGACTTGATCGTCGTCTGACGCCAGTTGATGTCGACGACATAGCCCTCCTCGCCGCTGCTCAGCTTGATGTAGTCGCCGGGCTGGACGGTCTTGGACGCGAGGATGTGGATGCCCGCGAAGAGGTTGGCGAGGGTGTCCTGGAGGGCCAGGGCCACCGCGAGACCGCCGACGCCGAGGGCGGTGACCAGCGGGGCGATCGGGATGCCGAGGGTCTGGAGGATCACCAGACAGCCGATCGCCAGGACCGTGACCCGGGTGATGTTCACGAAGATCGTCACCGAGCCCGCGACCCCGGCCCGGGACTGGGCGAGCGTGCGCACCAGACCGGCGATCACCCGGGCCGACGTGACCGTGGCGACCAGGATGAACAGCACCGTCAGGGACTGGTTCACGTTGTGCTGCACGGTCTTCGTCAGCGGCAGCACCGCCGCCGAGGCCGCCGCGCCGCCGACGAACGCGCCCCAGGGCACCAGCGAGCGCAGCGTGTCGACGATGACGTCGTCACCGCCCCAGCGGGTCTTCGTCGCGTGACCGCCGAGCCAGCGCAGCAGCAGCCGCAGCAGGAACGCGGCCAACAGCCCCGCGACCAGGATGATTCCGGCCACGAGGCAGTCGTCGAGGGTGAGGGTCCGGGTCATCGCTCGCCTCCCGAGGGACGCGGGGAGCGGCCGGGGAACCGTATGTCGTGTCCCGAGGGCCGT
The DNA here is from genome assembly GCF_055575575.1 of Streptomyces sp. NPDC034049. Taxonomy (NCBI): domain Bacteria; kingdom Bacillati; phylum Actinomycetota; class Actinomycetes; order Kitasatosporales; family Streptomycetaceae; genus Streptomyces; species Streptomyces sp. NPDC034049. The sequence continues at coordinate 51,954 of NZ_JBVISJ010000009.1, forward strand.
ATGTGATGTGTCGTCACCTTGCCACCTGCTCGAATCCGGAGTGCGTGTACTCGCCTGCCCGGACGCGTGTACGACGCCCGGCGCGACCGCTCATCCTGCCGTATCCGCACGCCTGATCGGCACCGCACCTGCGCGGATCGGCCGACGACAGGCTCCGCGCCCGGGGGAATGTCCGGATGTGCTCGGCGGTACGCCGGCCTCCTCAGATCACCTTCAGCCGGACCAGCGCACCGAGCGTCAACGCCCCCGGCAGCAACGGCAGCCAGACCGTGATCACGCGGAACGCCAGCACCACCGCGGTCGCCACGGCCGCCGGGCCACCGGCCGCCACCAGGGCGACCACGAGCGCGGCCTCGACCGACCCGAGGCCGCCCGGCGTCGGGACGAGGGCGACCGCCACCGTGGCGGCGAGATAGGCGAGCGCCATGTGCGTCACGGGGATGTCGAGCCCCAACGCCAGCCCCACGGTGACCAGGACACCCGCTTGGAGCGCCGGGAACGCCAGCGAGCCACCCCACAGCGCCAGCACCCGCGCCGGGCGCGCGTGCACCGCTCGGGCCTCGCCCAGCGCGGTGCGTACGAAACCGAACACGGCCGCACGCAGCCGTCGTATCAGGAACACCACGGCCACGGCGCCGCACCCCACGACGACGGCCGTGACGAGCAGGGGAGTCGAGGTGCCGACGGGCAGGAGCGGGCCGAGACGCAGCGCCCGGGGGAACGCCATCAGCAGGGCCAGCAGCAGACCGACCCGTGCGACGGACTCAGCCAACAGATACAGCGCGAGCGCCGCCGACGCACTGGCCGCCGACACCCCGCACACCATCATGAACCGCAGGTTCACCGCACTCGCGCCCAGCCCCGTCGGCAGCAGATGATTCGCCGCGCCCGCCGCGAACTGGGTGGCCAGCAACCGCCGCACGGGCAGCCGCTCGACGAGCGCCCCCTGCCGGGTCACAGCCGCCGCGACCCAGGTCAGACACGTCACACCGACCGCCGCGACCAGCCACGGCCACCGCGCGGTGGCCAGATGGGTGAAGCCCTCGACGAGCACGGAACGGTGTCGCACGGCCACCACCAGGACCAGCGCGAGGGGGAGCAGACAGAGGATCCGCCGTACCGGAACGCGCCTGGTGAGTGGTCGGGGAAGCTGTGTCGCTGTCACACCGGAAGAGGCTCTCCGCACCCGGCCAACAGCGGGTTGCGGGCACGGGGACGGCCGTTGACCGGTGGCGGACTTCCATCGCGCTCCGGCGTGCGCCGAAAAGCGCTTGACCTCAAGTTTGGTCGAGGTCCTAGCGTCGTCCGCATGAGTATGGAGACCACCGCCTGGACCCAGCTGCAGGGCATGATGACCGCCCAGCAGCACAGCCGCCCCCTCGCCCGGACCACGCTACGGCGTATCGGCGCCTTCGCCCGTCCACATCGTCGCCGTATCGCGTGGTTCGTCGGCCTCAGCGTCGTGACCGCGCTGCTCGCCGTGGCGACGCCCGTGCTCGCGGGGAACGTCGTGGACGTGATCGTCTCGGACGGGGACGAGAACCTCGTCGTCCGCCTTGCCGTGCTCATCGCCGTCATCGCCGTCGCCGAGGCGGCGCTCGGCCTCGTGGCGCGACGCCTCTCGGCGACGCTCGGCGAGGGGCTCATCCTCGATCTGCGAACCGCCGTCTTCGATCATGTGCAGCGCATGCCGGTCGCGTTCTTCACACGTACTCGTACGGGAGCGCTCGTCAGTCGTCTCAACAACGACGTCATCGGCGCCCAACGCGCCTTCAGCAACACCCTGTCCGGAGTCGTCGGCAACCTGGTCACGCTGCTGCTGACCCTCGCCGTGATGCTCACCCTCTCCTGGCAGATCACCCTGCTCTCCCTCGTCCTGCTGCCCGTCTTCGTGGTCCCCGCCCGGCGCATGGGCCGGCGCATGGCCCGGCTTCAGCGGGAGGCGGCCGATCTCAACGCGGCCATGGGGACTCGGATGACCGAGCGCTTCTCCGCGCCCGGCGCCACCCTCGTCAAGCTCTTCGGCCGGCCCGACGACGAGTCCGCCGAGTTCGCCGAACGGGCCCGCCGGGTACGGGACATCGGCATCCGTACCGCGATGGCGCAGTCGGCGTTCATCACCGCCCTCACCCTCGTCTCGGCCCTCGCGCTCGCCCTGGTGTACGGCCTCGGCGGCTGGTTCGCGCTGCGCGGCACCCTGGAAGCCGGCGCGATCGTGTCCCTGGCGTTGCTGCTGACCCGGCTGTACGCGCCGCTGACGGCGCTGGCCGGGGCGCGCGTCGAGGTCATGAGCGCCCTGGTGAGCTTCGAGCGCGTCTTCGAGGTACTGGACCTCAAGCCGCTCATCGAGGAGAAGCCCGACGCCCGCGAGGTCCCCGAGGGCCCGGTGGCCGTCGAGTTCGACGACGTCCGCTTCGGCTACCCGTCCGCCGACAAGGTCTCCCTCGCCTCACTGGAGGAGGTGGCCTCCCTCGACACCCGGGGCGGCACCGAGGTCCTGCACGGCGTCTCCTTCCGTGCCGAACCCGGCCAGACCGTCGCCCTCGTCGGCTCCTCGGGCGCCGGCAAGTCCACCGTCGCCCAACTGCTGCCCCGGCTCTACGACGCGGACGCGGGCACGGTCCGGATCGGCGGCGTCGACGTACGCGACCTCAGCGCGGCCTCGCTGCGCGGCACCCTCGGCATGGTCACCCAGGACGGCCACCTCTTCCACGACACCGTCCGCGCCAACCTGCTCCTCGCCCGCCCCGACGCCGGCGACGACGACCTGTGGGACGTCCTGCGCCGGGCCCGCCTCGACGACCTCGTACGCGCCCTGCCCGACGAGCTCGACACCGTCGTCGGCGAACGCGGCTACCGGCTCTCCGGCGGCGAACGCCAGCGCATGACGATCGCCCGGCTGCTCCTGGCCCGCCAGCGCGTCGTCATCCTCGACGAGGCCACCGCCCACCTCGACAACACCTCGGAGGCCGCCGTCCAGGAGGCCCTCGCGGAGGCGCTGGAGGGCAGGACCGCCGTGGTCATCGCCCACCGCCTGTCGACCGTACGGACCGCCGACCAGATCCTCGTCGTCGAGGCGGGCCGGATCGTGGAACGCGGCCGGCACGAGGAACTGCTCGCGGCGGACGGACGGTACGCGGAGCTGTACCGGACCCAGTTCGAGAGGGCGAAGGCCCACGAACCCGGGGCGGAGACAGCGGTGGCGGCGGCCCGGTGACCGTGCCGTCCCCGGCGGGTCAGCCCTCGACGCCGGTGCTCGTGTGGGCGGCCCCGACCGGTTTGGACTCCGGGGAACCGCGCTGGCGCAGATAGATCGAGAGGATCGCCATGGAGGCGATGGCGAGGAACTCGGACTGCCAGTTCTGCAGCGTACGGTTCCAGAAGTCGGCCGAGGCGACATACGTGGACCAGCTGTCGGGAGCCTGGAGCTGCCGCAGCTGTTCCTCGTTGTACGCCGCCACGCCCGTGATCGACTGCGCCAGCCACGACAGCACGAACACGGTCCCCATGACACAGCCCAGCGAACTCGCGTACACCTTGAGCCGCAGGCCGCCGGCCGCCGCCCAGCGGGGTGAGTCCGGGCGGGCGTGCGGGCCCACCCGCTGATCCTCGTCCGATTCCACCCCGCTGACGTCCGGGTGCTTCGACTCGGGCGATCCGCGCTGCACCAGCCAGACCGTCAGGAAGACGTACAGGAAGAACTGCAGGTACTCGGACTGCCAGTTCTCCGTCACGTCGACCGCGAAGTCCGACGAGGTCACGTACTCGCCGAGCGAGACCCGCTGGAGGTCCTCCGCCGCGAGCTGGTTGTCGAAGTCGGCGTGACCGGCGATCGCCTGACCGACCAGGGCGAGGACGAACAGCGTCAGGAAGACGAGCCCCAGACCGTTGTCCCGCGCGAACCGCCGTACGGACCCGGTCATCGGTGCAGCACCCCCAGTGTGACGCAGTAGGCCAGACCGCCCGCGATCACCAGCAGGCACAGGACGAACATCACGCGCACGACGTTCTCACCCGCCCTTCAGCAGACACCGGTAGGGCCGCTCCGGACGCGGGGTGCACCCGGCCGCGACCACCTTCCAGCCGTCGGAGAAACGCGACAGGAACAAGGTGTCGGCCGGGAACTCCACCCGGGCCCGGCGTCCGGCGACATCGACGCCCCCGACCTCGTCGTCCGCCGCCGCGACGAACGGAACGTCCTCCTCCAGGACGGCCTCCTCGCACGGTGTCCCCGAGGACTGTTCGACCTCGTCCCGGACGCCCGGCGCCAGCACCGCGCACACGGCGGCCCCGTCCTCCGCGCCCAGCGCCCGCTCGAAGTCGAGGGCCGCGTCCCGGGCTCCCATCCGCCGCTCCTCGACCGATCCGCAGCCGGTCGTCAGCAGCAGGACGGCACCCGCCGCGACCGCGCCTCGCCACCGCCAGGGCATCCGGGGCCTCCCGTCGGGTCGTCCGCGCACATGTCGACGGACGGTAACCACGCCGCCGGACCGCGCCCGGGTGCCGCGCGGCAGGCCGTGCCCGCCGTCCCCCGGCCGGGGCAACCGGCGCTACGACCCCTCCAAGCCCGCGCCCGTGCCCGCGCCTCGGTCCCCGTCCACCGGCAGCCGGTAGACGGCGAAGGCACGCCGGATCACCGGCTGGGCGACATTGCGCACCCGCACCCCACCGCTGGTGATGCCGTGCTCGGTGCCCAGATGGGCGTGGCCGTGAACGGCGAGATCGGCGCCGGACTCGTCCATCGCCTCGGCCAGCAGATAACTGCCCAGGAAGGGATAGATCTCCAGCGGCTCACCGACGAGCGTGTCCGGTACGGGGGAGAAGTGGGTGAGCGCGATCCGGACCACGCAGCCGTCCTCGGCCAACTCGTCCAGCGCCCGGCGCAGTCCGTCCGCGAGCCCCCGAGTGTGACGGACGAACGCCTTCATCTCGGGTTCGCCGAACTCGCTGCCGCTCCGCCCGGCGAAGCCGCCGCCGAACCCCTTCGTGCCGGCCACCCCGACCCGTACCCCGTCGACCCGGACGACGGTCCCCTCGCCCTCCAGCACGGTCACCCCCGCGTCCCGCAGCACGGCCGTCACGTCCTCGGGCCGCTCGGCGTGGTGGTCGTGGTTGCCGAGGACGGCGACCACCGGCACCGGCAGCCCCGCCAGCTCGTCGGCGACGACCCGCGCCTCCTCCGGTGTGCCGTGCCGGGTCAGGTCCCCGGCGAGCAGCAGCAGGTCGGCGTGGTCGGGCAGGGTGTCGAACGCCGGGCGGAGCAGACCTCGGCTGTCCGGCCCCAGATGGATGTCCCCGACGGCCGCGACCCGGATCACGACAGCTCCTCGGGACGGTCCGGCGCGGTGACGTCGGCCAGCGTGATGTCCGCCCGCACGGGCACACCCGGCAGCTCCTCCGCCGCCAGACGCAGGATCACCTCACGATCGGCCACGGTGGACGCCGTGCCGGTGATGTGCACCGCGTCGCCGCGCGCCTCGATCCGCATCCCGAGCTCGGCCAGATCGCTCCGGGCGAGCCGCTCCTCCAGATGGGCTATGCGGTACTCGGTGTGGGCCGGCGGGTGTGCGGCGCGGTGTCCCGGGCCGTCCGCCGGCGGGTGCTCATGTTCTGTCGCCATCGCCGGTCTCCTCCGGCTCGATCACGTTGAGGCGCTCCAGCAGGAAGAGGAACGCGGCCGGCATCGGCTCGGCACCGCACTCGTGCCGCACCCGGCCCCAGTCGATCTTCTCGCGCAGGGTGCGGGCGATCGGCAGCACGGCACCGAAGTCGCAGTAGTGCTCGGAGAACGCCAGGAGACGCCCGACGAGCAGATCCGTCGCCGCCAGCACGGGCATCCACACGGACTGGACCGACAGCACCTCCGCCCGGTCCAGCAGTTCGCGGCTGACCGGGGCCCGGGACGGCCGGAAGATCAGGTCGACCTCCTGGCCCTGGCTCCGGGTCTTCAGCAGCCAGTCCTCGGGCGGCTCCACCACGGTCAGCCCCGCGGCCTCCAGGGTGGCGGTGACCGCCTCGATGTCCTCCGGCAGCACACAGAAGTCGACGTCGTGCTGGAGCGTCCCCGGGCCGCCGTGGGCGTACACGGCGACGCCGCCCGCCAGCGCGAAGGGATGCCCACCGGCCTTGAGCAGCGAAGCGACCTCCTTGGCCGCTTCGAGGATGGCCTGGGTCCGATCGGGAGGGAGCCCGTCGTCGTCCGGGCCGGCGAGATCGCCCATGCCTTCAACGATAGTGCGACCCCGGCCGATGGCCAGATGTGCGGGTGCGTGGCCTCAGCCTGAGTCGTCGCGGCAGGCCGAGCGGTGGCGCTCCGGCACGGTGGCGGGCCGGTGCCCGAGGAGGGAGGCATCGGCGGTGGAGCCCTCCGCTCAGCGGGTGGAGAGCTCGACGTCATGACACCGGAGCGCGGCAACCTCTCCGGCGTCTCCCCGGGCGTCCTCGAAGCCGTCGCCCGCGCTTTCCAGCTCGACGAAGCCGAACGCGCGCACCTGCTCCATCTGGCCCGGACCGCCGACGAGCTCAGGGGGCGTAACCCTCGCCGGCTGACCCCGATTTCGCGTGCCGGCTGCCGTGGCGACAACTCGCGCTCACTTCATGGGGGCCGCGTCGCGGCCAACCGAGGTATGGGCCGACGGCGGCCACCGGAGCGGCATCTTCACGCACGGCGGCCTGAGCATCGACGTGGAGGTCGTGCGGTGACCCACGGACCAAGGGTTTCGATCCGCTGCCCGAGCGGTGGGTGATCGAGCGCACCTTCGGTCGGCTGAGGCAACACCGCCGTCTGGCGCGGGACTGCGAAGCCCTGCCGCAGAGGTCCTCGCATCGCAGCCCCCGTGGGCACAGATCCGTCCCTGTGAAGGTGCTCTTCCCACGCTGACAGGTTCTCTGGGCCGCTGCGAGCGTAGCGCCTGGAAAGTGGCTCTGACCTCGGTGAATGGAACGCGTTCCGCGCACAAAGATGCGTCAGTTCGTCGTTGACCGGCCGTCCGAGGCAGGGCCAGGGTGGTGGAGCCGGATCGGATCGGCGATCTCCCGTTCCGGGTCACCGAACTGCGTGAAGGAGGCTGTGATGCTCCAGACAGACATCCGTGAACACTACGAGCTCGTGGAAGACCGCGAAGCGGCTGCCGCCGCCACGACCGCATCCGCCACGACCGCATCCGCCACGCCGAAGGCACCGGCGGAAAGCGGCGAACTCTTCTTCCAGTGCTGCCTCTGGTGCGGCACTCCGGCCTACCGCCGCTCGTTCTGCCGTGCCTGCGGGTCCGTGACGTTTCGACGCGAACGCAGCGCCGGCGACGGGGTTGTCGTTCGGCGCCACGGCCAGGTCCCGCACAACACGTGGTTCGTCGCGATGAACGAGGGCTTCAACCTGCTCTGCCGGGCCACCGACACGGCGTCGGTCGCCGTCGGATCGAGGGTGAGTGTCGTACGGGCCGTCGCTCCCCTCGGTCAGGGACTTCCCGTCGTCGAACCCACCCGCCCGCCGGCTTGCGAGCGCCGCTGGTGAGGGGAACGACCGGGACGAAGCCATGCGCGAGCGAAGGACGGACGATCAGAGAGGAGGGTGCGTGAGCACCCAGCAGAATGCGCCGGTCGGATGGGCCGACGTTGTCGCGGGGGCCGGGCGTGGCGCGCTGGACGGACTGCGCGTCGCCGACTTCTCCCGGGTTCTCGCGGGGCCCTATGCCACCATGCTCCTCGCCGACCTCGGGGCGGATGTGGTGAAGGTCGAACGGCCGGGCATCGGAGACGACACCCGGGCCTGGCACCCGCCGGCGGACCACGACGGCACGTCGACCTATTTTCTCGGCGTCAACCGGAACAAGAGGTCCGTGGCACTGGACCTGACGACCGACGTCGGCCGCGAACAGGCCCGCGCCCTGGTCGCCGAGTCCGACGTGCTCGTGGAGAACTTCCGTCCCGGAACGATGGAACGACTCGGACTCGGCCCTGGCGAACTCCGCGCCCGGCAACCGGGGTTGGTCTACTGCTCGATCAGCGGTTTCGGCGGCGGCGCGGGCGCGACGATCCCTGGATACGACCTGCTGGTGCAGGCCGTCGGCGGTCTGATGAGCGTGACCGGCGACGTGGCAGGGGAGCCGATGAAGGCGGGCGTGGCCCTGGTCGATGTGATCACCGGCCTGCACGCTTCGCTGGGCATCCTCGCCGCCCTCCGGCACCGGGACGCCACCGGGGAGGGACAGCTCGTGGAGGTGAACCTGCTCAGTTCGCTGCTGTCGGCCCTGGTCAACCAGGCGTCGGCCTTCGTCGTCGCCGGTGTGGTGCCCAGTCGTATGGGCAACGCGCATCCGAGCATCGCACCGTACGAGACCTTCCCGGCCGCCGATCGTCCGATCGCCATCGCGGTGGGCAACGACCGGCAGTTCGCGGCGCTCGCCGACCTCGTCGGGGAACCGGGGCTCGCGCTCGACGACCGTTTCCGCACCAATGCCGACCGGGTCGCACACCGCACAGAACTGCGGGACATCCTGACGCGGCGGCTGAGCGCCGCCGGGGCCGACCACTGGTCGGCCGTCCTCCTGGCCGCCGGGGTGCCCGCCGGCCCGGTCAACACCCTCGACGAGGCATTCGACTTCGCCCAGAAGCTGGGCCTCCCCGGCATCGTCGACATCCCCGCCGACGGAGCGGTGGGCAGGTCCTTCCGCCAGGTCGCCAGCCCCATCACGCTGAGCGACACGCCCGCGCGCTACCGCCTGCCGCCACCGCGCCTCGGACAGCACACCACCGAGGTTCTGCACCGCCCCCGCGAACACACCTCCGCGCCGGAAGAACCGGCCGACTGACCCCCGGCGCGGTACATGACCGAACTGATCACCACGAACCCAGGAGCTTCACCATGAACGGCGCCAAGCCGATGAAGGACCCCCTCGACCTGCTCGACCTCTCCTCCACCCTCACCGACGAGGAACGCGAGATCCAGGCCACCGTCGCCAAGTTCCTCACCGACCGGGTGCGCCCGCACATCGGCGAGTGGTTCGAGAACGCCCACTTCGCTCGTGAACTCGCCCCGGAACTGGGCAAGTTGGGCGTGCTCGGCATGCACCTCGAAGGCTACGGCTGCGCCGGGACGAACGCGGTCAGCTACGGCCTCGCCTGCCTGGAACTGGAGGCCGCGGACTCCGGCTTCCGCAGCTTCGTCTCCGTGCAGGGCTCGCTGTCGATGTTCTCCATCTGGAGGTGGGGCTCGGAGGAGCAGAAGCAGGAGTGGCTGCCCCGGCTTGCCGCCGGTGAGGCGATCGGCTGCTTCGGCCTGACTGAACCCGACTTCGGCAGCAACCCGTCAGGGATGCGTACCAGGGCCGTCCGTGACGGCGCCGACTGGATCCTCAACGGTTCCAAGATGTGGATCACCAACGGCGGCATCGCCGATGTGGCGACCGTCTGGGCGCAGACCGAGGACGGAGTCCGCGGCTTCCTCGTCCCGCGCGGTACTCCCGGCTTCACCACCCAGGACATCAAGCAGAAGATGTCGCTGCGCGCGTCCATCACCTCGGAGCTGTACTTCGACAACGTACGACTGCCCGACTCGGCGCGACTGCCGCTCGCCGAGGGCCTGCGCGGACCGCTGTCCTGCCTGAACGAGGCCCGCTTCGGCATCCTCTTCGGCGCGGTCGGCGCGGCCCGCGACTGCATTCAGGCGGCCATCGAGTACGGCGACTCCCGGGTGCAGTTCGACAAGCCCATCAGCGCCTTCCAGCTCACCCAGAAGAAGCTCGCCGACATGAGCGTCTCCGTGGGCAATGCCGCGCTGCTCGCCGTCCACCTCGGTCGGCTCAAGGACCAGCACCGCATCCGGCCCGAGCAGATCAGCGTCGGAAAGCTCAACAACGTTCGGGAGGCGATCGCCATCGCGCGGGAGTGCCGCACGATCCTCGGCGCCAACGGCATCTCCCTGGAGTACTCGCCGCTGCGCCACGCCAACAACCTGGAGTCCGTCCTCACTTACGAAGGCACCAGCGAGATGCACACCCTGGTCGTCGGGCAGGCGATCACCGGCTACCCGGCTTTCCGGTGACCGCCCGGACTGAAGGAAGACGACCGTGAACATCGTCGTACTCGTCAAGCAGGTCCCGGGCACGGCTGCCGAACGCACGCTCTCCGAGTCCGATCACACCCTTGACCGCAAGGACGCCGACCTCGTCCTGGACGAGATCAACGAGCGCGCCACCATCCAGCACCTCGCCGGTATGCAGACCTCCAAGACGATCGTCGCGGTCAACAAGGACCCGGAAGCCTCCGTCTTCGGCCTGGCCGACTACGGCGTCGTGGGTGACCTGTTCGCAGTGGCTCCCCAGCGCACGCGGGACGTGACGGCCCGCCGCGCCGGCAGCTGACGCGAGCCCGCCCCGACGTGCCGAGGCGGAGCTGCCGGCCCGTCACCCATGGTGAGGGCCGGAGCTCCGCCTCGGCCGTCGGCTCGTCAGGCGGCCAGGCGCCGGAACCGGCTGCCGTGGAACACCAGCGGTTCCCGGTCGGGATCAGCCCTCAGCCCGTGGATCTCCAGCAGGACGATGGTGTGGTCGCCGCCGGGGAGCTCGGCATGGACCGAGCAGTCCAGCCAGAGGTTGGCACCGTGGATGTACACGCCGCCGTTCTCGCCGTTCTCCCAGTCGACGCTCGTGAACCGGTCGCCGTCCCGGCCGGCCAGCGAGCGGCAGACCAGATCCTGTCCCTCGGCCAGGACGCTCAGACCCAGCCGGACCTGTCCGCGCAGCTTCGGCCAGGTCGCCGAGGTGTCCTGGACACAGACCGAGACCAGGGGCGGTTGAAGAGACACCGGCGTGAACGTACTGGCGACCATGCCCACCGGCGTACCCGCATCGAGTGCGCACAGAGCCGTCACCCCGGACGGGAAGCAGCCGAACGCCTGGCGCAGCACGGCGGGATCCGTAGGCGTCGTCACGAGCGGGCTCATCGGACGTCCTCCAGACCCGACAGGACCGCGCCCAGACGCCGCAGCGAGCCGTTGTTGCCGGCCACGTGCTGGGAGACGCAGCGGACGTCGCGCCAGCGCCGCTGCATGGGGTTCGAGCTGTAGAGCCCGGAGCTGCCCGACAGCGTCATGATCTCGTTGAGGATCCGGATGCCCTCGTGGTGGATGTGCTGGTGGCCGCCGGTGTGACCGAACCACTCGGTCGGGGTGGGCTCGTCTCCCGCGAGCGCTCGGTTCATGACCGTGCGGCCGGTCTGCTCAAGGAGTGCCCACAGCGCGGCGGTGCGCAGATGCAGCTCGGCGAACTTCTCCTGGAACACCGGGTCCTCACCGATGACCATCCTCGGATCGAACGCCGGCCGCTTGGTGACGGCCAGATCCGCGAGGTCGCCGAGCGCACCGTCGAGACAACCGATGATGACGGCGTCGTGCGAGGCGCCGGTGGCGGCGTACGGCAGGCCGTAGAAGGGCGCGGGGATGTGGTTGTCGCCCACCAGCGGCCCCGTGAAACGCTCGGGAACGAAGACGTCGTCCATCGTGAAGTCGGTGCTCTGCGTGGCTCGCAGGCCCACCGCGTCCCAGGTGTCGAGGAACGTGGCCTGCTCGGGCCGGAGCAGCGCGACACGCATGTCCGGGCGGCCGTCCGGCAGCGGGGGAGCGCCGTCGACCACGAAGCCCGCCAGCAGCCAGTCCGGGGTGAACGAGCCGCTGGCCAGCGGCCAGCGCCCACTGAGCCGGTAGCCGCCCGCCACGGGGGTCGCTCTGCCCTTGGGGGCTATCGCCCCACGGAGCATCAGGTCGGCGCCGTCGCCGAACACTTCTGTCTCAAGCGTCTCCCGCGGCAGCGATCGTACGAAGAACCAGGCCATCGAGGCCGCCTGAACGGTCCAGCCGGTCGACCCGTCGGCCCGTGAGATCTCCCGGACCACCCGAGCGCTCCGCACCAGGTCGAGCTGCTCGCCGCCCCATGCCCTGGGCAGGCTCATCCGGAACACACCGGCCTCGCGCAGAGCGGCGACGATCTCCGCGGGAACGGCCCGGGCCTCCTCGGCCTCGGCTGACCGTGCGGCGATCTCGGGTAGATGCGCACGGACGCGGCTGAGTACGCCGTCATCGCTTGCCCAATCGTTGGGCGAGTTCGCTTCGAGCAACGTCGTCATGATCGATCCTTGGGGATGTGTGCGGTCGGGGAGCGTCCGGGCCGCTTCGTGGCTGATGGAGGATGCCTCACACGGTTTGCGCGGAACGGCCGTCCCGGTGAGAGAACGGCGGCCGTTCCGGGACGGTCGGCGTGGACGGGGAAGCGTCGCCCGTGGCCGTACCCGCCCGCCTTCGCGGGGGCGTCCGTGCTCGTCCTGCACGAACGCCGTACGAGGCGCCTCGGTAACTGCTCGCATGATGCGGGGCCGAACGAAGGTCCTGCTTGTGTCCGGGAGCACAGGTAATTTGCGTGCCTGAGAACACTTACGGAGCCGTTTGCGGATCGCCCCGGAGGATTTACCATTCCTCGCCAGGAGTGCCGTCCGAGCCCGTTCCCAAGGGGCCGAACGCACCGGGAGGAGAGCCGCATGCCCCGGATCACGACGCCCAGCGACGGCACGGACACCGAGCGGCTGGAATGCTGGCGGAACGCCGTGAGCGAGAACCTGGTGCCCCTGGAGGTCCTGCCCCGCGAGAGCACCGACTTCAGGGCGTCACTGCACGCCGTGAGGGTCGGCCAGGTGCAGATGTCGGTCATCTCGGCCGCACCGCACAGAATCGCTCGTACCCGTCGGCACATCGCCTCCGACGCCCCCGACTTCTTCCAGCTCACGCTGCAACTCACCGGACAGGGCGTGCTCACCCAGCTGGACCGTCAGGCCCGGATCGGCCCGGGCGAACTGGTCATCTACGACACGCGCCGCCCCTTCACCTACGATCTCGACCAGTCCCACACCGGCCTCGTCCTGATGTTCCCGCAGAGCATGCTGCAGTTGACGGAACGTGACCTGACGCGTGTGACGGCGACGCCGGTGCCCTGCCACGACGGCCTCGGACAGGTGGTCCTGCCCCTCCTGCGAGGGCTGGCGCGTCAGATGGAGCACCTGGAGGTTAGGGCCACGCCACGGCTCGTCGACAACGTCGTCGACCTGATCGGCACCCTGCTCGTGGAGCGCGCCGACGTCGTTCGGACATCCGAGGCGGACGGCTCGGACCGGCTCACCGAGCGGGTACTCGTGCACATGGAGCAGCGGCTCGCCGATCCCGGGCTGAGCCCCGAGGGGATCGCGGCAGCCCACCGCATCTCCCGTCGCTACCTCTACAAGTTGCTGGCGGCGCGGGGGTACACGGTCTCGGGCTGGATCCGGGAACAGCGTCTCGCCCGGTGCCGCCGCGACCTCGCCGATCCTGCCCTGGACCACCTGCCGGTCGGCGCGGTCGGCGGGCGCTGGGGTTTCGCGGACCCGGCCCACTTCAGCCATGCCTTCAAGGCGGCGTACGGCATGAGTCCCCGGGAGGCGCGCGGGGCCCGTCGATGACATCGGCCGGCGGCCGACGAAGGAGTTGCTCCCGAGGACTGTCGGCAGGCCCTCAGGCAGTTCGATAGCTGAAGAAACCCTGCCCCGACTTACGGCCCAGCAGACCCGACTCGACCATGCGGCGCAGCAACGGGGGAGGGGCGTACAGCGGTTCCCGGTACTCCTCGTACAGCGCCTCGCCTATCGCCGCCACCGTGTCCAGACCTATCAGGTCGGCGAGGCGCAGCGGCCCCATGGGGTGAGCGCAGCCGGCGGTCATCCCCGTGTCGATGTCCTCGGCCGTCGCCGCGCCGGAGCCGACCATCTGCACCGCTGCCAACAGGTAGGGAATCAGCAGGGAGTTCACCACGAAGCCCGCGCGGTCCTGCGCGACGATCGTCTGCTTGCCCAGCGTCTCGCTCGCGAAGGCACGCACACGCAGTTCCGTGTCCTTCGAGGTGTGCAGTGTGGGGATGATCTCGACCAGCGGCATGACGGGGACCGGGTTGAAGAAGTGCAACCCGACCACCGACTCCGGTCGGCCGGCCGCGGCGGCGAGCCGGGCGATCGGGATCGAGGAGGTGTTGCTCGCCAGTACGGTGGCAGGGTCGGTGACCGTGCCCAACCGCCGGAACAACTCCGTCTTGGCCTGCTCGTCCTCGACTGCGGCCTCGATGACCAGGTCCGCATCGCCCAGTCGGGAGAGCTCGCCGGTGACCGAGATCCCGGCCAGGGCATGTGCGCGGTCCTCAGGCCCGATGGCACCGCGCTTCTCCGCCTTGAGCAGGGAGTCCGCCACGCCCGCCAGACCGGCACGGGCCCTGTCCTCGGTCACATCGCACAGCGTGACGTGCAGCCCGGCCCGGGCGCACACCTCGGTGATGCCCCGGCCCATCTGGCCCGCGCCGACGACGCCCACGTGCAGAATCGCTGTCATGTGTTTCTCCGTCTGTTCCTCCGTCGGGCGGCGGTCGACCGTCGCCCGACGGTGTGTGGTGTCGTGTCGAGCGTAGGCCGGGCGCACCCCCTCTGACCTGCTCGAATGGTGCGAAATCCGCGCACAAAAATGCGTCGGTTCGACGTCGACCCGGCCGTCGGCGGACTGCGCGACGCGGTTGTGCGTACGCTGCCCCGAATGGGCACGGCCGGGTGCTCGCGCGCATGCCGACGAGGCGTCGGGCCAGTGCCGGACGCCTGCTGTGTGTCGATGCCTCAGACGGTGGCCGTGGCGGCAGCGGCCTCCCGCAGCCGGCGGATCACGCCGCGAACCGCGGGCGAAGTCTCCCCCTTGCGGTAGGCGCCGACCAGCCGGGTGGTCAGTGCCACGTCCGCCAGTGGGCGGTACGCCACTCCAGGGATCTGTACGAGGCGCAGTGAGTTGGGAACCAGGGCCACCGCGAGACCGCCGCCCACCAGCGTGAGAGCCGCGATGAAGTCCCGTACCGGAGGAGCGCACCGCGGTGTGAAGCCCCCTCGCTCCGCCACTTCGAGGATCTGGTCGCGGCAGCCGAACTCCTCGTCGAAGTGCGGGGCCACGAACTGCTCGTCGCGCAGCCGTGCCGCCGGTACCGCCTTGTGCGCCGCCAGCGGCGCGGTGGCCGGCAGCGCCAGGACGACCTCCTCGGTGAGCAGGCAGGTGGCCGTGACCTCGGGTGGGTACTCCGGCCTCCAGCGCAGGAAGCCGATGTCGATGTCTCCGCAGGCCAACGCCTCCAGTTGGGCAGGGGTCTCCAATTCGCGTACCTGCACGGTCAGTTGGGTGCCGGGGGCGGCGCAGCGGGTGAGGACATCGGTCAGCACCCCGGAGAACGCGGCTGAGGCGACGTAGGCGATCTGGGCGTGCCCCAGCTCCCCGCGGCCGGCACGCCTGCCCACCGCCTCGGCCCGCGCGAGCTGCGCGAGGGTCAGCCGAGCCTCTTCGAGGAACAGCGTTCCGGCATCGGTGAGCGCGGGGCGCGTGCGTCGCCCCCGGTCGACGAGCCGAACGCCGAGATGTGACTCCAGCGCTCGGATCTGGGCGCTGAGCGCCGACGGAGCGAGATGCAGACGGTCCGATGCCCGGGCGAAGTGCAGTTCCTCCGCGACGACGACGAACGATTCCAACCAGCGGAGTTCCATCGACTCCTCCGTCCTGCTGAAACACCCCGCGGCGGCGTCAGGGCAGAACAGGACCGCCGCGGGGTGGGTAGGGGGACACTGTGGTTCAGGGAATCACGACGTAGTTGCTGAATCCGCCGTCGAGATCCGCGGCGCGTCCCGAAATCGCTTCGTTGACCTCGGACAACGGGAACGGCTTGGTGATCAGATAGGACAGATCCAGGGCTCCGGTCGCCACCATGTCGGCGACTTCCTGACCCTGCGCGGTGGTGAACCAGTTGGAGCCGATCAGCTGGACCTGCTCGTCCATGAGCCACTTCACGTCCACGGGCAGCCGGTCGGCCACGCCTCCGACGTTGACCACCTTGCCGCCCCGCCGGACGCCCCGCATGGAGTCGAGCATCGTCGCCACCGGGGCCTTGGCACCGAGTGCGCTGATGACGAAGTCCGCCCCCTCGCCACCGGTGCGGGCCTTGGCCCACTCGCCGGTGGAGCCCTCGCCGAGCCGCATGACCTCGATCCGGTCCGGGGCCAGTTCCTTGACGCGCTTGAGCAACTCCTCGTTGCGGCCGGTCCCGAGCACCTTCGAGACACCGGAGGCCAGCGCGAGGAGGGTGGAGGCGACACCGAGCGTGCCGGTGATGCCGTCGATCAGCGCCACCTGACCGGGGCCGGCCGCGGCGTGCTTGAGGGCGCCGTAGGAGGTGCCGATGTAGCCGAGCTTGCCTGCCTGCTCGAACGTCATGGTGTCGGGGATGTTGACGATCGCGTGCTGCGGCGCGGTCATGTACTCCGCGAAGCCGCCGTAGGGGTAGAGATCGAAGATCCGCTGGCCGTCGCGCGAGGTGCTGAAGTAGCCGTTCAGGGTGAAGTAGCGGCACCGGCTGAGCTCGCCGCCGCGGCACACCTGGCAGCTGCCGCAGGACCGCAGCGGGCTCACATAGACCCGGTCCCCGGGCCTGGTGTTGAGGACCGCATCCCCGACCGCCTCGACGACGCCCGCGGGGTCGAGACCGAAGATCGCGGGCAGCTTCGGGAGCGGCTGGTGCGGATACCAGGTGGGCCAGTTGTTGATCACATTCGCCATGTTCGGCACGATCCCGCACGCCTTGACCCGTACCAGCACGTCGGTCGGCCGAGGGGTGGGCACGTCGACGGTGTCCACGGACATCGGCTCACCGAGCGCGTGCAGTCGTGCAGCGAGCATTTTCGCCATTGAAATACTCCTTGGAACTGCTCCGCCCCAGGCGGCCGGGGCAGAGACATCAAGAATTCCCTACGACTTCGGGAAAGGGTTCGGGTAGCTGTCCTCAAGGTCGATGCCCAGCAGTCCCATGATGCGGACGCCGGAGTTGTACCAGGCGATGGACAACGACAGTTCGACCATCTGCCTGTCCGTCAGGCGGTCGGCGGCCGCGCGCCATGTCTCCTCCGAGACGTCGACCTGGAGCGTGGATTCCTTGGCGAGGCGCATGACCGCCTTCTCCGTGGCGTCGAACAGGCCGGACGACTCGAAGTCGGCCACCGCCGCCAGCTGTTCCTCGCTGAGCCCTGCCTTGAGCCCGTGCGACTGGTGGTGCGCGACCTCGTACGCCGACCGGGTCGCGTACCCCACGGTCAGGATGGCCAGCTCGCGCAAGCGAGGGCTGAGATCGGCGGCCCGCAACGAGTTGGCGTAGGTCAGGAAGGCGTCCAGTTGGGTCGGCGCACCCGCCAGGGCGAGGAAGATGTTCGCCGTCGGGACCTTGCGTTCGGTTTCCAGCCGGTCGTACAGGGGCTTCTGCGACTCGTCGGCGTCCTCGCGGCGCAGATAGGGCACTCGTGCCATGGTGTCTCCTCGGGGACGAAAAGATCAGCGGGTGGACTGGGGCTGTTCGCGCAGGAACCGTTCCAGCGACATGGGCTTCGGCGGCTCGGCCGGCGGAATCTGCTTGACCCCCACGAACGGCGATGCCTCGAAGTACCACTTCTCCAGTGCGGGAAGGCCCCAGCGGGCGTTGGTGCTCAGTGATCCCGCGTCCCAGCGCACCGGCTCGATCTCGGTGTCGATCGTCTGGTAGTGGCTGTTGAAGACCTCCACCCGGTGCCCGTCGGGATCACGGAGGTAGGCGAAGAGCATGCCGCCCGGACCGTGACGTCCGGGGCCCCGCTCCACGCCCTCGCCGTAGCCTTGGATTCCCGCGAAGTCGCAGGCGGTGAAGATGTCGTGGCTCTCGGAGACCGTGTAGGCGAAGTGGTGCAGGGCGGGGCCGGTGTTCTCGACGATCGCGAGGTCCAGGCAGGTGCCCTTCCGGTACATGAACGCGCCCAGCAGTTTGTCGCCGTGCGCCAGGTACTCGGAGTTGCGGAAGCCGAGTTCGCCGTAGAAAGCGCACAGCTCGTAGGTGTCGGGCGCGAAGGTCTGGAAGTGATCGAGCCGCTGCGCGTGCGCGCCCTTGTGGAGCTGGAAGTCGATGTGCAGCCGCGGCCGGGTCTCCATGTGCGCGCAGAGTTCGAGCGGAGTGCCGATGGGGTCGCTGACGTGCAGGGTCCGGCCCTGGTACGGGACGTCGACCCACTCGGCGGGCAGCCCCCGCTCACGGAACCAGTCGTACGCGATGTCGAGGTCCTCGTCGAAGAAGACCCGGAAACCGAGCCTCCGGCAGGAGCCGGCGCCCGCGCCCTCGTCGTCCTGCTCCAGGACGAGGCTGTGGTGACAGGCTTCCGACAGCCCGCGGAGGTAGCAGGTGCGCTCGTCCTCGTCGCTGACGACGAGTCCCAGCACGTTCACGTAGAAGTTCCGGCTCTCGGCCAGATCGGCGACGGTGAGCCGGACATGGCTGGAGCGGGTGATGTTGAAACTCGGGCGCAGATTGACGGGTGGCAGCATGCTGGTCTCCGTGCTCGGATCGGCTCGTGATGTCCGGATTAGGCTGACTGTAATACTTCGAAACCGTTTCTCGGCCCGGCGGTAAGGGCCTCGGGATTTACGGCTGGACCGTAAAGTCGCGAGAACCGGCGAAGGTGAAGGCGGACCATCCGCTGAATTCCGCGGATTCACCGAGGGACTCCTCGATGCGCAGAACCTCGTTCCATTTGGCCATACGCTCGGAGCGGGTGAACGAGCCCACCTTCAGCTGGCCGGCGTCCCAGCCGACGCTGAGATGGGCGATGGTGATGTCCTCGGTCTCGCCGGAACGCGCCGAGACGATCGTGCCGAAGCCGGCGTCCTTGCCGGCACGCAGTGCCTGGAACGCCTCCGTGATCGTCCCGGCCTGGTTCGGTTTGATGAGGACGGCGTTCACCGCGCCCCCGCTTGCCGCGGCCTCCACGCGCTTGGCGTTGGTGACCAGGTAGTCGTCGCCGATCACCTGGCAGCGTTCTCCGTGGCGCCGGGTGAACTCCAGCATGCCGTCGTGGTCGTCCTCGCCCACCGGGTCCTCGATGGACAGGATCGGATACTGCTCGATCCAGCTGCCCAGCATGTCGATCAGTGCCGCGGTGTCGAGAGTGCGGTCGTCCAGAGCGAGCGTGTAACGCCCGCCGCTGCCGAACTGCGACGCCGCGACGTCCAGTGAGATGCCGACCTCGGTCGAGGGAGCGAAGCCTGCGGTCTCGATGGCGCGGGTCAGCATCCCCAGCGCCTCCTCGTTGGAGTCGAAGGCGGGCCAGAAGCCGCCCTCGTCGGCCACGCCCTGGGCCTTCCCCGCCGCGCGCATCAGGCTTCCGGCCGCGCGGTAGATTTCCGCGGTCCAGTCCAGGGCCTCGGAGAAACTGCCTGCCGCCGGACACATCACCATGAAGTCCTGTACGTCGACGCGGCGGTCCGCGTGGGCGCCGCCGCCGAAGATCTGGATCTCGGGCAGTGGGATGCGGACCGGGCGTTCGCCGGCCAGGTGCTTCCACAGCGGTACGCCCGCCGAAGCGGCGGCGGCGTGCAGGACGGCCATGGACGTGGCCACGATCGCGTTGCCGCCCAGACGACTGCGGTCGGTGGTTCCGTCGAGGTCCACCAGAAGCCGGTCCACCGTCTCCTGATCGTCCGCGTCCTGGCCGGCGAGGGCGGGTGCGATCTCATCGTTCACCGAACTCACCGCGCCCTGGACATCGAGGCCGCCGAAGCGGCTGCCGCCGTCGCGCAGGTCGAGTGCTTCGCCCCGGCCCGTCGAGGCACCCGCCGGTGCGATGGCCCGTCCGACCGCGCCGTCCGCGAGGTGGACCTCGACCTCGACGGTCGGCCGACCGCGTGAATCCCACACCCTGCGGCCCTGGAGCTTGGCGATCCTCGCATCTGTCATGCGGTGCAACCTTTCGGAGTTCGGACGACCGGGACGACCGTCACGGGTGCCTGCCGTCGGGGAGGGACGTCCGCAGGACGGAAGGCGTGGGGACGTCGTCGCCGGCCAACGGGCGCGGGCGGACCCTGGGGAGAGACACCCGGACCGGTACGACGACGCTGAGAGTGAGCGAAGGCTCGGGCAGTTCTCATCGACGAGTGCTAACGATAGCGCAATCCTGCGAACTGCTAGCGACGATGTCAAGAGGGAGGGTGCTCGCTCTTCTCGTCGAGTCGCTGCGCGGCAGAGGCTCTTGGATCGCCTCCGAGCCAGTGCTATCGTTCGCATAATCCCGCTACGACAAGGACTCCCGGCGGGCCCGCGCGCTTCCTGGACGGACGGACAGCACAGGAAGTGGTGGGCCCGCCGGGCCGGGTCGCGGCCGAAAGGAAGTGAGCCCGCTATGGCAGCCGAACCCTCTGTGGCGCCGATGACCCTCACCACCGTGGTGGCCAGTACTCGCCCCGGGCGGGTGGGGAGGTCGGTCGCGGACTGGTTCACCACCCGGGCCGCGGAGTGTGACCAGTTCGAGTCGCGCACCGTCGACCTGGGGGAGTTCGCCCTCCCCTTCTTCGACGAGCCGCATCCGCCCGCGCTGCGGCAGTACACGAAAAGCCACACCCGGGAGTGGAGCCGGATCGTCGAGGCGTCGGACGCGTTCGTTTTCGTCACACCCGAGTACAACGGCGGCTTTCCCGCCCCGCTCAAAAACGCGTGGGACTACCTGGTGGTGGAGTGGCAGCACAAGCCGGCCGCGTTCGTCAGCTACGGAGGTGTCTCGGCCGGCACCAGGGCGGTGCAGATGGGCAAGCAGGTCGTGGCGAACCTCAGGATGCTGCCCATAGGTCCGACCGTGAGCATCCCGTTCGTCAACGAGCTTGTCGAGGCCGGCGCATTCCGGCCCGGCAAGATCCACGAGGCCGCGGCCGAGCAGGTGCTCGACGAACTCGCGCGTACCGCCCGCGTCATGCGCCGACTGCGCGGCGGAGCCGACTGACCTGCCGGCGCGTTCGGCGAGTGCGGGCGAAGGCGCCCGGAGCACATCGCTCCGGGCGCCTTCGTGTGCGGGTGCGGCCGTCCGGTGTTCAGCGGGACCCGGACGAAGTCTTTCCGTCAGGGGATGCCGTGCTGCCGCGGAGGACCAGCGATCCGGGGGAGACGGAGGTGTACGGGCCGTCGTTGCCCGGCTTGGTCTTCAGGCGGCGCATCAGCCACAGCGCGCAGCCGGTGGCCATCTCCTGGATCGGCAGACCGATCGTGGTGAGTCCCGGACCCCACCAGGAAAACCCGGGCTCATCACCGAACCCGATCACGGAAAGCTCCCCGGGCACCTTCACGCCCTGCTCGGACAGTTCCTCCAGCACCCCCCGGGTGAGCTGGATCGATCCCAGCACAAGCGCGGTGGGGGTGTCCGGGCCCTTCAGCAGTCGGCGTACCGTCTGTCGGCCGTGCTCCACTGACGACGGTGGCCCCAGTTCCGCGCGCCCGGCGTCGTCCGGCAGACCGCCTTCGCGCAGGGCGCTGCGGAAGCCGCGCAGGCGCTCCGCTCCCGTGGGTAGTTCCTCAGGGCCGCCCATGTACGCGATACGCGTGTGGCCCTCGCCCACCAGGTGGGCCGTGGCCCGGCGCAGCGCCTCGTGGTCGTCCACGCCGAACCACTGGGAGCCGAGCGACGGATGGCGGCGCAGCAGCTGTAGGTGCGGCACCGTGCGCAGAAGCTTGACGGACTCGCCGTGCGGGCGCGCGGTGGGCACGATGATGACGCCTGCCACGCGGGTCGCGGACAGCTCCCGCAGATGGCGCAGCTCGACCATGCGGTCGTCGTCGGTCTCCGCGAGCATCAGCTGGAAGCCCTCGGCCTCCATGTTCTTGGACAGCTCGTGCGCGATGGTCGAGTAAAAGCTGTTGCGGATGTCCGGGATCACCAGCGCGACCACGTTGCTGGAAGCCCCGCGCATCATCCGCGCCGCGCGGTTGCCGACGTATCCCATCTCGGAGGCGGCCTGACGGACCTTGAACTTGGTTTCCTCGCTGATGCGGGAATCGTCGGCGAGCGCCCGGCCGACCGTCGAGACGGAGACCCCGAGGCGTTCCGCGATGTCTTTGGTCGTGATCACGTAAGGGTTCCTCCGGCTGACTGATCCCGTCCGTCGCTTTCCGTGTGCCAACGATAGCGCTCATGTCGCGCTCTGTGGTCGGCAAAGGGAGTAGCGAGATCGATCGCTCCTTGCATGCTAACGTTAGCACTGCTGGATGGATACATGCAGCCGTCTGTGGCTGCCTAGCTACGGAGGTTTCCGTGCGGATCGTCAGGTATGCCGTCGGTGGCGTGCGTCATTACGGAGAACTCCTATCCGGGGGTGCCGGGATCGCGAGGCGCGAGGGAGATCCCTTCATCGGGCTGTCACCCACCGGGCGCATCGACGAAATCGGTGACGTAGTCATTCTCGCGCCGCTGGAACGGCCCCGGATCTTCGGGTTCGCGTACAACTACGCCTCACACATCGATGAAACCGATCGTGAGGTTCCGGAGGTTCCCGTTTGCTTTATGAAGCCGAGCACCGCGGTGGTGGGTCCGGATGACGCCATCGTCTATCCGGCTGATGGCGAGCTGATCCATTTCGAGGGCGAGTTGGTGGTTGTCATCGGAAAGAAAGCCCGTCATGTGAAACCCTCCGATGCGCACGAGTACATCCTCGGTTATACGTGTGGAAACGACGTCAGCGACCGCGTCGTCCAGCGCAGAGAAAGCGCGTTCGGCGCACTTCTCATCGGAAAGGGGCAGGACACTTTCGCTCCGCTCGGACCGGTCATCGAGACCGAACTCGACCCCTCGGCGTTGACGCTGACGACCCGTGTGAACGGCGCCGTCATGCAGTCGGCGAGCACAGCCGACCTGCTGCTCGCCGTTCCCGACATCGTCAGCTACCTCAGCCGCTATCTGACACTGCTGCCCGGTGACGCGATCATGACCGGTACGCCCTCCGGCGTCGGGCCGATCCGTCCCGGGGACGAGGTCGAGGTGGAGATCGAGGGCATCGGCGTTCTGCGCAACCCGGTCGTGGCCGAGAGCCCCTGACTCGGTTGCCCGTCGGGCGAACCACGCACCGGGGCCTGCCCACCGCTCGGCGGTGGGCAGGCCCCGTGGAATGTCGGCGGTGTGCCGACGCGCCCCGACGGTGACATGCCGCTGTGTCGCCCCGGGCCGATGCCCGGGGCGACACAGTGACAGAGGCGCGATGGGCCGGTTCGCTAGCGAACCGTGTTGTTGAACTCCGCGGTGCGGACGAAGGCCAGGGCGGTGACGCCCAGCAGCGGCAGGACCGCGACCTGCAGCAGGCCGGCCTGGGTCCAGCCGAAGGACTCCACCAGGGCGGCGAAGAGCAGACCCGAGAAGGCCGCCGGCCCGTAGTAGCCGGTGACGAAGAGGCCGGAGGCGCGTCCGATCTGTTCGGGGCGGACGGCCCGCTGGATCGCACTGTTGGTGTTGGGGTAGATGAAGCCCAGCCCGAAGGCGCCCATGAGGAAGGCGAACAGGCACTGCACCCCCACCGCGGCCTGCGTCGTGTAGATGCACACGCTGATGGCGGAGACGGCCAGCAGGCTGAGGATCAGCAGGTTGCGCTGGTTGAAGCGGTCGCCGAGCCAGCCGCCGAACACCGCCGTCATGCCCCCGAAGCCGAGGAAGCTCATGGCCAGTGCGGCCTGCTCCGGGGCGTAGTGCAGCGAGGTGATGAGGAAGGTCGGGTAGAGGCCGAGGAAGCCGTAGAGGGCCACACCGCTGATGACCGCGTGGACGGTCAGTGCGATGGTGTTGCGGTTGTACGTGGACGCCGGCATGTACTCGTACGTCCTGGTCGAGGCCACCTTCTCGACGGAGGTCTCGGTCAGGCCGGTCTTCACGAGGAACAGGCAGGCGGCGGCGATCAGCAGCCCGGCGGCGCCGAACAGGTAGAAGGGCGAGTGCCAGGTGCCATGCATGCTCATCAGCCCGACACCGATCAGCGGCGCGATGAACACGCCGATCGAGTAGCCCACGCCGATGACACCGAAGGCCAGTCCGCGCCGCTGGGCGAAGAAGGCGCCGATCGCCGCGAAGATGGCGGCTGACTGCATGCCCTCACCGAAGCCCGAGACGACCCGGTACAGGGTCATGTCGGCGAAACCGGTCGCCAGTGGCGTGGCCATCGTGCCCAGGGAGTAGACCACGATGCTGGCCAGCAGCACGGTCTTGCGGCGGAAGCGGTCCAGCAGGTAGCCGGCGGGAAGGCCGGCGAGCGCCATGCCGAGGGTGAAGTTCGTCGCCAGCAGACCGCCCTGCTCCAGGGAGAACCCGTACTCCTCCCGGATGTTGGGCAGCAGGGGAGGGAAGACCTGGCGGTCCATCGCGTTGACCATGTAGGACAGGACGATCAGCAGGAAGCCCACGCCGATCATGGGGCGGGAAATGGCCGACCGGTCGCCCTTCTGTGTTTCGCCGGCGGGCACCGGGGTGGTGTCGACTTGCGCTGCGTGAGTCATAGCGGCTCCTGAAGAGGAATGTGCCACGGCGGGCCGCGGCGGATGCATCGCCCATACGGGGCCGTAGGGGCGATGGCGAGAAGCGGTGAGCTGAACACGGACTCGCGTCGGCGACGGCTGTGCGGTCGTCGACTGGCATAAAGGGGGGCGGGCTGCCGCGCGGTCGGACACCGCATGCGGAATTCAGTCGTGTAGCGCCCGTCGGTGACGTCCGTGGCCATGACGTCTTCGACAGCCGGACTTCGTGCGGACACTTCGCGGTCGCACGGTCGACGCTGGCAGAAACCATGAAGGGAAGTGTCGGGCGCGTCAAGGTGTGCGCACGGGTTTTCTTCGGCGCATCTCGTTGTCCCCGTGCCGGCGCGGTATCTCCGCCCGGAATGGTCCCTGCGGCGGAGTCTCGACGACCGGGTGTACGTCGCCCTTGACGTCCCGAAGGCCATGAATGCTATCGTTAGCATCCGTGGCTGTGACAAAGTGATGCGACGTGCCCTGGTGTCTCGCGATCCGTTCCAGGCGCGTACCGCGGCGCCCGCCCCGACCACAAGTCGGCGGGCGCCGACAAGCCCAGTAACCCTTTCCGAGCCATCCCGGGCGCCCGACGGCCCATCGGACATGCCGTCGGCCGCCTCTGGGTGGCGATCAGACCCGCTCACCGGACGCGACATGGTGCGACGCCCGACCGTCCGCCGCGGCCGTACGACTCTGCGAGGACGATCTGCCATGAACCAAACGAGCCGCCCAGGCACCGTGCTGCTCACCGACTACGCCTGGCCCGACGATTCCGTCGAGCGATCCGTCATCGAGGAGGCGGGCCACACCCTGGTGACCGGCCCCGCCGAGCCCGGCTCCGCCGGGGCCATCGAGGACCTGGTGGCCGAGCACCGGCCTGTCGGCATCCTGACCTGCTGGGCGCCCGTCTCCGCCACCGCGATCGGCACCTCGCCGGACCTGCGCGTCGTGGCCAGGCTCGGCGTCGGCCTCGACAACATCGCCGTGCAGGCGGCCACCGACCGGGGCGTCTGGGTCACCAACGTGCCCGACTACTGTGTCGAGGAGGTCGCGGACCACGCCGTCGGCATGGTGCTGGCCTGGACCCGGGGCCTGGCCGTGTTCGACCGGGACGTCCGTGCGGGCCGTTGGGACCCCGCCAGTGCCCGGCTGCGCCGACTTTCGACGCTGACCTGCGGCATCGTCGGTTATGGGCGCATCGGACGTGCCACCGCCGGCCGACTCGGCGCGTTCGGCTGCCGGATCCTGGCCCACGATCCTCACCCGCCGAAGGACGCCCCCGGAGTCGAGATGGTGGGCTTGGAGGAGCTGCTGCGCCGCAGCGACGTGGTGATCCTGCACGTGCCGCTCACGCCGGACACGCACCACATCATCGGAGCCGAGCGGTTGGCGCTGATGCGGCGGGGCGGCCTGCTCGTCAACGTCAGCCGGGGCGGCCTGGTGGACACCGACGCGGTGATCAAGGCTCTCGACAGCGGGCACCTCGACGGGGCCTCCTTCGACGTCCTGGAGAGTGAGCCGCACGTCCCCGACGGACTGCTGGCCCAGCCGGGTGCGCTGCTGACCCCGCATGTGGCTTTCTCCTCCGACGCCTCGGTCACGGAGCTGCGCCGCAGAGCCGCCGAGGAGGTCGTACGGGTCCTGGCGGGCGAGGCACCGGCCCACGCCTGCAACAGCCCCCGCGGTTCGTCTGCCACCTCGGGTGGCCTGCGATGACCTCGCTCTTGACGCCGGTGAGCCCGGAACCCGTGCCGGACACCCCGCTCACCGATTTCCTCCTCACCCACAAGCTCGCCGTGCCCGGCGAGGCCGCGCGCTGGACCCCGCTGGCCGGCGGCGTCTCGTCCGACCTGTGGCGGGTGGATCTGCCGGGACGCTCCCTGTGCGTCAAGCGGGCTCTGGCCCGGCTCCGGGTCGCCGCGGACTGGCAGGCACCGGTGTCGCGCAACGCCTACGAATGGGCGTGGATGCGGTTCGCCTCCCGGCACCGGCCGGACAGCGTGCCGGAGCTGCTGGCCCATGACGCCGAGGCCGGACTCTTCGCGATGGCGTTCCTGCCCCCCGAGCAGTACCCGGTGTGGAAGGCGCAGCTGTTCGGCGGCCAGGTGGAGGTGGCGACCGCCGTGGCCGTCGGAGAACTGCTCGGGACGTTGCACGCGGCGAGTGCCGGCGATGCCGCCCTCGCCGATGAGTTCGCCACCGACGACAACTTCCACGCGCTGCGCATCGAGCCGTACCTGCTGGCCACCGCGGCGGCGCACCCCGAGCTGGGCGACATCCTCCAGGGCCTCGCTCAACGCACGGCCACGACCCACCTGGCCTTGGTGCACGGCGACGTCAGCCCCAAGAACATCCTCGTCGGCCCGGCCGGGCCCGTGCTGCTGGACGCCGAGTGCGCCTGGTACGGAGACCCCGCCCTCGACCTGGCCTTCTGCGTCAACCATCTGCTCCTGAAGAGCCTGGTGGTACCCGGTCACAGGCATGGTCTCCTCCGCTCGGCCCGGGGGCTCACCGAGGCGTACACGCGGTGCGTCGACTGGGAGCCGCAGCCGGCCCTCCAAGCGCGCGCCGCGTCACTGCTGCCGGCACTGCTGCTGGCGCGCGTGGACGGCAAGTCACCGGCGGAGTACCTCACAGACGATCGGCATCGGCTGTTCGTGCGCTCGGTGGCGTCGGGCCTGCTGCGGACGCACGCTCCGACGATGGCAGATGCCCTGGACGCCTGGGCGGCCGCGCTGGATGCCCAGACCGAGCCCGGCACCGGCCGGCCCGGTTGAACCGACCGAGACGACGGATCCGGCGTACGGCGGGTTCCAAGGACCTGGACCAGACCGAGGAGAGACGTATGCGCAGAGTAGTCACCGGCCACGACGAGAACGGCAGGTCAGTCGTTGTCAGCGACGGCTCCATACCGCGCAGCCGGGAGTTCATCAGCCTGCCGGGCTGGGTGTCCCGCCTGCCGTGGGCCACTGAACCGGGCGAGCAGGTCAGCCGGACGGGCGAGGACCCCACACCGAAGATCACCAGTCTGCTTCCGGCACCCGGCGGCACACGGTTCATCATTCTGACCTTCCCGCCGGACGCCGCGTGGGCAGACCCGACGTTCGACCCCGTTGCCTTCGATCAGGAGCAGCGCGCCGACTCGCCCGGCCTGGCGGAGCTCATGGAGCCCGACGGCATGCACACGACACCGACCGTCGACTACGGCATCGTGTTGCAGGGGGACATCGTCCTCGAACTCGACGACGGGCAACGCACCCACCTCTCGACCGGGGACATCGTCATCCAGAACGGCACGCGCCACAGCTGGCGCAACCTCAGTGACCAGCCGGCGACGATGGCCTTCGTCCTCGTCGGCGCGGAGCATGACGGCTGACGTCGCCGGAGCGATGCCGAGCCCGCCGACAGGGAGCTTCTTCGGCCCGGGATTGGTCCAGATCTTGTCCTCGGGGAGAGGAGCCTGGTTGTCTGTCGCCGCCGCACCCCTCGGCTCGTGGACTGCTCCAAGCGGATGGGGTGGCCCGCCCCGTCTACGGCGAGGTGGGCAGGTGCGGGGAGCGGAGCACGAGCAGGGTGATCTCGCTGGGGGCGAAGACGCGGAACGGCGGGCCCCAGAAGCCGGTGCCGCGGCTGGTGTGAGGAGGGTGCGGGAGCCGTGGTGGCTGAGGCCGGCGAGGGCCGGCTGGTCGATGCGGACCAGGTGGTGGAAGGGCCAGATCTGGCCGCCGTGGGTGTGGCCGGAGAGTTGGAGGTCGATGCCAGCGGCCGCCGCCCGGTCGACGAACTTGGGCTGGTGGGCCAGGAGCAGAACGGGCAGGTCGGGGTCGGCGCCGTTCAGGGCTCCGGCGAGGTGGGCGCGGTGGCCTGCCAGACCGGAGGACTCGGCGGTGACGTCGTCCACGCCGGCGACGACGAGGGTGTCACCTCCGCGTTCGAGCAGCAGATGGCTGTTGCGCAACGGCTCCCAGCCCAGCTCGTCCATCAGGTCGACCCAGCCCTGGGCCTCGCTGTAGTACTCGTGGTTGCCGGTGACGTAGACCCGGGCCCGGGTGGCTTGCACGGTTCCGAGTGGGGTGGCCTGGGCGCGGCGGCGTTCGGCCGTGCCGTCCGCGATGTCGCCGGTGTGGCAGACCAGGTCGGCTTCCAGCGTGTTCACCGTCTCGCATACCCGCGCCGACCAGCGAGTGCGGTCGAGCGGGCCGTAGTGGGTGTCGGTGATGAGGACGACGCGGGTGCCGTCCAACCCGGCACCCAGTCACGGGAGTTGTACGTCGAGGCGGCGCACGCGTGGCACGCGGCGGGCTTCGGCGTACCCCCAGACGAGTAGTACCGCGGTTGTGCCGAGGACGGCCCAAGTGACGATCCGGGCGCGGTCCTGACTCTCGCCGACACCGGCCATGGTCAGGGCGAGCCGCAAGAGGACGCCGAGCAGAACGGACCAGGTGAACAGGACCCAGCTGGTGCCCAGCAGGGTGTCACCGATGATCGCCGCCCACTTGTGGGCTGTGGGACGGAGATGCCCATCTCGGCGGCGACATGGGCGACGGGACGGCCGGAGCGGACACGCTCGACGAGCAGCCGCCTGCCGTGAATGGTCAGCCGGGCATTACGGTGGGACACGAAGGCCTCCGTGCGGTGAAGATTCGACACCTCCACCACACACGGAGGCCTTCGCCACGATCAAGTCCGACCGGCGTTGACAACGCTCGTGATCAATACAGCTAGGGCCTGTGTGATGTTGTGATCAACCAGTTGTCTTCAGGAGGTCGTTGACCCAGATCATCGAGGCACGGAGGTGGAGGCCGGCAAGGTAGCTCTCGGGTGTCTTGTCGTGTCGGCTTCGCACCGTGTTCAAGTCCAAGATCTAGCTTTTGGGTGCTTTCGCAGCTCAGGGTCATGATCGACGCGTCCCGGTCAGCACGAGGTCAGCATGCGTCGCAGTAGTGTCTCCGCTTGCTGAACCTCCGCCCGCTACGTAGACGTGGTGCTGGGTTCCCGACGCCCGCACGGAAGATTCGATACTCCGCCCGACGACTCACCTACGACATGGGGTCCTTCTTTGAGTGCTCCGGCTGCGCGAGGCGACCCGGGCGGTCGGGGAACACACGAGTGGCGTCCCCGCCGGGTGGGGTGACGGAGTTGCTCAAGGGGCCGGTCCGGGGGTTTCGCCCACGCCACCGGTGAGCGCTGCCGCACCGAAAAAGGCCTTTCGCGCACTCGAGTTCGCCGGCAACGCTGTCGCGGGACGGAATGTTCTTCCCCAAGTGGCCGCTGTTGGCAGCCGACGAGGGATCGCCTGAGCCGGAACCGGTTTCTCGCCGCGACGGTGAATCCGTGCCGGTTCCGTGCGCGTCCAATACCGGCGGGGCGCGCGGATCACCGACCGAGGCGTCAATTCAATTTGACGGCATCACTGGTTCGGGCGCACAAGGGTGGGCTGGTGCTTAGCCGGTGCATCTCCAGAGAAGGATCATTTCGACAACACGCTGCCGAAAGGACCACAATCCATGCGATGCGCCCGTGTATTCATGCTCGCTGCCGCCGGGGCGCTGCTCGCAGCAGGCGCCGCCACCGGCACTGCAGCCGCGGCGGATGAGGGCGACGTTGTGGTGTTCAGTACGGAAGTCGCGCCACTGGCTGTGTATCACGATCCGCACGGGTGCCAGAAGCTGCCGCCCGCCGCGCATGTGCTGACGAACCGCACCGATCGTCCGGTCACCATCTACGCCGACCCGTTCTGTCTCACCCCCGGGCTTACCGTGCAGCCCGGATACGGCTCGCACGTGGCGCCCGGCAGCGGCAGTTTCTCCGCCTGAGCCACCGCTGTTCCCGTTCCCCCCACACACCCAGGAGAACGTACACACATGGCCGCCGATCTCGTCGTCATCGGGCTGGGGCATGTCGGGCTGCCGCTCTCCAGAGCCGCGGTCTCGGCCGGTTTGGCGACCGTGGGGTACGACGTGTCCGGCACGGTGGTGTCCGGACTCGCCGCAGGCCGTTCCCACGTCGGCGGCGTTCGCGACGCCGAGGTCGCGGTCATGCTGGACGCGGGATTTCATGCCGCGACCGACCCGGCGGTCCTGGACGGCGCGCAGACCGTGGTGATCTGTGTGCCGACCGGACTCACACCGGAGGGCTTACCCGATCTGTCCGCGGTCGAGGACGCAGCCCGGGCCGTCGCCGCCCGGCTGCGCCCCGGCATGCTCGTCGTCCTGGAGTCCACCAGCTATCCCGGCACCACGGAGGACGTCGTGCGGCCGCTGCTGGAGCACGGCAGCGGGCTGCAGGCTGGCGAGGACTTCCACTTGGCGTATTCGCCGCAGCGCATCGATCCCGGCAACGAGACGTGGACCATCCGCAACACGCCGAAGGTCGTGAGCGGTTGCAGCGCTCTGTGCGCCAAGTACGCCGTCGCGTTCTACTCCCGCTTCGTGGACCATCTCGTCATCGCCCGCGGCACGCGGGAGGCGGAGATGGCCAAACTCCTCGAAAACACCTACCGGTACGTCAACATGGCCCTGGTCGACGAAGTGGCACTGTTCTGCCACGATTCCGGCATCGACGTCTGGGACGTGCTGCACTGCGCCGCGTCGAAGCCGTTCGGCTTCGCACCCTTCAGGCCCGGACCCGGCGTCGGCGGGCACTGCGTTCCCGTCGACCCCCGCTATCTCGCCGCGCGGGCCGAATCCCAGGGCTTCGCCTTCCGTACGCTGGCAGCCGCACACGAGGTCCTCGGCCGTATGCCGGACCACGTCGTGGACCGAGCGCTTGCCCTGCTCACCGAGGTCCGGGGCCGCCCTGAGGGCGCACGGGCCCTGCTGCTCGGAGTCACCTACAAGGCGGATGTGGCGGACGTCCGGGAGACACCGGCGCGCCCGGTGGCGGCAGGACTGCTCGCCGCCGGTGCCGAGGTGTACTACCACGACCCGTATGTAGCCGGGTTCAGTGTCGACGGACGGTCATTGCCGCGTGCCGAAAACCTCCAGGAAGCCATGGCCCAGGCCGATGTGGCGATCCTGTTGCAGGACCACGCCTGTTACGCGAGGGAAGCACTGGGCCAGGCCCGATGCGCCCTGCTCGACACCCGCGGCAAGGCCACGGGCAGCCGGGTCACCCTTCTCTGATCCCCGCGCACCGGCCTGAGCCGGTGTCACCTCGCGCCGACCTTGAGCCGGTGCCCCTCCTGCCGGCCACTCGCCGGCCCCAGAGCCCGCGCAGCGGTATCGCCCTGCGCGGTCGCGGCCCTGCCCAGGTGCCGCCGTCCGTTCATCCACCCGGAACAAGACGCACCACCCGACACCCTCGGACTCCGTCCGAGAGAAGGAGAGACATATGAGTACCGCTGTCGCCAACGACCGCCTGGTGAAGCGCTTCGAGAAGTGGGACACCGACGGCAACGGCGTCCTGGAGGCGAGCGACTTCCAGGGCGAGGCCGCCCGGATCGCCCAGAACCTCGGCAAGAGCGCCGACTCCCCGGAGGTGCAGGAGCTCCACAGCGCCTTCCAGGGGCTGTACGAGCACCTCGCCCAGAAGGCCGGCGCCCCGGGTGGCGCCATCAGCCGGGAGCAGTTCCTCGACGCCTCGGGGGAGATGCTGTTCAAGGAGGGTGAGGCAGGCTTCAACCGCGCGCTTTCTCCCATCGTGAAGGCGCTGATCCGCCTGTGCGACGACAACCACGACGGCGAGATCGACGCCCGTGAGTTCCAGGCCTGGCTGTCCGCCGTCGGCGTGCCGGCCTCCGAGGCCGGGAAGATGTTCCAGAAGGTGGACACGAACAGCGACGGAAAGCTGTCCGAGGACGAACTGCTGCAGGTCGTCCGTGACTTCCACTTCGGCCGCTTGGAGGTCGACCTGCTCGGCTGACCTGCCGGAGCGGCAGCTGTGACCCGGGTGGGCGACCATCCGGGTTCCACGGCCACCGGATGGCGTCGGCCGTTCAGCGGACCGGCGCCATCCGGTGCGCGACTGCCTGTGCGCGAAGGTGCCCGTCTGCTTGTGCGGAAGCGCTGTCCGGAACCGCCTCTGCGGAGGTGGTTTCAGCACCCGCATCCGCGGATGCCCTTCCGAAACCGCTTCGCGGATGGCCCCTCAGGAACCAGGCGCTGCGTGGACCGTGTCGTGGCCCCCGGCCCGGCCCTGGACGAAGGTGACGACAGACTCCGGCCGCAGGCCCAGGTCCCGGCCGCTGACCGGACGCGCCGCGTGGATCAGGATGTTGTAGTGGTTCGGAAGGTGACAGGCGTCGAAGCCGAGCACCGTGCCGACCACAGTGTCCCCGATCCGCACCAGATCACCCCGGTCGATGACACCGCTGCACAGCAGCTCGGCGAAGCCCAGGAATCCCACCCGGTCGATCCGGGCGCCGGGGCGCGGGTCCCACTGGTCGGTGGTGACCAGTTCGTGCACCTCGCCCCGGCGTACGCAGCGTGCCGCGTGCTCCTCCAGCCGCATGCCGCGGTCGGTGCGGCGGTGCACGAGCACCTTGACCAGTGATCCGCGCACCACACGCTTCGGGCCGTCCTCCGCCGGATTCACCGGTCCGCCTCCGCTGCCGTCACATGCGGTACGGGTCGGGCACGGCGATAGGCAGCCTCCACCAGTTCCAGCGCGGGTAGGCCGCCATGCGCTCCCGGGGCGGCCGGGGCGCCGGTGCGGACCAGCGCTGCGAACTCGGTCAGGATCGCCTCGTACTCGTGCCACAACGACGCCTTGAAGCCGGTGTGTCCGGCCAGCATGTCGGCGTGCAGCACCTCTCCGCCGACCAGCTCCACCTCGATGTCCTTGAGTTCCCCCGGGTACGACCAGTCCAGCTCGACCGTGGCCGTGGCTCCCGTACGGCCACGCAGACGGATCATCGCCTGACGGTCGACGCCGGAGCCGTCGCGGTGGATCTCGCAGCCGGTGACGTCGAGTTCACCGAGCAGCAGCCGCACCAGGTCGAGGGCGTTGGGACCGTTGTCGGACACACAGCCGCCGCCGCAGTGGGCCGGGTCCAGGTACCAGTCCTCACCGCCGAGATGCTCCTCGATGCGCTCCAGATAGCGCACCCGGACGGAGCGGATCTCCCCGCCCGTCGTCCGGTTCACCAGTGCGCGGACGGCGTCGTTGTAGCGGCGGTGGAACGCCGTCATCAGCGGGACCCCGCCGCGCTGTGCCAGCTCCACCAGCAGGGACCCCTCGGCCGCGGTCAGGGCGAGGGGTTTCTCGACACAGACCGGGACGCCGACGGCCAGGGCATCCCGGCACAGGGGCAGGTGAACATCGTTGGGCACGGCCACGACGAGGGCGTCCGGTCGCGCCCCGTCCAGCAGGGTGCGGAGGTCGCTGAAGCGTGCCGCCCGCCCGGGGAACTGCTCCAGGGCCTCGGCACGGGCGTCGCACACGGCGGTCAGCTGCCACTCGGGCAGCCGTTCCGCGGCGGCCAGGTAGTAGGGGGAGATGGCGCCGAGACCGACGACGCCGAGCCGCATGGGCCGGGTCATCGCGGGCTCCCGGTGCTGGCGAGGAGACCGAGGGCGGTCAGTTCCGCGTGGAGGTGCGGGGGCAGGGGGATGCCGTGGCGGCGGCGCTCGGCGGCGAGTTCCGCCTCCCGCCAGCCCGGATAGCGCACCGGCTCGCCGCCGGGCACCGGCGGGCAGTCGACGAGCGTGCCGAACAGGGACCGGGCCGCGCCGGCCGCGTCCGCGCCGGGCCGCAGCACCTCCGGGGCGATCGCGAGGAGGAAGAAGCCGATGTCGTCGTCGCTGCCGTGCGGCCGGCCGTCCCCTTCCAGTGCGGCGGGCGCGGGTCCCACGGCCGCGCCGGACACCACGGCGGCCAGCAGTTCCACGGCGATGCCGAGCCCGTAGCCCTTGTGGACGCCGGTCTCGGCCGTACCGCCCAGCCAGCGCAGAAAGGCCTCGCCGCGGTCGAAGGCGGACGGGTCGGTCACCGGGTCGCCCGCCGCGTCCTCCAGCCAGCCGGCGGGCACCGGGGTGCCGCGGCGGGCGGCGACGCGGACCCGTCCGGTGGGCGCGACGGTGGTGCTCATGTCCAGCAGGAACGGGTGGCCGTCGAGGGCGGGCGCGGCGACGCTCAGCGGGTTGGTGCCGAGCATCGCCACCGCGCCGCCCGGGGGTCGTGCGATGCGCTGGCCGCCGCAGTTGCTCGCGACCACGCCGATCATCCCGGCGTGCGCGGCGCGCACGGAGTGGAAGCCGGCGCACCCGAAGTGGGTCGCCCCGCGCACCGACACCAGCCCGATACCGTGCC
The DNA here is from genome assembly GCF_055575575.1 of Streptomyces sp. NPDC034049. Classification (NCBI taxonomy): domain Bacteria; kingdom Bacillati; phylum Actinomycetota; class Actinomycetes; order Kitasatosporales; family Streptomycetaceae; genus Streptomyces; species Streptomyces sp. NPDC034049. The sequence goes on from NZ_JBVISJ010000009.1 coordinate 86,609, forward strand.
GGCCGGCCCGTGCCACGGCGTCGTCCATGGCTTCGGCCGCGGCCCACAGGCCCAGGGCGCGGCGGGCGTCGACGACCGCGCAGGCGCCCAGGTCGGTGAGGGTCTGTGGTTCGGCGCGCGGGTCGCAGCGGCCGGACTCCAGCAACGGCAGGTAGAGCCGGGCGAGATTGAACACGCCGTGCGAGTCGAGCCCGGTCAGGTCGCCGTGGCACAGCGCGTCCGCGGCGAGCCGGGCCCGCGCGTCAGGGATGCCGTGGCCGGTGAACAGGCCGGTGAGCGCGGCATGCAGCTCCGCGTGGTCGACGAGGACGGGTGCGCGCTCGACCGCCGCTCGCGGGGCGGTGGGTGCCGTCATACGGGATTCCTTAACAGGGCGGGCCAGTTGGCTTCGTAGGTCGTTCGGTCGGGGGTGTGGTGCTCTACGGAGGCCGCTGCACTGACACCGCCGGCACGGCTTCGGCGAAGAACATGACGAGCCGGCGGACCACGCCGGCGAACTCCTCCAGGTCGGCGAGGTCGACGAACTCACCGGGCGCGTGGGCGCGGTTGGCGGCGAGACAGCCGGGCCCGAGCACGGTGGTGAAGGCGTCGTCCAGGCCGGCCGCCCAGATGGCGTCGCAGGTGAAGCCGGGGTCGCCGGCCGCCGGCCGGGCTCCCGCGCGCACCAGGAGTTCCTCGGCCCACGGGTCGGCGTCGTCCAGCGCGGGCAGGCCCTGCTTGTCCCAGCCGAGCCGGGTGATCAGTGCCGCATCCCGCGCCGTGCGGGCGAACTCCCGGCCGGTGGCGAAGAGTTCGGTGAAGCGGTGCAGGCCGTCGGCGACGTGCCGGGTGACCTCTGTCTTCAGGCGGTCGCCGTCGGCGGTGCGGCGGTACGACAGATTCATCAGCAGGGTGCCGGTGCCGTGGACGCGGTTGTGCGTGCGGCCGGTGTGCAGTCCGGCGAGGCACACCCGCGTACCGGGTACGGCCCCGTCCAGGCGGGCGGCGAGGTGCTGTGCCAGGAATCCCAGCAGCACGGTGGCGTTGTGTCCGGCGTCCGGGTGGTCGTCCACCGCGTCCTCGCCCGCGACGGTGATCCGCGCGGTCATCGCGGAGGTGGCCCGGGGCAGCGCGCGCAGTCCGGTCGGTTCGCAGAACACGTTGAGCCGGCCGTGGTGCCCGGCCTCCAGCAGCGGACGGGTTCCGTAGGTGCCCAGGGCGCCGCCCTCCTCCCCGGCGACGGCCTGGAGCAGGACGGTGACGTCCCGTCCGACGGCGGGGTGGGACGCGGCGGCCCACAGCCCGGCGAGGAGGGCCACGGCGGGTCCCTTGGCGTCGACCGCGCCCCGGCCGGTGAATCGCACGCCGTCGAAGGCGGGCGGGGTGTGTCCGGCGACGGTGTCCAGGTGGACGTTGAACATCACGGTGTGCGCACGGGAACGCTCGGGGCCCAGCCGCAGCAGCAGACTGGGCTGGTCCACGAGGAAGCGCGGATCGCGGGCAGCGGCGCGGACCGTGGACGGCACGCCCGGACGGTCCAGGCAGGCGGCGGGCGGACTGGCGAGGCGGACGGTGCGAAACCCCGCTTCGGCGGCGGCCGTCGCGTACCGCTGGAGGATCTCGGGGAGCCGGGACGGCGGATCGTCCGGGCCGGCCTCCAGGGGGTTGACGCTCGGCAGGCGCAGCAGGTCCAGCAGCAGCTCCCGGTGCCGGTCGGTGAACAGGCCGCTCACGCCGAGCCGTCCAGCGGGCCGGCGACCGGCTCTCCGGCGCCCAGCAGCCCGGCCAGCGCCTGTCCGGCCCGTACGAACAGGTCGGCGGCGTCCTCACCCGCCCGGGCCAGCCCCTCGTGGGGGCGAACCGCGAGATGGGGTTCGAGGGACAGCGCTCCGGTGTAGCCGTGGGCGGCCAGTAGCTCCAGGCATTCCACCACCCCGGCCTCACCCTCGCCGGGCAGGGTGTAGGCGGTGCCGCCGTCCGGGGTGAGGACGGCGTCCTTGATGTGGACGTGGGCGACGTACGGGGCGAGGTCACGGAGCATGTCCGGGGCGCGGTAGCCGTACGGGACGCCGTTGCCGGTGTCGAACAGCAGCCGCAGGGCCGGGCTCTCCACGGCGCGCAGCAGTCGTAGCGCGCGGTCGGCCCGGTCCCCGGCCCAGCCCGCGCAGTTCTCGTGCACCAGCACCAGGCCCGCGCGCTCGGCGCGGTCCGCCAGGACGGCCGTGCGGGCCAGGACGCGGTCGGCCCACTCGGTCTCCGTCAGACCGTCGTTGGGGTACGACATGATCCGCACCAGACGGCAGCCGAGGGTGGCGCAACGCTCGGCCAGGACGTCGAGTTCCGCCAGGTCCTGGCCGAGGCCGCCGGTGATGGGACGGGACCAGTTGCCGATCCGGGAGGCGACGGCGGCCACGGTGACGCCGGCCTCCGCAAGCCGCCGGGCCAGCGTGCCGAAGACGGCCGCGGAGAGGTCGGCGAGGGCCGTGCCGTCGACGGTGCGCAGTTCGATGGCGTTCCAGCCCAGGCGTCGCAGGGCGGCCAGTTGCCCGTCGGTGCCGGGCGCCGCCTCGTCGCCGATGCCGGTGAGCGGCCCGAATCCCAGGACGCGAGGTCCGGCGGCGCTGTGCCGGGACATGTCAGCGGCTCCCGGCGCGGGCGCGCGGGGTGACGGCGCAGTGCTCCCGGGCCGCGCACAGCAGCCGGGCGGCCGCGCAGGCGAGCGGGAAGTTCCCGACGCCTGCCGTGCCGGAGGCGAAGCCGCGGTAGACGCCGTCCAGGAAGCCGGTCAGGGCGTCGTCCCGGAAGACGTGGTGTCCGATCCCGGGCACCCCGTCCGCGTCGAGGACACCGGCCGGCGGGGCCGCCGTACCGGGGTCGAAGGGAGCGATGACCAACTGCGCGTGGTCGTCGTCCTCGCTGAGCGGGAAGTGGGCCGTGGCTGTCCCGCCCTCGAACTCGCAGACGACGCTGCGTTGCCGAACGGGTGCGCCGAGGTCGGAGCGTAACAGCGTCACCACTCCCGAACGGTGCTCCAGTTCGACATGCGCACCGCCCAGGCGGGGAAGGTTGCGGTCCTCGCAGCGCAGGTCCCAGCAGCGCGCGGCGCGGAGTTCGGCCGGACCGGCCAGATCGAGCGCGAGCGCCAGGGAGTGGGGGATCTCCACGTCCAGGGCGGACGGATGCCCGTCGGTCGCCAGGGACCGCAGGAAACGGGGCTTGTGCTGGTCGACGGTGATACGGAGCAGGGAGCCGAGTCGTCCGCCGCCCACCAGCCGGCGCAATCGGTCGGCGAGCCGGGAGGTGGTCCAGTGGGCGACGGCCACGAGATCGAGCCCGGCCTCCTGACGGAGCCGGATGAGGGCGTCGAGTTCGTCCGCGGACGCGGCGAGGGGTTTCTCCACGATCATCCGGCGGAAGCCGTGTCCGGCCAGTTCCGCGAGGAGGTCGTAGCGCAGCCGGGGCGGTGTGCACACGTGGACCACCGCGGCGGCGGGGTCCACGTACCGCAGGGCCTGTTCCAGCGTGGTGACGGCCGTGACCTCTCCGGGCACGCCCAGGGGCCGCAGACCGCCGGCGCGCGGGTCGCAACCGACCGCCGGCAGGGCGACGAGCGGATCTCCCGTGGCCGCGGTCCGCCGGGCCAGACGGACGAGCGTGTTCAGATGCAGTCCTGATCCGGACCGGCCGAGCCCGACCACGAGGGGCTGCATCACAGGGCCTCCTGAGAGAGAACGGGTAAGGAAAACGGGCGCGCGCAATTCGCTGCGCCGCGCACAACTCCGGTGCGCCGCACCACTGTTGTGGCCCCGTGCGGAAACGGTCAAGACGTCCGGAACATCATTCCCCAGAACGTGTGAAGACGATCCTTTCCTTTCTCCGTCGACCTGAAGTCCGATTAGCGTGGGCATTCCACAGGAACGACGGAGACAGGGTGAGAGATTGCCTTCCAGTGGACAGATTTCGGCGCGCGCCGTGGGCGCATTACCGACTACGCCGGTAACGGACGATCGAATCCCCTTCTTCTCTCAGGCTGCGACTTTCGAACGGCTGTGGCCCTCCGTCGAAAAGGCGTTGGACGAGGTTTTTCACAGCGGCAAGTTCTCCCACGGAAAACAGGTCGGGCAACTCGAGGCGGCGCTCGCGGACTACACCGGCGCCCGGCATGTGATCGGCGTCAACAGCGGCACCGACGCGCTGGTGCTGCTGCTGCGCGCCTGCGGAGTCCGCCCCGGCGACGGTGTCCTGGTGCCGGCGTACTCGTTCTTCGCCACCGCCTCGGCCGTCGTACTGGCAGGCGGGACACCGCAGTTCGTCGACATCGACCCGGACACGTACGCGATGGACCCCGTGGCCCTGGAGGCGGCCGTCACTCCGCACAGCCGGTTCGTGATGCCGGTGCACCTGTTCCACACGATGGCCGACATGGCGGCCGTCACCGCCGTCGCCCGGCAGCACGGCCTGACAGTCGTCGAGGACAGCGCCGAGGCGATCGGCATGCGCCGGCACGGAGTGCACGCGGGCCTGCACGGGGTCGGCGGCGTCCTGTCCTTCTTCCCGTCCAAGACGCTCGGCGCGCTCGGCGACGCGGGAGCCGTGCTCACCGACGACCCGGAGGTGGCGGCCACCGTCGCGGCGCTGCGCCACCACGGCAGGACGGGCCGCACACTCAACAACTTCCCGGCCATCTCCACCGAGAGCGCCCTGCCCGGCGCGAACAGCAAGATGGACGACATCCAGGCGGCCGTCCTGCTCGCCAAGCTGCCCCTCCTGGAGGAGCACATCGCCCGCCGGGCCGAACTGGCGGACGCGTACACCGCCCGTCTGCGGGACGCGCCGGGGATCGTCCGCCTGCCGCGGACCACCGCCGGGAAACCGGACGACCGCGACGTGTACTACGTCTACCTGATCGAGACCGAGCACCGGGACGCCCTCGTCGACCACCTCGACCGGCACGGCATCGGCACCGAGGTCTACTACCCGGTGGCGCTGCCCCACCAGCCCGCCCTCGCGCACCTGGGCCACCGGCAGGGCGAGTTCCCCCACGCCGAGGCGGCGGCCCGGCACGCCGTCGCCCTGCCCCTCCACCCCGATCTCCGGTCCGACGACCTGGACCGCGTCTGCGACACCGTCCGCTCCTTCCTCGCCGGAACGAGGGCGACCGTATGACCGCAACGCTCCCTCCCGCCGTCCCGTTCTTCCCTCCGGCCCTCTTCGAAGCCGACCGCTCCGCACTGATCGGGCTGGTCCGCGAGGTGGGCCTCGACCCGGAGCAGCGGTTCATCCTGGGCAGGCGCACCGCCGCCTTCGAGGACCTGCTGCGCGAGGACCTGGGGGCCGCCGACGTGGTCGCCTGCTCCAGCGGCACCTCGGCGCTCTCGCTGGTGCTGCGGGCCATGGACGTCGGTTCCGGTGACGAGGTGATCGTGCCCGCGTTCGGCTGCGCGCCCCTGGCCGCCTCGGTGGTCGACGTCGGGGCCACACCGGTCTTCGCCGACATCCGGCCGGACACCATGACCATGGACCCGGACGAGGCGGAGCCGCTCGTCACCGAGAGGACCAAGGCGGTGATGCCGGCCCACATGTTCTCCGTCATGGCCGACATGCCACGCTTCGCCGAACTGGCCCGGCGGCACGGACTGCGCCTGCTGGAGGACTCCGCGGTCGCCCAGGGCGGCGTGCTGCGGGGCATCCCGGCCGGCCTGTGGGGCGACGCGGGGCTCTACTCCTTCGTGCAGGTCAAGACCTGCGGCATGCCCGGCGAGGGCGGCGTGGTCGTCACCCGGGACCCGGCGCTGGGCGAGAAGGTGCGGATGCTGCGCAACCACGGCCAGTACGCCGGGCGGAGGTTCGTCCACCACGCCGTCGGACTCAACAGCCGCTTCGACGAGATCCAGGCCGCCTTCCAGACGCACCGCTACCCCGGTTTCCCGGCGCGGCTGGCGCGGCGGGCGGAGATCGCCAAGTACTACACCGAACGCTTCACGCCGCTGGCCGACCGTGGTGTGGCACCGCCGCCGCCCGGCCCGGACGGCCGGTGCTTCTACGTGTACACGGTCCTCGCCGAGGACCGGGAAGCTCTCTGCGCCCACCTGGCCGAGCGGGGGGTGGCCACGCACGTCTACTATCCGCACCCCCTGCCCGCCCACCGTGCCTTCGCTCCCTACGCGCCGCCCGGTGCCCGCTGGCCGCGCGCCGAACAGGCCGCCCGCAGCCATCTCGCCCTGCCGGTGCATCACCTGCTGACCGACGCACAGGTCCAGCACGTCGCCGACCTCGTGTGCGCCTTCGCCACCGAGCATCGCTGACTCGCGACCGCCCGCCTCGGACACCGCTGACCCGCGACCGCCCGCCTCGCCCATCCCGCTGCCCGGGCGAGCGGCACCCCCCTTCGGACGCAGACACCCCCCAAGAGGTCACCCATGACGGACAGCATCGCGGCCGGCCGTCCCGCCGCGACCGCCCACGGCCACAGCCGACTGCGCACGTACGCGCGGCTCGGCAAGCTGGACGTGTACGACTACTACCTCGGCATCTTCCTCGCCCTGACCGCCGCTCTGTTCCCGGCCGGCGCCTTCACCACCCGGCAGGCACTCGTGCTGGCCATGTTCCTGGCCGGCGAAGTCGCGGTCCTCATGGCGATGGTCGCCCTGGACGACGTCACCGGGTTCCGGGACGGCAGCGACCTCGCCAACTACGCCCCTGACAACCCGCTGCGCAACAAGGCACGCAAACCCCTGGTCGCCGGGGCACTGACGGTGCCCCAGGCGCTGCGCTTCGCCTGGGCCTGCGCAGCGGCAGGGGCGGTGCTCTGGGCGGGCGCCGCCGCGCTCGCGCCGCACCACCCGCTGTGGGCGCTGGTGACGGCGGGCGCGCTGTTCGCGGTGTCGCTGCAGTACTCGTACGGCCTGAAGATCAGTTACCACGGTTTCCAGGAGGTGTTCCTGGTCGCCCTCGGCGCCGTGCTGGTGATCGTTCCGTACGGCCTGGTGACGGGGGGCTTCTCCGGTTTTCTGATGGTGCAGGCGGTGCTGTTCGGGTTCGGGCCGCTGATGTTCGGCGTCTACTCCAACACCAACGACGTGGCCGGCGACCGGGCCGTGGGCCGTCCGACCGTGGCCGCCCTGGTCTCGGCGCGGGGCAACGCCGTCTTCATCGGAGCCCTGTCGGCCGCCGAGTTCCTCATCGGCGCGGTCGCCTCGGCCACCGGGGCGGCCCCCTGGTGGTTCGTGCTGCTGATGCTGCCGGCGACCGCGCTGCGGGCCCGTCAGTACCTGACCGGGTTCGTCCGCGGCGACATCATGACCGCCCGCCGGACGGGCTTCGCGGTGCACCGGCTGAGCGTGGTGCTGATGACCGCCGCCAACGTCGTCGTCGGAACGGGAGCCGCCCGATGACGCCCGATCTCGACGTCGCCGTCGTCGGCGCGGGCATCGCCGGCCTGACCGCCGCCCACGAACTGCGCCGCGCCGGGCTGGCCGTCCGGGTGTACGAGCAACTGCCGGACGTCGGCGGCCGGATGCGCAGCATCCGCCAGGAGGGCTGGACGGTGGACACGGGCGCCGAGCAGGTCCCCTCCCGTGGTTACCGCGCGACCTGGGAGCTTCTGCGCCGGCTGCGGGTCACTCCCGCGGACGTGCCCCGGGTCGGCGGCGGGGTCGCCGTCTGGCGCGGCGGACGCGCCCACCTGGGCGTCGGCGAGGGCACGGCCGTGGCCACCGGAGCGGGCCTGTCCGCCCGGGCGCGGCTCGACCTGGCCGTCTTCTCCGCCTGGACCGGCCGCCACCGCGCCGGATTCGACGGCGACCGTCCCGAGCACAGTCCGCTGGGCGCCGCCACCGTGCGGGAGGTGGCCGCCCGCTACCACCGCGACCTGCACGACTACCTCTTCCAGCCGGTCGCCGGCTGCTTCTTCGGCTGGGACACCGCCCGGTCGACGGCCGCCCCCATGGTCAGCCTGCTGCTGGAGGCCGGTTCCCCTTCCCATTGGCGCACCTACCGCGACGGTATGGACTTCCTGGCCCGCCGGCTCGCCGCCGACACCGATGTCGTCACCGGCCGCACCGTGCGCGAGGTCACCGACGCGGGCGGGCACGCCGTACTGCGGTTCGACGACGGGCAGGTCACCGCGCGGGCCGCCGTGCTCGCCGTACCGGCACCCGCAGCGGTGGCGCTCCACCCTGACGCCCCCGCCGACGAGCTGCCGTTCCTCACCTCCTGCACCTTCACACCCATGTTGAAGGTCAGCTGCCTGCTGGACCGCCCCCTCGCCCCAGCCGCCCGGCGGCCGGTGCACATCCTGCTCACCCCGGCCGCCGAGGAGGACGTGCTCTCCGGCGTCGTCGTCGACCACGCCAAGGACCCCGGCCGGGCCCCGGCCGGCCGGGGCCTGGTCACCCTCGTGGCTGCTCCGCGCCGGGTCCCCGAGCTGTTGGACGCCCCTCCCGAGGAGGCCGCCGACCTCCTCGTCCGCGCGGCGGAACGCTATGCCCCGGGCATCGGCGACGCCTGCCGCCACCGTCTCGTGCACGCCTTCCGCCACGGCCTGCCGGAGGCCACACCCCAGGCCCTGCGCGAACGTGCCGGCTTCCTGTCCCGACCGGCGCGCGCCGTGGAGTACGCCGGCGACTGGCTCATGCTGCGGCCCGCCTCCGAGGGCGCCGTCCGGGCGGGCGCGCTGTCCGCGTCCCGCGTCCTGAGCAGGCTCGGACGGAACACTCCGGCCGGCCCCGACCGAGCGGAGGAGATCCGTGCGACCGCATGACATGGGCACCCTGTTCGACGACGCGGCGGCAGGCGGCGCCCGGACCGTGGTCCACCTGGACCGGCCCTTCGACATCGCCCCGCGGGCCGGCACCCGGTGGACCGTCACCGAACTCGCCGGCCTGGTCCGCGCCACCGCAGCCCGCCTCGCCGACGCCGGGGTCAGGCCCGGCGACCGCGTGGCGATCGTGAAGGACAACCACTGGGACTACGACCTGCTCGCCTGCGCCGTGGTCCGCCTCGGCGCCGTACCCGCGCAGCTGTCCGCCCGGCTCGACACCGCGGACCTCGTCACCCTGCTGGAGCGGCTGCGGCCTGCCGCGCTGGTCACCACCTCAGCGGTGCTGGCCCGCTGCCGGGACACCGCCGCCGGCGAACCGGCCCGGATCCTCGTCACCGTCGACTCCGTCGCGCCCGGCGCGGTCCACCTGGCCGCGCTGGACGCGTCCCGCCCCTGCGAACCGGTAGGGCGCCACGACGACGAACCCCTGGTCATCCATCACACCTCGGGGACGACCGGCGTGCCCAAGCTGGTGGTCCACTCCACGCGGACCCTCGTGCACAAGCTGGCCCGCTTCGAAGCGGTTCGCTACCCGGGCATCGGCATCCGCCCGGACGACGTCCTGGCCAACGCCAGCGCGTACGGACACGGACGCACCTTCTGCTGGACGGCCGTGGTCGTGTCGCTCGCGCCCGCCGGGATCGTGGTCCTCACCGGCGACAACCCGGAGACCGCCGACCCGCTCCTGCGGGCCCACCCGCCCACCGTCGTCGAGGCCCTGCCCGCCTCCTACATCCGGCTGCGGCCGCTCACCACCCGGCTGGACAACCCCTTCCGGGACGTGCGCCTGTACATCAGCACCTACGACGCCGTGCACCCGCCCGCCCTGCGCGCGTACCTGACCGCCAGCCGCCGCGCCCGCCCGCTGTGGATGCAGGGCTGGGGCCAGACCGAGACCGGACCGCTGACCTTCCGCTTCCATACGCGTCGCTCCGCGCTCGCACCGGACGCGGAGACCACGGCGCGCCGGCTCGGCCGTCCCGTGCCGGGCCGAACCCGGCTGCGCGCGGTGGACCCGGACACGCTGCGCCCGGTGCCGCGCGGCCGTCCCGGCCTGCTCCTCGTACGCACCCCCGCCCTCGCCCTGGGCTATGTCGCCGAACAGGGTCGCTGGGACGCCAAACGCGTGGGCGACTGGTGGTCCACGGGCGACATGGGCGTCCACCACCGTGACGGCAGCGTCAGCCTCCTGGACCGCGCCGCCGACACCCTGCCCGGTATGAGCTGCCTGCGGACCGAGGACGTACTGGAGCAGCGACTGCCGCAGGCCCTGGAATGCGTGATCCTCGGCGCCCCGGACGGCGATCCATTGCCCGTCGTGGTCACCGCCGACGGCCGACTGGACCCGGACGCCTGGAAACAGGCCACGCACGGACTGCCGGCGCTGTGCGACCCGGCCGTTCTCACCTGGGACGAGGTGCCCCGCACCGGCACCGGCAAGGTCCGCCGCGCGGCCCTGGTCCGGCAGCTCACCGGCGCCGCACCCGCCCGCACCGGCCGGTGGACGTGACCGGGCCGCCGTTCGACGAGGCCGGGCTGTCAGAGGGCTGTTCGACGGCGGCCGCTGTCCAACGGCGGCGGCTGTCCGGGCCGCTCCGGTGAGGGGTCTCGCCGGAGCGACCGGCTCCCGCCCGGGCAGGCACCCGCTCACCGGGCGCATGCCGGCGGTATCGAACCCGCCGGTGTCGTCCGCCGGGCCCCGTCCGGGCCGCACCTGACGACGCCGGGCCCGTCCGGGCCGCGTTCTGACGAGAGGATCAACACCGTGTCCCAACCCGCTCCCGCCCGGGAGGGCACCCAGGCGGTCTTCGGCAACGGCACCGCGCACAGCCGCGACCAGCACCGCTGCGTGGCCGCCGCCTACGACCCGGTGACCCTGCCCCGCCTGGCCGCCGCCGGTGTCGGCCCGGGCTGGCACTGCCTGGAGGTCGGCGCCGGCGGCGGCAGCATCGCGCGCTGGCTGGCGGGCCGGGTGGCACCGGGCGGCTCGGTGCTCGCCACCGACGTCGACGCCCGCGACCTGGCACCCGCCCCGGGCCTGGAGGTCGCCATCCTCGACGTGGCCCGCGACCCGCTTCCGGAGGCGGCCTACGACCTGGTGGTGGCCCGCCTGGTCCTGCAGCACGTGCCCACCCGCGACGCCGTCCTGCACAAACTGGTACGTGCTCTCAAGCCCGGCGGTCTGTTGCAGATCGACGAGATCGACGCCTCCTACGAGCCGCCGCTGCTGACCCCGGACGCGGAGGCGGAGGCGCTCTATGTCCGGTTCCTGCGGGCCAAGACGGCCGCGCTGCGTGCCGCCGGCGGCGATCCGCACTGGGGGCGGAAAGTCCCGGCTGCCCTGCGGGCGGCGGGGCTGACCGCTGTCGACGTCCACCTCCACATCGGCGTGCGGCACGCCCAGGATCCCGGCCTCGGACTCCAGTTGAACCACACCCGCAACCTTCGGAACCGGCTGACGGAACAGGGCATGACCCAGGAGGACCTGGACCGGGTGGGACGGCTGATGCGGGACCCGTCCTTCCGCGCCGCCTCCAGCGTCCTGTACTCGGTACAGGGCCGTCGGCCCGGCCGGGAGCGACCGTGACACCGCGCCTGCGCGCCCCGGCCCGGCCGGTCGTCGCCGCCACGATCGCCGGCCGGCTGCTGCGGCACGCCGCACCGGACCTGCCGGAGACGCGCGGCCCAGGCCGGGAAACGGTGCGGTACACCGTCGACTGGGCGGGTCCGGTCGACGCCGACCTGCCGGACGAGCGCGCCGTACAGGCCGCCTGCGGTCTCATGCAGGTCCACGGGCGGGCGACCGGCGGGCCGCTCCCACTGGCCGTCGACTACGCCTCGGTGGTGGCGGGGGTGCTCGCCGCCCAGGGCGCCACCGCTCTCCGCGTCGCGCGGGTCCGCGGCCTGGACCTGCACGAGGTGCGAACCTCGGTGGCGCAGGGGGCGCTGCTGGCGGTCGGCCAGTACCTCGCCGCCGCGACGGCCCGCGACAACTCCGGTCCGCCCGAGCCGGGTGCGCCGCCGGCCGCCTCCGACGTGCCTCAGGCAGGTGGCCTGGCGACCCTGGAGACGGCTGACGACGCCCGCGTGGAGGTCGAGACCCTCGACCCCCTGGCGTGGCGGAAGTTCTGGGCCCGGCTCGGCGTGGCCCCCGCGCTCGCCGGCCGCGGCTGGCTGCCCTTCCAGCAGCGGTTCGCCACCGCCGTCTGCCCGCTGCCCGACGAACTGCGCCAGGCCGCCCGACGCCGAACGCCGGCGGAGTTGCGGGCCGCCGCCCACCACGCCGGAGTCAGTCTCCTCACGGTCGGCTCCGACCCGGCCCCCGCCGTCCGCTCCGCCCCCTGGCGCCTCACTCCGGGACCGGTACCGGTCCCCAAGGCCCGGACACACCCGGACACCGCCGTGCCCGGCCCACGCCCGGCGGTCCCGGTCTCCGGCGCCGTCCTGCCCCTGACGGGCCTGCGGGTGGTGGAGTCCACCCGCAGGGTGCAGGGCCCGCTCGCCGGGCACGTCCTGCGGATGCTCGGTGCCGAGGTGGTCCGGATCGAACCGCCCGGCGGCGACCCGATGCGCTGGCTCCCTCCGCTGGCGGGAGACTGCTCGGCCCGGTTCTCGGCTCTCAACGCGGGCAAGCCGGTGGTCGAGGCCGACCTCACCACCGGGCAGGGCCGGGACACGGTCCGCGCGCTGGCCGCCGAGGCCGACGTCTTCCTGCACAACTGGGCCCCCGGGAAAGCCGCCGGGCTCGGTCTGGACGCGTCCGACCTGCTGCCCGGCCACCCCGCCCTGGTGTACGCCTGGGCGTCCGGCTTCGGGGACGCCTTCGACGACCGGCCGCCCCTGGGCACCGACTACCTCGCCCAGGTGCACAGCGGACTGGCCGCGGCGGTACGGCCGGCCGACCAGCCCCCGGCCCCCTCCCTGATGACCCTCACCGACGTGCTCGGCGGGCTGGTGTGCGCCCAGGGGGTGCTGGCCGCGCTGGCCGCTCGGGAGGCGACCGGCCGGGGCAGCCGGGTCGACTCCTCCCTGGTCTCCGCGGCCGCTCTCGTCCCCCGTCCCGCCCACCGGGCCCGCTGGACGGCACTGGACCGGCCGCTGCGCACCGCGGACGGCCATCTGTGTCTCGGTCCCGCGGCCCGGACGTGCCCCGAGGCGGTGCTCCGCCTGCTGGACCGCGCCGGCCCCACAGCCGCCGAGGACCTCGCGGCCCGCTTCGCCCGCCGCACCACCGAGGAGTGGACGGCACGCCTGGCCGAGGCCGGTCTGACCGCGACACCCGTACTCACCGACCTGACGGCTCTGGCCCGCGCCCCGGCCTTCCGGGCGGCCGTCGCACCCCCTGATCCGGTCACCGGCCACGCACGCCCCTACGCGCCCTGGGAGTTCGCATGACAGCCGCCCCCGCCCCCGCGACCCGGCACCGTACCGCCGCCCCGCCCGCGAGCCCGGGCGGGCAGCCGGTGTGGACCTCACGCGCCGGAGTGCACTTCCCGGATCTGGTGCCCCGCGCCCAACGACGTGCCTGGGTGGCGGCGGGCCTGTGCCCGGACACCGACCTCTACGCACTGTTCACCGCCCAGGTCCGCGAACACCCGGACCGCCAGGCGCTGGTGGACGACGTCGGGGTGCTCTCCTACGCGGCACTGGACGCCGAAGTGCACCGGCTCGCCGCCCTGTTCGCCCAGGCGGAGCTGGGAGACGGGGACGTGGTGGCACTCCTGTTGCCCAACGGACGCGACGCCGTGGCCGCGGAACTCGCCGTCTACGCGATCGGCTCGGTGGCCCTCCCGATCCCCCCGGGCGGCGACGAGCGTGACGTCCGTGCGCTGCTCGCCCGCTCGCGGGCCCGCGGCGCCGTCCTCGCATCGGCCCGCCGGGCACAGGCCGTCGCGGCTCTTCCGCACCTGCGCACCGTGTTCGTCCCTGGCCCGGGCGACGGACGGACGCACGGTCTGCACGCCCCGCCCACCCCGGCCCGTCGTCCCTGGCGGCCGCGGCAGGCCGACCCGTACGGCCCCGCCCGCATCCTGGTGTCGTCCGGTTCCGAAGCCGAGCCGAAGATGGTCGCCTACAGCCATCACGCCCTGGCCGGCGGTCGTGCGCGGTACGTCCGGAGCCTGCACACCGACACCACGGTGCCGCCCCGCCACCTGGTCCTCGTCCCGCTGGCCTCCTCCTTCGGTTCCCTGGGCACACCGGTCACCCTCGCCGCCCTCGGCGGCACCCTCATCGTGCGGTCGGCCTTCGACCCGGCCGGAGCGCTGCGGATGGTCGCCGAGCATCGTCCCACCCACCTCTTCGCGGTGCCCACCATGCTCCGGCGCATCACCGACCTCCCGGCGCCGCCGGACGAGGACACATCGTCGTTGCGTGCCGTCGTCTCCAGCGGCGCGACCCTGCCGACGGCCACCGCCCGGGCATGCCGCGAACGGTTCGGCCGACCAGTGGTCACCGTCTACGGTTCCTCGGACGGGGTGAACTGCCACACAGCGGGAGAGAGCCACCCGCCGGGCGACAGCGTGGGCACCCCGGACCCCGCGGTGGCCCGCATCCGGATCACCGGACCCGACGGCGCGCCGCTCCCCGCCGGGCGGACCGGTCAGATCGAGGCCCTGGGCCCCATGACGCCGCTGTGCTATGTCAACGCGCCTGAACTGGACACCCGTTACCGCACCCCCGACGGCTGGGTGCGCACGGGCGACCTCGGTCGGCTGGACGAGCACGGAAGGCTGCACGTCCTGGGTCGGCTCAGACGCATCGCCGTGCGCGGCGGTCTCAACATCAGCCTCGCCGAGGTCGAACGTGAACTGGGCACTCATCCAGCGGTGGCCGAGGCGGTCTGCGTCCCGGTGCCCGACCCGGACCTGGGGGAACGACTGTGCGCCTGCATCCGCCCGGCCCGGGGCACACCCGTTCCCACGCTGTCCGACCTCACGACCCACTTGGGGGGTCGTGGCCTGGCCCGCCGGAAGCACCCCGAACGTCTCCTGGTCCTCAACGAGATGCCCCTCGGCCCCACCGGGAAGGTCTGCTACCGCACCCTGATGTCCCGAGCGACCAGGGGCCCCGCCAGGGAATGACCACGGGGCGCTCGCGAATCTGATGGGAGGCGAACAGTTCGTCGTTCCCGGGGCCTTTAGGACTGCGGCGAAGGTGGTGGATGTGACGGGTCGCGTGCTGGTGGGCCGGTCGTTGACGGCGGGCGGGGTGACGGACGAGTACGACGCGGTGGTGGTCGGGTCCGGGGCCGGCGGGCTGACCACCGCGGTATGCCTGGCGCGCCAGGGCCGGCGGGTGGCGGTGTTCGAGCAGCACTACACCGCGGGCGGCTACACGCACGCGTACCGGCGGCGCGGCTGGGAGTGGGACGTCGGCATCCACTACGTGGGACAGCTGACGGAGCGGGAGCCGGTCCGCGTGCTCTCGGACTATCTGACCGGCGGCACGCTGCAATGGGCCCCGCTGGGGGACCCGTACGACGAGTACCGCCTGGCGGGGCAGGTGTACCAGGCGCCGGTCGGCTTCTCGGCCTACCAGGCCGGTCTGATCGCGCGCTTCCCGGCCGAACAAGCGGGCATCGAGGCGCTGTTCTGTCTGATCGGGCGGTGCCGGGCGGTCCTGCCCACGCTCGCGCTGGGGCGGCTGACAGGCCCGGTGGTGCGGCGGCTGGCGCGGGTCCTGCGGGCGACGGCCGTGCCGCCCCAGGCGCTACGGCCGGCCCGGGAGGTGGTGGAAGGACTGGTTCACGATGAGGGGCTGCGGCAGGCTGTGCTCACCCCGAGCGCGCTGCTGCTGGCCGACTCCACGGCAAGGCTGCCGTTCTTCCTCCTCGCGGTGCTGTTCGAGCACTTCCGGACCGGCGCCTGGTACCCGGTGGGCGGCAGTGCCGCGATCGCACGCGCGATGCTCGAACCGATCCGCGCCGCCGGTGGCGAGGTCTTCGTGCGGGCGCCGGTGGCCCGGATCGAGCTGGACGGATCGCGCGCGACGGGCGTGGTGCTGGCGAACGGCACGCGTGTGCGGGCTCCGGTGGTGGTGAGCGCGGCAGGCGCCCAGAACACGTACCGCACCTTGCTGCCGGCCCGACCCGAGCGTAGCGCAGACCGGCTGGACGGCATGCGGCGCGGATTCCCGTTCGTGGTGCTCTTCCTCGGACTGAACGGCGACCCTGCGGAACTCGGGCTGCCGCGGCACAACCTGATGGTGACCGACGAGGACTGCGACGCCCTCTTCGACGGCACGGGCGGGCGGACCAGCGGCTACTTCTTCTCGTTCTCCTGTGCCAAAGACCCGACCTGGACCGCACGCCACCCCGGACGGTCGACCGGAGAGATCCTGACCTACGTACGGCCAGAGCTGTTCGAGCCGTTCCACGGCTCACAACGGCGGCACCGGGACCCTGCCTACCTAACCCTGAAAGCCGAGCTCACCGCACAGCTCCTTGACCAACTCCACCGCCAACTGCCCCGCACCACAGGCCGGGTGGGCTACCACGAGCTCGGCACCCCGCTGACGGCCGAGCACTTCGCCGGCTGGCCCGGCGGCAGCTTGTACGGGCTGGCCAAGGACGTGGCCGGCTTCGGCGACGGCCACCGCCCCGGCCTGGCGGACTGGCTGCGCCCACGAACCGAGGTCAAGGGCCTGTACCTCTCGGGCCAGGACTGCCTGGCCGGCGGCTTCCTCGGCGCGGTCACCAGCGGCCTGCTGGCTGCCCACGAGGCCCTGGACCGGGCCGGCCGGGCCCGCCTGTGGGCAGGGCTGTTGCGCCATGGCGTGCGCCCCCCATCGACCAGTTCCGGGCGTACCCCGGTTGTCCAGGAACGGTGATGTGCGTGCGTCACTGGGCTTGGTGGCCGGCCCGGTCGTCCTGCTGGTCAGGGTCCGCTCGCTGGTCAAGAGCATGTTGAGAGTGTGGACGCGTGTGAAGTGAACCGATCACGGGCTGCGTTGTGGCTGTTCGTGGAGGATGTGTTCGGGTCGGTGCCGCGGCGGGATCGGCGGCGGTGGGGCGAGTGTTGTCTGCGGGGCCTGATGCTGGACGGCCGTCGCAAGTCGATCCAGCCGATGGCCGGGCGTCTGCCGGACGGCGACATGCAGGCCCTGCGGCAGTTCTGAACCAGTCGCCGTGGGATTGGCTGCCGGTTCGGCGGCGGATCGCCGAGCGGTTGAGCGAGGCGATCGCGCCTGAGGTGTGGGTGATCGACGACGTGTCGTTCCCCAAGTGCGGCACGTCGTCGGTCGGGGTCGCCCGCCAGTACCGCGGAGCGCTCGGGAACGCGCGAACTGCCAGGTCGCGGTCAGTGTCCATGCCGCCACCGACACAGCCTCGTGTCCGCTCGACTGGCAGTTGTGTCTTCCCCGGGAGCAACGCGGTATCGGAGGCCCAGTACGTGCAAGGCGCGTGGCGGGGCGAGCTCCGGCGCCTGTCTCGGCTGCGCTGTGCCACGACCTTGTCCTCAGGGGCGGGTCACCGGCCCGAGCCCGGGCGAGGCTCCTTGCCCTGTCCCGGCAACAGCCGCAGGGCGAAGACAGAGCCGTCGGCGTGGACCGAGACCGGACCGCCCCAGTCCTTGTCGAAGGTGAGGCGGGGGCGGACGTGGCGGCTCGCGTGGACGAGGGCGCGGTACTCCTCGATGTCGCCCCTGGCGAGGAGTCGGAAGACCTCCTCGTCCACGCCGGAGAACGCCTCGACGCGGGGGCCGTTGAGGCGGAAGACGTGGTCGGTGCCGACGTACTCGTTGCCGAGGAGGGTGTGGACGGCGTCCTGGATGCTCATGCTGGCCGCGTGTTCGAGGCCGGTGAAGCGTTTGCGGCCCTGCCGGTCGGTCAGGTGGCGGGCCGTGGCGTGGCCGGAGCCGGTGAAAGCCATGAGGCTCGCCGCGGTGGTGTGGGCCAGGGACTCCTGGAACCAGGCGTGGTCCTTCGGCTGCACGTGGCAGCCCCGTACGGGCTCCGGTGCCACCAGGCCCTCGGCCGGCGGGTGGATGTCCGGCATCACGTTCGCCTGGAACGGCGGGGCGTTCCGGTTCACTTCCCGCCCTTCTGCCGGGGACAGCCGCCCACCACTGCCCGGTGCCTGGAGGACGTGGACGGTCATCGTGCCGCCGTCCGTCGGGAGCTGCGTGCTGAACAGCAGGCTGGGGGTCTCGTTCCACGCGCCGATGTGGACCGCTTCGGCGTGGGCCGAGGCGGAGGCCAGTTGCTCGGCGGAGGTGGCGGAGTCGCTGTGGTTGCCCTTGCAGGCGAGGGGGATGGCAAGGGACGGCTCGCCCGGCCGCCAGACCTCGGCGAAGTACTGGGGACGATAGCGGTACTTCACCTTCTCGCCCTTGTCCCTGCTGGTGAGGGCCCAGCCCGCGCGTAACGCCGTGTCGGCGGGGACGATCGTCACCGAATGGTCGGGAAAACGGCTGCGCAGCATGTGCTCGGCGAGGGTGAGCGCGAAGCCGATGCCGAGCTCGCCGGACTGCAGCGACTTGTAGTGGTCCGCGATGCGGTGGCCTTCGTCGGTCAGGCCGAGGAAGGAGTCACGACCGCCGGCCAGGGCCTGGGCGTACTTGAGCGCGCCCCAGTGCTCCGCCAGCCCCCGGCCCGCACCACGCCACGACAGGGCAGTGGCCCGGGCGAGGGTGTGGAGCACGTCCCAGAGGGTCACTTTGAACTGCCGGGGCAGCTCCGTCGGCAGGATCGGGACGAGGGCGGGCTTCCGGCGGAGCGGCTCGTCCTCATTCTCCTTGCGCTTCTCGTCGTCCACCGCGATGGCGGCCTTCACCTTCCCGACGAGCGCGTCGTCGGAGTGGACGGAGACGTTCGAGGGCCGGGTCAGGTCCTGGAGCACTTCCTCGGTCGGCTTCAACAGCTCCCCTTCACGGTGTGCGAGGCCGGTTCGCCATCGGCTGGACCGTACGGAAGGGAGGAACGGCGCACACAAGTGCGCAGGGGCGCGTGACCTGGACTTTGGCCCGGGCGGGCCGGTGTCGGCGCCTTGGCCCCGCCTCGCTCGTGAGTTCCACGCTGCCGAGGGGCCTTGGGCGGTCGGCAGGCAGCGAGCCGGCTTCCGGGGCGGCCGAGCGCCGACCGGCCGAGGGCCAAAGGGACCGTGTTCCACGAACCAGAGCGATGCCGGTGCCCGACAAGTCGGTGCGTGGAGGCACGGCGTCCGTGCGCAGAGCGGTCTCCCGCATCTTTGATGGCTCATCAGGTAAGTCGGCATCCGGTCAGCACGAGTCGCCGGATTTTCCCGGGGGATTGCCTGAACAGGCGCCGGTGCGGCGCGAAAGCCCAGGCGTGAAGCCGTCTCGCCCGAGCGGAGCGATGTTCCTCACCTTCCTCGACCGGCGTGCCCCGGTGTACAGTCGAGACCGCCCTTGACCTGCACAAAGCAGGCAGGGAGCCGTCTTACAGGAGTCCAAAGTGCTGCGTACTCTGTTCAAGTCCAAGATCCACCGCGCGACCGTCACCCAGGCCGACCTGCACTACGTCGGGTCCGTGACCATCGACGCCGATCTGCTCGACGCCGCCGACCTGCTGCCGGGTGAGCTGGTGCACATCGTCGACATCACCAACGGCGCCCGGCTGGAGACGTACGTCATCGAGGGCGAGCGCGGTTCCGGCGTGATCGGGATCAACGGCGCCGCGGCCCATCTCGTGCACCCCGGCGATCTTGTGATCATCATCAGTTACGCTCAGGTCTCCGACGCCGAGGCCCGCGCACTGCGGCCCAGGGTCGTGCACGTGGACCAGGACAACCGGATCGTCGCGCTCGGTTCGGACGCCTCCGAGCCGGTGCCGGGATCGGACCAGCGGCGCAGCCCGCAGGCCGTCACCGTCTGAGGCCCCCGGCGACCGCCCCGGCGTCCCCGATCCCCACGCGAGGAGAGCCATGAGCGACGTACAGATCCGCGACGACCGGGCGGGTGGCCGCCTCGAGGCCTTCGCCGGTGACGAACTGGCCGGTCACATCCAGTACTTCGTGCTCGCCTCCCCGCAGGGCGCGCTGGTCCCCGTCCACACCATCGTCGAGCCCGCGTACGAGGGGCAGGGCGTCGCCGGCTCGCTGGCCAGGGAGCTGTACGGCATCGCGGCCCGCGAGGGCGTCGTCGTCGCCCCCCTGTGCCCGTACGTCGTGAAGTGGGCCGAACGCCACCCCGAGGAGGCCCCCGCCGCCGATCCCGAGCTGCTGCGGGCCGCGAAGGACTGGCTGATCGCCCACCCCGAGGGCTTCTGAGGAACCCGTCGGCCAGGGGAGGGAAGGGAGGGGGAGAGGAGAGCGGGAGGGGCGGTCGGTGCCTCGCTCTCCGTCGCCCCGGCGGTGGGTGCCTCGCTCTCCGCCACCCCGGCCCTGCTCGATCGCCCTCCGCCGACCGGGTGACTGCCCCCGCCCGTGACGGGTACCCGTGGCATCAGTCCATGGCCGACATATCCCTGGCTGGAGGACGCGATGACGCATCCCGACCCGGAACCCGTGAAGCCCGGCCCCACGCCGGGTCCGGGCCCCGACCGCCCGGAACCCTTCCCGGAGCCCCCTTTCCCCGACCCGGTCCCCACACCCGACCCCCGTCCCACCCCGGAACCGGACCCCATCCCCAACCCTCCGGGCCCGGAGCCCGTCCCGGGCGAACCTACGCCCGGCCCGCTGTCCTAGGGGAGGGGCGCAGTACATGAGCGTGGCCCGGCGTGATCTTCACGCCGGGCCACGGCCCACGGTGTTCAGGGACCGGCTTCTCAGGCCTCGACCTCGCCGCGGCCCTGCCCCCACAGCGTGTGGAACGACCCCTCGCGGTCGACCCGGCGATACGTGTGCGCACCGAAGAAGTCCCGCTGGCCCTGCGTGAGCGCCGCGGGCAGCCGTTCGGCGCGCAGCGCGTCGTAGTACGCCAGCGCCGCCGAGAAACCGGGCGTGGGCACGCCCTGGCGCGTCGCGGCGACCAGCACCTCGCGCCAGTCGTCCTGCGCCGCCGCGATCTCCTGGGCGAACGTCTCGTCGGAGAGCAGGCTCGGCAGGTCGGGCCGGGCGTCGTACGCCGCGCGGATCCGGTCCAGGAAGGCCGCGCGGATGATGCAGCCGCCCCGCCAGATCGAGGCGACCTTGCCCAGGTCGATGTTCCAGTCGTACTCGGCGCGCGCGGCGTCGATCTCGTGGAAGCCCTGGGTGTAGGAAACGATCTTGGAGGCGTACAGCGCCTGCTCGACCCGGTCGGCGAAGGCGCCCGCCTCGGCCGCGCTGAGCGGGGTGGCCTTCGGGCCGGCCAGCGAGCGGGACGCGTCGCGCAGCGCGGCGTGGCCCGACAGCGAGCGCGCGAAGACGGCCTCGGCGATACCGGACACCGGAACGCCCAGGTCCAGCGCGATCTGGACGGTCCAGCGGCCGGTGCCCTTCTGCTCGGCCTGGTCGACGACCACGTCCACGAACGGCTTGCCCGTGGCCGCGTCCACGTGCGCGAGCACCTCGGCCGTGATCTCGATCAGGTACGAGTCGAGGCGCCCGGTGTTCCAGGTGCGGAAGATCTCGGCGATCTGCGCGGGGGTGTAACCGGCCACGTCGCGCAGCAGCTGGTACGCCTCGCCGATCAGCTGCATGTCGGCGTACTCGATGCCGTTGTGGACCATCTTCACGAAGTGTCCGGCGCCGTCCGGGCCCACGTGCGTGACGCACGGCGCGCCGTCGGCGGCCTTCGCGGAGATCTTCTCCAGCATCGGGCCGAGGGAGTCGTACGACTCGACCGGGCCGCCGGGCATGATGCTCGGCCCGTTGAGCGCGCCCTCCTCGCCGCCGGAGATGCCCGCGCCGACGAAGTGGATGCCCTGCTCGCGCAGCGCGGCCTCACGGCGGCGGGTGTCGGCGAAGTGCGCGTTGCCACCGTCGATGATCATGTCGCCGGGCTCCAGGAGCGGCGCGAACTCCTCGATCACCGCGTCCGTCGGTCCGCCCGCCTTCACCATGACGACCAGGCGCCGGGGGCGCTCAAGAGCCTGTACGAAGTCCTTGGCGGTCTCGGCCGCGATGAAGTCGCCCTCGTGCCCGTGCTCCTTGATCAACGCGTGGGTCTTCGCCGCGGAGCGGTTGTGGACCGCGACCGTGTAGCCGTTGCGGGCGAAGTTGCGGGCGAGGTTGCTCCCCATGACCGCGAGGCCGGTGACGCCGATCTGGGCTGAAGTGCTCATACGGTTGGCTCCTATGGATCCTGATATCGGTGGTGCCGTTCCTGCCCGCCAGTATTGTCCTTCGGGCCATCCTGACGTGCACCGGCCCCGTCCGCACTGCGCGGCCTGCCGGGCTTGAGTACGTGGGAAGGGCCCTACCTGCCTCAATGGGGCGCGCAACCCGGTGCATTGTGCGCCGTCCCTGGTCACTCGCGCGCCGGACAGGAGCACTTACGCGCCGGAGCAGGTCGCTTACCCGCCACGGGCGGGACGGGAGCGGCTGAATTTTCGTCTTGTCCTGGCCTGTTCGCGGCACTTACTTTTGCGGCTCATGGCATAGGCGAGGGGGCTTTCCATGGCCGTACGCGGTCGGCACCGGCGGTACCAACCGAACAGGATCAACCGCGCCTCACTCACCGTCACGGCGGGCGGCGCGGGCATGGCGCTCCCGCTGATCGGCACCGGCGTCGCGGACGCGGCCGATGTCGAGACCTGGGACAAGGTGGCGGCCTGTGAGTCCACCAACGACTGGAACATCAACTCCGGCAACGGCTACTACGGCGGCCTGCAGTTCAGCCAGTCCACCTGGGAGGCCTTCGGCGGCACGGCGTACGCCGCCCGCGCGGACCTGGCCACCAAGGAACAGCAGATCGCGATCGCCGAGAAGGTCCTCGACGGACAGGGGCCCGACGCCTGGCCCGTCTGCTCGGAGCGCGCGGGCCTCACCCGTGGCGGCGGCGGGCCGACCCGCCAGATCGAGGACGTGAAACCCCAGACCACGCCGCAGTCCCAGGCCGGCAAGGTCGAGATGTACACGGTGGTCCAGGGTGACACCCTCTCCGAGATCGCCGACTCCCAGGACGTCAGGGGCGGCTGGCGCAAGCTCTACGCGGCCAACCGGGCGACCATAGGCTCCGACCCGAACGTGATCATCCCGGGCCAGCGCCTGAGTCTGCACACGGCCGGCCAGAAGCAGGAGCACAAGAAGGAACACAAGCAGGAGCGGAAGCAGGAAAAGAAGAAGGTCCAGAAGGAGCAGAAGCAACAGAAGCAGCAGGCCTCCGAGAGGCGGCAGGAGTCGGCGTCGCTCGTCGCTCCCGTCAGCGCCTCCCTCGGCACGCCCTACCGCGCCTCCGGCTCCTCCTGGTCGAAGGGCTACCACACGGGCGTCGACTTCCCCGTCTCGACCGGCAGCACGGTGAAGTCCGTGGCGGCCGGGGAGGTGGTCACCTCGGGCTGGGGCGGCTCCTTCGGCTACCAGGTGGTGATCCGGCACGCCGACGGCCGGTACACGCAGTACGCCCACCTCTCGGCGATCTCCGTGAAGGCCGGGCAGAGCGTGAGCGCCGGACAGCGCATAGGCCGCTCCGGTTCCACCGGCAACAGCTCGGGCCCGCATCTGCACTTCGAGGTGCGGACGGGGCCAGGCTTCGGCAGCGACATCGATCCGATCGCCTATCTGCGGGCGGGAGGGGTTCGGATCTGACGTGGTGCGGGAGGCCCGGTCCGGGCCTCCCGCTCACGATCTCACACGGTCGCGATGCCGGTCGAGGAGTGCCCCGGGCACATACGGCTCGCCGTGGAAGGGCGGCGGCAGCAGGCTGCCGGGCAGGGCGTCCTCCCCGTACTCCGCACTCCGCCGCAGGAACGGGGCCGGTACGACCACCGGCCTGCCCAGGTCGATCGAGCCCCCGTCCGCCGCCGGCGCCCCGACGGTCTGCCGCGGCAGACCCGCGACCAGCTGCTCCACGGTGAGCGACTCCAGGTCGACGGTCCCGGACGCCGCGCCCTTGGACGCCACAGCCCCGGACGCCGTCGCCGGCTGTCCGGTGGCCGGAAGCGGGAGGCCCTCATCGGTCCGGTCCACCCGCGTCTCGTCGCCGAGCCGCTCGGTGGTCAGCAGGATCAGGCCACCCGCCGCGACGACCCCGCAGCCCAGCGCGAGCAGGGTGCCGGTCGTGCCGTAGCGGAACGTCTCACCGAACATCGTGATGCCGACCGCGGCCGCCACCACCGGGTTCACCACGGTGAGCGTGGCGAGCGGGGCCGCCAGGCCGGCGCCCCGGTACGCGGCCTGCGACAGCAGCAGACCGGCCGTCGCGAAGACACCGATGACCGCGAGGGACGGCACGTCGGAGAGGGCCACGCCGTGCGTCCAGTCGACGGCGACCGTCTTGGTGAAGACCGAGGACATGCCGAACGCGACCCCGGAGGCGACCGCGAGCAGGATGCTGCGGACCGCCGGGTGCCGGTGCGCCGCGCGTCCCGCCACCGTCAGCGCGGCCACCGCGCCGCCGCTGACCACGGCCACCAGCACCCGCTGAGCGGTGTCCAGCGACTGGGCGTCGGCCGAGCCGACCAGGGAGAGCAGGCCCGCGAGACCCACCGTGGCCATGATCGCGCCCCGCCAGGCCGTGGCGCCCGCCCGGCGGCCCACGAAGAGCGCCGCCATGGGGAGGGCGAAGACGATGGTCAGCGCGCCCAGCGGCTGCACCAGGCTCAGCGGGCCGTAGGCCAGCGCCACCACGTGCAACAGGCCGCCCAGGCCGTTCAGCCCGACGGCCGCCCACCAGACGGGTCGGCGCAGCGGCGCGTAGGACCGGCCGGGGGAGGACACCGCGACTCGCTCCTGCACGATCGCCCCGCCCGCGTAGGCCACGGCGGAGACGAACGACAGCAGTACGGACAACGCGAGGGCGCTCATGTGCGGCTCCTCAGCGCGGCGCGGGGGCTCCCGGCCCGGCGCGGTGAACGCTCGGCTTTCATGGTGTCCACGATGCCTCGGATACGCGTTCGCGTCGTCGTACCTGAGCACTCAATGAGTCCTACTGCCGTTGGAGTACGGGGGGCCCGCGGTCATACCTCAGACGGGCGACACAGGGTGCAGGGCGCCTGGTGAACGCGCGTCGCGGCCCTGGTACTACTCGTCCTCGTGGATCACGACCCCGGCCTCACCGCCCTCTCGGCCCTCGGCGACTTCTTCGTACTACGCACGGGGCGGCCACCGCACGGTCGGCCGCCGACGCTCGCACAGGCCTATGCGGCCCGGGGTGCCGAAGTGAAAGAGGAGGTTTACGCGAATCCCGTAATTTTCCGTGCCCGAAAAGTCGCGAGGAGTCTCCGGGCGCCCGAGCCGCGTGTGGCCGCGTCCATCGCCCACCTCGGCTTCGCCGCCCGGCTGTGGTCGGTGGCCCTTGGCTCGGCCGCCCTGTACGGACGCGTCCCCGATCTCGACCCCCGCCTCCTGCGCTGGGACCCCGACGCGAGCGCCCCCGACGAGCTGTGGCTGACCGAGGTGCGCGGCCTGCCCGCAGAGCGGATCGGCGAGGTCGTACGGGAGGGCCACCTCGTCCCGCTGGCGGCGTCCCTGCGCGCTCAACTGCGGCTCTCCGAGCGTCTGCTGTGGGGAAACGCGGCCTCCGCGCTGATCGGCGCCGTGCGACAGATCGACCGCTGGGCGGCCGTCAACGACCGTACGCAGGAGGCGAGTCGGGCCCGCGCCCTCGCCACCGACCTGTTCGCGCACCCCACCCTGGCCGGCACGCTCGACCCGGTCACCCTCCGCCGCCGCAGCTGCTGCCTCTACTACCGGCTGCCCGGCGGCGGGCTGTGCGGCGACTGCTGTTTCGACCGGCCGCCCGGCACCCGCCCAGACCGCGGCCCTCGCTCCTGACCCCGGGCGTGCGCCCGCGCGAACATCGTGGTCTTCCCCAACCGACCCTTCTGGGTGACCATGTGGGAACCAGCCGCTGAGACAGGGGGTTCCGGGTGCGAGTCGGCCTGCTGACCCGGGAGTATCCGCCCGACGTCTACGGTGGCGCGGGCGTCCATGTCGAGTTCCTCGCCCACGAGTTGAGGTCCCTGGTCGACCTGGACGTGCACTGCTGGGGCGAGGGCGCCGCCCGCGGTGTCGTACGCCACCGGCCCTGGTCCGCGCTCGACGGCGCCAACGACGCGCTGCGCACGTTCTCCGTCGACCTCTCCATCGCCGCCGGCCTCGAAGGCCGCGAACTGGTCCACTCGCACACCTGGTACGCCAACCTGGCCGGCCACCTCGGCAAGCTGCTGCACGGCGTCCCGCACGTGATGACCGCGCACTCGCTGGAACCGCTGCGTCCCTGGAAGGCCGAGCAACTCGGCGGCGGCTACGCCCTGTCCAGCTGGGCCGAGCGCACCGCGATCGAGTCCGCCGACGCCGTGATCGCCGTCTCCGGCGCCATGCGCGACGACATCCTCGGCTGCTACCCCGCCCTGGACCCGGCGCGGCTGCACGTCGTGCACAACGGCATCGACACCTCGCTCTACCGGCCGGACCACGGCACGGACGTCCTGGACCGCCTCGGCGTCGACCCCACTCGCCCGTACGTCCTGTTCGTCGGCCGCATCACCCGCCAGAAGGGCGTGCCCCATCTGCTGCGGGCCGTCCGGGACATCGACCCGGCCGCGCAGGTCGTGCTCTGCGCGGGCGCGCCGGACACGCCGGAGATCGACCGCGAGTTCCGGGACCTCTTCGCGGAACTGAGCCGCGTCCGCGAGGGCCTGTTCTGGATCCCGCAGATGCTGCCGCGCCCGGACGTGATCCAGCTCCTCACCCATGCGGCCGTGTTCGCCTGCCCCTCGGTGTACGAACCGCTGGGTATCGTCAACCTGGAGGCCATGGCCTGCGGTACCGCGGTGGTGGCCTCCCGGGTCGGCGGTATACCGGAGGTCGTGGAGGACGGTGTCACGGGTCTGCTCGTGCCGACCGAGGACGACTTCGAGAGCGGTCTGGCCCGCGCCCTGGACTCGGTGCTCGCCGACCCCGTGGCGGCGGCCCGGATGGGTGAGGCCGGCCGGGAGCGCGCGGTGCGGGAGTTCGGCTGGGACGCGGTCGCCCGGCGGACCGTCCGGCTTTACGAGCAAGTCCTCAAACAGGGGTAGTCACAGAGCAGTCAGGATCAGCGTTCGGCACGACCGGGCGTAGTAGAGGGGCGGCGGCATGCGGCGCGGTGGACCTTCGGTGCTGGGAATCGTACTGGCGGGCGGTGAGGGCAAGAGGCTGATGCCCCTCACGGCCGACCGTGCGAAACCGGCGGTGACTTTCGGCGGCACGTACCGCCTGGTGGATTTCGTTCTCTCCAATCTCGTCAACGCGGACATCCTGCGGATCTGCGTGCTCACGCAGTACAAGTCCCATTCGCTGGACCGGCACATCACCACGACCTGGCGGATGTCGAGCCTGCTGGGGAACTACGTCACCCCGGTCCCGGCCCAGCAGCGGCTGGGCCCGCGCTGGTACCTGGGCAGCGCCGACGCGCTCCTGCAGTCCCTGAACCTGGTTCACGACGAACAGCCCGAGTACGTGGCCGTGTTCGGCGCGGACCACGTCTACCGCATGGACCCCCGCCAGATGCTGACACAGCACATCGAGGGCGGCGCGGGGGTGACGGTGGCCGGTATCCGGGTGCCGCGCACGGAGTCGTCGTCGTTCGGGGTGATCACGCCCGGCTCCGACGGCCGGACCGTGGAACGCTTTCTGGAGAAGCCGTCCGACCCGCCGGGCCTGAGCGACGATCCCGAAAGCGTGTTCGCCTCGATGGGCAACTACATCTTCACCACCAAGGCCCTGGTGGAGGCGCTCCAGCGGGACGCGGAGGACGAGGACTCCGTGCACGACATGGGCGGCTCGATCCTGCCCCAGCTCACCGACCGGGGCGAGGCCCAGCTCTACGACTTCAGCGCCAACCACGTACCCGGCGAGACCACCCGCGACCAGGGTTACTGGCGGGACGTCGGTACCCTCGACGCCTACTACGACGCCCATATGGACCTCATCGCCGAGCGCCCCGCCTTCAATCTCTTCAACCGCAGCTGGCCCATCTACACCAGCTCCGGCCAGCTCTCCCCGGCCCGCTTCAACGCGGGCGGCATCGCCAGCGAGTCGATCATCAGCGCGGGCTGCCTGATCCGCGGCCAGGTCACCAGATCCGTCCTCTCCCCGGGGGTCGTCGTGGACCCGGGCGCGGTCGTCCAGGGCTCGGTGCTGCACGACAACGTCCACATCGGCCGCGGCGCGGTCGTCCGGGGCGCCGTGCTCGACAAGAACGTCCAGGTGCCTCCGGGTGCCACCATCGGGGTCAACCCCGAGCGGGACGCCGAGCTCTACACCGTCTCCCGGGGCGGGGTGATCGCGTTGGGCAAGGGGCAGCAGGTGTCCTAGCCCTTCAGGGTGACCGGGTGACCGGGCTGCACACAGATGTCGCATGAGTCCCGCCTTTTATCAGAGGCGGGACTTAATCTGTTGTTAACTGTGCGTAGCTTGATCGTACTTGACCGTAATCGGCCAACAGCGATTGACTACC
Organism: Streptomyces sp. NPDC034049; assembly: GCF_055575575.1. Taxonomy (NCBI): domain Bacteria; kingdom Bacillati; phylum Actinomycetota; class Actinomycetes; order Kitasatosporales; family Streptomycetaceae; genus Streptomyces; species Streptomyces sp. NPDC034049. The sequence continues at coordinate 114,896 of NZ_JBVISJ010000009.1, forward strand.
GACTCACCCGTCGTCGACGCGAGGCAAGCCCTTGACTTCTGACCTGCTCGCCCCCCTCGACCTTGCGTTCTGGAACATCGAGTCCGCCGAACACCCCATGCACCTGGCCGCCCTCGGCGTCTTCACGGCGAACTCGCCCACCGCGGGTGCCCACGCCGCCGAATTGCTCGCCACCCGGGCGGCCGCGGTGCCCGCGCTGCGGATGCGGATCCGGGACGTGTGGTTCCCGGACGTCCGGCTGCCCCTGGCCTTCGGCGGCGCGACCCGGGAGCCCGTCGCCGACTTCGAGCCCTTCGACCACGTACGGCTGCACCCGCCGACCGCCGACTTCCACGCGGTGGCCGGACGGCTGATGGAGCGCCCGCTGGAGCGCGGCCGGCCGCCCTGGGAGGCGCACGTGCTGCCGGGGGCGGACGGCACCTCCTTCGCGGTGCTGTTCAAGTTCCACCACGCCCTCGCCGACGGACTGCGGGCGCTGACGCTCGCCGCGGCCGTCATGGACCCCATCGACATGCCCGCGCCCCGGCCGCGCCCCGCCGAGCCGCCGCGCGGCCGCCTGCGCGATGTGCGCAACCTCCCCGACCTGGTCAGAGGCACCCTCTCCGATCTCGGGCGCGCCCTCGACATCGGCGCCTCCGTCGCCCGCACCACGCTCGACGCGACCCTCGGCGCCCGGTCCCCGGCCGCGCTGACCTCCGAGGCCAGTGGCACCCGCCGGACCGCCGGGGTGCTCATCGACCTCGACGACGTGCACCGGATCCGCAAGACCGTCGGCGGCACCGTCAACGACGTCCTCATCGCCGTGGTGGCGGGCGCGCTGCGCCGGTGGCTGGACGAGCGCGGGGACGGCAGCGAAGGGGTCGCGCCCAGGGCGCTCATCCCCGTCTCCAAGCGCCGGCCGCGCACGGCGCACCCGCAGGGCAACCGGCTCTCCGGGTACCTGATGAAACTGCCGGTGGACGATCCGGATCCGCTGCGGCGGCTGCGTACGGTGCGTGCGGCGATGGACCGCAACAAGGAGGCCGGGCCGAACCGGGGGGCCGGCGCGGTCGCCCTGCTCGCCGATCATGTGCTGCCGTTGGGGCACCGGATCGGGGGGCCGCTGGTCAGTCAGGCGGCGCGGCTGTGGTTCGACATCCTCGTGACCAGTGTTCCGCTGCCCAGTCTCGGGTTGCGGCTCGGCGGCTGTCCGCTCGCCGAGATCTACCCCCTCGCTCCGCTCGCGCACGGGCAGTCGCTCGCCGTGGCCGTCTCCACGTACCGGGGGAGCGTCCACTACGGTCTCGTCGCCGACGCGGAGGCCGTGCCGGACCTGGACCGGCTGTCCGGGGCGGTCGTCCGGGAGGTGCGGGAGCTGTTGGCGGCGTGTGAACCCTGACACGCGACGCCGGGCACCCGATCCTTCCTCGCCCCCGCCGCCCCTACCCGTCCCACCCTCCAGGGGCTGCGCCCCTTCGACCCGCATCCGCGGGTCCGGTGGGGGCTGGTCGCGCAGTTCCCCGCGCCCCTGAAAGGCCTGCGGCCATTCCACAGGGGCGCGGGGAACTGCGCGAACGGGGTCCGGGGCGGAGCCCCGAGGCTTTGAGCGGGCGGGGGCGCGGGCCGATTTTTTTGGTGACCGGGGGCGGTGCTCCGTACAATCCTTCGTTCGGTGGCGGACGCGGACGGCGCGCCGCGGGTGATCAGGGAAACGGCAGCGCGATGACGGTGACAGAGGACGGCCCCGCGACCACGGACGAGGTCGTGTACGGCCCCGGCATCGACCCGGACCGGCTCGCCGTGTGCCTCAGCGTGCTGGAGGAACTGGACAAGCTGGAGGTCGACCACCCGGACGCGATCGCGGTACGCCGGGCGACCGCCGGCGTCTACCGCACGGTCAAGCAGCGCCGCCGCCAGGAACGCCGCGCCGCCAAGACCGCACACGACAAGGCCGTCACCGAGTCCACGGCCACCGGCTCCGCCCAGCGCATCGACGACGAGACCGAGGGCATCCTGCCGTCGTCCGTGACCGAGGCCGGCAAGATCGCGGGGATACTCCAGCGCCCGCGCTCCTGCTACACCTGCAAGGCTCGGTACGTCGAGGTCGACTACTTCTACCACCAGCTCTGTCCCGACTGCGCCGGCGTGAACCGCGCCAAGCGCGACGCCCGCGCCGACCTCACCGGCAAGCGCGCCCTCCTCACCGGCGGCCGCGCCAAGATCGGCATGTACATCGCGCTGCGGCTGCTGCGCGACGGCGCGCACACCACGATCACCACGCGGTTCCCCAAGGACGCCATCCGCCGCTTCAAGGCCATGGACGACTCGGCGGACTGGCTGCACCGCCTGGAGGTCGTCGGGATCGACCTGCGCGACCCGGCGCAGGCCGTCGCCCTCGCCGACCGGATCGCCGAGGCAGGTCCCCTCGACATCCTCATCAACAACGCGACCCAGACGGTCCGCCGCCTGCCCTCCGCCTACGCCGCCCTGGTGGACGGCGAGAGCGCCCCGCTGCCCGCCGGTGAACTCCCCGCGCACCAGGTGATCGGCGCCTTCAACTCCGGCGCCGTCGACGGTCTCGCCGCGCTGCCCGTCGGCACCAGCGGCCTCGACGCGCAGCAGGTCGCCGACCTCGCCCTGGTCGCGGGCAACGCCAGCGTCGCCCGGCACCTCGACGGCACCGCCATCGACGCGGGCGGCCTCGTGCCCGACGTGGTCGACAGCAACACCTGGGTCCAGACCATCGAGCAGATCTCCCCGGTGGAACTGCTGGAGACCCAGCTGTGCAACTACACGGCGCCCTTCATCCTGATCAGCAAGCTCCGCCCGGTCATGGCCGACGCCGCCCGGAAGGCGAGCAGCTCACGCGCGTACGTCGTCAACGTCTCGGCGATGGAAGGCGTCTTCGGCCGTGGTTACAAGGGCGCCGGGCACCCGAACACCAACGCCGCCAAGGCCGCGATGAACATGGTCACGCGGACCAGCGCGCAGGAGATGTTCCAGAGCGACGGCATCCTGATGACCTCCGTCGACACCGGCTGGATCACCGACGAGCGCCCCCACTTCGACAAGCTGCGCCTCGCCGACGAGGGCTTCCACGCCCCGCTCGACCTCGTCGACGGCGCGGCCCGCGTCTACGACCCCGTCGTCCGCGGTGAGCAGGGCGAGGATTTGTACGGCGTCTTCCTGAAGGACTACGCGCCCGGCAAGTGGTGAGTCGCCCTCGCCCGGTCCGACACCAACTCCAGTACCGTCCGCCAGTCCTCCAGGACCCCGGCGTCCATACCGGGGGTCCAGCCCGCCTCGTCGGCGTGCCGCAGGGCGAGCACGTCCTCGACGAGCGTGGCGTCGGCCCAGCCACCCGCGTGCAGCCGTACGAGGTCGTCCGTGCCGAGGGCGTGCAGGCGTACGAGCCGGGCGACCCGCTCGCCGAGCAGGGGTCGCACCGTGTCGGCGGCCAGGTCGGCGTGGCCGGTGTCGTCACCCGGACGGAGCAGCCGTCCGACGGCGTGCACCAGGCCCGCCACCTGTAGCTCCTTGTCGGCGGGCCGGCTCCGGCGCAACAGCGCGGCGGTCCGCAGCGCGTGTTCGTGCGGATCGACCGCGGTGCCCCGGCGGTGCTCCGGTGCCGTGCCGCCGCCCCGGCGGGCGTGCAGCAGATCCATCAGCTCCTCGACACTGCGCAGTTCCATCCGCCGGTCCCTCCCGAGTCCGCCCGCGAGAAATGCCGTTGCGACACATGAGCAGATCATGGTCGGCTTGCGTTTCGGCCAACAGGACCTGAACTACGTACCGAGCGCGGCGATCCGATGGGTCGTCGGATCGGTGCGGGGTGCGAGTACTGAGCCGAACGGGTGATGAGAACCGAACAAATGGGTCAAATTGCCCTAGGGTAGGGCTTGCTGGGCGCTGAATGACTCAAGACAGTTACCTCTTCTTTTCAGCCCCATCGAGCGGGTGCCCGCTCATTTGGTTACTCTGTACCGGACGGACAGCCTTATATGGGTCCCACCCACACCCACGGTCCGTCCCGGGACAAGCCGGTCACCACGGCCTGCTCTCACACCCAGAAATCCGGCGCCACCGCGTCCGAACTGACATCGACTCAGACCCGAGCGGACGTCAGGCGCACAGCGGCAGGCTGGGCCGACGTCCCGAGGGTGACCCGACACATAAGGAGTGCGCGGTGACACCAGAGAAGACGAATCGCGAGCCACGTCCCGAGGAACACACCGAGGGCGGCGGCCGGTCGAAGAAGGAACTGGGCAGCCTGGACGTGTGGGCCAGGTCCGCCCCGATCCGGCTGGCGGGCTACGAGGACGACCTCGCCGAGCCCCACATCCTGCCCAGCGTGGACTGAGCGGGAGCATCGCGATCGCCGTCTGCATGGGCGTGCCAGACTCACGCCCATGCAGATCAGAGAAGCCACCGCCGACGACTGGGCCGGCATCTGGCCGTTCTGGCACCGCGTCGTCGCCGCGGGCGAGACCTACACCTGGGACCCGGACACCTCCGAGGAAGCCGCCCGCGCCCTGTGGATGGCCCCCGCCAAACGCGTGTACGTCGTCGAGGACGAGACCGCAACGGTGGTCGGCTCCGCCTATCTCACCCCCAACTACGGTGGTCCCGCCGCCCGCGTCGCCAACGCGGGCTTCATGGTCGACCCCGACCACGGCGGCCGTGGCATCGGCCGCGCCCTCGCCGTGCACGTCCTCGCCGAAGCGGGTGCCCAGGGCTTCCGGGGCATGGTGTTCAACGCCGTCGTCGAGACCAACCCCGCCGTACGGCTGTGGATTTCGCTCGGCTTCACCGTGATCGGCACGGTCCCCGACGCCTTCGAGCACCCGAAGGACGGGCTGGTCGGGCTGCACATCATGTACAAGGCGCTGTGACGCGACCGGTCCCGTGACGAGGTTTTCAGCGCCAGGAGCGCGGGAAGCCCCGTCGGGGCGGGGTGACCACAGGGGTCCCCGCCCCGACGGAACTCGGTCGGCCGGGCGGCGGGTTACCGGCGCCCGGCCGAGGTCGGTACCGTGTGCGGCGCTCCCCGGCTCAGCCGAAGTTCACGTCGCTGCACCACATGTAGGCCTGGTCGAGGTGCGAGGCCTGCCAGATCACGAAAACGATGTGGTGTCCGCTGTAGCCGGAGGTCTGGACGGGGAACGTGATGTTCTGTGCCGGGGCGAAGCGGCCGGTCTGCGTGATGAAGTCGAGGTTGCCCCAGCCCAGGGTCTGGGTCTTGGGGTTGAAGCCCTGCTTGCTCACGTAGACCCTGAGATAGTCGGCACCGTGGGACGCCTGGTCGTACAGGTGGACCGAGAAGTTGTTGCCGACGGTGGTGGTCTTCCACTGCCCGGGCTTGTCCAGGCTGGCGTTCCTGGAGAGGTTGTTGCTGCAGAGCGTCCCGTCGGGGGTCCGTGCCTGGAACTGGCCGCCGAGGCCGTCGCGGAGCGCGCTCATCCAGTTCCACATGGTGTCGGGGTTGGCCTGGAAGGCCTGCCAGCACATGGGGTCCTGAGTCTGCATGGCCGGGTCCATGTGGTTGTTGCCCCATGTCTTCCAGCACTGGTACGCGCGGGAAGCGGGGCCGACGATGGTGCCGTGAGCCTGAGCGGGGGCCGACCAGGTCAGTGCGCCGACAAGCACGGCGAACAGCATGACGAGCGCCTGGAGGGGCCGGTGGAGGGAGGATCGCGAACGCCCGGTCGACGGAGTCTGTTTGCGCATGTGGGGGAGCTCCTTCCGGTTGCGAGGCTGTCATGGGAGCGCTCCCAACGGTAGAGGTCCTGGGTTGGATGTCAACGAAACGGACGGAGTTGATTACAGAGGCGTGCCGGCATCAGGGTTTCCGCGCGGACGACGCGGCCAGCCGCGTCGGCGGCAGGAAATCCCGTACGTAACTCCGCTCCCAGCACGCCCCGGTCTCCCGTAGCTCGCGCCAGGTCGTGTAGCGGTAGCGGAAGAGGCGGGCGCGGACGAAGCGGGGCGGGGCGTCGGCGGGGAAGGGGGAGCGGCGCAGCAGTCGGAGCGTGTCGCGGTCGTTCTCCAGGAGGCGCTCCACCAGGGCGCCGAACCAGGATCCGGCGTACGCGGGGGAGAGCGCGGCGAACCACATCAGCCAGTCGAGCCGCAGATGGTAGGGGGCGAACTGGCGCGGCCAGTGCCTCGGGTCCCCCGGCTTGCCCCGGAACTCGTACTCCCGCCACTCGGAGTCCTCGCGCGGCACGTCGTCCGCCGTGCCCTCGACGACCACCTCGTACCGCACCCGGCTGACGCTGCCGAAGGCCCCGTAGGTGTTGACCAGGTGCAGCGGGTCGAAGGAGCGGTTCATGACCTGGCGGCGGGAGATCATGTTGCGGACGGGGTGGTAGCTGAGCCAGAGGACCAGCGCGGCGACGGCGAGCACGACGACCGCGTACCAGAGGGGTGTGCCGGGGGTGTCCGGTGCGGTCGTGTCGAAGTCCACGGCGGACAGGGCCAGCACGATGGTGATCCAGTTCAGCCAGGAGAAGTTGCCGGAGAGCACCAGCCACAGCTGCGTCGCGATCATCAGCGCGGCGGCGGCCGTCGCGACCGGCTGCGGGGCGAAGAGCAGGAACGGGACCACGAGCTGGGTGACGTGGTTGGCGGCCACCTCGACGCGGTGGAACGGCTTCGGGAGGTGGTGGAAGAACCAGCTCAGCGGGCCGGGCATCGGCTGGGTCTCGTGGTGGTGGTCGAGGCAGGTGAGCTTCCGCCAGCACTCGTCGCCGCGCATCTTGATCAGCCCGGCCCCGAACTCGACCCGGAAGAGCACCCAGCGCAGCAGGAACAGCACGACGACCGGCGGAGCCACCTCGTCGTTGCCGAGGAAGACAGCCAGGAAGCCGACCTCCAGGAGCAGTGACTCCCAGCCGAAGGAGTACCAGGTCTGGCCGACGTTCACGATCGACAGGTACATCGCCCACGGCGCGAGCCACAGCAGCATGCCGGCCCAGAGGGGAAGCAGGGAGTCCAGCCCGGCGACCAGCGACAACGACACCGCGCAGCCCGTCCACGCCCACGCCGCGAAGAAACGGTCCGAGTAGTGGCGGTGGAACACGCTGGGCGCGTGCCGGAACGGCACCCGTGCGACGAAACGGGGCACCGGCAGCATGCCCCGCTCGCCGATCAGCGCGCGGAACTGCAGGGCCGCCCCCAGAAAGGCGACCGCATAGATCACGGCCAGGGACCGCTGGAGGAGCAGTCGGCTCAGCCAGAGGTCGGGTGCGGTGAACCAGTCCACGGTACCGACGATAGTGAGCGGAACGCCGTCCGGTCCGATGCCGATCCCTCCACTCGAATAATCGGGCAAATGCTGTCAAAGTGGCCCCATGGTTGATCGGGGAGCGAGCGACTCGGACGTCCCGGACGACTGGCTCTCCCACCCGGACCCCGTCCTGGCGCTCAATCTCATGGGCACCTTCGACTGGGACCTCGACGCCGGTGCGTTCCACATGGACGCCAAGGCCCACGAGATCTTCGACGTGCGCCCGGACGAGTACGACGGCAACCCCGAGACCCTCTCCATGCGGGTGCCCCCGATGGAGGGCTACAGACTCGACGCCATGGTCTCGCAGGCCCTCAAGGACGGCAGCGAGAACTACGGCGCCTACTTCCGCATCCGGCTGCGCGACGGCACCCTGCGCTGGACCCACACCCAGGGCTACATCCGCCGCGACGCCACGGGCCGCCCGTACCGGGTCATCGGCATCGTCCGTGACGCCACCCGCGAACTGAACGAGATCGGCTCCCGCACCGAGCAGGCCGCGCTCGACGAGGTCCGCCGCAAGCAGGCCAACGTCGTCCAGGTGATCACGGCCGCCCTGGCCCACGCCCGGACCGTGCAGGACGTGATCGACGTCCTGGAGGACACCGACGGACTCACCCACCTCGGCGCGACCAGCCTGGTCATGGGCCTGGTGGAGGCCGGACGGGTCCGGATGGTCGCCGCCGGCCCCGAGGACAGCTATGTGCCCGGCACCCGGATCACCCGCCTCGACATGAAGTACCCGATGAACGAGGTCGTACGGCACCTCGCCCCGCACTTCATCGAGTCGCCGGAGGAGTTCGCCGAGTCCTATCCGCTGCTCTGGCCGCACATCACCGACCTCAAGATCACCTCGGCCGCGTATCTGCCGCTGATCGTGCAGGCCCGCCCCATCGGGGCGATGGGTCTGCTCTACAACGACCGGCGCGGCTTCAGCTCCGAGGAGCGCGACGTCCTGATCGCGCTCGGCAGCAGCATCGCCCAGAGCCTCCAGCGGGCCATGTTCTACGAGGGGGAGAAGGACCTCGCCGAGGGGCTCCAGCAAGCCATGCTGCCCCGGTCCATCCCCAGCGTCCCGGGCGCCGACATCGCCGTCCGCTACCGCGCCGCGTCCTTCGGCGGCTCGCTCGGCCGGGACATCGGCGGCGACTGGTACGACCTGATCCCCCTGCCGGGCGGGCGCGTCGGCGCGGTCATCGGCGACGTCCAGGGCCACGACACGCACGCGGCGGCCGTCATGGGCCAGCTCCGCATCGTCCTGAAGGCCTACGCCACCGAGGGCCACACCCCGGCCACCGTCATGGCCCGCGCCTCCGCCTTCCTCCACGAACTCGACACCGACCGCTTCGCGACCTGTCTGTACGCGGAGGCCGACCTGTCCACCGGAGTGGTCCAGGTCGTCCGGGCCGGGCACATCGACCCGCTGGTGCGGCACACCGACGGCTCCTGCCACCGGGTCGGTGTGGAGGGGGGCCTGCCGCTCGGGCTGTCCGCCGAGTTCGGCGGCCTGGAGTACCCCGTCACCACCGTCGAGATGTTCCCCGGGCAGACGTTGCTGCTGTGCACCGACGGCCTCATCGAACAGCCCGGCGCCGACCTCGACGACGGCCTGCGGACACTGAAGGCGCTGATCGCCACCGGCCCCGACGACGTCGACGAGCTCGCCGACCGGCTCATCGACGTGGCGGAGGAGAGGGGCGGCGACGACGACGTGGCCCTCCTGCTGCTGCGACGCCGCAGCCGCAGTGCGGAGCAGCCCGGTGGGCGGCTCCAGCAGCATGTCGCCCCCGGCGATCCGGAGGCGCTCACCGAGGCCCGGCACATGATCGGCGCGGCGGTCCGCACCTGGGGCGCGCGGGACCGGGCCGACGAGATCGAGCTGGTCGCGGACGAGCTGATCACCAATGCGCTGATGCACACGGAGGGGGCGGCGATCGTGACGTTGCGGGCGCTCGCGGGGTCCGACCGGCGGTTGCGGGTGGAGGTCGAGGATTCGTCGAGCGCGTTGCCGCGGCGGCGGGAGGCGGGGGAGGCGGGGGTGTCGGGGAGGGGGTTGCTGTTGGTGGACCGGCTGACGGATGTGTGGGGGGTGGAGGCGCGGGGTGGGGGGAAGTGTGTGTGGTGCGAGTTCATGTTGCCGGGCGCGTCATAGCTCGGGGGTTCGGGTGCGTCGGCGGGTGCGGCTCCGGTGGGGCTTCTCGCGCAGTTCCCCGCGCCCCTGAAAAGCAGGGGCTGCGCCCCGTGCTTTTCAGGCCCGCAGGGCCGTGGTCTTTCAGGCCCGCAGGGCCTGGGCTTTTAGGGGCGCGGGGAACTGCGCGAGAAGCCCCACCGGGCCGCCGGCCGACAACGCCCCCGCCCCCGCCCCCGCCCCCGCCCCCGGCGGAGCCCATGGCACTCTGGTTGTATGCCTGAATTGCCCGAAGTCGAGGCGCTCCGGGACTTCCTGGTCGACAGACTCGTCGGCCATGAGGTCGTCCGCGTGCTCCCCGTGGCCGTCAGCGTGCTGAAGACGTACGACCCGCCCCTGAGCGCCTTCGAGGGGCGGGAGATCACCGGCGTACGGCGGCACGGGAAGTTCCTCGACCTCGCGGGGGACGGGGGAGAGCTGCACCTGGTGACGCATCTGGCGCGGGCCGGATGGCTCCAGTGGAAGGACCGGTTGCCGGACGGTCCGCCGAAGCCCGGCGGCAGGAGCCCGCTCGCGCTACGGGTGGCTCTGGAGACCGGCGAGGGCTTCGACCTCACCGAGGCCGGGACGCAGAAGCGGCTCGCGGTCCACCTCGTCCGGGACCCGGCGGAGGTGCCCGGCATCGCCCGGCTCGGCCCGGACCCCCTCGCCGACGACTTCGACGTGTCCCGCTTCGCCGGGCTGCTCGCCGGGGAGCGGCGGCAGATCAAGGGGGCGCTGCGGGACCAGAGCCTGATCGCGGGGATCGGGAACGCGTACAGCGACGAGATCCTGCACGCCGCGCGGATGTCGCCGTTCAAACTGGCCTCGTCGCTGAAACCGGAGGAGGTCCGCCACCTCCACGAGGCGCTGCGCACCACGCTCACCGAGGCCGTCGAGCGCTCCCGGGGGCTGGCGGCCGGGAGGCTGAAGGCGGAGAAGAAGAGTGGGCTCCGGGTCCACGGCCGTACCGGCGAGCCCTGCCCGGTGTGCGGCGACACCGTCCGGGAGGTTGCCTTCAGCGACTCCTCGCTGCAGTACTGCCCGACCTGTCAGACGGGCGGCAAACCCCTCGCCGACCGACGGCTGTCACGGTTGCTCAAGTAGCCCCGGTCGAGTGATCGAACAGCCCGGATCCGACGGCCGGTCATGATCCGCAACCATTGAAGGTACGGACCAATCCTCGCACCGGCTCAGCGCGCGGCCGGGGCCTCGATGGTCACCAGGAGCTCGCCGTCCTGGCTGCGTACCTCGAAGTGGTCGATGTCCTCGAGCTGCATGGCGGTGCCCCCCACCATCTCGGATGCCTTGTCGGCGCCCTCGGGGGACTTCCAGTTGGCGGCCGTCTCCTCGGAGCCGTCCTTGCCGATCACGACGAGCCGGCAGGCGTGGGCACCGGCGGCCTCCTTGACCTTCAGCTCGATGTCGCTGCCCCAGAGCCGCTCCTCGGCCTTGACCTCGGCCCACACGCCCGACTTGGCGTCGGTGGCGGCGACCGTGGTGACGGCGGTCTTCGGAGCCTCGCTCTGACCTGCGACAACGGCCACGGCGGGACCGCCGACGGCGATGACCACGGAGGCCGCGAGGGCGAACAGCCAGCGCCTGCGCTTCGCCCGGTGGCGGGCGGCCACCTCGTCGAGCAGCCGTCCCAGCATCCGCGGGCCGGGCGCCGCGAACGGGTGCACGGCGCGTGGTGTCGCGCTGCGGTAGAGCATCAGCTGGCGGGCAGCCGGACGGAACTCGGTGACCTGTACCGCGCACTGCGGGCAGCCGCGGACATGGTCCTCGAAGTGGAACGAATCCACCTCGTCCAGCACGCCCAGCGCGTACGCGCCGACGTCGTGATGACGATCCTGGGACCACATGGCGATTCCTCGGGCCGGTGTGCGGTGGGGGTTGCTTCCTGCCCCCACCGGTACGGACCAGACCGGCGAATCACTCAAGCCTCACGACAATGCCAACCAAAAGATTCGGAGCCCTCCGCCGGGCGGATTGGTCCCGGACCGAAAAAGTTGGTTCACCAAGGCCGGGACAGGTGGAGGGCCACCACCCGGAGACGGGGTGCCCCGGCTAGAAGAGGTGGATCGCCAGGTGCCCCAGCGGCAGACCGAGCCGCCATGCCGGTGTCCAGACCTTTGGCCCGTCGTCCTCGCCCAGCACCGCGCCGCCGCCCGGCACCGCGTCCAGGTCCGGCGCGAGCAGCTCCGTCTCCTCCAGCCAGCGCCACGCGGCGGCCGCCAGTTCCAGATCCGGGGACGGGCCGCCCGACTCCAGCGCCTCGGCGGTGAAGTCCGCCATGCGCTCGCACACCCAGTCCTGCCACGGCTGGTCGTACGCCGTCAGCGAGAGCCAGGTCTCCAGCTGGGTGACGACCCGGATGCCGGACAGCTCACCGCCCGCGTCCGAGAGGAAGATGGTCAGCGCCAGGGCGTCCCGCCCCGCACGGAACTCGAAGGACGTCGGCGGCATCAGGTCGCCCGTCCGCAGCAGCTCCTCCGCGATGTACTCGGCATAGAACCACGCCATCGGGACGGCCAGTTCGCCGCCGCCGGCGCCGTCCGTGCTCTCTTGACCTCTGTGCAGCATCCCTTCCTGCCTTCCTCCGGTGCGTGCGCGTCGCCCGACCCCGGGCCTGGAGACCAGGCCCCGGCCCCCATCCGGAACACGGATAGAAGACAGCTGATTGCTCAACGGGGGTCCTCAGCAAGGCGCTTTACGGAGGTTTGACTCGGCCATGGGTTTCACCGCAGGTCGGCCGCGTATCCCGGAAGCACCCGGCGTAGGGCGCGCAGTGCGTAGTACGCGCGGGACTTCACCGTACCGGGCGGGATCCCGAGGGCTTCGGCTGCTTCCGCCACACTCGCCCCCTGGAAGTACACCTGCACCAGTACTTCCCGGTGCTCGGGAGTGAGTGTCTTCACAGCTTCCCGTACATCGAGGGTCGCGACCGACCGTTCGGCGTGATCGGACATCACTCGGGCGTTCTCCAGCACCGCGTCCCCCACCTCCGCCGGGCGGGCCTGACGGGCCCGCCGCGCGTCGATGGCCAGTCGCCGTCCGACGGTGAGCAACCAGGGGCGTACGGAGTCGAAGTCGTCGGCGCGCAGCGCCTCGGGATGCTGCCAGGCGCGCACGAAGGTCTCCTGCACCAGGTCCTCGGCGCGATGGCGGTCCCCGTCGGAGAGCCGCAGCAGCAGGGCGAAGAGGGGGCGGCCGTGTTCGCGCTGGAGCTCGGCCAGCTCGTGTTCGGCGGTCGTCCCTCTGGTGATCGTGGTTCCGGCCGTCATGGCCGTATGGGAACGCGGGGCGCCGCGCGGGGACAGAGGGCGGTCACGGATGTGCGGCGGGCGGTCGAACCTGTCGACGAACGGTGCGACGAACGGTCGGCGCGCCCCGCGGGCGGTCCGCCCGCGCGGCCCCGGCCGTTCTCCGAGGGCCTACGGCACCACCGTCACCGGCCAGCGGCCCGCCTTCACCAGGCGCAGGGCGACCGAGCCGACGATGCGGTGGCCGGCCTGCTGGGAGGCGCCGACCACGACCGCGTCCGCCTTGAGCCGGTCCGCCGCCGTCACCAGACCGCTGTACGGGTCGCCGCGGAGGGTGTGGAACTCCCAGCGCACCTCGAAGACCCCCTTCACCTGCTCGGCGGCCTCCCGGATCTCCGCCACCAGCTGCTCGGCGATCTCCTCGGTCGTCCCCGCCACCGGCATCCCGAGCGCCGCGCTCGTCGCGAGCGGCGGCTGCACGTACACGATGGCGAGCAGCGCGTGCTGACGGCGGGCGAGACCGGCGGCGTAGGCCACGGCACGCAGCGAGGTGTCGGAACCGTCCAGTCCGACGAGGACGACCTTGGGCCCGTCGGTGCCGCGTTCGAACCGGTGCGCTTGCTGATCGGTCACGGTGGCGAGGCTATCCGAGCATCCGGCCTCCGGCGTGCGCCGGGGCGGTCATCAGGGGCGCGGGAGACTCCTCCCATCGTGTGATTTCATGCCGCCGCACCGGTGTCGTGGTGGTGCGCCGTCCTCGCCTTGGTCGACTGATGAGTCATGACGAAGGATCAGATGCTCACGGGAAGCCGCCTGTTCACACGTCGCCACCTGCTGACCGGCGCGGCCGCCCTGCTCGGCGCCGCGGGCACGGCGGGCACCGCCGCCCTGCTCGTCGGCGACGGGGGAGCCGGACGGGCAACGGCCGGCGCCCCCGCCCCGGCCGCCGGGCCGGTGGGCCGCCCCGCGATCGAGCCCTCCGCGTACCGTCTGGAACCCATCGCCGGGTACGGCCCGCGCACCCCCCGCCGCACCCTCGTCCGGGCCGGCGTCCGGCACGAGCCCTTCCTGCGGGTCGACGGGCGCGGCCGGAGCATGGTGCTGACCTTCGACGACGGTCCCGATCCCCGCTACACCCCGGACATCCTGCGGATCCTGCGCGACCACGACGTACGGGCGATGTTCTTCGTCTGCGGGGAGATGGCGGTCCAGCACCAGGACCTGCTGCGCGAGATGGCCGACGACGGCCATGTCGTCGGCAACCACACCTGGACCCATCCGCTGCTCACCACCCTCTCCCGCTCCAGGGTCCACTCGGAGATGGCCCGCACCAGCGAGATCATCGAGAAGGCGGCCGGGGAACCGCCGCTGTGGTTCCGCGCCCCCTACGGCGCCTGGAACCGGGCCGCGTTCCGCTTCGGTGCCGAGCTGGGCATGGAGCCGCTCGGCTGGACCGTGGACACCCTGGACTGGCGGAGACCGGGCGCGCACACCATCGCCGAGCGTGTGGAGGACGGCGCGGCTCCCGGCGTCGTCGTGCTCTCCCACGACGCGGGCGGCGACCGTTCGCAGAGCGTGGCGGCCCTGCGTGACTATCTGCCCGGACTGCTGGAGGACGGCTACCGCATCACCGTGCCGCAGCGCCAGTACGTAGAGACAGACCGATGACGTACGGGGGCTTTCGCCCGCCGGCCGGGAGCGCTCAGCGCACCTCGACCAGGCGGGCGAACACGACGACGTTCCCGTCGTAACCGTTCTGCTTGGAGAAACCGCCCCCGCAGGTGATGACCCGCAGCTCGGGAACTCCGCTGTTGCCGTAGACACGGTCGCCGGGGAAGTCGTCCTTCGCGAAGACCTCGACGCCGTAGATCTCGAACACGGCGGACCTGCGGTCCGCGCGCCGGATCTCGACCTTGGCGCCCTTCTTCAGCGCGCCGAGCCCGTAGAAGACGGCGGGGCCCTGGTCGTTGTCGACATGGCCGACGACGACGGCCGTGCCCTTCTCCCCGGGGGAGACCGCGCCGGTGAACCAGCCCGCGAGGTTCGGGTCCCGGGCCGGGGGAGCGTCCACCCAGCCCTGCGGGTCCAGCCCGACGGCCACGGCCGGCGCGTCGACCCGGATCGACGGGATCCGCACCCGGTCGACCATGGCGTACGGCAGCGGGTCCGGGGTGTGCGCGAAGGTGCCGCGTGGTGTGCTGCGGCTGTCGGCGGCGGCGGCCGACGCCGGTTGCGGCGGGCCCACGTCGAACTCCCCCGAGCCGTTGCGAATGAGCGCGAGACCGGTCAGCAGAACAAGCGCTATCACGCCCCACGGAGCGCGCTTCTTCCGCGGCTCCTCCCATTCGGCCTCGGCCGGTGCGGACGAAGACATTCGCCATCCCCTCTCGACACGGCCGTCGCCGTGTGCGTCGCGCGTACGGAAACGCTAAGCGCGCCGCGGCGCGACGGCGACGGGGGCGGGTACGAACGGGTGGCGGCACGGCGGAGTTCTGCGCCATCCGAGTTCGCCGCCCGAAGGAAATTTCTGACGGTCCGTGACCTGCGGTGATATCCGATCATGCGGAGATATCCCCGGCGTGTCCCGTTCCCGGGGCTCACCAGGACGGACCAGCCCCGAAATGCGGCCGGGCGCACGGCATCCGAGGGTCGTTCCGGGAGGCGCTTTCTCGCCGATCGACCGGGGACGGGACCCGGGGCGTCTTCCGCGGAGGATCACATGCGTACTACTCGTGTCCTGGCGGCCGCGGCCGCCGCGGCCGCCCTGGTCGGTGTCGCCGCGCCGACGGCCGCCGCCTGGGACCAACCGAGTTCGGTCACGGCCGTCCCCAACGTCATCGCCCGCGGCGGGCAGCTCGTCCTCACCGTCAAGGGCGGTGACGCGTGCGCGACCGCCGGCAGCACGATCAGCTCGAACGCCTTCCCGACCACCAACCTCGCCTCGATGGGCGGCACGACCGCCACGGCCAGGGTGCGGGTCAACTCCGACGCCAGTCCCGGTTCGTACAGCGTCACCACCCACTGCGAGGGCGAGCGCAAGACGTTCACCGGCGTCTTCACCGTCATCGGCGGGGTGCGCGGCGGGCTCGGCGGCAGCAGCTCCACCGGGGCCACGACCACCGACATGGCGATCGGCGGCGGACTGGTGACGGCGGCGGTCGTCGGCGGGGGCGTCTTCTGGATGCGGCGCCGCTCCGAGAACAAGATCTGAGAAACACGGGAACGACGACGACCGGTCCCCTTCCGCACAGCCCTACGCCCCGGAACCCGTAACGGTCCGGGGCGAAGGGCTGTGGGGGGTGCCGTGCCGGCGGCGGTCAGGAGTGGCTGCCGTCCTCGGGGCGGCGCCGCGACCGGTGCCAGGCCACGCCCAGCGACCCCGCGACGAGTGCCGCGCCGAGGCCGATCTCGGAGAGGTCGAAGCCCGCGACGGTGCCGCCGGCCCCGGCGTGCGAGCCCCGGGTGGGGTGGTGGGTGGGGTGAGGGGTCGGGCGGTCGCCGACGATGGTGAGATCCGTCCGGCCGATCTCGTCGCCGCACTGGAACGTCACCTCGTACACCGTGCCGGGCCGGGCGTCCCGGTCGACGGTCGCGGTGGCCGAGGACCGGCCCCGGGGGATGAGGACGGCGTCGAAGACGCCCGAGGAGACGGTCGTACGGCGGTGGCAGCCGTCCACGCTCAGGATCACCTGCCCGCCGGGGGCGACGGCGGAGGGCGTCACACCGAAGCCGAACGACGTGAGGTCGCTGACCCGTGCCGCGTGCGCGACGGGTGCGGAGAGGGAGAGGGCGGTCACGGCCGGCAGAACGGCCGCGGCGACGCGTATCGCGCGCATGGTGGAGCCTCCGGGTCCCCGAGGAGCCTGCTGCGGACCATTTCCGCCTGCGCCTGAAATGCACCTCGATGACCGAAAAGTTAAGAAGGTGCGCCCGGTGGCGCGACCGCAGTCGCGCGAACGGGGCAAGCGTGTGCTCCGCACAGGGGACCGGACACGCGTACGGCCGGGGGACGGGCGCGGTGCGGCGCCCGTCCCCCGGCCGTGGACCGGGTGCGCGGGACCGTCAGTCGCCCGCGTTCGGGAACAGGGCGAGGAACGGGTCCGCCGTGGCCGAAAGCCCCCGGCTGTAGGGGGCGTCGAAGTCCCAGACCAGGAACAGCAGGAACGCGATCAGGGCGGAGAACAGCCCGGCGAGGATCAGTTCGCGCGCCGTACGCCGGATCTGTAGGGCGAACACCATGCCCACCGTCACCACCGCGCCGATGATCAGGCCGAACCAGACCACGCCGGGCATCGTCTCGCCGGTGGAGTCCGCGCGGCTGCCGCGCGCGGCGTCGGCCGCGGCGATCTGGTCCAGCAGCGGCTGGTAGGCCTGCGCCTCGAAGTCGCTCCGCGGTGCGTAGTCGGTGACCTCGTGGCGCACGGTGTCGAACAGTTCGGTGCCGCGCTCGGTCACCTCGCCCTTCTCGGCCATGACCTTCCACTCGGTGGTCACCACGTGGCCGACATAGGCGTCGATGTCCGCGCGGATCCGGTCGCGCACGTCCTCCGGGTACACCCGCACCCGCTCACTGACCTCGTGCAGGGCCTGGGCCTCCGCCTGCACCTGGTCCTGCGCGGCGCTGCGGGCCTCCCAGACCCCGGCGATCGCCAGACCCAGCACGATGGCGTACACCACGCCGATCATCATGGTGATGTACTCGATGACGTCCGGGGTCTCGGACGGGTCCTCGTCCGCGGGTGCGGCGTGATGCCGTACTACGGCCACGATGAGGACGACCAGACAGGCCGCCCCCATCGCGAGGGTGAGAACAAGCCATTCCGACAAGAGGTTCCTCCAGGAATCAGCGCGGACGCAGGGCGGCGGCGGCGAACACCGCGGGCACGGTGACGAGCAGGGCGAGCGAGACGAGGGACGGGCCGGCGCGCTTGGTCCGCGCGTGCGACGGGGCCCGGTACGGCGGGTAGCTCACCGGGGTCGGCGACACCTTCGGGCGGGGGCTCGGCGTGGGTTTCGGCTTCGGCGGGGGAGTCGGGGCGGCCACGGGCCGGGGCGCCTCCTTCACGGGCGGTGGTGGCAGGGGCGGCGGCGGGGCGGGCCTCGGGGGTGGCGGAGGCGTCGGCTTCGGGGCGG
The DNA here is from genome assembly GCF_055575575.1 of Streptomyces sp. NPDC034049. Classification (NCBI taxonomy): domain Bacteria; kingdom Bacillati; phylum Actinomycetota; class Actinomycetes; order Kitasatosporales; family Streptomycetaceae; genus Streptomyces; species Streptomyces sp. NPDC034049. The sequence continues at coordinate 132,729 of NZ_JBVISJ010000009.1, forward strand.
GCGGCGGGTCCGGAGTGGGGTCGGGGGTGGGTGTGGGCGCCGGTGGTTTCGGCCGCGGTGGCGGTGGCGGCGTCGGGGTGGGCGTCGGCTCCGGCGGACACGACGGGGTCGGTGGGGGTGTGGGCGACGGGGTCGGCTCGCAGGAGTCGGTGCTCCCGATCGCCACGGCGACCCTGCCTCCGCCGTCCGGGCCGACGTCGGCGTACGCGCAGGCGTCGGCGACCGCCGTACCGCTCGGGGTTCCGGTGAGGAGCCAGGTCAGTGCGAGCAGGGCCGACAGCCGTAGGGCGAGTGCGGATCGGGTCCGCTGGGGTCCTTGCACGTCGGAGATCATCCGTGCTCGCGCCCGCGCGTACGCGGGAGCGACGGAGGGATTGCTCCAAAAGAGCGAAGAACGGGCCCCGAAGGTTTGACTGCGGATGCCCGGCGCTGACCCCTTTTTCGATACCGGCGCAGGCTGCGGCGCACACCGCGGCGCACACCGCGACACAGACTTCGGAAAGAAATTCGCCCGGCGTTGAACGCGGCGGGCACTCCCACGCGTACCTAGGACCAGCAAGCGGCGCAGTAGGGCGCTGCAACACCCACCGGATACACGGGGAGTTGGAATGAAGACCTCCTGGCGGAGCGCCTCACTCGTAGCGACAGCTGCGGCTGTGCTGGTGCTGACGACGGCGTGCGGTCAGGAACAGGGGTCCACGTCCGCGCAGAACGTGGGCGCCGCTTCCACCCCGACGCTGGGCACGGGCACCATCGCGGGCACCGGGGCCGGTACGGCCGGCGCCGGCGCGGCGGGGTCCGGCACCTCGGACCAGGCCCAGTCCACCACGGCGGCCTCCGCGGGCCAGCTGACGGTGTGGAACAGCGACGAGTACGGCAAGGTCCTCACGGACAGCGCCGGTCGCACCCTGTACCGCTTCGACAAGGACTCCTTCGAGCCGCCGAAGACGACCTGCGAGGGCGAGTGCGCCACCACCTGGCCGCCGGTGCCCGCCTCGGGCGCCACCGCCGCCCAGGGTGTCGACAAGGCCCTGCTCGGCGAGGTCAGCCGTCCCGACGGCACCAAGCAACTGACGGTCGGCGGCTGGCCGATGTACTACTTCGCCAAGGACACCAAGGCCGGTGACATCAAGGGCCAGGGCCTGAAGGGCACGTGGTTCGCCTCGGCCCCCAACGGCAAGAAGGCATCCATCAAGGGTGGCGGCGGCGGCGCCGACGCGGGCGGCAACGGTGCCGGGGCGGTCGAGCAGGCCGGTCTGACCACCCGCAAGGATGCCAAGCTCGGTGAGATCGTCGTCGACAAGAACGGCATGACGGTCTACCGGTTCCTCAAGGACACCCAGTGGCCGATGTCGACCAAGTGCGTCGGTGACTGCCTCGACAAGTGGCCCGTCGTCGCCCCGGTCGACAAGAACGACACCGAGGGCATCCTGCTGAAGGGCTACACGGTCTTCGACCGCCCCGACGGCTTCAAGCAGCAGACCATCAACTGCATCCCGCTCTACACCTTCGCCAACGACAAGGCCCCCGGCGACACCAACGGCCAGGGCGTCGGCGGCACCTGGTTCGCCATCAACGGTGACGGCGAGCCGATCGGCGCCGACAAGTAGGCCGCGACTTCCCCACGCACCGCACCAGCGCGGCCGATCCAGGTCCGCCCCCTCCGCACCGCACCGGAGGGGGCGGACCCTTTGGCATGTCCGGCTTCGAACAGGCATGGCCGGGGCGGGGGTTGGGCATGTGCCATCGGCAGCGGCTTTGAACGGACGGTCAATTTCCGTTTTCGCTCGCTCCTTCGGCGGACGATCAGTAGCCTCAGCTCGAACACCGGATCGCCTACGCCACCCCCGACGCGTTGGAGAACACTGATGGAGCGTCCTGCCTGGGCGCCGCGGAGCATCGACATCTCGATGCCGTCCGTGGCCCGCATGTACGACTATTACCTGGGCGGTTCGCACAACTTCGAGGTCGACCGCGAGGCGGCCCGCCGGGCCATGGAGTTCGTGCCCGGCCTGCCCAAGATCATGCAGGCGAACCGTGCCTTCATGCGGCGAGCGGTGCGGTACGCCGTCGACGCGGGCGTCACCCAGTTCCTGGACATCGGATCCGGGATCCCCACCTTCGGAAACGTGCACGAGGTCGCCCAGGAGGCCAGCCCCGGCGCCCGGGTCGTGTACGTCGACCACGACCCCGTCGCCGTAGCACACAGCCAGGTCGTTCTCGAGGGGAACGACGGCACGGATGTGGTCGCGGCCGACCTCCGCAAGCCCCACGACATCCTCGAGAGCCCCCGAGTCCGGCGACTGATCGACCTGAACCGGCCGGTCGCCCTGCTTCTGGTTGCCATACTGCACTTCGTGGAGGACAAGGACGACCCGTACGAAGCGGTGGCCGAGCTGCGTGACGCGTTCGCGCCGGGCAGCCTGCTCGTCGTCTCGCACGCCTGCCGCGAGGGGATTCCGCTGCCCGAGGAGCGGGCGGCGGGCGTGGTGGACGTGTACCGGAACATTCGCAATCCGCTGACCATGCGCTCGTCCGACGAGGTCGCGCGGTTCTTCGAGGGGTACGACATGGTGGAACCCGGAGTGGTGCCGATGGCGAAGTGGCGGCCCGACACGGCTTCCGAGGACGACGATCCGTACGCCTACGCACAGTTCGCCGGCGTGGGGACCAAAGCGTGAGGGCGGAGCCGGACGGGCCGGAGGACAGACTCCGCAGGTTCGCGACGATCTGGAGCCGCGCGGTCTTCCCCGCCACCTCCACCTCGCTGACCAGGCCCGAGTTCGAGGAACAACTTCTGCCGCTGGCCCGCAGGCTCAGCGAGGCGCTGCGGGCCAGGACGTACGACGCCGAGGAGGGCAGGGCCGTCGGCGCCGATCTCGTGGCGGCGCACTGCACCGAACCCGAGGCGCTCAGCCGGACCCTGGACTGCGTCGAGTCCTATCTGGTGCTCTACTGCGGCGGCGACGGACCCCAGGAGGATCTGCGGGCCCGCGCCGCGCGTCTGCAGTCCTCGATGGCCGCCGGATACGCCGAGGCGCTGCGGCAGCGCACCCTCGCCGAGCAGGAGGCGATCGCCCGCGCGGCGCTGGAGGCCCAGGGCGCGGTCGCCCGGGCGCTGCACGCGACCGAGGCCCGCTTCCGCGCCGTCTTCGAGGGCGCCGCCATAGGCATCGGCATCGCCGATCTCGACGGCAACGTCCTCCAGGTCAACGGCGCGCTGCTGCGGATGTTCGGCGTCACCGAGCAGGCCATGCGCGGGCGGCCCGTCCCCGACTGGCGACATGCCGACGACGCGCCCCAGGTCTGGCGCCTCTACGAGGAGTTGGTCCGCGGCGAGCGCGAGCACTACCACACCGAAAAGGCGTTCTCCCGACCCGACGGCACGGTCCTGTGGACCAACCTCACGGTCTCCCTGCTGCGGGACGCGGACGGCCGGCCCCAGTACCAGCTGGCCCTCATGGAGGACACCACCGAGCGCCGGCTGCTCAACCTGCGCCTGCGCTATGAGGCCACCCACGACGCGCTCACCGGACTGCCCAACCGCACCCTGTTCTTCGAGCGCCTGGAGAAGGCCCTCGCGGCGGGCGACGGCCAGCGCTTCGGCCTCTGCTACCTCGACCTCGACGGCTTCAAGACCATCAACGACAGCCTCGGGCACGCCGCCGGCGACCGTCTGCTCGTCGAGGTCGCCGACCGGCTGCAGTCCTGCGCGACCGCGCCCGGCGAGATGGTCGCCCGCCTCGGCGGCGACGAGTTCGTGGCGCTGACCACCGGCACCGACACCGAGCGCGAGGTCGACGAACTCGCCGACCGCATCATGAACGCGCTGGTCACCCCCGTCCGCATCGACGGCCGGGAGCTGCTGGTGCGCGGCAGCATCGGCATCGTCGAGGGCCCGGCGGGGGAGCGCGGCCCGGCGGAGGTGCTGCGCAGCGCCGACATCACGATGTACCGCGCCAAGTCGGCGGGCGGCAACCGATACGAGGTCGCCGACGCGGAGGCCGACGCCCGCGCCATCACCCGGCACGGCCTCACCACCGCGCTGCCTGCCGCCCTGGACCGGGGCGAGTTCTTCATCGAGTACCAGCCGCTGGTCCACCTCGGCGACGGCACGGTGCGCGGCGCGGAGGCCCTGGTCCGCTGGCTCCACCCGCAGCACGGCGTCCTCGGCCCCGACCGGTTCATCCCGCTCGCCGAGCGCACCGGACTGATCGTGCCGCTCGGCCGCTGGGTCCTGGAGCAGTCGGTGCGCCAGGCACGGGAGTGGCAGGAGCGGCAGGGAGGCGCGGGCGCCACCGGGCCGCTGCGCGTCAACGTCAACCTGTCGCCGTGCCAGTTGACCCACCCCGGACTGGTCCAGGACACCGTCGACATCCTGGAGCGCGCGGGCCTCGAACCCGACGCCCTCTGCCTGGAGGTCACCGAGTCCGCCCTCATCGGCGCCGACGACGACCTGCTCAAACCCCTGCGCAGACTCTCGGAGATGGGCGTCGACATCGCCCTCGACGACTTCGGCACCGGCTACTCCAACCTCGCCAACCTGCGCCGACTGCCGGTCCGGGTCCTGAAGTTGGACCGGTCCTTCACCCAGAGCATGCAGCAGTTCCCGGCCGACCCCGTCGATCTGAAGATCGTCGAGGGCATCGTCTCCCTCGCCCACAGCCTCGACCTCGCGGTCACCGTGGAGGGCGTGGAGACCGGCGCCCAGGCCGAACAACTGCGCATACTCGGCTGCGACACGGCCCAGGGCTGGTACTACGCCCGCCCTGGCCCCCCGGACCGCCTGCACCAACTGGCATTGGTGGACGCGACGGGATAGGGGGTCGTTTCAGCCGCCGGGTTCTTCTAGGGGGCGCGCAGCGCCCTTCAAACTGCGCGATCAGCCATGACGTACCGGAATTCCGCGACGGCGCTCACGGTGAACGGCGCGACCCGGACCGCCCGTCCACCTCACCGCTCCACCAACATCCGCTGCAACTCCCGCGCGGCCCGAGGCGGAGCCACATCGCTGCGGTGCGCGAGAGCGATCGTCCGATGCAGCCCGGGCCGGGCCAGCGGGGTCACCCGCAGGCCCCGTCCGGAGCGCGTCGCGACCATCCGCGGGACGACGGCCACGCCCAGTCCCGCCCGGACGAAGCCGAGCACCGCGTCCATCTCTCCGCCCTCCACCGCGAAATCCGGCTCGAACCCCGCGGAGCGACACGCGGCGACGGTCAGTTCCCGCAGGTCGTAGCCGTGGCGGAACATCACGAGCCGCTCGCCCTCCAGATCGGGGACCCGGACCGTCCTGCGGCCGTTGCCGGGCTTCGGCGCGTCGGGGGAGGAGACCACCACCAGGTCCTCGCGCAGCAGCTCCACCGTGGTGAGCGCGGGGGAGGGCGTGGGCAGCGGGAGGACCACCAGGGCCAGGTCCAGCGCGCCGCGCGCGAGCTGGCGCACGAGGTCGTGCGAGCCGCCCTCCTCGATCAGCAGTCGGATGCCGGGATAGCGGTCGTGGAAGGCGCGCAGCACGTCGGGGAGCAGGCCGGTGCACAGGCTCGGCGTCGCGCCCAGCCGGACCCGGCCCCGCCGCAGCTGCGCCAGCTCCTGCACCTCGTGCCGGGCGGTCTCGGTGTCGGCGAGGATGCGCCGGGCCAGCGGCAGCAGCGCCTCGCCGGCATCGGTCAGGGTGATGTTGCCGCGCGCCCGCTGGAAGAGGTCCGCCCCCAACTCCCGCTCCAGCGCCTTGATCTGCTGCGACAGCGACGGCTGCGCCACATGGACCAGCTCCGCGGCCCGGGTGAAATGTCTGGTCTCGGCCACCGCCACGAAGTACTGGAGCTGCTGGAACTGCATCCCTCCACGATACGGGACGATAGCCTCCGGCTATCGAAACGAGCTGTTTCATGTCTTGGACCGATGGGGGGACGCGGCTCTAGCGTCAGGGGCATGGCTCTGGCAACGCGGACGGAACAGGCGGAACGGTCGGCACGGTCGGCACGAAAACCGTCCCAGGCGCGCTCGGTGTGGGACAGCTCCCTCGGCAAGAAGACAGTGATGGCCGTCAGCGGACTGATCATGCTGGCGTACCTGGTCGTCCACATGCTCGGCAACCTCAAGATCTTCTTCGGCTCCGACGAGTTCAACGGCTACGCGCACTGGCTGCGCACCCTCGGCGAGCCCTTCCTGCACCACGAGTGGGCGCTGTGGATCGTCCGCGTGGTCCTCGTCGCCGCGGTCGTCGCCCACGCCACGGCCGCCTACCAGCTCAGCCGCCGTGACATCAGGGCCCGGCCCACCCCGTACGCGCACCGGAAGCGCCGGGCGAGCTACGCGACCCGCACCATGCGCTGGGGCGGCGTCATCCTCGGCCTGTTCATCGTCTGGCACATCCTCGACCTGACGACCGGCACGGTCCACCCGGGCGGCTTCCAGGCCGGCCACCCGTACCAGAACGTGATCGACACCTTCTCCACCTGGTACGGCAACGTCGTCTACATCGTCGCGATGCTCGCGCTCGGCCTGCACATCCGGCACGGCTTCTGGAGCGCCGCGCAGACCCTCGGCGCCGGCAGCCGCACCCGCGACCGCGCGCTGCGGGCCACCGCGAACGTCCTGGCCCTGCTGCTGACCGTGGGCTTCGTCTCCGTACCCGTCGCCGTCATGACCGGAGTGGTGAGCTGACCATGACTACGTCCTCCGAGTACTCCGCGTACGCGGACTACGTGACCGGTGCCCCGGTCGTCGACGCCAAGGCCCCCGAGGGCCCGATCGCCGAGCGCTGGGACAGGCGCCGCTTCGAGGCCAAGCTCGTCAACCCGGCCAACCGCCGCAAGCACACGGTGATCGTCGTCGGCACCGGGCTGGCCGGCGGCTCGGCCGGTGCCACCCTCGCCGAACAGGGCTACCACGTCGTCCAGTTCTGCTACCAGGACTCCCCGCGCCGCGCCCACTCGATCGCCGCGCAGGGCGGCATCAACGCCGCCAAGAACTACCGCAACGACGGTGACTCGGTCCACCGGCTGTTCTACGACACCGTCAAGGGCGGCGACTTCAGGGCGCGGGAGTCGAACGTCCACCGCCTCGCGCAGATCTCCGTCGAGATCATCGACCAGTGCGTGGCGCAGGGCGTGCCGTTCGCACGCGAGTACGGCGGTCTGCTCGACACCCGCTCCTTCGGCGGCGTCCAGGTGTCCCGGACCTTCTACGCCCGGGGGCAGACGGGCCAGCAACTGCTGCTCGGCGCCTACCAGGCCCTCAGCAGGCAGATCGCCGCCGGCAACGTGGAGATGCACCCGCGCACCGAGATGCTCGACCTGATCGTCGTCGACGGACGGGCGCGCGGGATCGTCGCCCGGGACCTGATCACGGGGAGGATCGACACCTACTTCGCGGACGCCGTGGTGCTGGCGAGCGGCGGGTACGGCAACGTGTTCTACCTGTCGACCAACGCCATGAACTCCAACGCCACCGCCGTCTGGCGGGCGCACCGGCGGGGCGCGCTGTTCGCCAACCCGTGCTTCACCCAGATCCATCCGACGTGCATCCCGCGCACCGGCGACCACCAGTCCAAGCTGACGCTGATGAGCGAGTCGCTGCGCAACGACGGCCGCATCTGGGTGCCCAAGGCGCGGGGCGACCAGCGTCCGGCGAACCAGATCCCCGAGGACGAGCGCGACTACTACCTGGAGCGGATCTACCCCTCCTTCGGCAACCTCGTCCCCCGTGACATCGCCTCCCGCGCCGCCAAGAACGTCTGCGACGAGGGGCGGGGCGTCGGGCCCGGCGGACAGGGCGTCTACCTCGACTTCGCCGACGCCATCGCCCGGATGGGCCGCAAGGCCGTCGAGGCCAAGTACGGCAACCTCTTCGACATGTACCAGCGGATCACCGACGAGGATCCGTACGAGGTCCCCATGCGGATCTACCCGGCCGTGCACTACACCATGGGCGGGCTGTGGGTGGACTACGACCTCCAGACCACCGTCCCCGGCCTGTTCGCGATCGGCGAGGCCAACTTCTCCGACCACGGGGCCAACCGGCTCGGCGCCTCCGCCCTGATGCAGGGCCTCGCCGACGGGTACTTCGTGCTCCCGGCCACCATCAACGACTATCTCGCCCGGCATCCGCGGCAGGACGGGATCGGCCCCGAACACCCGGCCGTCCAGGAGGCGCTGGCCGAGACCGAGGACCGGCTGAACCTGCTGCTCGCCGTCGACGGCGACCGCACGCCCGACTCCTTCCACCGCGAACTCGGCGAACTGATGTGGGAGTTCTGCGGCATGGCCCGCACCGACAGCGGACTGCGCAAGGCCCTGGAGCGGATCCCGCAGATCCGGGAGGAGTTCTGGCGGCGGATCAAGGTGCCGGGGACGGGCGAGGAGTTCAACCAGTCCCTGGAGAAGGCCAACCGGATCGTCGACTACCTCGAACTCGCCGAGCTGATGTGCCTCGACGCGCTGCACCGCGCCGAGTCCTGCGGCGGCCACTTCCGCGAGGAGTCCCAGACCGCCGACGGCGAGGCGGAGCGCCGCGACGAGGAGTTCTCGTACGCCGCCGCCTGGGAGTTCACGGGGACCGGCACGGCACCCGTCCTGCACAAGGAAGACCTCGTCTTCGAGTACGTCCACCCCACCCAGCGGAGCTACGCATGAAGCTCACCCTGCGCGTCTGGCGGCAGCGGGCCGCCGACGCCGACGGCGCCATGTCCACGTACGAGGTGGACGACATCTCGCCCGACATGTCCTTCCTGGAGATGCTCGACACGCTCAACGAGGAACTCATCCTGCGCGGTGAGGACCCGGTGGCCTTCGACCACGACTGCCGTGAGGGCATCTGCGGGGCCTGCTCGCTCGTCATCAACGGGGACGCGCACGGGCCCGAGCGGACCACGACCTGTCAGCTGCACATGCGCTCCTTCTCCGACGGCGACACGATCGACGTGGAGCCGTGGCGGGCGTCGGCGTTCCCGGTGGTCAAGGACCTCGTCGTCGACCGGTCCGCGTTCGACCGGATCATCCAGGCCGGGGGGTACATCACCGCGCCGACCGGGGCCGCGCCGGAGGCGCACGCCACGGCCGTCCCCAAGCCGGACGCGGACTTCGCGTTCGAGCACGCGGAGTGCATCGGGTGCGGGGCGTGTGTGGCCGCGTGTCCCAACGGGGCGGCGATGCTGTTCACCTCCGCCAAGATCAACCATCTGAACGTGCTGCCGCAGGGGGCGCCCGAGCGGGAGACGCGGGTGCTGGACATGGTGGAGCAGATGGACGCGGAGGGGTTCGGGGGGTGCACGCTCGCGGGGGAGTGCGCCACGGCTTGCCCCAAGGGGATTCCGCTGGTGTCGATCACCGCCATGAACAAGGAGTGGTTGCGGGCTGCGAGGAAGTCGGGGAAGCGGTAGCGCCGTCGGGGATCTGTATGCGTCGGGCCGCTGGTTCGTCGTGGCTGGTCGCGCAGTTCCCCGCCCCCCTGAGGGGCGCGCCGCAGCGGGCCGTGGTCACCAGTGAACGTTCGCCGAATCGTGCGGACGGGCGGGGTCGGGAGTGGTGCTCAGTCCCGGCCCCGTCTGGATTTTCTGTGTAGGTAGGCTGCGCGCATGATGTTCGGGCGGAGGGGGAGGCCGCGGTTCCTCGAAGCCGTCGCCGGGTTCGATGCCGCGGTGCGGGAGCGGGACGAGGACCGGACCCGGCGCGCCTACCGGGAGATGCACCGGCGGTTCGAGGGAGCCGAGCGGCACGAGATCGTCCAGGCGGCGCCCCGGCTGGCCGCGCTGCTGCCGGAGCTGCCGGCCGGGCCCGACACCATGGTCGCCATCGTGATCGGTGCCTGTGTCGAGCGGGGCGCGGACCCGGCGGGCTGCGCGCCCGCGATCTTCCACGGGCTCGACTGGGCGCTCGACGCCACCGGGGAGTTCTGCGCGCGCTGGTCCGCGACCGGCGGCGGGGACTTCCCCGAGCCGGACCACGGGGACCCCGCCCCGGCGGTCGTCGACCGCGTCGGCATGGAGGCCGCCCTCGGCTGGTGGCTGCTCCCGCGCTGGGAGACGGCGGCCCTCGCCCTGCTCAACCACGCCGCCGTACGCACCGGTCTCGACGCCGCGTGGCGCGCACGGGTGCTCCGGGCGCTGCGGACCGTGGAGGAGGCGTCCGGGCACGCCTTCAAATGCCTCGTGTACGCCCTGCTCGTGCTCGACGACGAGCCGCTGGTCGTGCTGCACCGGCCCAGCGGCACCGGGTACGCGATGCGGATGAGCGGCATCGGGGACACCTTCCAGTTGCACACGCTGCTCGCCGACGTGCTCGTGGGGGGCGGTCATGTCCCCGGCCGGGCGCCGTCCGCGCCGGAGGCCGCCGTGTGCCGGGACGCGCCGGGGCAGGTGCCCACGACCGGGGCGTTCAATCTGGTGACACCCGGCGGGGAATGGCTGTGGAACGAGGGGACCCCCGGCGACATACCCGTCGTCGACGGCGTACGGCTGCTGGTGCTCGACCCACCGCCGTACGAGCGGAGCTGGCCCGCCGGACGGTTCTTCCCCGGCATGACGGGCGAACTCCTCCTGGAGCGGGTCCTCGACCCCGATGAAACCCGCGCGTGGCTCGGGAGTTGCGCGCCGGCCAGGTGACGGCCACCGGGACCGTGCCGTTCAACAAGCGCACATCCGGGCTCTCGCGACCGGTCACGCACGTGTCAGTCGGTGTCGGAAGAACTAGGGCGGCGGACCGCACGTCCCCAGGTCCGCCCCTGACGCCGCCGAGTCGGCCCGTGACCGGGAGATGCCATGACCGCCTCCACCCTCGACAGCCCGCCCCAGTCGGCCGCCCCCACCCGCTACATCGTCACCCTGGCCCGTAGCGAGGAGGACGTCCGCGCCGCGCAGCGGCTGCGGCACGAGGTGTTCGCGGGGGAGATGGGCGCCCTGCTGGCCTCGCCGCAGCCGGAGCTGGACGTCGACCCCTTCGACGCCCACTGCGACCACCTGCTCGTCCGGGACACCCTCACCGGACAGGTCGTCGGCACCTACCGGCTGCTGCCGCCCGAGCGGGCCGCGGTCGCCGGACGGCTGTACTCGGAGGGCGAGTTCGACCTCGGCACGCTCGACGCCATCCGGCCCTCGCTGGTGGAGGTCGGCCGCTCCTGTGTCCACCCCGACCACCGCGACGGCGCCGTGATCAGCCTGATCTGGGCCGGGATCGCCCGCTACATGGTCCAGGGCGGCCACGAGTGGCTGGCCGGTTGCTGCTCCGTCCCGCTCGCCGACGGCGGGGTGCTCGCGGCGGGCACCTGGGACCGGGTGCGGGCCAGGAACCTGGCACCGGAGGCGTACCGGGTGCGGCCGCTGCTGCCCTGGGTTCCCCAGGGCGAGGCCCCGCAGGGCCGTACCGAGCTGCCGCCGCTGCTGCGCGGCTATCTGCGGCTCGGCGCCTGGGTCTGCGGCGAGCCCGCGCACGACCCGGACTTCGGGGTCGCCGACCTGTACGTCCTGCTGTCGATGCGCCGGGTCGACGCCCGCTACCTGCGCCACTTCCTCTCCCTCGTACCGGCGGCGTGACCCGATGAGCGTCTGGCTGCCCAGCGCGCCCTGCAGTCCGCGCGCCTGTGTGGAGACGCGGACGTCGATCGCCGCCGTGCCCCGGGCCGTCGCCCGGTTCACGGCGGTCGTGGTCCTGGTCCTCGTCGGGGTACTGGTGAGCACCGCCGGTCTTCGGGCTCCGGCCGGGGTCGTGCGGCTGTGGTGCCGGGGGGTCGTACGGGCGTCCGGCGTCCGGGTACGGATCTCGGGCACCGCCCCGCCCGACGGCGGGCTGCTGCTCGTCGCCAACCATGTCTCCTGGCTGGACATACCGCTGCTCGGCGCGGTGCGGCCGGCGCGGATGCTCGCCAAGGCCGACATCCGGGAGTGGCCCGTGGCGGGCGCCCTCGTGGCGCGCGGCGGAGTGCTGTTCATCGAACGGGACCGGATCCGCGCGCTGCCGGACACGGTCACCCGTGTCGCCGGCGCCCTGCGTGGCGGGGCGGCCGTCGTCGCCTTCCCCGAGGGGAGCACCTGGTGCGGCCGTGCCCAGGGCCGCTTCCGGCGGGCCGTCTTCCAGGCCGCCCTCGACGCCGGAGTGCCCGTGCAGCCGGTCCGCGTCCGCTACCGGTGCGCCGAGGGCGGGGCGAGCACCGCACCGGCCTACGTCGGGGACGACTCGCTGTTCGCCTCCGTGTGGCGGGTGGTGACCGCTCGCGGCGTCGTCGCCGAGGTGGACGTACGGCCCGTCATCGGCCCGGCCGACCACCTCGACCGGCGGGCGCTGGCGGCGGCCGCGCAGACGGCGGTGATCGACGTGGCGGCCATGGTCGAACACGCGACGGAAGCGCGTGGCGGGTGCCGGCCGGCTCAGCCGAGCCCCGCGATCCGGGCCAGCCGCGTGTAGGAGTCCAGCAGCGCCTCGCGGTCGTACGTGCTCGTCGTGACCAGGACCTCCTGGGCGCCCGTCTCCTTGATCAGCGACTCCAGTTCGTACGCCACCTGCTCCTCGGTGCCGTACACCTGGCCGGTCAGCCCGGCCTCGTAGAAGCCGCGCTCCTTCGCCGTCATGGTCCGCCGCTCGACCTCCTCCGCCGGGGCGAGCGGCGGGAACGTGCCGTGGGTGCGGGAGTGGGCCATGGCCCACGCCTCGGGGAGCAGGATCCGGCGCGCCCCCTCCGGGGTGTCGGCGACGGCGATCGTGCCGGAGACGACGACGTACGGCTCGGCGGCCCACACGGACGGACGGAACCCCGCGCGGTAGCGGTCGATGCCGCGCCGCATCCGCTCGCGGTCGCGGAGGTCGCCGATCACCATCGGCAGGCCGGCCCGTGCGGCGATGTCGGCGCCCTCGCCCATCGCCAGCACGAACGGGGGGACGGCGAGGCCCTCCGGCGGGCGGGCGTGCACGCCGGTCGGGGAGGTCCCGGCGAACCAGCCGAGGAGTTCGTCGAGCTGATCCTCGAAATCCGTGGCGTCGGCGGCGTCCTTGTCGCGGCCCAGTGCCCGGCGTACGCCGTCCGTGAAGCCGACGGAGCGGCCGAGCCCCATGTCGATGCGGCCCGGGAACAGGGACTCCAGGACGCCGAACTGCTCCGCGACGATCAGTGGGCGGTGGTTGGGGAGCATGACCCCTCCGGTGCCCACGCGGATGGTGCGGGTGGCGGCGGCGACGGCCGCGGCCAGGACGGTCGGGGCGGAGCCGGCCACGCCGGGGACGCCGTGGTGCTCCGACACCCAGAAGCGGTGGAATCCGAGCCGTTCCACGTCCTGGGCCAGCTGGACGGTGTCCCGCAGGGCCTCGGGGGCGGTGTGGTGTTCGCGGGTGCGGGAGCGGTCGAGGACGGAGAAGCGCATATGGGGTTCAACGTTCTGGGGGTGGGGGGATTCCCGTACGTCGCGGACTGCGGGTGCGTGGGGGCTGGTCGCGCAGTTCCCCGCGCCCCTGAAAAGCAGGGGCTGCGCCCCATGCTTTTCAGGCCCGCAGGGCCTGGTCTTTCAGGGGCGCGGGGAACTGCGCGAGAAGCCCCACCGGCCCGCGCGAGACCCCTCACCGATACCCCCAAAAGAAACCGAGCCGCGCCCGGAAAACTCCGGACGCGGCTCGGTCAAGGTCTCGCCGTTGCTCGGGGGTTACTTGCGACCGATCGTGATCCCCTTCGTCTTCGCGGCCGTCTTGTTCTCGTAGACCACCGCACCCGAGGACTTCTTCCAGATCTTGATCTTGAAGGTGTCCGGGCCGTCCGTGGCCGTGATCCGGAACGCGTAGCCGGACTTGCCGCCCACCGTGCCGGAGCCCTGGTAGACCGCCTTCGAGCCGGTGACTACCAGCCAGTCGGAGCCGGTGGAGCGGAACTTCAGCTTGGCCTTTGCGAAATCGAGCGCGGCCTTGCCGGACGGCCGGGTGTCACCCTTGCCGTACTTGGCGGTGAAGGAGAAGCCCGCCGTGCCGGTCAGCTTCGGGCTCGCCGGGAACGCGCCGGCCGGTGAGGTGAAGCTGCCCTTGCCGGTCGCGGAACCGGCGGCCCGGTCGTAGACGATCAGCTCGGGGAGCGTGCTGCTCACCGAGGCGCCGTCGTCGTCGGTGACGGTGATCACCGGGCGGAAGATACCGGCCTTGCGGTAGGTGTGCTCGGCCTTGCAGACACCGGCGCCGATCTTGCCGGCGGTGGGCTTGGTGCCGTCCTTCCAGTCGACCTTGCAGGTGTGGGTGTCGCGGGTGCCCGGGTCGGTGAACTTCGCCGAGACCGAGGTGCCCTTGCCCACCGCCACCGGGGACTTGGGGCCGGCCGCGGAGGTGATCTTCGGGGCCGCGTTGGTGACGGTGACGGTCGCCGTGTCGCTGCTGCGGCCGCCGGTCAGGGTGAGCGTGTAGGTGCCGTTGTCGGCGCAGGTGACCGTGGTCTTCGCGGACTTGGCGTCGGCGAAGACGCAGGGCACGTCGTTGCCGATCGTCCACTGGGCGGTGCCCGCGCCGGAGACCGTGCCGTTCAGCTGGATCTTGGCGCCTTCCTTGCCGGAGGCGTCCGCGCCGGCCCGGGCGATGGTGACCGGGTCGATGCTCTCCAGGGTCGGGACGACCTTCTTCAGCAGGCCGTCGGCGTCGAACTCCAGCTTGTCGATGGTGGTTTCACGGTGGGTGCCGTCACCGCCGGGGATGGCGAAGCGGTGGTAGGCGATGTACCAGTCGTCGGTGTTCGGGACGTGGACCACCGAGTGGTGGCCGGGGCCCTTGATGCCGAGCGAGAGGTCCTTCTCCAGGATCACGCCCTGCTTGGTCCAGGGACCGGTGGGCGAGGAGCCGGTGGCGTAGGCGACCCGGTAGTTCTCGTCACGTGTGTCGTTCTCCGACCACATGAAGTAGTAGGTGCCCTTGCGCTTGATGACGAAGGTGCCCTCGTTGTAGCCGCTGGGGGTGATGTTCGTGACCTTGGCGGCGTCGAACGACACCATGTCGTCGTTCAACGGGACCACGTACGCGCGGCCGTTGCCCCAGTAGAGGTACGACGTGCCGTCGTCGTCGGTGAAGACCGCCGGGTCGATCATCTGGCCCGTGTGGTCACCGGCCTTCAGCAGCGGCTTGCCGAGAGCGTCCTTGAACGGGCCGGTGGGCGAGTCGGAGACCGCGACACCGATGTTCGCGTCGGCGCAGAAGTAGAAGTAGTACTTGCCGTTCTTCTCCTCCATCGTCGGCGCCCAGGCCCTGCTGTCCGCCCAGGAGACGTCCGGACCCAGGTCCAGGATGACGCCGTGGTCGGTCCAGTGGACCAGGTCCTTGGAGGAGTACGCCTTGAACTGCGTACCGCTCCAGCCCTCGAAGCCGTCGGTGGTCGGGTAGATGTAGAAGGTGTCACCGAAGCGGACGATGTTCGGGTCGGCGTTGAGACCGGGCAGGACCGGGCTCTTCATGACCACCGCCGAGACGGTCCAGGTGCGCTTCTTCCCGTCCGAGCCCGTGACCTCGTACGTGACCGGCTTGCTGAAGTCGCGCAGGGTGCCGGAGGCGGGGCTGATGGTCGCGCCGTGGGCGAGGGTGAACTCCGGTGCCAGGGCGGTGACATCACTGCCCGGGGTGAGCGGGAGGACGACCTTGCTGTCCTTGTCGGTGATGATCGCGTCGGTCTTGAGCGCCGGGTGGGTCGCCGCGGCGATCCCGGTGGTGTTGCCGCCGAGCTCCAGGACCTCGGCCGGCGTCAGGGCCCGGTTGTAGATCCGGAAGTCGTCGACCTCGCCGCCGAAGTACGGGTCCGGCGAGTACAGCGACTTGCCGATGTAGCCGGAGTGGTCCTTGGCGGAGTCGTACAGGTCGGACGGCTTGACGGTGACCCCGCCGACCCGGGCGACCTCGGCGCCGTCCACGTAGAGGACCGCCGTCTCGGTCGCGCCGTTCACCGTGACGGTGAGGTGCTTCCACTCGCCCGGGGTGAGCTGGGAGCCGCCGAGCATCTGCTTCTCACCGGACCAGGTGGCCTTGGTGATCGCGGAGAACAGCTTGCCGCCGCCGTTGGACGGCGTGGCGAACAGGTACTTGTTGCTGTCCGGGCCGAGCCCGAACAGCCACTGGAAGTTGTCGCCGCCCTTCCACTTGACGTACGTGGAGACGGTGACGCTGTTCGTGTCCTTCAGGACGCCGTTCGGGATCTTGACGTACGGCGAGCTGGAGCCGCTGTTGCCGCCGGACATCTTGAACGAGCCGCCGTCCACGCCGGTCCCGAAGTCGGGCGTACGGACGTAGGTGCCGTGGTAGCCGTGGCCGCTGGAGTCGCGGGCGATGCTGCCGCCGGTCTCGTCGAAGTCGTAGTGCAGCAGCAGGTCGGCGGGGACGTCCGGGCCCTCGGCGGAGACCGTGACCTCCGCCGTGACCTCGATCGCCGAGTCGCCGGCGATGTCGCCCTTCACCGTGAAGGTGCCGGCCTGGGCGTACTGCGAGGAGTCCACGGCCTCCCAGGTGACCGCGACGGGGCGCTTCACGCCGTCCGCCGACTCGGCGATGACGGTGGCCGGCAGGACCGGGGCGTCACCGACGCGGGTCTTCACCTTGACGTCCTCGACGTCGGTGATGATCTGGTCCGGCTGGTAGGTCTGCAGCAGCCGGTCGTACTCGGCCTGGGTGACCGGGAGCACCGTGCCGTGCCGGGGCTTGGACGGCAGGTCGTAGCCGGTGGACGGGGTCCAGACACCGGAGGCCAGGTCGGTCGTCTCGAAGGGGATGTAGCCGCGTCCGCCGAACTCGTCGAGGAACGCGTACCACTTCTCCTCGGTGTTCGACTTGAACACCAGCGGGCCCTCGGCGGCGTTCATCGCACCCTTGCCGATGCCCTCGGCGACGGGGGTCCAGGAGAGGTTGCGGAGCGTGTCGCTCTTCTCCTCGAAGATGAACTTGCTGTTGGGCGTGGAGGAGGAGTTGTTGCGCTCGTCCTTGGAGAGACGGAAGTACTCGCCGTCGTGCCGGATGACCGTGGAGTCGATGACCGAGTAGCCGCGGTCGATCCAGACCTTGGGCTCGCTGAAGGTGTAGAAGTCGCGGGTCGTCGCGTACATCATGCGGTTGTACGTGTCGCCGGAGTGGGCCTCGTTGTCGTACAGCTTCGACGCCCAGAACACCACGTACTCGCCGAGCTCCTCGTCGTAGTACGCCTCCGGGGCCCAGGTGTTGCCGGCCGAGTCGGGGGAGACCTTCACCAGGCGCTGGTTGGTCCAGTTCACCAGGTCGGTCGACTCCCAGACCATGATGGACTTGCTGCCGGTGCGCTGGGAGGCGTCCCAGTCACCGTTGCCGTAGATCCTGAGGTCGGTGGCGATCTGGTAGAACTTGTCGCCCTCGGGGGAGCGGATGATGAACGGGTCGCGCAGGCCCTTCTCGCCGAGCGTGGAGGTCAGGACGGGCTTGCCGTCGTTCAACTCCCGCCACTTCAGCGGGTCGTTGCCCTTGCTGAGGGCCGCGTAGAGCTGCTCGCCGTCCGAGGTGCCCTCGCCGGTGAAGTAGCTGAACATATAGCCCTTGAGGGCTTCCTTCTTCGGCAGCTCCGGCACCTTCGCGGTGAAGGCGCGGGTCTTCTTCGCGTCGCCCTTGGTGACGGTCGCGGTCAGCTCCACGGTGGTGGCGCCGTCGCCGTGCGCGGGGCGGTGGACCACTCCGTCGTCGGTGACGACATCGGTGTTCGCGGAGGACCAGGCGACCTTGGTGCCGAAGGTGCCGGTGGCCGGCAGCGTGAGGTTGCCCCGCGCGTCGTCGAGGTTGTGCACGGTCAGTGCCTCGGTGGCCTGGTCGACGGCGGTGGTGTCGTCGAAGGCGGGCAGGACCGTGACCTCGAAGGTCTTGGTGGCGCTCGCGGGCCCCTTCTTCAGGGTCGCCGTCAGCGTGGCGTGGCCCTCGGGCTGACCGGCGGCGGGGCGGGTCACCGCGCCGGAGTCGGAGACCACGGCGGTGTTGTCGCTCTTCCAGGTGATGGTCGAGCCGCCGGCCGTGCCGGTCTTCGGCAGGTCCAGGTCGGCGGTCACCGCGCTGGTGTCGCCCAGGGTGAGGGCGGCCTTGTCGGCGGCGACGCCCTCCGCGGCGATGGGGAGCGAGAGCTGCTCGACCTCGGAGCCCGCGAGGGCCCGGTCGTAGACCCGGAAGTCACGGATCTTGCCCTTGAAGAGCTTGTCGCTGGTGTAGACCGACTTGCCTATGTAGTTGGCGGTCGTGGTGCCGGAGCCGATGGACCCCGGGGTGGTGGTGACCGAGGTGTTGCGGCCGACCTCCACGCCGTCCTCGTACAGCACGCCCGTGGTGCCGGTCTGGGTGTAGGTGAGCTGCTTCCACACCGAACGGGTCAGGTTGTGCGAGTCGGAGGGCCGGGTGTTCTGCTCGGTCGACCAGTTGCCCGACGCGATGGCGGTGCGCAGGGAGTTGCCGGTGGCGAAGAGGTAGCCGTTGCCCGCGCCGTTGGTGGTGTTGCCGAAGCCGTAGATGAAGTACGGCCCGGCCTGCGACTCGTCCATCAGCACGTCCATGGAGACGCTGATCGAGTTCATGCCCTTCATGACGTCGTTCGGCACCTTGATGTAGGTGTCCGAACCGTTGAAGGCGAGGCCCTGCCCGTCGCCGGTCCAGCCGGCGGTGCCGTTCACCGTGCCGTTCCGGCCGTTGCCGGAGGCGTCGGTGACGGTGGTGCCGGAGGTGGCGTCGAGCTTGTACCAGAGGGCCAGGCCGTCGGTGAGGTCGGCGTCGTCCGCGGCGGCCGGAGCGGCGGGGCCGGCGAGGCCCAGAAGCAGTGACGCGGCGGTCAGTCCGGCGAGCGGACCCACCCAGCGTCTCGCGCGGCCGCGCAGACGTGCGATGTACGTCATGTGGAGTATCCCTGCTGAGAGCACGACAGAGGAAGGGAGGCGAGAAGTGACGGGAGGACAGCGGAACGGGGTCGAGAAAGGGCGGGAACCCTCGCCCCGGGTCTCCCGCTGTTTCGGCCATGTGACGTCGTGTTGCGAGAGTGTCAATCGGCGCGTGGTGAGGCGTCAAGGGGTTTCGAACGATGTCCGACAGGCCGAACGAAGAGCCCCCGTCCTCGAAGGGGAACGGGGGCTCCGGTACCGGTGCCTACCGGACGGGACGTATCAATTCCCATGTGTCGACCGCGAAGTCCCGCCGCATGCCGTGCCGTTCGTAGAGGGCGAGGGCTCCGGTGCTGTTGTCGGTGTCGACGCCGAGGCCGATGCGATCGCGGCCCAGGGACGCGTAGTGACCGAAGGCGTGGCGCAGCAGCAGACTGCCGAGACCGCGGCCGCGGGCCTCGCCCAGCACACCGATGCTGGAGATCCAGGCCGTGGCCGAACGGTCGTTGCGGGATCGCAGCGCCGCCACGTCACCGAGACCGTCGACGTGCGCGATCCACAGCAGCGACCAGTCGACGTTCTCGGCGTCGATGTCGTCCAGCCACTGCTCGTACGTGCGCGGCTGGTGGTCGAAGTGGTCGGCGAACGCCGTCTGTAGCACGGCGTGGGCCGTCCTGCGGTCCTGCTCGGAGGCGCAGGGGCGCAGGGTGACGCCGGGCGGGAGCGCCGGAAGGGGCTCGGCGGGGGAGAGGGGGCGGTCCATCACGTTGTAGCGGCGGACCGTGCGCCAGCCGCGCCCGCGCAGTGCGTCCAGGTCCATCGTGGGAGCGATGTTGAGATGCATGTGCACGACGGCCCGGTCGACGCCGTTGGCCGCCGCGCGCTCCGCCGCCCGCGCCTCCATCAGCTCGAACAGGTGCAGCGCGCCCGGCAGTCGGTCCGGCAGCGTGTAGTGGTCCATGTCGATGCGTTCGCCGCCGGACTCGTCCCACTGCAGGCCGTACGCCACCAGGCGGTCCCCGTCGAACAGCAGCCAGGAGTCACGCTCCAGGTCCGCCTCCGGATGCTTCAGATCGGCCTGCACCTCGACGAGTTCGGTCTCCGCGCGGCCGATCTCCAGCAGGTCGATCTCGTTGAGCAGCGCGCACACCGCCTCCGCGTCGTCGAGCGTCGCGGGACGTACGGTCAGGCCGGGTGGGAGGGGGGCGGGGTGCGTCGTGGTCATGGGGCCACTGTCCGGGGGGCGGGGGCGGGGCCGCAACGGGATTTCGGTGGGCCGGGAGTGAGTGGGGCACCCGGTGGCCGTGGTCGGGCGGGGGTGGGGGCGCTTGCCGGCGCTGACAGGGTGCCGCCTGCGCCCACCCTCCCCCCACTCTCGGCTTCGATCGAGCGGGGGGACCCCCATCGCCCCAGCGGCACGACTGCCCGCAGCAACGAGCCGGGATGAAGGGCGCAGCCCTTCCAGGGGCGCGGGGAACTGCGCGATCAGCCACGTACCACCCGCAGTCGCCGTACCACCCGCAGTCGCCGTACCACCCGCACCCCCGAGCCATGACGCGCCCTCACACCGCACCCCTACGCCGCCATCGGCAACCCCGGGGTGCGGAAGACCCGTTCGCGGGCGTCGACCGCGAACACCTCGCACCCTTCCCGCGCCGCCGCCCACTCCACACCCTCCGAGCCCATCGCGAACGCCGCCGTCGCCGTCGCGTCGGCCTCGGTCAGCGACGGGGCCACCACCGTGAGGCTGAGGAGGCCCGTCGCCGGGCGCCCGGTGCGGCCGTCGAGGATGTGGTCGCCGCGCTCGTAGCGGGCGGACGTGGCGACCGCGCCGTCCGTGACCGACAGGACCGCGCAGAGGCGGTCGGCCCGCTCCGGGTGACGCACCCCCACCCGCCACGGCCCGCCCGTCGCCGCCACGTCGCCCCCCGCGTTGAGGCAGAGCCGCTTCGCGCCCAGCCCCGTCAGCAGCTCCGCCGCCCGCTGCACGGCCCAGCCCTTGACCATGGCGCAGGGGTCGAGCCCGCGCCCGGGCAGCCGTACGTCGAACGCGCCGCCCGTCGCCACCCGGTACTCCTCGCACAGGGCGAGGACCTCGGTCAGCTCCGGGCTCAGCTCCTCCGGTGCCAGCTCGCCCCGGTCCAGCCGGGACACCTCGCTGTCGGCGCGGAACGGGCTGAACCGCGCGTCGACCTCGCGCAGCCACGCGAACGCCGGCTCCGCGGCCTCGGCGGTGGCCTCCTCGTCCTCGATCAGCAGCGAGATCGGGAACCCCATGATGTGTTCGACGCGGCGCACCGGATCAGACCTTCGCGTCGATCGCGGCCTGGAGGGACTCCCGGTAGCCGTCGCTGGTGATGGTGGCGCCGGAGACGGTGTCGATGTCGGTGCTCTGCGCCGTCAGGGTCTCCTTGATCAGCACCGGGACGGCGGCCTCGGTCTGCGGGTGGTTCGGCTGCTTCAGCATCCGCACGGCCGTGATCTCGTCGCCCTCGAAGGTCACCTGGACCTGGACGTCGCCCTTGGAGGTGCCGACCGTGGTCCCCGCGACGGTCTGGCTCGCGCTCTCCCGCGCCGCCTCCGAGTCCCCCGAACCCGAGCCCGACGACGAGGAGGAGGAGTCCGCCGAGGACGCCGACTTCCCGTTCTCGTCGATCGCGGCCTGGAGGGACTCCCGGTAGGCGTCGCTGGTGATCGTGGCGCCGGAGACCGTGTCGATGTCGGCGCTCTGTGCCGTCAGGGTCTCCTCGATCAGTACCGGCACCGCCGCCTCGGTCTGCGGGTGGTCCGGCTGCTGGAGGAACGTGACGGCGGTGATCTTCTCGCCCTGGAAGGTCGCCCGGACCTGGACGGGCCCCTTCTCGGTGTCGATCGTCGGGCCCGTGACCACGGTCGCGCCCGACGACGTGGACGCGGAGGCCGACGGCGCGGGCTCGGCGGTCGTCGTCGTGGACGTCGTGTCGGTCGAGGGGGCGTAACGCCAGACGGGCACCAGCGCGGCGGCGCTCAGGACCAGGGCGGGTATGGCTCGTTTCACAGTGCTGTCCTCGTGTCCCGGTGTCCCTCAGCCGGCCAGGCTGAAGCGTTCGAAGTGGATCTGCGGCTTGGGCACGTCCAGCTCGCGCAGGCTGCCCAGGACCGCGTTCATCATCGGCGGCGGGCCGCACAAAAACACGTCCCGGTCGGCGATGTCCGGCACCATCCGCAGCAGTTCGCGCGGCGCCAGCAGGTCGGGGCTGACGGGGCCGGAGACCAGGTGCAGCTCGGCGCCCTTGTCGAAGGCGAGCCGCTGGAGCTCGTCGTAGAGGACCGCGTCCCGCTGCGTGGCGACCCGGTAGATGACCACGGCGTGGCCCTCGATCTCCTCCAGCAGGGCCCGGATCGGGGTGACACCGACGCCGCCGGCGATGAGCACGGACTCGGGCCGGGTGCGGTGCATCGCGGTGAAGGCGCCGTACGGGCCCTCGGCGAACACCCGGGTGCCGACCTTGACGTGCCGCAGCGCGGCCGAGCCCTCGCCGGCCGCCTTCGCGGTCAGCCGCAGCTGGCTGCCGTCGGGCGCGGCCGACAGCGAGAACGGGTTGGCCTGCCACCAGCGGTCCCGGGTCAGGAACCGCCACAGGAAGAACTGGCCGGCCCGCGCGGGCATCCGGTCCAGGTCACGGCCTGTCATGTAGATCGAGACGACGTTGTCGGCCTCGGGGACGACCGCGGTGACGCGGAGCTGGTGACGCCAGTTGCGCCACAGCGGCAGCACCAGCCGGCCCATGAACACGGCGGCCAGGGCCACGCCCCACAGCACGTACCAGTAGGCCGTCGCGGTCTCCGACGAGGCGAACGACGTCCCCGCCGCGACCTGGTGGGTGAAGGCCAGCACCACCGCGACGTACGTGTACAGATGGATGAAGTGCCAGGTCTCGTAGGCCAGCCGGCGGCGGGCGAAGCGGGCCGAGACCACGCCGATCACCGCGATGATGCCGAGCGCGACGATCGAGCGCAGCACGCCCTCGACGGTCTCGGCGAGGTCGACGAGCTGGCTGACCGGGTCCAGGTCCGAGGACTGGGCGTAGCCGAAGGTGATGAACACCCCGTGCGCGACCAGCAGCCACAGCACCGAGAAACCGGTCCAGCGGTGCCACGAGGTCAGCCGGTCCATGCCGATGCGCCGGTCGAACCACGGCAGCCGCGCCACCAGCACCAGCTGGAACGCCATCAGCAGCGCGCCGTACAGACCGGTCAGACGGCCCAGCACGATCAGGGCGTTCGAGGCGAAGCCCGCCTGCACGAAGAAGAAGGTCACCGCGGCGACGTTCGCCAGCAGCACCGCGTACAGACCGGCGCGGGCGACCACTTTGGGACGCGCTCCCGAGCGGCTGGCCGCCGCGGGGGGTTGTTGGACAGTGGTCACGGGAGAGCTCCTTGATCGAGTGGGGGATACGAGCTTCTCCGGTGACTGCTGTCGTTTTGCTGTCGGACAACTTTCAAGTATTTATCGATCGGGCCGCCGGGCCGTGAGCGGCTATGGCGCACGGCGATCGGTGGCGCAGTATGAGCACGTGGAAAAAGTACGACTGCTCGTGGTGGACGACGACCCGCCGATCGCGGACCTGGTGGCGACCGTCGCCCGCTACGAGGGCTGGGACGCCGTCACGGCGCACTCCGGTGAGGAGGCGCTGCGGCAGGCGGCCGAGTTCCGCCCCGACATCGTGGTCCTGGACCTGATGCTGCCCGACGTGGACGGCTTCGGCGTGCTCGACCGGCTCCGCCGGTCCGGCACGATGGTGCCCGTGGTGTTCCTGACCGCCCGCGACGGCGTCGCCGACCGGGTCGCCGGCCTCACCCGGGGCGGCGACGACTACCTGGTCAAACCCTTCGCCGTGGAGGAGCTGATGGCCCGCCTGCGCACCGTGCTGCGCCGCAGCGCCGGGCCGGCCTTCCAGCGCTCGGTGCTCCAGGTCGCCGACCTGACGATGGACGAGGACACCCGCGAGGTCCGCCGCGGCGACAAGCTGCTCACCCTCACGCCCACCGAGTACGAGGTCCTGCGCTACCTCATGCGCAAGTCCCCGACCGTCCTCACCAAGGCGCAGATCCTCGACCACGTCTGGGAGTACGGCTTCGGCGGCCGCTCCAACGTCGTCGAACTGGTCGTCAGCCGGCTGCGCCGCAAGCTCGACGACACCGGTGAACCCCTCATCCACACCGTCCGGGGATTCGGCTACGTGCTGCGGCAGGCCACCGAGTGATCTCCCGCCTCCAGCAGAGCTATCGCGGTATGCGCCTCGGCACCCGGCTGGCCCTCGGCCTCGGAGCCCTGGCGCTCGTCGTGTTCGCCGTCGTCGGCAACGCGCTGACCATGTACATGCGCGACTACCTGTCCGCGCAGCTCAACGAACAGCTCAAGATCGCCCAGATCGCCCAGTCCAAGAGCATCGCGGACTACGGCACCCTCCAGGGCAAGAAGTACTACCGCTGGTACTACGCCGTCTACGACACCTCGGGCGGCACTCCGGTGCTCCAGAAGCCCGAGGACCCCGGCGACCTGCCCGAGGACATCGACGACTTCACCCTCGTGGCCAAGGCGCTGACCACCGAGGGCAAGGACGTCACCCGCACCGAGCAGCTCAAGGGCCACGGGCAGTACCGGCTGCGGGCCTGCGAGGTGGAGCCCGGGGTGGTCCTGGTCAGCGCCGCCCCCATGGACGACATCGAGGACACCGTGGGCCGGCTGATCACGGTCCAGGTCGTCACCTTCGCCCTCGCCCTGATGGCGCTCGTCGTCTTCGGCCGGGCCATGCTGCGGCGGGGCCTGAAACCGCTGAGCGACATGGCGCACACCGCCCGCGGCATCACCTCGCACGACCTGACGGACTCGGCGCGGCTGCCGGTGCGCCACGACAACCGCGACGGCGGGCCCGAGGTCGAGGAACTGCGCACCGCCTTCAACACCATGCTGGAGCACATCGACGACGCGCTCGCCGTCCGCACCGAGGCGGAACAGCGCCTGCGCCGCTTCGTCGCCGACGCCTCCCACGAGCTGCGCACCCCGCTGATGTCGGTACGCGGCTACGCCGACCTCTTCCAGTACGCCGCCGCGCACAGCCCCGAGGAGCGCGACAAGCACCTGGCCCGGCTGCGTGCCGAGGCGGCCCGGATGGGTGTCCTCCTGGACGACCTGCTGATGCTGGCCCGCCTCGACGCCGCCGATGTGGAGGCACCGCTGCGGCTGGAGGAGGCCGACCTGGTGGAGCTGGCGCGCCAGGCGGCGGACGGCTTCCGGGCCGGGCACCCCGACCGTCCGCTGGCCGTGGCGACCGGCTCCGACCCCGTGCGGCTGCGCCTCGACCCGCTGCGCATCCGGCAGGTTCTCGACAACCTCCTCACCAACGCCGCGGTGCACACGCCGCCCGGTACGAAGGTCTCCGTGGAGGTCGTCGTGGTGTCCGGCACGGCGGAGGTGCGGATCACCGACTCGGGGCCCGGTATCCCGGCCGACGACCAGGAGCGCGTCTTCGACCGCTTCTACCGCGTCGACAAGGCCCGCAGCCGCGACCGCGGCGGCAGCGGCCTGGGCCTGGCCGTGGCCCACTCCCTGGTCCGCGCCCACGCCGGCACGATCACCCTGACCAGCGAACCGGGCACGACGACCTTCACGGTCCGACTGCCGTTGGGCGGGGTGCGGTCGTAGGGCCGGCGCGCACGTCACCACGGGGCCCACCGCCCGGCCCGCCCGCCCACCCCGCCTCACCCCGTCGCCTAACCTGGCCCGCATGGGCACAGCGGTGCGGCGGGCCGGGCGGGCGACGTCGCGGTTGGGGGTGGCCGGCGCCATGGCGTTCGGCATGTATCTCTTCGTCACGGTGCTGCTGATCACCGCCGTCGCCACCCTCGCCGTGGTGGGCGCCTGGATGCTGCCCGAGACCGTGATCCTGATCCGCCGCATCGCCGGCGCGAAGCGCCGGCACGTGGCCGCCTGGACCGGGCGGGCCGTCCCCGAGGCCTACCAGCCGATCGAGGGCACCCTCCGCGAACGCCTGCGGATCGCCGTCCGCGACCCCGGCACCCGCACCGACGCCCGCTGGATGCTCGCGTACTACGTCTACGGCGCCCTCTTCCTCCTCGCGGTGCCGCTGTGGCCGCTGGGCCTGGTCGTCGACGGCGTGCGGTGCGGCCCGCTGCGCCGCGACGCTCTGGTCCTGCCGCTGATCAGCCGCCTCGCCGACCTCGACGCCAGCTGGTCCGAGGCCCTGCTCAGGCCGTCCCCCAAGGCCCGCCTCGCCGAGCGGGTGGAGGAACTGACGGCGACCCGCGCCGACGCGATCGCCGCCCACGGCGCCGAACTCCGCCGTATCGAACGCGACCTGCACGACGGTGCCCAGGCCCGCCTCGTCTCGCTCTCCCTGCGGCTCGGCCTCGCCCGCCGCGCGTACGACCGCGACCCGGATGCCGCTCGCAGGCTGCTGCTCGACGCCCAGGAACAGGCCGAGGCCGCACTGACCGAACTCCGCCACGTCGTCCGCGGCATCCACCCCCCGATCCTCACCGACCGCGGCCTGGCCGGCGCCGTACGGGCCCTCGCCGCCGCCGGCGGGATCGACGTGGCCGTCGAGGTGAGCGGGTTGGAGGACACCGACGGCCCGCGCCCGCCCGCCGCGGTGGAGGCCGCCGCGTACTTCGTCGTCGCCGAAGCCCTCACCAACGCCGCCAAGCACAGCGGCTGCGACCACGCCGAGGTTCGCCTCACCCGCACGGCCCGGGGCGTGGACATCCGGGTGCGGGACGACGGCCGCGGCGGCGCCGAGGCCTCCGGCCCGGCCACCGCGCCCGCCACGACGGGCGGATCCGGCCTCCTCGGGATGCGGCGGCGGGTCGCCGCGCTCGACGGGACCATGACCGTGACCAGCCCGGCCGGCGGGCCCACCGTGATCACGGTGGAGCTGCCCTGCGTATGGTGAGCGCAAGGGAACCGACGACCGATCGGGGCACCTCGCGCACACGGCGGTCGACGAATGAGGTGGTACGGCCGTGCGTGTGGTGATCGCCGAGGACAACGCCCTGCTCAGAGAGGGTCTCGTACTGCTGCTGACCTCGGCCGGACACGAGGTCGTCGCGGTCGCGGGCAGCGGCCCCGAGGTCCTCCCCGCCCTGCTGGAACACCGCCCGGACATCGCCGTCCTGGACGTCCGGATGCCGCCCGGATTCCGCGACGAGGGCCTGCGCGCGGCGCTGGAGGCCCGCCGGCGGCTCCCCGGCCTTCCGGTGCTGGTCCTCTCGCAGTACGTGGAGGAGTCGTACGCCGCCGAACTGCTCGGCGGCGGAGCGGGCGGGGTCGGCTATCTGCTCAAGGACCGGGTCGGCCGGGTGGACGAGTTCCTCGACGCCCTCGACCGGGTCGCGGCCGGCGGTACCGCGCTCGACCCGGAGGTCGTCGCCGAACTGCTCACCCGCCGCAAGGACTCACCGCTCGACTCGCTCACCCCGCGCGAGCGCGAGGTGCTGAAGCTGATGGCCGAGGGCCACGACAACGCCGGCATCGCCCGCACCCTGGTGGTCACCGAACGAGCCGTCAGCAAGCACATCGGCAACGTCTTCGCGAAGCTCGGCCTGCCGACCGGCGACAGCGGACACCGCAGGGTGCTGGCCGTGCTGGCGTATCTGAACAACACATAGGTGGGTGGGCGCCGTCACGACGGCACCCACCCACCCAGGGTCTCAACTCAGCTGCACTTGCGTCCGGTGTTGATGCACTGGACCGCCTTGTTCATCAGCTTCTGGTCGAAGACGTTGATGAAGTCACCGTGGTCGGTGACCGGCTTGTGCTGCTGCTCGGGGAAGCTGTCCAGCGAGTAGAACGGACGGCTCTTGCCGTTGTCCTTCACGCTCGGCGCGTCCACGTCGTACACCAGACGCTGCACCAGCTGCGGGATGGCCTTGAAGCCGGCCGGGCAGTTGCCGCTCGCGTCGGCGAAGGCCACGTGCGTGCGGTGGTTGGCGCTGTCGATGTTCTTGCCGTCCCAGCAGCTCTGGAACTTGAAGGTGCGCACCACGTCGCTGCCCGCGGGGCAGAGCGGGTACTTGTCCTTCAGCTGCACCTTGTTCTCGAAGCCGGTGCAGCTCCAGGAGGCGTTGGCGTTGCCGGGGCCGTTGACGAACGCCTTGGCGTCACCGGTGATGATGCGCAGCAGCCTGGGCATCGCCACCACCTTGCCGCGGGGGCTGCCCACGAAGTTCAAGGTGGCCTGCTTCGCCGTCAGGATCCGGCCCGAGTTGCCCTCGGCGCCGCCGCCCTGCTGGGCGGCGTCGAACTCCTTGGTGCCGTCCTGGAGTCGCAGCACCGGCCAGAAGTACGACGACCTGTCACCCTTGTTCCGGCAGCTGGTCCCCGCCTTGGCGAGGTCCTGGTCGCTGGAGAAGGCGTCGTTGTCCTGGTTGCCGACGTAGTCGTGCATGTGGTGGGCGCCGTTGGTGACACCGGGCGCGACGATGACGTTGTCGCTGTTGTACAGCTTGTTGGCGTTCACCCCGCACTTGGTGACGAAGTTGCCCTTCGAGGCCTGCGCCGACCTGGCGGGCGTGCGCACGTTGGGCTGCACCTTGGTGATGTCCACGAAGTCGGCGGCCACGGGACCGTTGCCGGCCACTCCGGCATTGGTGTTGTTGCCGCCCTGGTTGGCGCCACCGCCCTGCGCGGGGGCGGGCTGGTTGCCGGTGGCGCGCAGCGTGCAGGCCGCCAGCGCGTCCAGGCCCTGCGGCTTGGCGGCCACCCGGCCGATGGCGGTGGCGATCCGGTCGATCGTCGCCTTCCGCTTGTCCTTCAGCGGACCCACGATCGCGTTCTGCGCGAAGCCCGGGTCCTGCTGGATCGCCCTCTGCGAGGTGGAGAGGCGCTGGTACGCCTCGGAGATCTGCTTGTCGAGCAGGGCCAGTTCCCTGTCGACCTGAGCCTTCGCCTGGGCCGGTACCGACGTCAGCTTCTGGCCCACGTCGGGGCACTCGATGGTGGACGTCCCGGCCGCGAGCACCTGGTTCTGGGCGGGGGCCTTGGCGCCGGTCTCGCCTGCCGAGGCGTAGATGTTGACCGCCACCAGGCCGCCGGCACCGATGGCCACCGCGGCTGCCGCACCCACCGCTCGGCGGGCGGTGTTCGATCTCTTTCGCGTGTTGCGTCTCATCAGGCCTCTCAAGGACACTCCGGCGCCGGCGGGTCATCCGGCACGGGTCTTGCGCGTCCTCGTCTACGTAAGAGGCACACCGAATGCTCAGAGAATCCTCAGATTCGTAGCATCCTCCATGTGCGAACCGCCCATGTGGCTCCAATCCGGGCCGCGTTGGCCGTCCGCCGGTGCGGAGACAGCGACGTCTGCGAGCTTGCTACGAGAACGAAGGCGGGTGCGCCCACGTCAGACGGCGGCCCAGGCGTCGTCGACCGGCAGCACCACGCCGTTGACGAAGGCGGCCGCGTCGGAGGCGAGGAAGACGATCGCGTCGGCCTGCTCCTCGGCCGTGCCGAGCCGGCCGATGGTGGCGCCGATCAGTCCGCCGATGACGGCCGGACCGTGCGCCTGCTGGTCGGCGTCGACCTGGATGTTGGTCATCGTGGGGCCGGGGGCTATCGCGTTGGCCCGGATGCCCTGCTTGCGGTACATCACCGACAGGCTCTTCACCAGGCCGACCACGCCGTGCTTCGACGCGGTGTAGGCGGCGCCGGCCGCGCTGCCGCGCAGGCCCGCCTCGGAGGCGGTGAAGACGATCGAGCCGCGCTCCGCCTTCAGCATGTGCGGCAGGGCCGCCCGGGTGAGCAGGAACGGCGCGGTCAGGTTGACCCGGATGACCCGCTCCCACTCGCTGTCGTCGACATCGGCGAGGGCGGACATCCGGTCCATGATCCCGGCGTTGTTCACCAGGACGTCCAGCCCGCCGAAGGTCTCCACGGCACGTGCGACGACCTCGTCCACGACCGCCTGGTCACTGAGGTCGCCCACGACCGCGACCGCGGTGCCGCCGGCCGCCGTGATCGCCTCCACGGTCTCCTCGGCGGTCTTCCCGGAGATGTCGGCCACCAGCACCTTCGCTCCCGCCGCGGCGAACTTCAGGGCCGCGGCCCGGCCGATGCCGGACCCGGCTCCCGTGACGACGACACCGCGGCCGTCGAGGCCGTTGCTGCTCATGTGAGGTCCTCTTCCGTGGTTGCTGCTGACGTCTGCTTGCTTGAGTGAGGCAAGCACAGGAGACTTACTTGAGTCAAGCAACGAGAGGGGTAGGGTGTCGTCCATGTCGACCGACGCCCGACCCGCCCCGTGAGGAAAGAGACGGACGCGAATGGCCTTGACCACGCACGGCGGTGCCAGTGAGAAACCGTCGCTCCCCAGGGGCGCGGGCCAGCACGTCCTCGTCGTCGCCGACGACCAGGACGTGGCCGAACTCCTCTCCACCACACTGGAGTTGGCGGGATACCGGATCCACACGGCCGAGTCGGGCGCGGCAGCCGTGGCCCGGCTCACCGAGCAACGCTTCGACCTGGTCGTACTGGACCTCGCGCTGCCGGACCTGGAGGGCCTGGGCCGGGAGCGCCGCCCCCTGGCCCACCGCCCACCCGTCCTGTTCCTGACCCGGTACGACTCCCTCGGCAGCCTCCTCCCGGAGGTCGGCCTCGGTGAACAGGACTACGTCACCAAACCCTTCCGCATCGCCGAGGTCCTGGCCCGCGCCCAGGTCCTGCTCCGTGGCCGAAAACCCGTCCGCCGGGACAGTGAGCTGTCCTACCGCGACCTGGTCCTGGACGACCCCGCCTGCCAGGCCCGGCGCGCGGGCCGGGCGCTGCACCTCACCCCGGCGGAGTACCGCCTCCTGCGCTACCTCCTCGTCAACGCGCACAAGGTGCTGTCGAAGGAGCAGATCGGCCGCTACGTCTGGGGCGACTTCCACGGCGACAACGCCATCGAGCAACTGGTCTCCCGGCTCCGCCGCAAGGTCGACCGCGAGGCCCCGCCGCTCATCCACACCCGCCGTGGCTTCGGCTACTGGCTCGGCACCCCCACCGGGGACCGCTGAACGCGCCACCCGCACACGGCCCCGCCGCACACGCAGGGAAGCAAATCATCCCGGCCACGCGGAGGCGGCTGACACCCGCCCCACCCGCGACAGGGCGGCACCGGACCCCTCTGGTGCCGCCCTTCCGTGTGCCCGAAGGGGCTCCGCCCCGGAGGCGCCTGAGTTCGTCAACTGGTCACTGGTGAAGGCCCATTGGTTGGCCGAAACCCGCCCCGTCGGCGCGCCCACCACCATCATCCCCACCCCCTATGTGATCCAAGTCACGTCAGCTTTCTGTCAGGTGACTGACCGGGAGCCGTCAGACCGCTCTGTTTGCATGTGTTCATCGAGGCCTCGACGCATCCCCCGGCGCTCCCCACCCCGCAGGAGCCCCCACGACCGAGGAGAGACCATGGCCGACACCCTCACCGACGCCGATTCCGACACCGGCGGCCCGATCCCCGAGTACCCCATGCCGAGGGCGACGGGCTGCCCGCTCGCCCCGCCCCCGGCCGCCGCTGAACTCCGCGGCGACCGGCCCGTCACCAAGGTGCGGATCTGGAACGGCACCACCCCCTGGCTGATCACCCGGCACGCCGACCAGCGCACCCTGCTCACCGACCCGCGCGTCAGCAACGACGACCACGAGCCCGACTTCCCCCACGTCAACGCCCACCGCGCCGCCATCGCCCCGCACACCCCGAAACTGATCACCAACACCGACGCCCCCGAGCACACCCGGCTGCGCCGCTCGGTCAACGCGCCGTTCCTGGTGAAGCGGATCGAGGCCATGCGCCCGGCGGTGCAGAAGATCGTCGACGACCTGATCGACGACATGCTGGCCGGCCCCGACCCGGCCGACCTGCTCACCGCACTGGCCCTGCCGGTGCCCTCGTTGGTCATCGCCGACCTGCTCGGCGTGCCGTACAAGGACCACGCGTTCTTCCAGGAGAACAGCAACCGGGCCCTCGACAGCGCCCTGACGGCGGAGGAGGCGGCCGCCGCCGCCCGCAACCTGGGCGGATACCTGGACGCCCTGTTCCGGGAGAAGCTCGTCGAGCCGGGCGACGACGTGCTGTCGGAGATGGCCGGTCGGGTCAAGAGCGGCGAGATGGCCCACGAGGAGGCCGTCAGCATGGGCGTCGCCATGCTGATCGCCGGGCACGAGACCACCGCCACGATGATCAGCCTCGGCACGCTCGCGCTGTTCGAGCACCCCGACCAGCTGGCCGTGCTGCGCGACACCGAGGACCCGAAGGTCGTCGCGGGAGCCGTCGACGAGCTGCTGCGCTACCTCTCCATCGTGCACTCGGGCCTGCGCCGGGTCGCCAAGGACGACATCGAGATCGGCGGCCAGGTCATCCGCAAGGGCGACGGCCTCGTCTTCGACCTCCAGACGGCCAACTGGGACCCCGGCGCCTTCCCGGAGGCCGAGCGCCTGGACCTGAGCCGCCCCGCCCGCCGGCACAACGCGTTCGGCTACGGCCCCCACCAGTGCCTCGGCCAGAACCTCGCCCGCCTCGAACTCCAGGTCGTCTACGGCACGCTCTACCGCCGCGTCCCCACCCTCCGCCCGGCCGCCCCCCTCGACCAGCTGGCCTTCAACCACACCGGCACCACCTACGGGGTGAAGTGCCTGCCGGTCACCTGGTGACACCCCCCCCACAAGTACACGCCAATCAAGGAGCACCCCATGCGTGTGGAACTCGACGAACCCAAGTGCGTGGCCTCCGGCCAGTGTGTGATGGCCTCCCCCGAGGTGTTCGACCAGCGTGACGAGGACGGCGTCGCGATCCTGCTGGAGGAGCACCCCGCCGACGACCTGATGGACGGGGTGCAGGAGGCCATCGCGATCTGCCCCGCCGCCGCGATCCGACTGGTGGGCCAGTGAGGCGGATCGTGGTCGTGGGTGCCTCGGCCGCCGGACTGGCGGCGGCCGAGACACTGCGCCGCGAGGGCTACGACGGCACGCTCACCCTCGTCGGCGACGAACCCCACGCCCCGTACGACCGGCCCCCGCTGTCCAAGCAGCTCCTCTCGGCGGAGTGGGACACCGACCGGCTCACCCTGCGCGCCCCGGACCACCTGGCCGGCCTCGACCTGGACCTGCGTCTCGGGACCGCCGCGACCGGCCTCGACCTGCGGGAGCACCGGGTACGGCTCGCCGACGGCGACACCGTGCCGTACGACGGACTGGTCCTCGCCACCGGCGTACGCCCGCGTCGGCTGCCCGGTGAGGGCGCGCACGTGCTGCGCACCCTGGACGACGCGCTGGCGCTGCGGGACCGGCTGACGCCGGGGACCCGGCTGGTGGTGGTCGGTGCCGGGTTCCTCGGCGCGGAGGCCGCCGCCGTCGCCTGGCGGCTCGGCGCCGAGGTCACCCTGCTGGAACCGGCGCCGGTGCCGCTGGCGCACGCGGTCGGCGAGCGGGTCGGCGCGGTGCTGTCCCGGGCCCATCTCGACCACGGGGTGGACCTGCGCACCGGCGTCACCGTCACGGAGGTGACCGAGGACGGGGTGCGGCTCGCGGACGGCGAGGTGGTCGAGGCCGACGAGGTGCTGGTCGCCGTCGGCTCGCGGCCCAACACCGAATGGCTGGCGGACAGCGGCCTGGGCCTCGGAGACGGCGTGCTGTGCGACGAGTACTGCGAGGCCGCGAAGAACGTGTACGCGGCCGGTGACGTGGCCCGCTGGTACAACCCGCTGTTCGGCACCTCGATGCGCGTCGAGCACCGTACGAACGCCGCCGAGCAGGGCATGGCGGCCGCCCGCAACCTGCTCGCCGCCGATCGGGAGGCCCGCCGGGCCTTCGCCCCGGTGCCGTACTTCTGGTCCGACCAGTACGACATGAAGGTGCAGGCCTACGGCTGGCTGCGCGGCCACGACGAGGTGGCGGTCGTGGACGGCGATCCGGCCGAGCGCCGCTTCGTCGCCGTCTACCGCACCGACGACCGGGTCACCGGCGCGCTCGCGGTCGGCATGCCGCCCAAGGCGATCCGGCGGTGGCGGCAGGCCATCGCCTCCGGCGCCGGATGGCGCGAGACGTTCCCGCCGGAGGGCCCGGCGGCATCGAAGGAGGTCGACCATGACGCAACAGCGGTCCGGCCCGTCGCGTGACGTGGTCGTCGTCACCGGCGCCGGCGGTATGGGCGTGGCGATCGCCCGCCGGATCGGCAGCGGACGCACGGTCTTGCTCGCCGACGCCTCACGCGGTCAACTCGACCGTGTGGTAGGTGCGTTGAGCGACGAGGGATACACGGCGCGGGGCGTCCTCACCGATGTGTCCGACCGCGGGTCCGTCGACGCGCTCGCGGCGGCGGCCGCCGGTGCGGGCCGGGTGACCGCCGTCGCGCACACCGCCGGAGTCTCCGCCGCGCAGGGCTCCGCCGAGACGATCCTGGAGGTCGATCTGCTGGGCACCGTCCACGTCATCGACGCGTTCGAGGGCGTGGCGGGGCCCGGCACGGCCATGGTGTGCGTCTCCAGCATGGCCGGCCACGTCGCCTCCCTCGGCCGCGCGGACGAGACCGCCCTCGCCACGGCCCCGGCCGCGGAACTCCTCGACATCGGTGCCGTGAAGGCCGTCGGGGACAGCGCGACACGGGCGTACATCGTGTCCAAGAGGGCCAACCAGCTGCGCGTCCAGGCCGCCGCGCTCGCCTGGAGCCGGCGCGGCGCCCGGATCAACAGCGTCAGCCCGGGGGTCGTCGCCACCGCCATGGCGAAGGCCGAGGCCGACGGCCCGAGCGGCGCGCGCATGCTGGCCATGCTGGAGGCGAGCGGCGCGGGCCGCACCGGCACTCCGGCGGAGATCGCCGATGCCGTGGCATTCCTCCTCGGCCCCGAGGCGCGTTACATCACCGGCACGGACCTGCTCGTCGACGGCGGCCAGGCCGCCTGGCTGCGACACCACCGACCGGCCTGACGCCCCGGGCGCCGGGGCTCCACCGCACGACTCCATGACCACAGAGGTCCAAGGCCCGAAGAGAGGACACCGATGTCCACCCCCCGCACTCCGTCCGGCCCGCCGTCCCTCGACCTCGAGGAGCTGGGCTTCGACCCGGACGCCCTCCGCGCCCGGTACCGCGCCGAGCGTGAACGCCGGATCCGCCCGGACGGCGGGCGGCAGTACCAGCGGATCGCCGGCGAGTTCGAGCACTACGACGACGACCCGTACGCCGACGGGGAGTTCACCCGGGCACCGCTCACCGACCGCGTCGAGGCGATCGTCGTGGGCGGCGGTTTCGGGGGGCTGCTCGCCGGGGCCCGGCTGCGCCAGGCGGGCGTCGAGTCGATCCGGGTGATCGAGAAGGGGAGCGACTTCGGCGGCACCTGGTACTGGAACCGTTACCCCGGCATCCACTGCGACATCGAGTCGTACATCTATCTGCCACTGCTCGAAGAGCTGGGCTACGTCCCGAAGTGGAAGTACGCGCCCGGCGAGGAGATCCGGCAGCACAGCCGGGCGATCGGCCGGCACTTCGATCTCTACCGGGACGCCGCCTTCCGCACGGTCGCCACCGAACTGCGCTGGGACGACACCGAGTTGGAGTGGATCGTCAGCACCGACCGGGGCGACCGCATGCGCGCCCGGTACGTGGTCGTCTCCAGCGGTACGCTCAGCCAGCCCAAACTGCCGGGCATCCCCGGCATCGAGACCTTCAAGGGCCACACCTTCCACACCAGCCGCTGGGACTACGACTACACCGGCGGTGACGCGAGCGGGGGCCTCACCGGCCTCGCCGACAAGCGCGTGGCCGTGATCGGCACCGGCGCCACCGCCATCCAGGTCGTCCCCCATCTGGGAGCCGACGCGGCCCATGTGTACGTCTTCCAGCGCACCCCCTCGACGGTCGACGTGCGCGACAACGGGCCCACCGACCCGGCGTGGGCCGAGACCCTCGCCCCCGGCTGGCAGGCCGAGCGCATGGACAACTTCCTGAGGACCGTCACCGGGATCCGGACCGGGGAGGACCTGGTGAACGACGCCTGGACCAGCAGCGCCCGCCTTCAGGAGAAGCTGATCCCGACCGACGCGTACGCGGACGTCCCGGCGGACGAGCGCGAACAGGCCTACGAGATCGCCGACTTCCAGAAGATGAACGAGCTGCGCGACCGCGTGGCGACCCTCGTCGAGGACCCGGAGACCGCCGAGAAGCTGAAACCCTGGTACCGCTACATGTGCAAGCGGCCCACCTTCAGCGACCACTACCTCCAGACCTTCAACCGGCCCAACGTCACGCTCGTCGACACCGCCGACACCCACGGCGTCGAACGGGTCACCGAGAAGGCCGTGGTGGTCGGCGGGGTCGAGTACGAGGTGGACTGCGTCATCTTCGCCACCGGCTTCGAGGTCGGCGTCTCAGGGCTGCTCTCCGGCCGGCTCCCGGCGTACGGCCGGGACGGCGTCGGTCTGCTGGAGACCTGGATGACGGCCGGCCCGAAGACCCTCCACGGCTTCTACAGCCACGGCTTCCCCAACCTCTTCCAGCTCGGCCCCCTGCAGAACGCCAGCGCCGTCAACTACGTCCACATCCTCGACCAACAGTCGATCCATGTGGGCGAGGTCGTCGCCGAGGCCCGCAGGCGCCGCGCCCGGTACGTCGAGCCGAGCGCCGAGGCCCAGGACGCCTGGGTCGCCACCATCCGCGAGAAGGCCGCCGACCTGTACCAGTTCCAGGCGGAGTGCACCCCCGGCTACTACAACAACGAGGGCCGGCCGAGGGAGCGCAGCGAGTCGTACGGCGACGGACCGGTCGCCTTCCACGAACTGCTGAGGCGATGGCGTGCGGACGGCGGCATCGACGACGTCCTCGTGGGCGCCGAGTGAGACGGGCGGGAGCAGACATGACCACGCGGAGTGAGCACCGGAGCGGACGGCCCAACCGGTACGACCAGAGCGGCGAGCTGCGGACCACCAGCGCCCGCTGGGAGGCGCGGCGGCTCAACCCGCCGAACCCGCTGTGGGGTTCCAACGGCGTCGCCTTCGGCCCCGACGGACGGCTGTACGTGGCGCAGTACCTCGCGGGACAGATCAGCGCCGTCGACACCGCGACCGGGGACGTGGATGTCGTCGTCCCGATGGACGGTCCCGTGCAGTCGCCGGACGACCTCGCCTTCGGCGCCGACGGTTCGATGTACATAGCCGACCTGGTGCCGGGCCGGGTGTGGCGGCGGAGCCCGGCGGGGGCGTACCACCTCGTCTCCGACGACGTCACCAACCCCAACGGCATCACCTGTGTCGGCGACCGGCTCTTCGTCAACGAGATGAAGCCTGACGGCAGGCTGATGGAGCTGTTCCCGGACGGCGACGACCCGGTCGTCCTCACGGAGGGGCTCGCCCTCGGCAACGCGATGCAGCTCGGCCCGGACGGACACCTCTACTACCCGCACATGATCACCGGTCAGGTCTGGCGGATCCCACCGGACGGCGGGAGGCCCGAGGTGGTCGCCGAGGACGTGCACGAGCCGGTCGCGGTCCGCTTCGACCGGGGCGGAGTCCTGCACGTCCTCTCCCGGGGCGTCGAGGGCATCGTCACCCGTGTCGACCTGCACGGCGACGGCAGCCGCACCCTCGTCACCAGCGGGCTGAAGGGCCTCGACAACGCGGCGTTCGACGACGAGAACCGCATGTTCGTCTCCAGCTACGCGAGCGGCGGCGTCACGGAGCTGCACCCCGACGGCCGCACCCGCGAGATCGTGCCGCCGGGTCTCGACGGCCCCTACGGGGTGACCGTCGACCTCGGCGGCACGGTCTACGCGGCCGACCACTACCGGCTGGCGAGCCCGACGCCGAAGGAGGTGGCGACGCCGCTGCTGCTGCCCTTCGCCCACGGCGTCACCGCCGACGGTGAACTGCTGCACTACACCTCGCAGTTCGGCACGGTGCAGACCTACGACCCGAAGTGCGGGGCGCTCCGGGAGCGGGCGCGCGGGCTGGACCGGCCCATCGGCATCGCCGTCGCGCCGGACGGTTCCCTCGTGGTCGCCGAGACCGGCGCCGGCCGTGTGGTGGCCCTCGCGGAGGACGGCACCGACTCCGGTGCGGCCACCGTGACCGCGCTCGCCGAGGGCCTCGACCGGCCCACGGACGTGGCCCTCGACGCGGAGGGCCGCCTCTACGTCAGCGAGGAGCGCCTCGGAACCGTGCTCCGGATCGAGGCGGACGGCACCACGGCCGTGGTCGCGGACGGGCTGGCCGCACCCCAGGGGCTGGCCGTCCTCGGTGACGACCTCTTCGTGGTGGAGACGGGGTCCCGCACGCTGAGCGCGGTCCGTCTCACCACCGGGGAGCGGCGGACCGACGCGGAGGACCTGCCGGTGGGCCCGCCGCCGGGTGTCGTCCCGCGCACCGAACCGGCGCTGTTCGCGGACGTCATGCCCGGGATGGCCCGGCGTTTCGCGGGCCTCGCGGCCGCCCCGGACGGCACCCTCCTGCTGTCCGCCAACGGTGAGGGCACCGTGCTGCGGCTGACGCCGAGGACGGGGGAGGCGGCGGCGGCTCAGCCGGTGCGGTAGAGCGCGGTGAGCAGTTCGATGGCGGCCGGGGCGGCGGGATGCGGGTCGTCCCGCCACCAGGCCAGCCGGACGGCGATCGGCTCGGCGTCGCGCACCGGCCGGTAGACGACACCGGGCCGCCGGTACTGGTTCGCGGTGGACTCCGCGGTCACGCCGACGGCCCGGCCCGTGGCGATGGTGGTCAGCCATTCGTCGACGTCGTGCGTCCGCTCCGTCGCTGGACGGGAACCGGGCGGCCACAGGTCGGTGGTGGTGGTGCCGGTGCGGCGGTCGACCAGCAGGGTGAACCCGCTCAGATCGGCGAGCCGCACCGAGCGGCGCCGGGCGAGCGGATGGTCGCTCGCCATCGCGCACAGCCGCCGCTCCAGCCCCACGATCGCCGAGTCGAACCGGCGGTCGTCCACCGCCCGCCGGACCACCGCGAGGTCGCACGAGCCCTCCGCCAGCCCGGCGGTGGGGGAGTTGGCCCGGACGAACTGCAGGTCCGTCGCCGGGTGCGCGGCGCCCCAGCGGCGCTGGAACGTCAGCGTGTGCCGGCCCAGCGCCGACCAGGCGTACCCGATCCGCAGCCGCGCCTGCCCCGAGGTGGCCTCCCGCACCAGGTCGTCGACCTCGCCGAGCACCCGCCGGGCGTGCGCGACCACCCGCAGTCCGGTCGGCGTGGGCGTCACCTCGCGCGAGGTCCGCCGCAACATCCGTACACCCAGGGCCCGTTCGAGCGAGGCCAGGGTGCGGGAGACCGCCGCCTGGGAGACGCCGAGAGCGAGGGCCGCGTCGGTGAAGGTGCCCTCGTCGACGATCGCCACGAGACAGCGCAGCTGCCGCAGCTCGACCTTCCCGACCGGTTCCGTGTCGCCGTGTGCGTCCATGACTCCAGCGTATGGATGACTGAGGCGTATGGATCGGGACGCGGATGCATTTTGCGCAAGACGGGCCCGGGCGCACGATCGGCCCATGGACACCGCCGCCCGCCCCGCCGCCGGCTCCGCGCCGGCCCCCTCCGGTCCCCTCCCCGCGTCCGCCGCCTCCGCCCCGGCTCCCGGTCCTCTTCCCGGGCCGGGTGGCTCGCGGCTGGCCGGTGTTCTCACCATGGTCGGGTGCGGTGCCTCCAACCAGGTCGGGGCCGCGCTCGGGGCGCTGGCCTTCCCGGTGCTGGGGCCCGCCGGGGTCGTCGCGATCCGGCAGTACGTCGCCGCGGTCGTCCTCGTGGCCGTCGGCCGACCCCGGCTGAGGTCGTTCACCGCCCGGCAGTGGTGGCCGGTGGTGCTGCTGGCGCTGGTGTTCGGGACGATGAACCTGTCGCTGTACACGGCCGTCGACCGCATCGGCCTGGGCCTCGCGGTGACCCTGGAGTTCCTCGGGCCGCTCGCCGTCGCCCTGGCCGGCTCGCGCCGCCGGGTGGACGCGTGCTGTGCGCTGATCGCCGGCCTCGGCGTGGTCACCCTGATGCGGCCCCAGCCCTCCGCCGACCACCTCGGCATGGGC
Organism: Streptomyces sp. NPDC034049; assembly: GCF_055575575.1. Taxonomy (NCBI): domain Bacteria; kingdom Bacillati; phylum Actinomycetota; class Actinomycetes; order Kitasatosporales; family Streptomycetaceae; genus Streptomyces; species Streptomyces sp. NPDC034049. The sequence goes on from NZ_JBVISJ010000009.1 coordinate 172,567, forward strand.
CTCGGTCTCCTGGCCGCCGTCTGCTGGGCGTCGTACATCCTCCTCAACCGCACGGTGGGCCGCCGTATCCCGGGCGCGCAGGGCTCCGCGGCCGCCGCGGGTCTCTCCGCCCTGGCCTTCCTGCCGGTCGGTGCCGTCGTGGTCGTACGGAACCCACCGACGGCCGGGGCCGTCGGGTACGCGATCGCCGCCGGGATCCTCGCCTCGGCCGTGCCGTACCTCGCGGACGTGTTCACCCTGCGCCGGGTGCCCGCCCAGGTGTTCGGGCTTTTCATGAGCGTCAACCCCGTGCTGGCCGCGCTCGCGGGCTGGATCATGCTCGGGCAGGAGCTGGACGGGATCGAGTGGGCCGCGATCGGCGCGGTCGTCGCGGCGAACGCGCTCAGCATGCTCATGCCGAGCCGCTGAGCGCACGGACGACTCCGGTGCCGCATTCGGCCCCGGGCTCGGCGCCCTACGGCGTCCCCTCGGCCGCCCCGCCGTGCAGGGCCTGCCGCACGCGCGCGGCGATCAGCGGGTACACCTCGCGGGCCCGGGCGTCGTCGCCGGTGTCGTAACCGTGGTCGGCGCCGCGCACGTCGTGGTGGCCGACCAGGGACCCGGCGGTGCGCAGCCGGTCGGCGTAGGCGACGCCCTCGGACTTGAGCAGGTCGAACTCGGCGGTGACGACGAAGGCCGGGGCGATGCCCCGGAGATCGGCCGTGTCCGAGGGGTGCGCCGGCGAGGCCAGCCGGTCCGCGCGCCGCTCCGGGTCCGGGATGTACGCGCTGTCGAAGACGTCCGCCATCCACGGGCGCAGCATCGGCTCCGCGATCGAGGCCCGCTTGTCGCGGGCGGCGGTGGCGAGGTCGAGCGGCGGGTAGTGCAGGACCTGGAGCGCGATCGAGGGGCCGCCCTCCTCCAGCGCCTGGCGGGCCACCGCCGCCGCGAGCCCGCCGCCCGCGCTCTGGCCGCCCACCGAGAGCCGGTCGCCGTCCCACCCGTGCTCGGCCCCGTGGCCGGCGACCCAGCGCACGATCTCGTACGCCTGCCGGGGCGGCGCCGGGAACGGGTGCTGCGGGGCGACCACGTAGTCCACGTTGAGCACGGCCGCACCCGCTTCCACGGCTATGCACCGGCACAGCGCGTCGTCCGGCTCGATCTGGGGCAGGACATAGCCGCCGCCGTGGAGGTTGACGTGGACCGGCGGGGGAGGGGCGTCCTCGGCGGTGGGCAGGTACAGCACCGCGCGGGCCGGCCCGTAGGCGGTGGGGATGCTCAACTCGCGGGTGTCGCAGGCGTATTCGGGAAGGCGGGCCCGCCGGCCGGCGGCGGAGCCCCGCCCGCCGGCCCGGCGGCTCGCCGTCGACGAGATACGCTGCATCGCCTTGGCCGCGAAGGCGGCCACCGCCGGGCGGGCGAGAAGGGACATGGGGCTCCGTTCGGTCGCGGGGGCTACCCGAACCATGAACTTACTTGAGTCAGGCAACAAGATGGTAAAGTAGTCCCCATGTCCCCATCACCGCTACCCTCCGACCCCGCCTCGGCGGAAGTGATCGAGATCGAGCGAGCCCTCACCCGCATCACCTACCTCAGCACCCGGGCCCGCGCCCACGAACGCCTGATGAGCCTGGCCGGCGTGCCGCTGGACCGTGCCGCCGTGGCCCTGCTGCGGCAGATCGCCGACTCCGAGCCGCTGCGCCCGGGGGAGTTGGCCAACCGGCTCGGCGTCGAGGCCTCCCATGTCACCCGCCAGGTCCAGCAGCTCCAGCGGACGGGCTACGTCACCCGCGTACCCGACCCGGACGACCGCCGCGCCCAGCGCATCGAGCTGACGTCGGCCGGCAAGGAGGCGATCGGGCGGATCCGCGAGGCCGGGGTGCGCGGGATGCAGATGGCGCTCGCCGAGTGGTCCCCGCAGGAGCTGCGGCAGCTCGCGGGGCTGTTCCACCGGATGGTCGACGACTTTCTCACGCATGCGAACGAAGTGGGGGAGCAGGAGGCGGGGGGTGTGCGGGCGGATTGAGGGGGTGGGTGACTGGGGTGCGCTGTCGGGTGCGGGTGTGTGGGGCTTCTCGCGCAGTTCCCCGCGCCCCTGAAAAAGCAGGGGCTGCGCCCCTCGCTTTTTCGGCCCGAAAGGCCGGAGGCCTTTCAGGGGCGCGGGGAACTGCGCGAGAAGCCCCCACCGGACCCGCACCCGACAACGCACCCCCACCCGCATGCGCCCCCGCCCCTCAGTAGCCCAACTGCCTCCGTACATACGGCGTCATCAGGGTCTTCGCCTTCGCCAGTGTCGACGTCCGACCCCCCAGCACGGCCGTCTCCCCACCCGGCACCGGCACCAGCGTGATCCCGTCGGCCGAGCCGAGAGGGATGATCAGCGGGGTCCGCCGGATCGGCCGGTACACGCGCGGTTCCTTGCGGTGCCGGCCCGAACTCGCCAGGTACGCACGGATGTTGTGGGCGGCGATGTCCGCCTGGGCGAACGCGACGGGGGAGACCTTCAGCTCGCTCACGTCGTTGACGTCGCCGACCGCGAACACGTCGAGCCGCCCGTCGACCCGCAGCATCCGGTCGACCTTGACCTGTCCTGCCTCGTTCAGCCACGCCCCGTGCCCGGCCAGCCGCAGCCAGAGCGTGTTCGGCGTGGTGCCGTTGGCCCAGAACGACAGGTCCGCCTCGATGATGCCGCCCCGGCCGTCCCGGTAGGTGCCGAAGTCGGGGCCCTGGGAGACGAACGAGTCGAGCCGCACGTCCACGTCGTGCGACTCCAGCCAGGTCAGGGCCCGCCGCCCGGCCCACCTGCTGCCGGTGGAGCTGAGCAGTTCCGAGCCCGCGTGTGCGAGGGTGACCCGCGCGTCCGGGCGGGCCAGCCGGATCTCGGCGGCGAGCTCCACGCCACCGGGGCCGCCGCCGACGATCAGGACGTGCTCGGCCGCGGCCACGCTCTCCTGGTGCGCGGCGAAGGTCTTGCCCGCCTCCTCGGAGGTGGTGCCGAGGAAACGCGCCGGCTCGGGATAGTCCGCGCCGGTCGCGATCACCACCACGTCGTACGGCAGCCGCTCGCCCGTGGCGAGATGCACCTGCCGTTCGCCGGTGTCGATGTCGACCGCCTTGCCGACGACCACACGGCCGTGGCGCAGCAGTCGGTCGTAGGGGATGAAGGGGGTGGTCGTCCAGGCCTCGCGCACGCCCGCGCGCAGCGCGGCGATGCGGTGGAAGAAGACCTCCTTGCGGTCCACGAGGGTGACCCGTGCGATCTCGTCCAGCTGTTTGGCGAGGCGGATGCCGCCGTATCCGCCGCCGATCACGATCACTTCGCCGTCAGGCACGCCGATTCTCCTGTGCTGGGTGGGGGGAGAGATGACGACCCTAACGTTTGAAACCTCAAGCTACCGGCGGGGTTCGTGGTTGTTGTGTGAAGCGACGAGGGACGACACGAGTCAGCGGCTGCCTAGGCTGGTGCCGTGACCGACAACGACCGGCCCCTCGCCGTTTTCGACCTGGACAACACCCTCGCCGACACCGCGCACCGGCAGCGGTTCCTGGAGCGCAGCCCGCGCGACTGGGACGCGTTCTTCGCCGCCGCGCCGCAGGACCCGCCGCTGGCCGAGGGCGTGGCGCTCGCGCGGGAGAGCGCCGAGGAGTGCGAGGTCGTGTATCTGACCGGGCGCCCCGAGCGCTGCCGCCGCGACACCGTCGACTGGCTCGCCGCGCAGGGCCTGCCGGAGGGGCGGATCTGGATGCGCCGGAACAACGACCGCAGGCCCGCCCGCCGCACCAAGCTGGAGATCCTCCGCGAGCTGGCCCGGACCCGCGAGATCCGCGTCCTCGTGGACGACGACGAACTCGTCTGCGAGGACGCGGAGCGGGCGGGCTTCACGGTCGTACGGGCGCGCTGGGCCGCCGCCTCCGCCGCGCTGAAGGTGGCGCAGGAGCGGGAGGGCCGGACCTGAGGGTCGGGCCGCCCCGGTTCCTCTTCCTCAGTCCGACTCGTCCAGCCGGAAGCCGACCTTGAGGCCGACCTGGTAGTGCGCGATCTGGCCGTCCTCGATGTGCCCCCGGACCTGCGTCACCTCGAACCAGTCGAGGTTGCGCAGGGTCTGGGCGGCGCGGGTGACGCCGTTGCGGATGGCGTGGTCGACGCTCTCGGCCGAACTGCCGACGATCTCGGTGACCCGGTACACGTGGTCGGTCATGCGGGTTCTCCTTGTCGCGTGCTCCACCGGTGGCCGATGCGCCACACGTCACTCCACGGTGCCTCAGGCTCCGCCGGTTCGCGAGGGGGCGGGGTGGGGGTGCCTGTTTCGTCGCCGGGTGCGGGTCCGGTGGGGGCTGGTCGCGCAGTTCCCCGCGCCCCTGGAAAAGCAGGGGCCGCGCCCTGTGCTTTTTCGGCCCGACAGGCCGGAGGCCTTTCAGGGGCACGGGGACTGGGCGAGAAGCCCCACCGGGCCGCACCCGACAACGCACCCCGCAACGCGGCCCCCTACCCCACCCCGCTCAACGACAACGCGAACCGGCCCTGCTCATCCGTCCACCAGTGGGTCAACTCCAACCCCACAGAACCCAGTTCGGCCCGCACCCCCTCCCTCCTGAACTTCGCGGACACCTCGGTCCGCAGTTCCTCCCCGGCCGCGAAATCGACCGCGAGGTCGAGCGCCGGGATCTTCACGGTCTGCGCCGTGCGGGACCGCAGCCGCATCTCGATCCACTCGCACTCCGCGTTCCAGAGGGCGACATGGTCGAACGCGTCCGGATCGAAGTCCGCCCCCAGCTCCCGGTCGACCACGTCGAGCACGTTCTTGTTGAACTCGGCCGTCACACCGGCCGCGTCGTCGTACGCCGCGACCAGGACGTCCTCGTCCTTGACCAGGTCCGTGCCCAGCAGCAGCGCGTCACCCGGCGCCAGCAGGCCCCGTACGGCGGTCAGGAACGCGGTGCGCTCCGCCGGCACCAGATTGCCGATCGTGCCGCCCAGGAACGCCACCAGCCGCGGCCCCGGCGTCTCGGGCAGTTCCAGCCCGGCGGTGAAGTCGGCGATCAGCGCGTGCACGTTCAGCCCCGGCCGCTCGGCGACCAGCGCCTCGCCCGCCTGCCGCAGCGCGCTCTCGCTCACGTCCACCGGCACATAGGTGTGCAGGCCCGGCATCGCGTCCAGCAGGTGCCGGGTCTTGTCGGAGGAGCCGGACCCCAGCTCCACCAGGGTGCGCGCACCGCTCGCCGCGGCGATCTCGCCGGCCCGGCCGACGAGGATCTCCCGCTCGGCACGCGTCGGGTAGTACTCGGGCAACTCGGTGATCTTCTCGAAGAGTTCGCTGCCGCGCGCGTCGTAGAACCACTTCGGCGGCAGCGTCTTCGGGGTGCGGGTCAGGCCCTCCAGGACGTCGGCGCGCAGAGCCGCGTCCGTGGCGTCCTCGGGCAGGGTGCGGGTGAGGAGGAACGGGCTCACGCGGAAGGCTCCTTCGGCGGTGCGGAGGCGGACTCGTCGTGCGGGCGGATGGGCTCCTCCAACTCCTTGAGCGGGGTGAGCAGGACGTCCGTACGGCTCGCCGCCAGCAGCGTGCGGTCCGGGACCTCCACCCAGTGCGGATCGTCGTCGTACGGCTCGGAGGCCACGACGGTGCTGCGGCCGGGTTCGGCGAGGTACCACAGCGTGTCGCCCCAGGCCGTCGCGGCGATCGCCTCCCCGTTGGTCAGCAGCAGGTTGAGCCGTGAGCCGGGCGCCGCCCGCGCGACGTCGAGGACGGTGTCGGCGAGCGCCTGGCCCTCCTCGTCGCCCGCGCGCAGCCGGTTCAGGACCAGCGCCCACACCAGCGCGGAGTCGTTGCGGGCCTCCATCGACAGCAGCTCCGCGGCGGGCAGACCGTCCGCGAGGTGCCCCAATGACCGGGGCCAGCCGGCGACCGCCCCGTTGTGGCTGAACAGCCAGGGCCCGGCGGCGTACGGCGCCGCGGCGGCCTCGTTGTCCGCCCCCGGCACCGTGGCGTCCCGTACGGCGGCCAGCAGCGCCCCGGAGCGGACCACCCGGGCCAGGTCGGTGAAGGACAGGTCCCCCCAGATGGGCCCGGAGCGGCGGTAGCGCCCTGGCACCGGGTCGCCCTCGGCGTACCAACCGACTCCGAAACCATCGGCGTTGACCGTCCCGTGCCGCTGCCGCCGGGGCGCCCACGACTGCCGGAACAGGCTGTGCGGCGGATCCACCAGGACCCGGCCCAGCGCCGACTCCGGCCCGAGATAAGCGAGATGACGGCACATCAGCGGACCTCCGGTGAGGCGTCCCGGGCGGTGCGGAAGCCGCTGAAGATCTGCCGCCGGATCGGATAGTCCCAGTTGCGGAACGTCCCCCGGCACGCCACCGGGTCCACGGCGAACGCGCCACCGCGCAGCACCTTGTACTCGGGGCCGAAGAACACCTCCGAGTACTCCTTGTACGGGAACGCCGTGAACCCCGGGTAGGGCAGGAAGTCGCTCGACGTCCACTCCCACACATCGCCGATCAACTGCCGTACGCCCAGCGGAGATTCCCCCGCCGGATAGCTGCCGGCCGGTGCCGGGCGCAGATGTCGCTGCCCCAGGTTGGCGTGCTCGGGCTCCGGATCGGCGTCGCCCCACGGGTAGCGGGCGGAGCGGCCGGTGACCGGGTCGTGCCGGGCGGCCTTCTCCCACTCGGCCTCCGTGGGCAGCCGTCGGCCCGCCCAGCGGGCGTACGCGTCGGCCTCGTACCAGCACACGTGCAGCACCGGTTCGTCGGCCGGTACCACCTCGGTGACCCCGAAGCGCCGCCGCAGCCACTGCCGGCCGTCGCGCCGCCAGAACAGCGGCGCGTGGATGCCGTGCGCACGGATGTGGTCCCAGCCCTCGGCCGTCCACCAGCGCTCGTCGTCGTAGCCGCCGTCCTCGATGAACGCCTGGTAGGCGCCGTTCGTCACCGGAGTGGTGTCGATGTGGAACGCCGGGACGATCCGCCGGTGCGCCGGCCGCTCGTTGTCCAGCGCCCATGGCTCGGTCGAGGTGCCCATCACGAACTCCCCGCCGGGGACGAGGACTTCGGACGGACCCGTGTACAGCGGGACCGGCTCGGGGTCCGGCGCCGACAGCACGGCGGGCCCCTTGCGGAGCTGATGGGTGATCAGCATCGTCTCGTCGTGCTGCTGCTCGTGCTGGGCGATCATGCCGAAGGCGAAGCCCGCGTCGGTGAGCCGGGTGCCGTGGAAGTCGGCGCTCTCCAGCACGTCCAGTGCCCGGCCACGTACCTCCGCCAGATACCGGCGGGCCTCCTCGGGCGGCAGCAGCGGCAGTGAGGGCCGCTCGGCGCGCGGATGCTCGAAGGCGTCGTACAGCCCGTCGATCTCGGGCCGTATCGCCTCCCGCCCGGCGACGTTCCGCAGCAGCCACAGCTCCTCCTGGTTGCCGATGTGGGCGAGGTCCCACACCAGGGGCGACATGAGCGGTGAGTGCTGCGCGGTGAGATCGGGTTCGTCGACGGCGGTGGTCAGGAGTGCGGTGCGGGCCCGGGCCGTGGTCAGCGCCGCCAGCGCGCGCCCCCGGAGTATGTCGGGGTCGGCGTCGGCCGTCGGAGCCGGCGTCTCGGGTGCGGTCATGCGGGGATGTCCTTCCCGTGGAACAGATCGAGCAGATCGTCGGCGGGGCAGCGGCCCCGGGCCACATAGCGGTCGGTGTACGCCACGACCGCGTCCAGCACCTCGGGGCTCGCCCCGAGTCCGGGCAGCGCCTCGGCCGCCGCGGCGAAGCAGACGACCGCCGCCTCCCGCAGTTCGGGATCGGCCAACCCGTCCCGGGCGGCCGCCTCCCACAGCGGATTGCGCGGTGCCGGTCGCGAACCGGCCCGCTCCGCGAGGGGCTTGACGGCCCGGTACGCGGTCTCGGCGGCCTGGGGGTCCTCGAACAGCGCCGCCGTCACGGCGAGCGGCACGATCCACCCGTCCTCGCCCGGCTGCGCGTCGATCATGCGGAACTCCAGATGGCCACGCGGGCGGACCGGCGGGAACAGCGTCGTCATGTGGTAGTCGAGGTCGGCGCGGCTCGGCGGGGTGTCGGACCGCGTCCACTCCCGGAACGTCATCGCTCGGGGCACACCCCAGGGACCCTCGTCGGCCCGTACGCACATCACGGGCGCGTCCAGCACCAGCCGGGCCCACGCCGTGCGCGGGTCGCCGTCCAGCGAGGGCGCGTCCGTCCGCCCGGGGTCCATGGCGGCCCACAGCGCCTGCCGGGTCGAACGCCAGCCGGTGACCTCGCCGCGCGCCAGCGGGGAGTGCGCGAACGCCGCCACCAGCACGGCGCCGAGCTGGTGCGACAGCCACCAGCGCCGCCGGTGGCCGAGGGGGCCGGGCTCCTCGTACCCGGCGTCGAGACACACCTGCACCGAGGCGGAGGAGCACATCATGGCCCGCCCCTCGGGCCCGAAGCGGTCGAGATAGCTCTCCATCGCTTCGTAGCGGGGCTCGTGGAGGTAGCGGGTCGGGGGGTTCCAGGGTTCGTGGCCGTGGCCGCTGATGCCGAGACCCGCCTCGCGCAGCGTCGCGCGTACGGCGGTGAGGTCGGCCGAGACGGACCCGACGCACTCCATCAGGGAGCCGGCCGGTGCCGAGCTGAGCTCCAGCTGGCCGCCGGGTTCGACGGTCAGGGACGAGTTCAGGGGCAGGTCGCGCAGTGCGGCGTAGGCCGCTTCGAGTCGTGCGGGTGTTGCCGGGAGCCGCGGGTCACGCAGCTCGTGGACGTGCCATTCCAGCTCGACACCGAGGGTGCGGGGCGGACCGGTCTTGAAGCAGATGCCCCGTACCAGGGCCTCCACCTCCGCCTCGGTGACCCGGGAGCGGTGCTCCGTACAGCCACTCGTCGAATCTGACATGTCGGGATCCTCCTGAGATGCCATCTCGTCATCCAAGCCGTCGGTCCCCGCCCGGTGGGGCCGGACCGGCGGCGCGCTCGTCCCACCCAAAACCCTTGCGCCGCTTCCGCACAAGGGGGCACATCGTGGCAATGCGGATCGGGGATCTTCGTTTCCGGGAACTCCTGGCACCTCTTCCCGTACTCGTACCGGGTCATTCACGCGAGGAAACTCCGTTGCGGTCACTCACCAGGATCGCCCAGGATGCGTCCATGAGCACGACGGGGGAGTACGCGCGGGCAGCGCTCGCGCGAGACCGGGCGGGGACGCGATGAGCGCCCGCCTGCGGGGAATCGCGGACGAGACCGAGCGGATCGTGGCTGCGGGCGGCTACCGGGCCCCGGCAGGCCACGAGGTCTCCCTCGCGGCCGGGATCGAGGCAGCACGCTCCGGCACCCGCCTGTACGGCCCGGCCCCCGTGCCGTTCCCACCGGTCGGCGACCTGGTCCCGTCGACCGTCGAGGTCACCGGCGAGAGCAGTCTGGAAGCCGCCCGCCGTCTGACCGCAGCCGACCCCGCCCCCGTGGCCGTCCTCAACTTCTCCTCCGCCCGCAACCCGGGCGGCGGCTACCTCAACGGCGCCCAGGCCCAGGAGGAAGCCCTCTGCCGGGCCTCCGCCCTGTACACCTGCGTCCGCGAGGCCCGCGCCTTCTACGACCACCACCGCGCCCACCGCGATCCGTTCTACACGGACCGTGTCATCCACTCACCGGCCGTCCCCGTCTTCCGGGACGACCGGGGCACGCTCCTGGACACCCCGTACACGGCCGGCTTCCTGACCTCGGCGGCCCCGAACGCGTCGGTCGTCCGCCGCACGGCACCGGAGCGCGCACCGGAACTCCCGCGCGCCCTCGCCGTACGCGCGGAACGCGTCCTGGAGACAGCCGCGGCCCACGGCTACCGGCGGCTGGTCCTCGGCGCCTGGGGCTGCGGCGTCTTCGGCAACGACCCGGCGCAGGTGGCGACGGCTTTCCGTACCCTGCTCACGGACGGCGGCCGGTTCGAGGGCCACTTCGCGCACGTGGTGTTCGGAGTGCTGGACCGCACGCGGGGCGCCACGGTCCGCACCGCCTTCGAACGCGAGTTCAGCCGAGCGATGGGCCCCGGTCCCGCACGGCTCCCGTAGCCCCCGCTACCGACCCGGGACGGCCCGCGGACGACCGTTCGGCCGTGATCGGCCGCCGGGCCGAACGCGCCTGTCGTCACCCGTCGTCACCGTCGTGCGCCGAAAGGTCTCCGCGCACCTCGTGCAGTGCCGCTGGGCGGAACCCGCGCGTGGCAGACGATCTCGTCGCCGTCGCTCGGCCGCCGCTCCTTCCGCCACGGCGATCGCTCACAAGGGCCCTAACGCCACCCGTACCGTTCCCGCAGCCGGTGCACCACGGAGTTGAACCGCATCCGGTCCAGCGCGCACGCCTCCCGCCGCATCCCCGCCTCGTGCAGCCGCAGCACCCGGTCCACGTCCACCCACGAGTCCCGGCCCGAGCGGTCCCACGGGCCACTCCCGATCGGCACCCACTCCCGGTCCCCGTCGTGCCGCTTGCTCGACAACTGCACGGCGAGCAGGGTCCCTCCGGCCTCCCGTGCCACGACCAGCACGGGCCGGTCCTTCCCCCGCCCGTCGTTCTCCTCGTACGGCACCCACGTCCAGACGATCTCCCCGGGATCCGGGTCCCCGTCGTACGCGGGCGAGTACTCGGTCCGCACCCGCCCGACCTCACGGGGATCGGCCTCGGTGGTGGCGAAGGGCCCGTAGCGCCCCGGCACGTCCTGCTCGGCGAAGGAAGTCACGCGCTCACGCTAGCCGTTGCCGCGACCCGCGCCCCGACAGGGGCGCGGGTCCGTGTCCATGTGCGGCTCCGCCGCGTGGGCGCGACCAGCCATGTACGACCCGCAGCCGACCCCTCACAGCCGGAGCTACGGCGCACTACGACTCCTTGTCGACCTGCACCCTCTCCACGGCGACCTTCTCCACGGGCACCCCATTGACCCCCGCCGGGCCGTCTGCGGGCACCCCGTTCTGGTTCATGGACGACAACAACTGCCGCGCCAGCCCCAGCCCGGTCCCGCCCATCGTGAGCGCCTTGGCGAACATGTCCGCCATCCCGTCGGCCCCGTTGAGCAGCACCATGTTGTCGACGTTCCCGAACGCGGACGCCCCCGCCTGCACGATCTCCGGCCACCGCTCGGCCAGCTGCTGCGCGATCACCGCCTCCTGGTTCTCGGCCAGCGCGGCGCTGCGCGCCTTGATGCCCTCGGCCTCGGCGAGCCCCTTCGCCCGCGTGGCCTCGGCGGCCGCGAGACCCTTGGCCTGCCGGGCGGCGGCCTCGGCCTCACCGGTGACCTGCGTCGCGGTCGCCTCGGCGGCGGCCGCCAGTTCGGTCTCCTTGGCCTTGGCCTGCGCGGCGGAGATACGGGCGTCGCGCTCGGCCTCGGCGAGTGTTCGTTTCTCGTAGGCCTTGGCGTCGGCCGGCTTGCGGACGTCCGCCTGGAGCTGCTGCTCGCGCCGGGCCGCCGCCAGCTCCGCGACCCGGGTCTCCTGGACGACGACCTCCTGGAGGGCGGCCGCCTCGGCGAGGGGACCGGCCTGCTTGGCCCGCGCCGAGGCGTTGTCCCGCTCGGCCTGATAGCCGGCCTGGAGGATCTCACTGTCCCGGGTGGCCTCCGCCATACGGGCCGCGGCCTGCTGCTCGGCCTCGGTGGCGAGCCGGTTGGCCTCGGCCTGGGCGATACGGGCGTCCCGCTGGACGGCCGCCGCGTGCGGCATGGCCAGGTTCTTGATGTAGCCGGTCGGGTCCTCGATCTCGTGGATCTGCAACGAGTCGACGATCAGACCCAGTTTCTCCATCTCCGTACCGCACGCGGCCCGCGTCTGACCGGTCAGCTTCTCGCGGTCGCGGATCATGTCCTCGACCGTCAACCCGCCCACGATGGACCGGAGATGACCGGCGAACACGTTGTGCACCCGCTCCGAGACCCGCTTCTGCTGGCCGAGGAAGCGGCGGGCGGCGTTGGCGATGGACACGAAGTCGTCGCCCACCTTGAAGATCACCACGCCCCGGATCTTCAACGGGATGCCCTGGAAGGTCACGCACTCCACGGCCAGCTCGGTCTGGTTCAGATCGAGCGACAGCTTGCGCACGGCCTGCATACCGGGCAGGACGAGCGTGCCGCGCCCGGTGACGATACGGAAGTTCATGCCTTCCGTCAGGCCCTCCATCTTGTGCTTGGAGCCCGAGATGATCAGAGCCTCGTTCGGTTCGGCGACACGCCACATCAGCTTGAACAGAGCGATCAGAACCACAGCGACCGCTGCGGTCGCCCCCGCGATGATGCCGATGAACATCGGCACACCCCCCTAGGCCAGGTGCCCTTTCGGCACCGAACTTCGGGAGTGTCCCGCGCGGCCCAGCGGTGGTACAGGTGCCGGGAGCCCGTTGTTGCAGTCCTGATGCCAACCGGTTCCCGAAAGCCGACAGAGCGCGGCCCGGACACCTCACGGACCGTCAACTGTCGTACGCCGCAGACACGTACACGGTGCGCGGGGGCAGATACTCCATCACCATCACCAGGGTCCCCGGCTCGATCCGGTCCCTCGCGGAGGCGGGGTAGGCGAGAAAGTGCTCGGCGCCGCCCCGCACCCGGACGATCACCTCCCCGACGAGCCCGGGACCGACCGCACCGGTCACCCGTCCCATCAGCCCGACCATCGACGCTTCGTCCATGGTCACAGCGTACGGGTCGTACCCCGGGCACCGAACCCGCTCACACGGCGGGCGAGTTCGCGGGCGCGTGCTCCGGCGGCCAACGCTCGTGCCAGCGCTGGTCCGCCTCCAACTGCGCGGCCAGCGACAGCAGAAGAGGTTCGCTGTTCGCGGGGCCGAGCAACTGCGCGCCCACCGGCAGCCCGCCGTCCACGAACCCCGCCGGGACGTTCACCCCGGGCCAGCCCAGCACGTTCCACGGCCAGGCGTACGGGCAGGCCGCGATCATCGCGCGGTCGGTGCCGAGTCCGCCGAGGTTCAGCATGGACCCGACGCGGGGCGGGGGAGCGGCGGTCGTCGGCGCCAGCAGCACGTCGTACGACGAGAAGAGCGCGCCGATCCGCCGGTGCAGGGTGACCTCCGCGCGGCGGGCCAGCCGCAGCGGCGCCCCGCCGAGCAGCCGGCCGAGGCGGGCGGCGTCGAGGGTGCGTCGGTCGAGGAGGCCCTGCTCGGTGATGGCGCCGACCCGTTCGGCGATCCCGGCCGTGGCCCGCGGGATGAACGTCAGCCCGATCTGCCCGTACCGGGGCTCCGCCTCCTCCACCACGTGCCCGAGCGCGGCGAGCCGCTCCGCGAGCGCCCGCACCCGCTTCTCCACGCGGGCGTCCAGCCGTGCGGGCAGCGCGGTGAACGGCGGCTTCAGGGAGAGGGCGACGCGCAGCCGCCCCGGGTCCCGCCCGACGGCCGCGGAGGCGTCGACGGCGGGCGGCCGGTGCAGATCGCCCTCGTGGTTGCCGCTCGCCGCGTCGAGCAGGAGGGCGGCGTCGGCGACCGTGCGGGCGAGGGTGCCGTTGACGGTGATGCCCTGGAAGGACTCCGCGTGCGGCCAGGTCGAGATGCGGCCGCGCTGGGGCTTGATGCCGACGAGATGGGTCCAGGAGGCCGGGATGCGGACCGAGCCGGCGCCGTCCGAGCCCAGCGCGGCCGGTACGAGCCCGGCGGCCACGGCCGCCGCCGAGCCACCGGAGGAGCCGCCCGGGGTGTGGTCCGGGTGCCAGGGGTTCCGGGTGGCGCCGAAGGCCGGCCCCTCGGTGAACGGCCACTGCCCCAGTTCGCAGGTGTTGGTCTTGCCGACGACGATCGCCCCGGCCGCGCGCAGCCGTCGTACGGCCTCGCCGTCCTCGGGCAGCGAGGGGAACTCGCCCCGGCAGCCGAACGCGGTCGGTTCACCCGCCACGTCCATGTCGTCCTTCACGGCCACGGGCACACCGAGCAACGGCCGCCGGCCGCCCTCCGCCAGCTCCCTGTCCGCCGCCTCCGCCTCCACGAGCGCGGCCTCGGCCCGCACCCGCCGGAACGCGTTCACGGTCCCCTGGGTCGCCTCGATCCGCGCGAGCGCCGCCGTCACCAGCGCCCGGGACGTCACCTCCCCGGCAGCCAGCGCCCGAGCACACTCCACGAGACCCGGCGCACGGTCCACACCCATACGGAACACCTCCGGAAGCAGGACTTTCTACCGAACGGTAACGTCCGTGCGGCCGCCGGGGTACGGGGAGGACGAGTTGGCTGACGGGGACGGCGATTCGCGGGGGAGGAGGGGCCGCGGCAGGGCTGCCGCCTCCCTCCCCCGCGCCGTCGAGGATCGCTCAGCCGCGGGCCAAGTGGCGCATGGTGAGGGCCAGATGGAGGCGGAGCCGGCCCTGCGGGGTGCGGACCGGCCAGCCGAGGAGGGCCTCGGCGTGGATCAGGCGGTCCTGGAGGGTGGAGTGGTGGACGTTGACGGCGGCGGCCGCGGACCGCAGGCTCGCCGTCGAGGCGACCGCGTGCAGCGTCGCCAGCATCCAGGGCGAGTCCGCCGCCGCCCGCTCCACGTCCCGTACGTCGGGCGGGGGTTCGGCCCCGGGGCGGATCAGTTCGGCGAGGAGGGCGATCCCGCCGAGCGCGTCGGCGTGCACCACCCGCTCACCGGGGTCCACCGCGGTGCCCTCGGCCGTGAAGCGCAACGCGGTCCGCGCGCCGTCCCAGGACCCGGGCAGCCCGAGCACGGGCACCGCGGGCCCGATCCCCACCCGGCCCTCGGGAAGCCCGGCCGGCGGCTCGTCCCCGCGTACGCGCAGGATGCGGGGGCGGCCTCCGAGCGGGGCGACGGCGCGGGCCAGGGTCGTGGGATCGTCGGGGTCGAGGCCGAGGCGGCGGGCGGCGTGGAGGCGGGCCCCCTCGGCGGCGGTGGCGTCGAGGACGGTCTCGACGAGCGCCGGGTCGTCGGTGGGAGAGACGGGCGCACGGCCCCGGGTCCGGTCCAGCACCAGCCGGAGGACACCGGCGGCACGCTCCAGGATGACCGCGTCCACGACGCTCGGCTCGGCACCCCCGGCCCGCTCCAGCCAGAGCGCGGGCGCACCGCCCGGGGCGAGCGTGGCGGACGGCCAGTCCGGGTCCGCCGGCTGATCGCTGTCCTGGCGCCGCCCGTCGGGCTCCACCCGGACCCGCACCTGCCGCTCGGCGTCGACCAGCCGCGCGGGACACCCGGCGAGGACGGCGGCCCCGCGCACCAGCGCCTCCAGCCCGGCCCGCCCCTCGGCCAGCGTGTCGAAGTAGGCGATGACCCGCACGGCGGCCCCGGCATCGGGATCCACCGCGGTCAGCCGCCCGGCCAGCTCTTTCATACGCCCATAGTGCGGTATGGCTCCGCCGGTAGACCCGCGCGTTCGGCTGCGGGTGCGTGGGGGCTGGTCGCGCAGTTCCCCGCGCCCCTGAAAGGCCTCCGGCCTTTCGGGCCGAAAAGCACGGGGCGCAGCCTCTGCTTTTCAGGGGCGCGGGGAACTGCGCGAGAAGCTCCCACCGGACGGACGCCTGGGGGGCGAAGGGGCGCAGCCCCTTCAGGACGGGACGGGTAGGGGCGGCGGGGGCGAGGAGAACTACTCCCCGATCAACCGCCGCAACCACCGCACATGCGCCCCCCGACAGTCCCGCGACACCGCCGCCTGCGGCGCCAACCCGTCGAACCCGTGAAATCCCCCCGCCCACACATGCAGCTCCGCCACCCCACCCGCCTGCCACAACCGGGACGCGTAAGCGACGACCTCGTCCCGGAACGTCTCCGCCGACCCCACGTCGAGAAACGCCGGAGGCAACCCCGTCAGATCCTCCGCCCGCGCCGGCGCCGCGTACGGGGACACGTCCGGCCCACCCCGCCCCGCCCCCAGCAGCGCCGTCCACCCCGTCTCGTTGGCCGTCCGGTCCCACACCCCCAGCCCCGCCATCTGGTGCGCGGACGGCGAGTCGTTGCGGTCGTCGAGCATCGGGCACATCAGCACCTGCCCGATCGGCCGGGGCCCCTTCCGGTCCCGCGTGAGCAGTGCGAGCGCGGCGGTCAGCCCGCCTCCCGCACTCGCCCCGGCGATCACGATCCGCCCGGCGTCGCCCCCGAACTCGTCCGCGTGCTCGGCCGTCCACAGCAGCCCCGCGTAGACGTCCTCCACGGGCGCCGGATGCGGATGCTCGGGAGCCAGCCGGTACTCCACGGACACCACGACCGCGCCCAGCTCCCGTGCCCAGGTCAGCGGCTCGTCCACCCCGACCCGGTTGGTGCCGACGACCATGCCGCCGCCGTGGATGTGGTAGATCACCGGCAGCGGACCCCGGGTCGTGGGGGCGGCGGGGCGGCAGATGAGCAGCGAGACCTCCGGCGCGCCCTCGGGCCCCGGGACCAGCCGGTCCTCGACATCGAAGAACCCGTCCATGGTGAGGTCCAGCCGCGCCAGCAGTTCGATGCCCGGCCCCTGGCGCATCAGGGGGATGTCGTCCATGCTCAGCTCGCGCGGCACCATGTCCTTCACCGCCTCCAGCGCCGCGGCGAGTTCCGGGTCGAAGGGCGGCGGGACCAGGGTCATGGGCTTCTCCTCGTGCGGGTACCGCGTCCACGGTGCGTACCGCGTCGCGCGCCAACGGTTCGTACCGTGATGATGGGCGCCGCGGCGGCGCGCGCGGACGCCGTCGTACGGCGGAGGATGCCCGCCGATCGGCGGGTGGGCGGGGCGCGCCCGGAGCGGTGTCGCCCTCACATTCGACACACAGTTCACGCCATAGCTTTCGGGTGTCATCGCCACCGGACACCCACACGGGTGATCGGACACCGGACGGGGGAGAGGCGCCCCAAGTGCGCTGCCGCGCACCGGTCGTACGCCGTTGGCCAGGCACGGGGACACGCGTCGGGCGCGTTGGTCGACCGGTCGGACGTCCGTACGGGGTGACGCCTGTGCCGCCCCGGTGGAGATGGCGCGAAATGACTGCCCGGTTGAACAGATTTCGAACACATTCGCCAAACTGCCCTGCCACAAAGATCGGTGGCCCGAACCCGAGCTCCCGCATGGTCGGTACTCCCCGGCCGGAACGACCTTCACCGCTTCTGCAAGGATGCCGTCCTCATGGTGCAGATACCGAAAGAGCCCGCCTCGCCCTCGCCCCTGCAGCGCTCCGTGCCCACGAGCGCGGACGTGGCACGACTCGCGGGTGTCTCACGCGCGACGGTCAGCTACGTCCTGAACAACACCAGCGCGGTCCGCATCAGCGAACCCACCCGCCGCCGGGTCCACGAGGCGGCCAAGGAACTCGGCTACGTACCCCACGCCGCGGCCCGCAGCCTGCGCGCCGGCCACAGCCGCCTGGTCCTGATGCCCACCCCGAACGTGCCCGTCGGCCCGCTCTACAGCCAGTTCATCAACGAGATCCAGTGGGCCCTGAGCCGCCTCGACTACACCGTCGTGCAGCACGGCGGCATCGGCCTGCGCGGCGACGACGCCGCCCGCGCCTGGGCCGAACTGCGCCCGGTCGCCGTGATCGTACCCGGCGTCGGCATCGGCCCGCAGGGCGTGGCCGTCCTCAAGCGCTCCGGGGCCAAGGCCGTCGTCACCCTCACCCCCGAACCCGTCGAGGGCGCCCACGCGCTGATCCTGGACCACGCGGGCGTCGGCCACAGCGCGGGACGGCACCTGGTCGAGCGCGGCCGCCGCCGGATCGGGGTCGTCGTGCCCGAGGAGCCCGGCTTCGGGGTCTTCTCCCAGCCCCGCCTGGCCGGCGTACGACGCGCGGTGCTGGGCACGGAGGCGACGGTCACCGAACTGCCCCTCGCCTACGACGAGGCCGCCGCCGCCCGGCTGGCCCGTGACTGGCGATCCCTCGGTCTGGACGCGGTGTTCGCGTACAACGACGAGTACGCGATGCTGCTGATGCGGGCCCTTCAGGACGAGGGCATCGGCATCCCCGACGAGACGGCCGTGGTCGGGGCCGACGACCTGATGACCGGGCGGCTGCTGCGGCCGCGCCTCAGCACCGTCCACCTGGAGCTGCCGTCCGGACGAGACCTCGCGGAACTGGTCGACCGCGTGGTGCGCGACCCCGCCACGATCCCCACGACGCACGACGTTCTGGCCGCGAGGATCGTCCACCGCGAGTCGAGCTGAACGTGCCGAGCCCAACGGGCGCCGGAGCGGGGCGCGTTCGGCCCGCCGCGCGCTCCGACCCGCACCCCCGGCACCCGGTGCCTCTCACGCCGGCACCGGGCCGGCGCGGCTCACTGGCCGTTCTGCTCGACCTGTGCCTGCTGCTCGGCGACGGCCTTGCGGACCTCGTCCATGTCCAGTCGGCGGGCCTGGCCGATGACGTCGGTCAGCGCGGCCTCCGGCAGCGCGCCCGGCTGCGCGAACACGGCGACCTGGTCACGCACGATCATCAACGTCGGGATGGACTGGATGCCGAAGGCCTGGGCCAGCTCGGGCTGGGCCTCGGTGTCGACCTTGCCGAACACCAGGTCGGGGTTGTCGTCGGCCGCCTTCTCGTAGACCGGGGCGAACTGCCGGCAGGGCCCGCACCAGGACGCCCAGAAGTCGATCAGGACGAACTCGTTGTCGGTGACCGTCTGGTCGAAGTTCTCCTTGGTGAGCTCCACGGTGCTGCTCATGGCGTACATCCCTCTTCCTGGTCCGTCTAGGTGCTCGGGCGAGCCGCTCTCGACAACGCCACCCCACGGTGGCGTATTCCGCGCGCGTACCCGTGTGGCCACGGCGCACACCACCAACCAGACTGGCCCCATGACGGATACGGAAAACACCGGAACCACCGAGAACGCGGCTGAAGCGACGGCGATCGAGTACGACGTCGTGGTGCTCGGTGCCGGACCCGTGGGGGAGAACGTCGCCGACCGCACCCGCGCCGCCGGACTGTCCACCGCGATCGTGGAGGGCGAACTGGTCGGCGGCGAATGCTCGTACTGGGCGTGCATGCCCAGCAAGGCCCTGCTGCGCCCCGCGATCGCCCGCGCCGACGCCCGCCGCGTACCCGGTCTGCGCCACCTGGTCGACGGCCCGCTGGACGCCGCCGAGGTGCTCGCCCACCGCGACTACGAGACCGCCCACTGGAAGGACGACGGCCAGGTCGGCTGGCTGGAGAGCGTCGGAGCGACCCTGTACCGGGGGCACGGGCGCCTGGCCGGGGCCCGCCGCGTGGTCGTGGACGCCCCCGACGGCGGACGGCAGGTGCTCACCGCCCGGCGCGCGGTGGTCGTCTCGACCGGCAGCCGCGCCCTCCTGCCCGACCTGCCGGGACTCGCCCAGGTCCGGCCCTGGACCAGTAGGGAGGCCACCAGCGCTCAGGAGGTCCCCGGCCGGCTGATCGTCGTCGGCGGCGGTGTCGTCGCCGTGGAGATGGCCACCGCCTGGCGGTCCCTCGGCTCCGAGGTCACCGTCCTCGTCCGCGGCAAGGGCCTGCTGCCCCGGATGGAGCCCTTCGCCGGCGAACTGGTCGCCGAGGCGCTCACCGAGACGGGTGTGGACGTCCGCACGGGTACGTCGGTGACGGCGGTCTCCCGCGAGAACGGGACCGTGGTGGCCCTCACCGACACCGGCGACCGCCTGGAGGCCGACGAGATCCTCTTCGCCACCGGCCGCGCCCCGCGCACCGACGACATCGGGCTCGACACCGTCGGCCTGGAACCCGGCTCCTGGCTGCCCGTCGACGACAGCCTCCGGGTGACCGGCAGCGACTGGCTTTACGCCGTCGGCGACGTCAACCACCGGGCGCTCCTCACCCACCAGGGCAAGTACCAGGCGCGGATCGCCGGGGCCGCCATCGCCGCCCGCGCGGCCGGTGTGCCGCTGCTGGAGAGCGACCCGTGGGGCGCCCACGCGGCCACCGCCGACCACGCCGCCGTCCCCCAGGTCGTCTTCACCGACCCCGAGGCCGCCGCCGTCGGGCTCTCCCTCGCCGAGGCCGAACAGGCCGGCCACCGCGTCCGCGCGGTCGACGTCGAGTTCTCCTCCGTCGCGGGCGCGGGCCTGTACGCCGACGGCTACCGGGGCCGCGCCCGCATGGTCGTCGACCTGGACCGCGAGATCCTGCGCGGCGTCACCTTCGTCGGCCCGGCCGTCGGCGAACTCATCCACTCCGCCACCGTCGCCGTCGCCGGAGAGGTCCCGATCAATCGCCTCTGGCACGCGGTGCCGTCGTACCCGACGATCAGCGAGGTGTGGCTGCGGCTGCTGGAGGCGTACCGGGGCTGAACCACGCTGAAGAGGGCCGAACGGGGGCGGCCGGCCCGCGTGGCTAGTCGGGCAGGAGGAAGCCCAGTTCGCGGGCGGCCCTCGCCGGGGTCGGGTCGTTCCAGCGGTCGGCCATCGCCTGGTTCGAGGAGAGCGACCGCGGTTCGGCGTGGTCGAGATAGAGCGTGCCGTTGAGGTGGTCCGTCTCGTGCTGGACGATCCGGGCGGGCCAGCCCGCGAACTCCTCGTCCACGGCCCGCCCGTGCTCGTCGAGCGCCCGGAGCCGCACCTTGGCGTGCCGGGCCACCACGGCCTGCCAGCCCGGCACGCTCAGACAGCCCTCGTAGAACGCGTCTCGGAACGACCCGACCGCCTCGTACGCCGGATTGACCAGGACACGGAACGGCTGCGGCACCCGGCCCCGGGCCAGCCGCACCTCCTCCGGCACCGGCGCGGGGTCCTCGATCACCGCGATGCGCAGCGGGACGCCGACCTGCGGTGCGGCGAGGCCGACGCCGGGTGCCGCGTGCATGGTGGCGCGCAGGGCGGCGACGAAGCGGGTCAGGAGGCCCGCGTCGAGCTGGCCGTCGAAGGGCTCGGCGGTGCGGCGCAGCACCGGGTCGCCCGCGGCGACGATCGGCAGCGGCCCCTCATGGGCGAGGAGTTCCTCGACCCGGTCGCTCAGGGGGCGGGACTCGGTGCGGTCACGTTCGGAAGCCATCGGGCCAGGATGCCAACCGGGCCCGCGCGACGCGAGGCGGCTCTCACGGAGGCCGCCCGCGCGGGAGACACGACACCGGCGGCATGCGTGTGACCCGCGTCACATGAAGTGCCGGGAACTCGGTGGACGCCCGCCCCGACTACTGAACCGCCACGACGTCCCCGCATCCCGGAGCATCCGCCGATGACCATCGCCCCCTCGACCGAGACGGACGAGCCCCAGAAACCCCTCGCCCAGCCGGAAGGCCCGACGAGGGGCTGGGCCTCGCTCCGGCCGCTCGTCCTGCGGCTGCACTTCTACGCGGGCGTTCTCGTCGCCCCGTTCCTGCTGGTCGCCGCGGTGACCGGTGGCCTGTACGCCGCCTCGTTCTCGGTCGAGAGGATCGTCTACGCGGACCAGACGACCGTCGCGAAGATCGGCGACGCGAAGCTGCCGATCTCCGAGCAGGTCGCCGCCGCCCGCAAGGCGCACCCCGAGGGCACCCTTTCCGCCGTACGCCCGTCTCCCGAGGACGACGCGACGACCCGGGTGATGCTGACGGGCGTCGAGGGCATCGACGAGACCGACACCCTCGCGGTGTTCGTCGACCCGTACACCGCCGAGGTGCGCGGGGCGCTGGAGCAGTACGGCTCCACGGGCGCGCTGCCGGTGCGGACCTGGATCGACAAGTTCCACGCCAACCTCCAGCTCGGCGAGACCGGCCGTCTCTACAGCGAACTCGCCGCCAGCTGGCTGTGGGTCGTCTCGGGCGGCGGCCTGGTGCTCTGGTTCGCCCGTCGCCGCGCCCAGCGCAAGGTGCGCGGCACCTCCGGCCGCCGCCGCACGCTGGGCCTGCACGGCACGGTCGGCGTGTGGGCGGCGCTCGGATTCTTCTTCCTCTCGGCGACCGGTCTGACCTGGTCCACGTACGCCGGCGCCAACATCGAGGTCCTGCGGACCGAACTCCACCAGGCGACCCCGGCCATCTCGTCCGCGGCGGGCGACCACGGCGCCCACGGGGGCGGCTCGACGGACGGGACGACGGCCGCGGAGGGCGACCTGGACAAGATCCTGGCCGCCGCGCGGACCGAGGGCCTCGGCGACCCGGTGGAGATCGTCCCGCCCGCCGACGCGTCCTCCGCGTACGTGGTCAAGCAGGTGCAGCGCAGCTGGCCAACCAAGCAGGACGCGGTGGCCGTGGACCCGGCGACCGCCGAGGTCACCGACACGCTCCGGTTCGCCGACTTCCCGATCCTCGCCAAGCTGTCCCGCTGGGGCATCGACGCCCACACCGGCGTCCTGTTCGGTCTGGCCAACCAGCTCGTCCTGCTCGCCCTCGCGGCCTCCCTCGTCGTGCTGATCGTCTGGGGCTACCGCATGTGGTGGCAGCGCGGCCGCGCCTCGTCCTTCGGGCGCCCGGTCCCACGCGGGGCCTGGCAGCACGTACCGCCCCAGATCCTGGTCCCGGCCCTCGCCGTCATCGCCGTCCTCGGCTACTTCGTGCCCCTGCTCGGCATCCCCCTCGCCGTGTTCATCGCGGTGGACATCGCCCTGGGTGAGATCGC
This sequence comes from Streptomyces sp. NPDC034049, assembly GCF_055575575.1. Lineage (NCBI taxonomy): Bacteria > Bacillati > Actinomycetota > Actinomycetes > Kitasatosporales > Streptomycetaceae > Streptomyces > Streptomyces sp. NPDC034049. Next base: position 194,961 of record NZ_JBVISJ010000009.1, read on the forward strand.
CCACCGACGCGGCAAGCGGTCGTACGGCGGGCGGGTGGGGGCGAAGTAGCGCGGGGGCCGTGGGCGTCGGTGTCGTGCGCGGGCTGCGCGGGGGCCGGGGCTGTGCGGGCTGCGGGCGTCGGGGCGCACGTGGTCGGTGGTTGCCCTGTGCCCCACTCCCCGTCTCCGGTCGGCTCCGGCTCCCCGCAGCCCTCGGCCCCCTGTGCCCCGATCGCCCCTGCGTCGCGCAACTCCTGCGCCGCGCAACTCCTGCGCCGCGCAACCTCCTGCCCGCGCACCCCTGAGCCGGGGGATGTCGCCTACCGCGGCGCGGCCAGCTCCGCGTTGTACCGCTCCGTGATGAGTGTCAGCGCTCGACCGGCGGCGGCGAGCTCCTCGGCCGGGATGCCGGCGTAGATCCGGGCGGTGATGGGGGCGGTCTCGGCGCTGGACCGGTTGTAGACCTCGCGCCCGGCCTCCGTGATCCTGAGCCGCGACGGCCGCGCGGCGTCCGTCTCCACGAGCCCCGCGGCGACCAACTCCTCGACCACGGGCCGTATCTCGCCCTTCTCGACCTTGAGCGAGTCGACGACCCGGCCCACGAGTTCCTCCCGGTCGACGGGTTCCTCGGCGACCGCGACGACCCGGAGCGTCACCGACTGCTGGAACGTCAGGCCGTGCCCGGCGAGCACCTTCTCCAGCACCGCGCGGGCGGCGTAGTGGGCGAGGGCGACGACCCGGGGGTCGAGGGCGGGTGCGGCGGTGGTGGTCATGGTTGCTCCTTCTCGTGTGCCTGTTCGGTGGACGGCACGAGCGGTACTTCGAGTGGTACGTCGAGCAGCGTGGTCAACTCGCGGGCGAACTCCCGGGTGCGAGCGCCGTCGAGACCCCCGAGCGGCTCCAGCAGCTGCCCCATCAGCCCCTGGACGACCTCGATGGCGCGCCGGGTGACCTCGCTCCCCTGCTCGGTGAGCGTCAGCTGCACGGCGCGGGGGTCGCGGGGGTCCCGGGCGCGTTCGACGAGTCCGGCGGTCTCCAGGGCGCGGGCGAGCTTGGAGACGTACAGGGCCTCCAGGCCGGTGTGGTCGGCGAGCTGCCGCTGACTGGGCCGCAGCCCGTCCCGGCGCATGCCGTGCAACGACGCCACCAGCGCGTACTGCGCGTGCGTCAGCCCCAGGGGAGCGACCGCGCGGTCGACCGCGACCCGCCACTTCATGGACAGCCGCCAGACCAGGAAACCGGGCGTCGCGCCCTCGATGACCGCACTCATGGCAGATACCGTACATGGCTACTATAGCCATGGCTAGTATATTGCTCGGGGCGGGAGAGGGCGAGAGCGGCGCACGCCATGCGGGCCGAGTGCCCCTCCTGCTGGGCCAGAGGACGGCTGACGGGGGCGGCCGGACCGGGCTAGGTTGTGGTGCATGAGCAATCTTGATCGCCGGCCGGTGCCCGCGGTGTGCGGCGGCCGGGGTTTCGTGGTGGCCGAGCCGGTCCGTGAACTCCTCAGCCCCCGCCGGGTGAAGCTCGGCGAGTCGACCGAGGTGCGGCGCCTGCTGCCCAACCTGGGCCGCCGGATGGTGGGCGCGTGGGCCTTCGTCGATCACTACGGCCCCGACGACATCGCCGACGAGCCCGGCATGCAGGTGCCGCCGCATCCGCACATGGGTCTGCAGACGGTCAGCTGGCTGCACCAGGGCGAGGTGCTGCACCGCGACTCCACGGGCAGCCTCCAGACCATCCGCCCGCGCGAGCTGGGCCTGATGACCTCGGGCCGGGCCATCAGCCACTCCGAGGAGAGCCCGAAGTCGCACGCCCGCCTCCTGCACGGCGCCCAGCTGTGGGTGGCGCTGCCGGAAAGCCACCGGCACACCGACCCGCGCTTCGAGCACCATCCCGAGCTGCCCGTCGTCACGGCGGCCGGCCTGAGCGCCACCCTCATCCTCGGCAGCCTGGACGGCGCGACCTCGCCGGGTACGACGTTCACGCCGATCGTCGGCGCGGACCTCACCCTCACACCGGGCGCCGACCTGCGCCTTCCGGTCGAACCCGACTTCGAGTACGCCGTCCTGTCCATGTCCGGCGAGGCCCATGTCGACGGCGTCCCCGTCCTCCCCGGCTCCATGCTCTACCTCGGCTGCGGCCGCACCGACCTCCCCCTCCGCGCCGACACGCCCGCCTCCCTGATGCTCCTCGGCGGCGAGCCCTTCGAGGAGGAGCTGATCATGTTCTGGAACTGGATCGGGCGGTCCCAGGACGAGATCGAGCAGGCCCGACGCGACTGGACGGAAGGGACACGTTTCGGCGAGGTGAAGGGATACGACGGCGCTCCGCTGCCCGCGCCGGAACTGCCGCCGGTGCCGTTGAAGCCGCGGGGGCGCACCCGCTGACCCGCAACAACGCCGGAGGCATCGTGGCTGCTGCCTGTGGAGCGGGGGACATCGGCCCCCACCTCTTCGACTGCTCGCCGGGATGGGCATGAACGGCTTCCCCGACCAGGCCCCTGGTTGCCGCAGGTGTGGCAGACGGGCCTGATGTCGAGCACAGGACGAGTGGTGACCTGGCACGCGATCGCGTGGCGTCGTGCTGACAGAATGTTGCGCTGTGTCACCGGCCCTTGCCGACCCAGCCTGAATACTCGGCCGTACAGACGGGCTGCTGCAGGTATGCCCCGGGTGCGTCGGTCCCGGGCTGACGGCATGGTGGGTGCCTCAAAAGGGCGGGGGAGCCTCTGCTTGACTGCTGTATGGATCCAGTCGTAAGCGCACCCAGGCCTTGTAGTAGCCCAGATCCTGGGGCCCTCGATCCACCCTGAACAGCGGAATCGTGGCGTACTCCCAGTCTGTGTCGCGCCGACTGAAGTAGTCGAGGCTCAGAAGCGCGTCAGCAAGAACTATCGAAACGCTCTGTTCATCTCTGAAGAGGTCCTGGATCTGTCGATGACGCCAGAGCTCATCAAGTTCTGCGACAGTTTGGGCGGCGCCATCGGTCTCGGCGGGATCAGCGTAGGGCCCGAGGTGCGCCAGGACGTGCAGCGTCGATCCGCCATAGCCGCCTGGGATGCGCGAGCGTTGTAGCGAGTCCTCAAGGGCGGAGAGGATGGTGGAGGTCGTAAGGCTGGGGTCTTCTCGTCTGGCATCGACGCTGATGACACTGCCGGCACTCATGTCACGGCGGTGAGGGCCCTCGTGCGCGTACCCGATGTCCGAGAGGGCATCGTTCACGATGAGCCGGATCGCGCGACGATCACGGACGCTCAGATCCCAGGGGCGCGCCCACTCGATGCGTAGCGCGAGTATGGGGGCCGGTGTTGGCGTATCAACCCGGGTGGAGAACGTCTGCGTCAGAGCGAACCCTTCCGTCCGCCCATGATGATCCTCCTCGGCTTCCGTCGCTGCCAGCCAGAGGCCGTGCAGCCTCTGTTCTTCCAGAGGAAAGTCAGACCCGGGCGTGGATTCGCACAGAGCCTCCGAGAGCAACTGAATCAGCCCCCACGACGGTAAGCGACCGCTTGAGAAGGCGTCATGGATTCGGCTCTTGCTTGCGACGTGCGGGCCCACGAGCTTCGTGAGTTCTCGGGTCGAGGGTCTGCCGGCGCGGCGGTGCAGGTCGTGGAGCGCATCGTTCAAGTCCTTCAATCTGCCGACTGGCAGATCCGGCCGCCTGAGCTCTGGCACAGCTTCCCCCGATGCCTGTCCGATTCCGTCCTATCGTGTCCGACGTCGGCCGCCACCGTCTAGCGCCGTCCTGCGGAGCGATCTCCAAGCCAGGCTGCTGGTAGCGCAGTCGAGGTGAAGAGGAGCAGGGCATGACACCATCCACCCCCTTGTGGCAGGCCGTTGTCGAAGGGGCTTTGGCGCAGGTGATGGGTTCCGTGATCGTGGTAGGTCTCTTTGCGGCCGTTCGCTCAGTTCGGCGGAGGGTCCGCCAGTCGGAGACCGAGGCGGAGGGCGATCAGGCGTAGCCGATGTCTGTGGGCACGGGGCGGCAGCGCGCCTCGCGGGACCAGATCGCACAGTGTGCAGTGCTCGCCTCACCAGAGGCTGAGCCGGCCGACCGGCCGACCGGCGGACACAGCGGCTCGGCTGCGGCTCGCGATCGCCTGCTCCGATTCCTGGTTCGCCCGGCCGACACTGATGGCGGCCCAGATCGCGCGCGAGCCTCCAGCAGGACCGCGCAGATCAGCGAGGGGGCTTCCCGGATCTCCACGACGTGCCGCCCATACGGCCCGGTTCTCAGCCACGGTGCCCAGACGTAGCGCGTGGGCTGCTGGCAGGACTGGTTGTCGCAGGTGTGGCAGACGGGCCGGGCTGTCGGTTTCGCAGCCGAGGCGTGGAATGACGCCATGCGTCAGTCGGTACCCGGACGGGTGACCCGGCACTGTGCCGCGTCGAGTCCTGCCTGGCCGCGAAGCCCCCCTGAAACTGGCGTGGCCGGCGCTGGAAATACCGCCAAGGAAGAACCAGCAGGCGTGTTGGCTCATCAATGAGGGTGAGCTGTTCATCAACGGGACCGGGCCCAGACCCGTTCACCGCTGCGAGCGGGAAGAGTGTGGGCCCGAAGCCATTTTCAACCCAGTGGCATCGCGTGCGCCGTAGGCACAGGTGAGCAGACTCGGCCAACCGTTTGAGACTTTTCCAACCTCGCACTGGAGTCGTGAGGTGGAGCGGCTGGACGAAAAGCCCTTGCGGTCAACGGTGGTGATCGCCCTACGGTTGCTCCCCGTGACCTTGGAGATGCCCTACCAGCCACTTCCGATCGACCAGTCCGACGTGCGCTACATCCACGGACCCGATTCCGCTCCACAACCGGGTGTGCCCGCTGGCGAGACGGTCGAGTTCGAGTGGAGGGACAGCGAGGTCTACCCGGGAACCTTCCGGAAGTTCTGGATACACGTGCCCGCACAGTACGACTCGGCGGAACCGGCATCCTTGATGGTGTTCCAGGACGGATGGTGGTACCTGGACCCCGCAGGGGAGGTACGCGGCGCGATCGTCCTGGACAACCTCATTCACCGCGGCGACATACCCGTCACCATCGGCGTGTTCGTCGATCCCGGTGTCTTCCCCGATGCGGAGAACCCGAAGAACCGGAACAACGAGTACGACGCCTTCGACGACCAGTACGTCACCTTCCTTCTCACCGAGATCATCCCGCAGGTCGCGGAGCGGTATACCCTCGCTCAGTCGCCCGAAAGGTGGGGCATCTGCGGCGGGAGCAGCGGCGGCAACTGTGCCTTCACCGCCGCGTGGCTGCGTCCGGACAAGTTCCGCCGCGTCATCGGATACCTGTCCAGCTTCGCACAGATGCCGGACGGCAATCCCTACCCAGACCTCATCTCCAGCGCCCCTCGCAAGCCGCTGCGTATCTTCATGCAAGGTGGCCACCGCGACTTGAACTGGAACGAGCCGCAAGGGAACTGGCTCGCCGAGAACCTGCGCGTGGCAGCCGCTCTCGCTGAAGCGGGCTACGACTTCCGCCTTGTCCTCGGAGACGGCGGCCACAGCCCCAACCACGGCGGCGTCCTGCTGCCTGACGCGCTGCGCTGGCTGTGGTTGCCCTCGGTTCCGTAGCGAGCCGCCTGATCCGCTCCTGTTCGGATCATCCCTGCCACAAGCGGTACGTCGCACGAGATCCAGCGCTCGGGTGGCTGGCGCCAGAGGAGTCGGACGCCACGACTCTGCAACGCGCGCTCATCACGCCCCGACCGGAGGGCGCCCGACTCGGCGACGGGCGAGGCGGGCTTCACCGACCTCCACGTCAAGGCGTATGACGAGAGCCGACCAGGTGGCGGGCCGGGCTGCGGCCTGCTCGCCGCCCCAACACGGTCCAACTGCGGGACCGGCTCAGCGCCGTCGGCGCCACTGCCACGGCCGCCACCACCACCGAGCTGGACCACGGCCTGACCGCGCAACTCTGACGGTGGCGGTCGCAGCGGTGGCTCCGGTGTACGAGGCCCGACGCGCTCTTCAGTCGAGGACCGCCGTGGCCTCGATCTCGACCAGATGCTCGGGCACGTCCAGCGCTGCCACGCCGATCAGCGTGGCCGGTGGCGCCGGGGTGACTCCCAACTTCGCGGCCGCCCGGGCCACCCCGTCCATGAGCAGGGGCATCTTGTCCGGCGTCCAGTCGACGACGTGGACGGTGAGCTTCGCGACGTCGTCGAACGACGCGCCCGCTCCGGCCAGCGCGGTGCCCACGTTGAGGTAGCACTGCTCGACCTGGGCGGCCAGGTCGCCCTCGCCGACCGTGACTCCGTCGGCGTCCCAGGAGACCTGTCCCGCGACGAACACCGTTCTCGTACCGGACGCGATCGCCACCTGCCGGTAGACGTCGATCTGGGGCAGTCCCTCGGGGTTCAACAGGGTGATGGCCATGGTCGTACGGCTCCTTGTGCTCTCTTGTGGTTACTCGGGAACCGTAGGAGAGTGAGCGCTGACGTGGAAGAACGCACTTTCTGGTGACTGGGGAACCTGATGGTGACCAAGCTGGTCAACGGCTCGGCCAAGGACGAAGCCGATGTGACGCGGGCGGATTCCCTCGCGCGGGAGATCTTCACGGACATCGCCAACAAGTGGGCGCTGTTGATCATCGAAGCGGTGGGCGACCGCACCCTGCGCTTCACCGAGCTGCGGGCGGAGATCGAGGGCATCAGCCACAAGATGCTCACGCAGAACCTGCGGCTGCTGGAGCGCAACGGCCTGGTCGAGCGCACGGTGTACCCGACCGTGCCGCCACGCGTCGAGTACACCCTCACGGAGCCGGGCCGGGCCCTGCGCGCGACGGTCGACGCCATGTGCGACTGGACGCACCGCTATCTGGGCGCCATCGAGACCGCCCGCGACCGGTTCGACTCTGCCTGATGGCGCGTGGGGCGGGGCGGGCGGCGGACGCGCCCTCGGGGTTCGGGCGCCGGCGTTCGGTGTTCACCTGCCGGGGGTTCCGTTGCCGGCCGCGAAGAGGGATCGGTTGGCGATGTCGATGATGAACGGGCCGACGTGGGGCCGGTCGACGATGGCCTTCTTGTACGCGTCGCCGTCGTCGCCGAGGAGTTCGTGGGCGTCGGTGAGGTAGCGGCGGACGTCCTCGTAGACGTCGGGGCCGGTGGGCAGGCCGTGGCCGGCGAGGATCGTGTCGTAGCCGGATTCGGCGGCCAGGGTGTCGAGGGCCTGCTGCCGGCCGCTGATGTCGTTGTTGCCCAGGTAGAGGTGGACGTCGTTGTAGACGAGGTCCTGGGCGACGAGGACGCCCTGTTCGGGCAGCTTGACGAGCAGTTCGCCGGCCGTCTCGCCGCCGGAGAGGGCCTCGAAGACGAACGGGGACGCCGTCGATGACCTCGGTGCCCGGGGCGAGGTCCACGGTCGGGGTGAACTCGGCGAGCGGGATGACCAGGCCGGTGGGCAGGTGGCTGTCGCCGCGGGCGATGATCTGCTCGCGCGCCTCGGGCAGGGCGTGGACGGGGACGCCGAAGCGGGCGGCGCCGTTGTAGTGGTCGGGGTGGGCGTGCGTGACGACGAGCCGGTCCAGCGGCGCCCAGGTCCTTGGCGTAGGCGACGGCCTCGTCGGCGTAGGAAGGGATCAGCTGGGCGTCGATCCGCGCCTGTACGGCCGCCACCGGGGAGGCACAGCGCCTGCTCGCCCACACCGACCAGCCGGTGGCGACCATCGCCCGCCGCCTGGGCTTCCTCGAACCCACCGACTTCGGCAAGTTCTTCGCCCGCCACACCGGAATGACGCCGGGCGCCTTCCGCCAGACCCACCAGGGGCATCAGGGCTGAGCCAGGGCCATCAGGGCCGGAGCCTTCCAAGGCCATCAGGTCCGAGCGAGGACGTGGTGTGCGGCGCACGCCGCAGGACGCGTCCGAACGGTCGCAAGCGTGGCGGGCCCTCGACTCAGGGTTGCCGCCGATGTCACGTGACGCGGTGCCCCGTGGGTGAGGGCGTCCGCGCGGGCGTGAGCGGGAGGCTGCGCAGCGACAGGGTGCTCGGCGGCGGGAGCGTGCCGTGGGCCGCCTCGGTGCGGAAGGACTGGAGCAGGTACGCCACCAGGCGCCGGGACGCCGCGTGGTCGCCCGGCAGCGCGGTGACCAGGGCACAGTGGGACAACAGGGCCACGGCAAGGTCGGAGGGGTGGAAGTCGGCCCGCAGCGCGCCCGCCGCCTGTGCCCTGCCGACCAGGGTCATGAAGTCCCGCTCGGCCCGCTCCCGCGTCGGCGCGTGTTCGCGCGTGCTGTCCGGGAAGGCCGCGACGAACGCGGCCGGGAAACCCCGTTCCTCCCGTTGCAGTTCGCAGACCGTCTCGACCAGCCGCTGGAAGCCCTGCCACGGATCGGGGTCGGCCAGCGCCTCGGTGAGCACGCGGGCACAGGTCTCCATCTGGTGCGCGAACGCGGCCCGCACCAGGGCGTCCCGCGTGGGGAAACGCCGGTACAGCGTCGCCACGCCGACCCCCGCCCGACGCGCCACCGTCGCCATCGGCGCGTTGATGCCGTGCTCGGCGAAGACCAGGCGGGCCGCCGCGAGGACCCGCTCCCGGTTGCGCCGGGCGTCCGCCCGCAGCCCGTCCTGCCCCGCGATCCGAGAGGATTCCCCCACCGCTGTCTCTCACCTCCGGCCAAGTGGACGATCTCGTCCGTTTGCCAGCCTACGCTCGGCGCCAGGACCCCCCCGCACGGCCACTGGTGGCGAAGGAGAGAACGCGACGATGAACGACCGAATGATGAACGACCGAATGATGAACAGCCGAACGATGAACCGAACGACGAACGGCCGCACGATGAAAGCCGTGCTGTTCGACCGCTTCGGCGGCCCCGAGGTGCTCTACGTGGGCCGAGTGCCCCGTCCCGCACCGGCGCCCGGCGAGGTTCTCGTGCGCGTGCGCGCGTTCAGCGTGAACGGCGGGGAAGTGGCGGCCCGTTCCGGTCGCGCCCGCCTCATCACCGGCCGGAGGTTCCCGCAGCGCATCGGGCTGGACTTCACCGGCGAGGTCGCCGCACTCGGCACCGGCGCGACCGGCGTCGCGGTCGGCGACCAGGTGTGGGGCGTCCTCGGCCGCACCTCCGGATTCGGCAGCGCCGCCGAGTACCTGACGGTACGGCCCGAGCGGCTCGGCCGGGTCCCGGACGGGTTGGACCTCGTGGCCGCCGCCGCGCTGCCGGTGGCCACCACCGCCGTCACGGCTCTCCGCGACAAGGCCGCACTGCGCCCCGGCGAACAGCTGCTCGTACGGGGTGCGGCGGGCGGCGTCGGCAACGCCGCCGTGCAGCTCGGACGGGCGTACGGCGCCGAGGTCACCGGCCTGGCCCGCGCCGCCAACCTCGACTTCGTCCGCACACTCGGTGCCCACCACGCCGTCGACCACCGTGCCGTGCCCCTGGCGGAACTGGGACCGTTCGACGTGGTCCTCGACACGGCGGGCACCGACCCGCGCACCGTACGGCGGCTGCTGAAGCCCGGCGGTCGCATGGTCACCATCGCCGTCGACCTGACGCGGCCCGTGGCCTCGCTGGGCTACATCGCGGCCAGCGCCGTCCACGGACGCGGCCGGGTGCGCTTCTTCAGCGGCAACCCCGGACGCGCCCACTTCGACGACCTCGCCCGCCAGGTGACGGAGGGGCGGCTGCGGCCGGCGGTGGACACGGTCTTCCCCCTGGAGGAGACGGCTGCGGCACACCGGGCGCTGGAGGCGGGCGGAGTGCGCGGCAAGTACGTGGTCAGGGTCGACTGAGGTGCCTCGGGAGGTGCCGAGGCGGTTCCAGGAGTGCGACCGAGGGGCGTCGGCGAGGCGCTAGGAGCGGATGTGCGTCCGGGCTTCCTCGATCCAGCCCGACACGGCCTTCGCACCGCAGCTCTCGGCCACCGACCCCGCCTCGTCGAGGTGACGGGACGCCGCAGTCGGGTCTCCGGTCTCGGCCGCGAGGTAGGCCAGTGCCACCAGGCCGGCCGCCTCCCCGGGCCTGAAGCCGATCTCACGGCGCAGCGCCACCGACTCGGTCAGCCGCTCGCGGGCCCGGTCGAAGCGGCCCGCGTCCCTGTCGGCGAAGCCGAGATGCCGAATCGCGTAGGACATCGTCATCCGGTCGTCGACGGATCTCGCCAGCGCGTACGACCGCTCGAAGTACGGCCTGCCGGTGACACCGTCGCCCTTGACCACCTGGTGCCAGCAGCCGACCCAGAACAGCGCGTCCGCCTCACCCGGCACATCCCCCAGACGCCCGTACAACTCGGCCGCGCGCTCGAACAGCGCCAGCTCCTGGGGGTTCTCCTCGCGGTCGTTCAGGAACCGGACGTGCAGCACCTTCCCCCGTGCCATGGCCAGCGGTGCCTCGACCGCGTCCAGCACGTCGTCCGACCGGTCGAGCGCGGACGCGTCCCCGCGGAACATCGCCGCTTCGAACAGCTCTCCCGTATGTGCGATCCAGTCCTGCTCGTGCATACCCCGGCCCTTCCCCGTCGGACGTGACAGCGCCGAGGCTATCCCCGGACTCCCGTACAGGACACGGGAGTTGTCGCGACACGGCGGCGGGAGGGTGGGGCGACCAGCACCGTCGCCGGTCGCCGGGCGCCGGTCGTCGAACGGCCAGTCACCCGCCGACGGCCTCGACCTCACGGACCAGTTCGAGGGCCCGGCCCAGAGTGGTGAGCCGGGCGTCGAGTGTGTCGCCGGCGGGATAGAAGCGGACGGTGTCGACGCCGGCGGCGCGCCAGACGCGCAGCCGCTCCCGCACCATCTCCTCCGTGCCGATCAGCGTGGTCGCCAGCACCATCTCGTCGGTGACGAGGGCGGCCGCGCCGTCCCGGTCCCCGGCCTGCCAGCGTTCGCGGACCTCGGCCGCGACCTCGGCCCAACCCTGGCGGCTGTAGGCGTTGTTGTAGAAGTTGGTGGTCGCGGAGCCCATGCCGCCGAGGCTGAACGCCAGTTCCTTCTTGCGTCCGGCGACCATCACCCGCAGCGCGTCCTCGTCCTCCGCGAAGGCGACCTCGGCGCCCTGGCAGATGTCGAGGTCGGCACGGGTGCGCCCGGCGGCGGTCAGCCCCTCGTCCAGGTGGGTGAAGTACGCCTCCTTCGCGCCCTCGGGCACGAAACTGGTGCCCAGCCACCCGTCGGCGATCTCCCCGGTCAGGCGCAGCATCTTCGGCGAGAGGGTCGCCAGGTAGACGGGGATGTCGTGCTCGGCGCGCATCGACAGACGCATGGGCTTCGCCTCGCCCGGCAGCGGGATCCGGAACTCCCGCCCGGCGTAGGAGACTTTGTCGCCCGAGGCGGCCTGCCGCACGATCTCGACGGTCTCCCGCATCCGGGACAGCGGCCGGTCGAACGGCACCCCGTGCAGTCCTTCGATCACCTGCGGTCCCGAGGGGCCGAGTCCGAGGAGGAAGCGCCCCTCGGAGATCTGCGACAGCGTGATCGCGGCACGGGCGATGGCCATCGGCGTGCGCGTACCGAGCTGGATGATGCCCGATCCGAGCAGCAGGCGTTCGGTTCGCGCGGCGAGGTAGCCCAGCGGCGAGGGTGCCTCCGAGCCCCATGCCTCCGCGACCCAGCAGATGTCCAGGCCGAGTTTCTCCGCTTCGGTGACGTAGTCGACGATCTCCCGCCAGTCGCCCCCGGAGGCTTCGATCGTGGTGGAGGTACGCATCACAGGCCCGCCTCGCCCACGGCCTCGGCGCTCTCGGCCAGCTTCTTGATCTCCCCCAGGGTGACGGTCATGTTGGCCTCGAACTCCCGCATACGCACGAAGACGATCTTCTGTTCCTTGTCCGGCATACGATCGATGGCGAACGAGAGGCCCGAACGGGCGGGCCCCAACTGCATCCACTCCCGCAGCAGCGTGCCGTCGTTCTCCGGCTCCAGGGTGAACCGCCAGAGCGCGGTGGGGTGTTGGGGATCCTCGACCGCCCATGTGAGGACGCGGGATGGCTCGTACTCGACGATGTGGGACGTGGTGCTCCACTCACCCAGTGCCTCGTGCTTGCTCGTGCCGACGAACCGGGCTCCGAGCGCGGGGCCGTCGCGGTCTTCCAGCCATCGCACCGACTTCAGTTCGGGGCTCAGCCGCGGCATCAGCCCGATGTCGGACACCAGCGTCCACACCCGCGTCGGTGGGGCGGCGATCCAGGTCCGGACCTCCACCGTCGGCTTGTCCGCGTAGCGCGCGCCCGTCCACTCCATGATCTGGCGGCCTCCCTGGCACCGAGAATTCCTATGCAACCAACTGACCAGCAAAGTTGCGTAGATAGACCAACATGTCAAGAGGGGGCGCACGAGCTGTGCCGGTTGATCAGTCCGCGAACCGCTCCCGTACATCAGGACGTTCGGCCAGGTGGGGCGGGTAGCCGGGCCCCATCCGGGGGTGCGTGTCGTCGGCGGTCATCGGCTCGCCGCAGGCCGCGCACACCACCTCGGCGTGGCTCTCCTGGCCGCACGCATCGTGCTGCATGGTCACCGGCGGGCCCGCCTCACCGGCCAGCCAACGGTCCCCCCACCGGTTCATCACCAGCAGTACGCCGTAGAAGTCGCGCCCCATCTCGGTGAGTACGTAGTCGTGGCGGACCGGGTCGGTCTGGTACGGCCGCTTCTCCAGCAGGCCCTCGTCCACCAGGCGGCGCAGCCGGTCCGTCAGCGTGTTGCGGGCGATCCCGAGCGATTCCTGGAAGGCGTGGAACCGCCGGATCCCGTAGAACGCCTCCCGCAGCACCAAGGGTGTCCACCAGTCCCCGAGCAGATCCATGGTCCGCGCGATCGAGCAGGGCCACTGCGCAAAGGATGTCCGCCTCATGGCGGCCAGCATAGGTGCGTCCGGTCGAGAGACCCAGCAGGTCAGCCGGAGAAGTCGGGCGCGCAAGAGGCACGCGAGGTCTTGCTCCCGTGTGAGGGAGATGTCGCACCTCGCGGGGCCGTGCCCGGGATGAGGAACTGAGCCCGGGACCGGCCCCGCGAGGGTGGGGTCACACTCGGTCGGCTGCGATCAGGATGTACTGGAAGGAGCCGTCCCGGTAGGACTCGATGAACGCCTCCTCGATGCCGGTGACCAGCGAGGACGTGGCCCGCAGCTCCCAGTACGGCAGCGTCTCCCGCGTGAGGTCGACGATGGTGTGGGGCACCAGGCGGTTGTCGGCCATGGCGCGCAGATACTCGCGGCGGGAGTGGATGTTGCACTCGAAGTGGGCGTTGATCTGGGAGACCCACTTCGACGGCTGGCCGTAACGGGGGTTCCAGCAACCGGTGATGGTCACATACCGGCCGCCCACCTTCAGGAAGCGGGAGTGCTCCGCGAACAGGTCGTGGAGGTCGACGTACATGGTCGACTCGTTGTTCCACGAGGCCGCGACGCTGCCCTTGTCGAAGGGCGTGTCGAGCATGTTGCACACGCGGGAGCGGACATGGTCCTCGACGCGCAGTTCCCGCGCACGCCTGTTGCCGAAGTCGGCCTGCGTGGCGGACAGGGTGACGCCCTCCACCTTGGAGCCGAAGCGCTGATGGGCCATGATCATGGACCCGCCGCGCCCGCAGCCGGCGTCGACGAGGGTGTCGTCGGGGCCGACGGTGCCGAGGTGGTCCAGCAGGAACTCCGCCTGCGCCGACTCCAACCGGTGCAGCTCCGCGATGAGCTTCTTCTCGTACTCGCTGTCGGCCGGGTCACCGAGCGCGGAGTGGTCCACGGCACCGATGCCGTAGTGGTGGTGGTAGAGACCGTCGACGTCGCCGAGGCGGAGGTTGACGGGCCGTGCCTCGTTGTTCCAGTAGCGTGCGATGTCCTCCTGGTACGGCGACGCCGGAGCCGGGATCTTCGCGGTGGCGGTGGCGGTGGCGGTCGTGGGGGTGGTCGTGGGGGTGGTCGTCTCAGTGGTCATTGAATATCCGTTCTTCACCAGAAATCGGGCAGGCTGTAGCGGTAGGTATTGGTGCGGTGCCAGTCGTGGTTGCCGTCGACCCAGGCGGCCACGCCCCTGAGGAAACGCAGCACCGGGGGCAGGGGACAGGCCTGTGCGAGGTCGGCCGCGGCCGCCTCGAAGGCGTGCTGCAGTTCGTTGTGGACCTCGACGGCCTTCAGATAGGCGTCGCGCTCGGAGAGCTGCTCGCGTTCCGCGAGCACCACCGGCAGGTTCAGGTGGTGGCCCGGGCTGTCGAGTTCCTTGGTGTACGAGTAGAGGTCGTTGACGATGGTCGTCGCGTTGCCGGCCAGGGCGATGACCCGTTGCATGTCCGGCCGGGCGTGCAGGTCGGCGGGCAGTTCGTAGCCGCCGACGGTGTCGGTGATCGTGGGACAGGGGCGGAAGTTGTTGAACTGGCGCATCGCCAGGTACTCCCACACCTCCGGGACATGACCGGTCTCCGCCCAGGCGGCCTCGGCGAGGTACCCCATGTGCAGCCGGGCCATGTCGTGCCGGTAGCGGTCGGCCTGCGAGGGCGTGGCAGCGCGGACGAAGTAGTCCATCGCGCTCTGGTACGCCCGGCGCGGGGCGTCCGAGGCGAGGGACTCCTGCCACGCCGGCGCGTACTCCCCGGTGGTGTGGAAGTGGTCGAGCGCGGTGTGCGCGAGGAGCAGGCGCCCGCCGAGACCGACGGGTGACCCGCCGTGGTCCTCGCAGTAGCAGTCGTCCACCGCGTTCTCCGCGACCATCAGCCGCGTGGCGAGCATCAGATGGTCGACCGTCGGGGCGTCGGGGTGGCAGGCGACCATGTAACGGCCGACGGAGAATCCGTCGAACTGCCCCTCCCACTCCTCGGGATAGAGCTGGACCTCGTCCTCCGCCCAGCGCTTGATGCGGCGGCTCACCTCCTCGACGCGCACGGGATCGGGCTCCGGGACGGGGTGGTGGTACAGGCCGGGCACCGCTCGTCCCTCGGCGGACGGAGGGCGTGGCGGGGAGACCGGGGCCGGGAGCGGGGCGCGGTGACGGCCGGCCACGGTGAGCGAGGCCGTGCCCGGTCCGGTCGGTCCGCGCAGGATCGCCCGGAGGGCGGAGTCGGCCGCGGTCGTGTCGGGCGCGTCCGGTACTGCGGCGGCCGAGGGCGCCTGTGCCTGTGCGGGCTCCGGCGCCGGGGGCGGGGGCGGTGACGTCGGCGGACCCGGGATAGTGACCGGCGGATGCAGGGACGCCAGAAATCCGGCGGGGATCGGCGTGACCGGAGGGTTCGCGACCATCGGTGCGGGGGCGTCCGGCACGGCTGCGGGCGGTGTCGGCCGCTGCTCAGGGGGTGCTGATCCGAGGGGCCCGGAGTCGGGCATCGGCGTCTCCTTGCTGCGGTGGGGTGGGTGGCTCGGTCGTGCGCGCGCATACGGAGGCGCAGGGGCGCGTACGTGCGGACGCGGGGCGTGCCGGGTGCGTACGCGAGCGGCGCGCGTCGGGTGCGTACGTACGCAGCCGGGGGCGTGTCGGGGGCGTGCGGACGCAGGGCGGGTCACCGGGCCGCCCGCCCACGTACGTGACGCGGGGCGGGTCGGCCGTGGACCTGCCGCGGTTCGGGTCCGTCTCAGCGCGGTCTGTCGGCGATCTGCACGTTCTCCAGCACTCCGAGGGCGTCGGGCAGGAGCACCGCGGCGGAGTAGTAGGTGCTGACGAGGTAGGAGACGATGGCCTGTTCGTTGATGCCCATGAACCGGACGGAGAGGCCCTCTTCGTACTCGTCCGGCAGTCCCGTCTGGCGCAGGCCGATGACACCCTGGTTCTTCTCGCCGGTGCGCATCGCGATGATGGAGCTGGTCTGCTCCCTGCTGATCGGGATCTTGTTGCACGGCAGGATGGGCACCCCGCGCCAGGCGGGGACGGACTGTCCGCCCAGGTCGACGTGGTCGGGGACGAGACCGCAGGCGTTGAAGCCGCGGGCGATGGCGGCGATCGTCCTCGGGTGGGCGAGGAACATCTTGGTGCCGCGTCGGCGGCAGAGCAGGTCGTCCATGTCGTCCGGGGTCGGGGGCCCGGAGCGGGGCTGGATGCGCTGCTTGAAGTCGGCGTTGTGCAGCAGCCCGAACGCGCGGTTGTTGATCAGCTCGTGTTCCTGGCGTTCCCGCAAGGCCTCGACGGTGAGCCGGAGTTGCTCCTCGCTCTGGTTCATCGGGCCGTTGTAGAGGTCGGCGACCCGGGTGTGGACTCTCAGCACGGTCTGCGCGACGGAGAGTTCGTACTCGCGCGGCCGCAGTTCGTAGTCGACGAAGGTGCCCGGCAGGTCGGGCTCGCCGACGTGACCGGCCGCCACGGCGATCTCGGCCTCACCGTGCTTGTTCTGCGGCTGCCGCGCGCGCGAGGTGAACATGTCGACATGGGCCCGGAGACGGGGCGCGGACTCCAGGACCGCGGTGAAGTCGGCACGGGAGAGGGTGAGGAGGGTGCCGGAGGTCTCGGCGGTGACCGTGCAGTCGTGGTGGGCGTCGGGGTCCGTCAGCGCGCTGTCACCGAAGTGGTCGCCGTCCGCGAGCACCGCGACGGCCACCTTCTCCCCGTACTTGCCCTCGGAGGTCCGGCTGACCCGGCCGTGGGCGATCAGATGGATGCGGTCCGCGGGGCTGCCGCGCTCGACGAGGACGTCGCCCGCCGCGAAGTCGCGCTGCGCGCAGCGGTCGGCGAGGGCGGTGAGGACGTCCGTGTCCTCGAATCCGCGCAGCAGGGCCAGCTCACCTAGCTCCCGGGGGATCACCCGGACCGTGGCGCCCTCCTGGACGAACTCGACACGCCCGTCGCCGAGGGTGTGGCGCAGCCGTCGGTTGACCCGGTAGGCCCCGCCTCCGGCCTCGACCCAGGGCAGCATCCGCAGCAGCCAGCGGGAGGTGATCTCCTGCATCTGCGGGGCGGACTTGGTGGTGGTGGCGAGGTTGCGGGCGGCGGCGGTGCTCAGGGACTGCTGCGGCGCGCCGGGTGTGGTCCGGGCGTCCGGGACGCTGTCGACGGACATCGGGGGGTTTCTCCTTGCACGACGGGGCGTCCGGCGCACACGGGTGCGCCGACCGGGGGACAGGGAGGGATGGGCAACGGGCGAGAAGGATCACGGGAATCCGTCCACCTGCAAAAACCTAGCCTCCGGACCGGCCGGATCCACCAGGCAGACGAGATGCTTACCTCGAAGCGGTGACAATCAGTGCGATGCGGTTTATCGGTCCGTGATGGGGCACCGCGCTCCACCGGCCAGGCTGCCGCAAGTGATCTGCGACATATGATCCGGTCATTCCTTATAGGTAGCTTGAGGTGCTTGCCCCTTTTCGTGGTGGTGCGTCGTCGAGCGTGCCGCACCCCGATCCCCGCCCGGGAGACCCATGCGCCCTCGAATAGCCTCCGTGCCGCCCCTCGCCCTGGCCGGCGGTGCGCTGACCGTCGGTGTCGGCGGTCTGTATCTGGCCGGCCTGCTCGTCACCGGTGGTGAGATCGAGTCGGGCACGACCGTGCGCGGGGTGGACATCGGCGGCCTCAGCCGCACCGAGGCCGTCCGCGAACTGGACGACCACCTGGCGGCGGCCGGCTCGCGGGAACTGGCCGTGAAGGTCGGCGATCGCCGTGGGAGCGTCGAGCCCCGGCAGGCCGGACTCACCTTCGACGCCGAGCGGACCGTCGACCGGGCGGCCCGCACGGCCTCCGATCCGCTCGGCATGATCGGCGGCCTCTTCCGCTCGGGCGGTGACATCGAGCCGGTCGTCCACCTGGACGAGGGAAAGGCCCGCGCCGCACTCGGGAAGCTGGCGAAGAACCTCGACCAGCGGGTCGACGACGGGGCCGTGACCTTCGAGGGCGGGCGGGTCGAGCAGGTCACCCCGCACCGGGGCTACGCACTGGACGTGGACGCCGCCGTCGGCACCCTGCGGACCTCCTTCCTGCGCCGCACGGCGGGCACGGTCACGGCCCTGCCCGCACAGGTGACCGAGCCGAAGGTGGGCGCGGCGGAGGTGCGGCGGGCGGTGCGCGAGTTCGCGCGGCCGGCCATGTCGGCGCCCGTCACCCTCACCGCGGGCGGCAGCCGGTTCACGATCGGCCCGGCCGTCGTGGGCGAGCACCTGACGATGCGGCCGGACGACTCCGGCAGGCTCGTCCCCGAGCTGGATGGGAAGGGCCTGCGCGCGGAGCCCGAGGTGGCCGGCCCCCTGGCCGGCGTCACCGCCACGGCCCGCGACGCCGGACTGCGGCTCGACGGCGACCGGGTGGTGGTGGCCGACGACGCCCGGACCGGCGTACAGGTCACCGACCGGGCGCTGAGCGGCGCCGTGCTGCCGCTGCTCACCGAAGCGGGCACGGCCCGTACCGGTGAGGTGGCCGTACGGCGGATCCAGCCCCAGGTGACCCGGGAGAACGCGGCGCGCCTGGGGCTGACGGAGAAGATGTCGTCCTTCACCGTCCACTTCGAGCCGGCCGCGTACCGCACGAAGAACATCGGGCGGGCCGCCCAGCTCATCAACGGCTCCCTCGTCATGCCCGACGAGACCTGGAGCTTCAACCGCACCGTGGGGCAGCGCACCGAGGCCAACGGCTTCGTCGAGGGCGTCATGATCCTCGACGACCAGTTCACCAAGGCGGCCGGCGGTGGTGTCTCCGCCATGGCCACCACCGTGTACAACGCCATGTTCTTCGCCGGGGTGAAGCCGGTGGAGCACGGCGCCCACTCGTTCTACATCGAGCGGTACCCGGAGGGCCGTGAGGCGACGGTCGCCTGGGGCAGCCTCGATCTCCGGTTCACCAACGACTCCGGTCACGCCCTCTACATCCAGGCCGAGGCCACCGACACCTCGGTGACCGTCACCTTCCTCGGCACCCGGAAGTACGACGACGTCAAGTCGGTGAAGGGACCCCGGACCGGGGTGAAGCCGCCGGAGAAGAAGGTGAGCACCGACGAGAAGTGCGTGCCGCAGACACCGCTCGAAGGCTTCGACGTCACTGTCGAACGGGTCTTCTACGACGACGGCAGGGCGGTGAAGCGGGAGCCGTTCCGCACCCACTACACCCCGCGCGACGAGATCACCTGCGAAGCCCCCGAGGAAGCCGGGGCCGACCGGCCCGACGCCCGATAGGCGGCACCCGGGGACAGGCGGGCGGGCGGCGCTCGGCGCCGCCCGAGTGGCGGGTCCGCCGCGGCCGTGGAGGGCCGCGGCGGACGGGGTTCACGAGGTGAACGGTGTGGAGCCGTCCTCCGCGGCGATCCTCCACAGGTGGTCGGCGGTTCCGGTGTCGTCCCACTGCAGGGCCTGGGCCCCGGACGACGTGGACATGCTCTGGATGCCGAGGACCATGCCGCTGTTCTTGTTGACGATCTTGGCGTACCCGCCGCCGGCGTCGACGATCGACCACAGATGGTCGGCGGTCAGGGTGTCACCCCACTGGAGCGCGGTGGCCCCGGCGGTTTTGGAGGCGTCCTTGATGCCGAGGACCTGTCCGCTG
This sequence comes from Streptomyces sp. NPDC034049, assembly GCF_055575575.1. Taxonomy (NCBI): domain Bacteria; kingdom Bacillati; phylum Actinomycetota; class Actinomycetes; order Kitasatosporales; family Streptomycetaceae; genus Streptomyces; species Streptomyces sp. NPDC034049. Next base: position 214,299 of record NZ_JBVISJ010000009.1, read on the forward strand.
TTGGTGTTGAAGATCTTGTAGTAGCCGTTCTCGGCGGGGACGACCTTCCACCAGTGGTTGTCGCCGCTCGCGGCGGTCTGCTGCTGGACGGCGCCTCCGGCGGCGATCGAGGAGCCGGCGATGCCGAGTTCCAGGCCGCTGTTCTTGTTGGTGATCTTCACCCGGGGTGTCTCGGGGTACCAGGACTCCAGCTCGGTGACGCCGACGAACTTGCCCGCCTGCGGGGTGAGGACCACCCGGAACTGGGACGTGGTGATCGTCGGGAAGGTCACCTCGTTGGGGTTGTTCGCGACCGGTGTCGCCGGGCTCTTCGTCTGGCTGGGCACGTTCACCCAGGCCCCGTCCTTGAGGTACTGCACGGTGTAGCTCGCCGGGACGCGGATGTTCGCGCCGTCGTCGTAGGTGTAGAACTTCACCTCGTTGATCTTGCGAGGAGCCCCGAAGTCGACGCCGAGGTGGTCGGTGGCGTTGGGCGAGCCGGAGTTGGTCCAGCGGTTGTCCGGGATCTTGTCGTAGCGGATCCAGCCGTCGGTGGCCCGCAGCGGGGCGTCGAAGGTGGTGGGCTTGCAGGTCTGGCCGCTGTGGCAGTGCGGGCCGTTGGAGACGGTGTTGGTGTAGGAGGCGAAGGCCTTCGGGTACGGCTGGGTGATCGTGCGGCCCAGCCAGTCCTGCTCGGCGGTCAGCGGGTTGGCGGCCACGTTCATCAGGCGGGCGGGCTGTGCCGGGGTGACCGGCGCGGCCACGTTCACGGTCGTGCCGGTGCCGATCGTCGAGGACTGGTGGATGCGTTGCCCGTCCTGGAAGATCTGCAGGCCGCTGCCCTTGCCGTAGTGCGAGCCGTCCCGGTCCCAGCGGATCGAGTAGGTGTGCCCGTGGTAGGGGAGGCTCTCCACCGCGAACCAGTCCCAGCCGGACGGCACCAGCGGCTTCAGTACCAGTGTGTCGTTCGCCTGCGGCTTGATGCCCAGCAGACCGGAGAGCACCAGGTCGTTGAAGCTGGAGTGGTTGTAGTGCTCGCTGAAGTTGAACCCGTCGTAGATCCACTCGCCGGTGTCGCCGTTGGCGGCCTCGGCGACATAGGGCTTGCCGTCCTTGTGCTGGAGGTCGGCGAACTGGGCCAGCATCGTCTGGTAGTCGGCCTTGGTGACGAAGCTCTGCGCGGGGTAGTCCTGCAGCAGGTTCGCCAGGCCGGTCAGGATCTGGCTCGTCTGGTAGGGCCAGCTCGGGCCGTTCCAGTGGCAGCAGTTGGCGTCGTCGCGCTTCTGCTCGGCCGGTATCGCCTCGTAGTCGAAGTACGGGTTGGCGGTGATCCGGTCCAGCTCGGCGAAGCCGGTGCCCTTGGTGAACTTCAGCGTGTTGGCGCCGGCCTTCATCGGGACCTGGACGGTGACGGACTTCGACTCCGAGAACTGGCCCCAACTGCCCCCGGCGGGGTAGCTCACGGTGACCGGGGTGGCCGTGTCCCCGTTCACGACGACCTTGTGGGTGGAGGTGGCGGAGGTGGCGTTGGCGTAGTGGACCGTGACCGGGTACGTGCCGGCCCCGGGCGCGTCCACGGTGAAGGTGACCGCGCTGTCGTCGAAGTCGATCTGTCCGATGTACTTGCCGTTGGATGCCGTCGAGGAGCTCTGGACGTTCGCGTGGACGACGGCGGCCTGCTCGGCCTCGAAGTCGTGCACCCGCTCCAGGGTCGTCGGCCCGAACGGCGCCTTGAACCGCTTGGCGTCGGTCAGGTACTTCCACGCCGACGAGTACTGCGCGTCGGGGAGGTTGAACGCCCAGGGCGCGTACCCCATCGCCTCGCGCCAGGTCGTCCGGGTCTGCTTCAGCGTGCCGTTGGTGCCGTCCGTGTTGTAGACCTGCATGAAGAAGTTCCGCTGCGGGTCCCACAGGGAGTTCTGCACGGCGGCCTTGAGCTGCGCGGCCTTGCCGTCGTACTCGGTCGCGGTCGCCGTGTCCCCGGTCATCGTGGCGATCTTGCTGAGGGCCTGGGCGGCGGCGAACATGTACGCGTTGATCGTGGGCCGGTAACCGCGGCCGCCGCTGAACCAGTTGCTGCTGTGCATCGACGTCTCGGTGTACTCCGTGGCGTCCGACAACGGGGTCTGGTGGAACAGGTCGCTTGAGGACTGTGTGCCGTTCACCGTGACGTCGGCGTCGAAGTTGGAGTCCCACCGCTTGTAGAGCGCGATCAGATGCGGCAGCGCGGACTTGATCTGCGCGGCGTCCCCGGTCACGAGATAGCGCTGGTACGCGGCGCTCGTGATCCACTCACTGAAGTTGCGCGCACCCGAATTGCCCGCCCCGCGCAGCCAGAAGTCCAGGTAGTCGCCCGCGTAGTCGCGGTTGTGCAGCCAGCGCCCGTCCAGCAGGTGGTAGCCGGTCGCGTCCGGCAGCGCGGTGTACGGGTTCCCGGCGTAGCCGATCGGCACGTCGTACTCGGTCGACACGTACCCCGTGCCCGGGACGGTGTAGCGCAGCGCCCGTTTGAAGGTGCTCCACCGGTAGTAGTAGACCTCGTCGATGTCGTTGTCGGGGGTGTCCAGGAACGGGATGTTGTCCTTGTACCACTGGCGCTCGTCCAGCTGGTTGGCCGCGAGGATCGCGTCCTTGTCCAGGGCGACCGCATTGGGGTCGTCGGCGGCCAGCGCCGGACTCGCTCCCGGGCCGGCCGACAGCAGGCCGACGGACAACACCGAGGCGCACAGGACGGCCAGCACGCGGCGCTCGGGTCTGCGGGGATGACGCATAGAGGTGTCCTCCATTGGGCACTCATGCGGTGGATCGAAGCGTTCGAAATTACGAACGTTGTTCGAAAAGCTGCCAGACGCTAATGGCGCTGATCGGGGGAAGTCAAGAGTGGTGACCAGAGTTCGCGGGGCCGGTTCGCCGCACGCTCGCGCGGGCGTGCGGTCCCCTGCCGAGGGAGGTATGACTGACAGGGAACCCGGCGGAAGGGGTGAGCGCACCCCTGTGCCCCGCCGGAAGGAGCCCCGGTATGCCTGAGGAAGAGACCCGGAGCGGGAGCGGTGGACAGGACCGCGTCACCGCCGCGCCGGGTGGGCTGCTGGATGTGCTGCGGGTGGCGGCCCTCGTCCTCGGCAGCGACGGCCGGATCGTGCTGTGGAGCCCCGAAGCCGAGTCCCTGCTCGGCTTCACCGCCGAGGAGGCGCTGGGCCAGGACGCGGGCGCCCTGCTGGTGGACCCCGACCACCGGCCCCTGGCGCACGAACTGTTCGACCGCGTACGGACGGGCGCCCGCTGGGCCGGTGTCTTCCCCGTACGGCACAAGGACGGCTCCACCCGCCGCGTGGAGTTCCGCACCATGCAGCTGCGCGACGCCCGCGGCGACATCCACGCCCTCGGCCTGGGCACCGACGCCGACACCGTGCGCGACGTGGAGCGGGACCTGGCCCTCTCCCACATCCTGGTCAGCCAGTCACCGGTCGGCATCGCGGTGTTCGACACCGATCTGCGGTGGGTGCGGGTCAACCCGTCACTGGAACGCATCAACGGCGTCCCCGAGGAGGCCGTCCTTGGCCGCCGCGTCGGCGAGGTGCTGCCCGCCCTCGACGTCGAGGCCATCGAGTCACGGATGCGGCGGGTCCTCTGGACCGGCGAGCCCCTGCTGGACCAGCAGACGGTCGGACGGACGGCCGCCGACGGCGAGGAGCACGCCTACTCCGAGTCGTACCACCGGATCCAGGACGCCAACGGCCGGGTCCTGGGCCTCGCGATGGCGATCATCGACATCTCCGAGCGGCAGCGGGCCACGACCGAGGTCGCCAAGGCCCGCGAACGCCTGGCGGTGATCGCCGACGCCGGCGTCCGCATCGGCACCACGCTCGACCTGCGTCGCACGGCACGGGAACTCGCCGACGTGGCCGTTCCTACCCTCGCCGACCTCGCGGCCGTCGACGTACTGGACGCGGTGGTCAACCCCGGCGGCACGGCCGCGCCCCGCACGGACGGCTCCCTCGACTTCTGGGCGCTCGCCCTCAAGGCGAACCGTCCCACCGACGCGATGGAGATCCCGGACCCGGTCGGGGAGCCCGCCCAGTACAGCTCGTCCCGGCTGGTCACCCAGTGCGTGCGCGAAGCGCGGCCGATCCTGCTGGAGCACGTGGACGACGCGGCGGTCCGGCGCATCGCCCGCGACGAGGCCGCGGCGCGGGCACTGCGGCGCGCCGGCGTCCACTCCTGTCTGGTGGTCCCGCTCATGGCACGCGGCGAGGTCCTGGGCACGCTCAGCCTGTACCGCACGACCGGCCCCCGGCCCTTCGACGACCAGGACCTCACCCTCGCCACCGAACTGGCCGCACGCGCCGCCATCTGCGTCGACAACGCCCGCCTGTACGGCCGCGAACGCGACATCGCGCTCACCCTCCAGCGCAGCCTGCTGTCCCAGGAGCCACCGCAGCACGGCGGCATCGAGATCGCCTCCCGCTATGTGCCCGCCATCAGCGAGGTGGGCGGGGACTGGTTCGACGTGCTGCCGCTCAAGGACGGCAAGGTCGGACTCGTCGTCGGCGACGTCATGGGCAAGGGGGTGCACGCCGCCGCGATCATGGGCCAGCTGCGAACCGCCACCCGCGCCCTCGCCCGGCTCGACCTGCCGCCGGCCGAACTCCTCCACCACCTCGACGGCCTCGCCGCCTCCCTCGGCGACACCGACACCCTGGCCACCTGCCTCTACGTCGTCTGCGACCCCCGGCACGGCCGCTGCCAGCTCTCGCGCGCCGGCCACCTGCCACCGGTCCTGGTCGACCCGCGGGGCGGAGCCGAACTCCTCGACGTCGCCGGCGGGGTGCCGCTCGGCGTGGGGGGCGTGCCGTTCACCGTCGAGGAGCGGGAACTCGCCGAGGGGGCGCTGCTCGTGCTGTTCACGGACGGCCTGGTGGAGAGCCGCGCGACGCCCGTCGCGACGGGACTGCAACGCCTGCTCGAACTGCTGGACGACGCCGGGCTCCCCCTGGAGGAGACCTGCGACATGCTCCTCGGCGCCCTCGGCCACGAGCGCAACGACGACGTGGCGCTGCTCCTCGCCCGACGTGGCGGCCGGTGCCCACCGGTCGCCTGAGCCGCCACGACGACGACCGCACGCCCGCCGCCCGACCGGCCCCCGGGCAGAGGCGCGCAGGTCACCGCCCAGTAGAGTGCGCCTCTGTCGTCCCCGAGAGCCGTCCCCGAACCGCCGAGGTAGCACGCAGTGACCCCCGCACGACCAGGACCGCCGTACGCCGTCACCGTCGTCGGACTCGGAGCCGACGGCTGGCGAGGCGTCCCGGACGCCTCCCGGGAGGCCCTGCGCGACGCCGAGGTCCTGATCGGCGGCCCCCGCCAGCTCGACCTGCTGCCCCCGGAGTGCGCGGGCGAGCGGATCGCCTGGCCCTCGCCCCTGCGGCCCGCCGTCCCCGCCCTGCTCGCCGCGCACCACGGCCGCCGGATAGCCGTCCTCGCCAGCGGGGACCCCATGTTCTACGGCATCGGCCGCGCCCTCGCCGAGGAGGCCGGTGACCGGCTGCGCGTCCTGCCGCACCCCTCCTCCGTCTCCCACGCGGCGGCCCGCCTCGGCTGGCCGCTGGAGGACGTCGAGGTCGTCACGCTCGTCGGGCGGCCCGCACCCAGGCTCGCCGCCGCCCTGCACGACGGACGCCGGCTGCTGGTACTGAGCGCGGACGCCGGCACGCCCGCCGAGGTCGCGGCCCTGCTGCGGGACCGTGGCTTCGGGCCGAGCCGGATACGTGTCCTGGAACAGCTCGGCGGCGAACGGGAAAGGATCGGCGACCCGGCCACCGCCGACGACTGGACGCACACCCGGCCGCCCGGCGACCCCCTCAACATCGTCGCCGTCGAGTGCCGGCGGGCCCCGGACGCCCTCCGGCTCGGCGCCGTCCCCGGCCTGCCCGACGAGGCGTACGAGCACGACGGGCAGCTCACCAAACGGTATGTGCGCGCCGCCACCCTGGCCGCGCTCGCCCCGGCCCCCGGCGAACTGCTCTGGGACGTCGGCGGCGGATCCGGCTCGATCGCGATCGAGTGGATGCGCACCCACCCCTCCTGCCGGGCCGTCACCGTCGAACGCGACCCCGTACGGGCCGCGCGCATCACCCGTAACGCCGACCGGCTCGGCGTGCCCGGACTGCGGGTCGTCACCGGGGCCGCGCCCGCCGCACTGGCCGAACTGCCGTGCCCGGACGCCGTGTTCATCGGCGGCGGCCTCACCGCGACCGGCCTGCTCGACGCCTGCTGGGCCGCACTGCCCGCAGGGGGACGGCTGGTCGCCAACACCGTGACCCTGGAGTCCGAGGCGCTGCTCGCCGAGGCCCACCGCCACCACGGCGGCGAACTGGTACGGCTCGCGGTGGCGCAGGCCGTGCCCGTGGGCGGCTTCACCGGATGGCGGCAGGCCATGCCGGTGACCCAGTGGGCGGCCCGCAGACCCTTCGCCCCCCTCGACCCCCGCGACACCGCTTCGGAGGCAGACAGATGACCGTGTACTTCATCGGCGCCGGCCCCGGCGCCGCCGACCTGATCACGGTCCGTGGTGCCCGCCGGCTCGCCGCCTGCCAGGTCTGCCTGTACGCCGGCAGCCTCGTCCCCCGCGAACTGCTCGCCGAATGCCCGTCGGACGCCCGGCTCGTGGACACCGCCCGGCTCGACCTGGACCAGATCACCGCCGAACTGGTCCGTGCGCACGAGGAGGGCCACGACGTGGCCCGGCTGCACTCCGGGGACCCCTCCGTGTTCAGCGCGGTCGCCGAGCAGATGCGGCGGCTGGACGCGGCCGGGGTGCCGTACGAGGTGGTGCCGGGCGTGCCCGCCTTCGCCGCGGCGGCGGCCTCCCTGAAGCGGGAGCTGACCGTGCCGACGGTCGGCCAGACCGTGATCCTCACCCGCGTCGCCCAGCGGGCCACGCCCATGCCGGACGGCGAGGACCTCGCCACCCTCGGCCGCAGCGGGGCGCTCATCGTGCTGCACCTGGCCGTCCGCTACGTGGACCGGGTCGTCGAGGAACTCCTCCCGCACTACGGCGCCGACTGTCCCGTCGCCGTCGTCGCGTACGCCTCCCGGCCCGACGAGGTCGTCATCCGGGGCACGCTGGAGGAGATCGCCGGGCTGGTGAAGGAGGCGGGGGTGCTGCGCACGGCTGTGATCATGGTCGGGCGGACGCTGGGGGCTTCGCAGTTCCGCGACAGCCACCTGTACTCGCCGGGGCGGGACCGGCACGAGTGCTGAGGGGGAGGCGAGGGGGAGGGTGCGTGGGGGGTTGCGGCGCGTTGTCGGGTGCGGGTGGGTCGTGGTTGCTCGCGCAGTTCCCCGCGCCCCTGAAAGACCAGGCCCTGCGGGCCTGAAAGACCACGGCCCTGCGGGCCTGGAAGGTGACGGGGCTGCGGGCCTGGAAGGTGACGGGGCTGCGGGCCTGGAAGGTGACGGGGCTGCGGGCTGAAAAGCACGGGGCGCAGCCCCGGCTTTTCAGGGGCGCGGGGAACTGCGCGAGCAACCACGACCCACCCGCAGCCGCCCACGCACCCGCACCCCCGAGCTGCCAGGCGCCCCGGCCCCCGGTGCTACGCTCCCCTTGCCTCCCGCGGGGGAAGTCCGGTGAGAACCCGGCGCTGACCCGCAACGGTGTGCGCGACAACCGGTAGTCCGTCGCGCGAGCCCGATCGCCCGTGGGTGGTGCGACCCGTTGAACGCTCGCCGTGGACTGCGAGAGGGGACCGCACGGCCCCCGCGCCGTACGGGCCGTTCCTCGACCGACGTCCGTCAGGCGGCCCCAGGCGAAGGACCGCCCCGACCGTGCGCCGCAGCCCCGCCCCCAGCCGAATACCCCTGCCCCCACTCTTGACCGGCCTCGCGCTCCTGCTGCTGCTGTCGCTCGTCGCCGGCACCGGCCTGGGCGCCGCCGGCATCGGCTGGCCGGACGTCCTGCGGCTGCTCTGGGCCGGTGTCACCGGCGGGACCCTGCACGACGACGACGCCGCCTCGTACACCATCGTCTGGGAGATCCGGCTGCCCCGGGTCGTGCTCGGCGCCGTCGTCGGTGCCGGGCTCGCCGCCGTCGGCGTGGCCGTCCAGGCGATCGTGCGCAACGCGCTCGGCGACCCGTTCGTGCTCGGCATCTCCTCCGGCGCGGCGGTGGGCGCCAACGCGGTCATCCTGCTCGGCGCGTTCGCCGGACTCGGGATCTGGGCGCTGTCCGCCTCCGCGTTCCTCTCGGCCCTCGCCGCCATGGCCCTGGTGTACGCCGTGGCCCGCTCGCCCCACGGGCTCACCCCGCTGCGCCTGGTCCTGACCGGGACGGCACTGGCGTACGGCTTCGAGGCGGTCACCACGGTCATGGTGTTCGGCGCGGCGCGGGGCGAGGCGGCCCGGTCGGCGCTGATGTGGCTCCTCGGCAGCCTGGGCGGCGCGACCTGGGCGCAGGTGCCGATCGTCGCCGTGACCGTCGCGGCGGGCTGGGCCTGGCTGCGGCGGCGGGCCGAGTCGCTCAACGCCCTCGCCATGGGCGACGAGACCTCCGCCGCGCTCGGCGTCCGGCCGGAGCGGCTGCGCCGGGAACTGTTCCTCCTCACCGCCGCCGTGACCGGGACCGTGGTCGCGGTCAGCGGGGCCATCGGGTTCGTCGGGCTGATGGTGCCGCACGTCGTGCGGATGCTGGTCGGCGCCGACCACCGCCGGGTGCTGGCGGTGGCCCCGCTCGTCGGCGCCGTGCTGCTGGTGTGGGCGGACGTGCTCTCCCGGCTGCTGCTCGCCCCCGCCGAACTGCCCGTCGGGGTCGTCACCGCCGTGGTGGGGGTCCCCGCCTTCCTGCTGCTGATGCGGCGCGGCGGCTACGCGTTCGGAGGCCGCTGACCATGCGACTCGACATCGACGGGGTGACGGTCGAGGCCGCGGGCGCCCGGCTCGTCGACGACATCCGGCTCACCGCCGCGAGCGGGGCGTTCGTCGGGCTCGTCGGCCCGAACGGCAGCGGCAAGTCCACCCTCCTGCGGTGCGTCTACCGGGCGCTGCGCCCGGCCGCCGGCGCGGTGCGGCTGGACGGGGACGACGCGCACGCCATGCCGGCGCGGCACGCCGCCCGGCTGCTGGCCGCGCTGCCGCAGGAGTCGACCGCCGAGTTCGACTTCACCGTCGCCGAGGTGGTCGCCATGGGCCGGCTGCCGCACCGGGACCGGACGGCCGCCTCCGACGCGGAGATCTGCGCCCGGGCCATGAGCCGCACGGGCGTGGACCATCTCGCCGACCGGGGGTTCCTGGCCCTGTCCGGCGGCGAGAAGCAGCGCGTCCTGCTCGCCCGCGCCCTCGCCCAGCAGCCGCAGGTGCTCGTCCTCGACGAACCCACCAACCACCTGGACATCGCCCACCAGCTGGACGTGCTGTCCCTGGTCCGCGACAGCGGCGTCACCGTGCTCGCCGCCCTGCACGACCTCAACCTCGCCGCCGCGCACTGCGACGTCCTGTACGTGATCGCGGGCGGCCGGATCGTCGACTCCGGCCCGCCCCACGACGTCCTGCGCCCCGACCTGCTCGCCGAGGTGTTCGGGGTCCGCGCCCACCCCGTACGGCACCCGGAGACCGGCGCCGTCCAACTCCTGTTCGACCTGCTCCCGCCCGCCGCCTGACACCCCCGACCACTCCCTCCCCGAGGACCCTCATGCGCAAGCTGCTCGCCGCCGCCCTCTGTCTCGCCGCGACCGCCACCGGCTGCGGCGCGACCGTCGAACCGTCCGCCGACGCCGGAGCCCGGTCCGCCGGGAAGGCGGTCACCCTCACCAACTGCGGGCGCGAGATCACCTTCGACAAGGTCCCCGAGCGCGTCGTCACCAACGACGTCGGCATCACCGAGCTGATGTTCGCCCTCGGCCTGGAGGACCGCATGGCCGGGTTCGCCATGCCCGACGACAAGGGCGATCTGCGCGGGGTGCCCTGGAAGGACGGCTACGACGAGGTGAAGTGGCTGTCGAAGGACCAGCTCACCAAGGAGAACGTCCTCGACGCCAGGGCCGACCTCGTCTTCGCCGGCTGGAACTACGGCTTCCGCGAGGACGCCGGCTTCACCCCGGACGCCCTGGAGAAGCTCGGCGTCCCCTCGTACATCCTCACCGAGTCCTGCCGCAACGGGCGGACCGGGACCTCGCGCGGCATCATGCCGCCCCTCGACGCCCTCTACACCGACCTCACCAACCTCGGGAAGCTGTTCGGCGTCGAGCAGCGGGCGGCCACGCTGATCGCCGACTTCAAGCAGCAGATCGCCGGCGTGCGCGCGCAGGCTCCCGCGCACAGGCCCAAGGTCTTCCTCTACGACAGCGGCCAGGACCAGCCCTTCACCTCCGGCCGCTACGCCGCCCCCGAGCAGATCATCACCGAGGCCGGCGGCGTCAACGTCATGCACGACGTCGAGGACTCCTGGACCACCGTCGGCTGGGAGAGCGTCGTCCAGCGGAACCCGGACGCCATCGTGATCTGCGACTACGGCGACGTCAGCGCCGAGCAGAAGAAGAAGTTCCTCCTCTCCTACGCCCCGCTGCGCGACGTCTCCGCGATCAGGCACAAGCGGATCTTCGTCCTCGACTACGCCGACCTCGTCGAGAGCCCCCGCAACCCGTCGGCCGTCGCCCGCCTCGGCGCCTACCTGCGCACCGTCGCGAAGGAGGGCTAGCGCACCTCGCTGCGGCCCACCACCGTGCCCGCGCGGTCGATGCAGATGACGTCGACCGCGACGGGCGCGCCCCGCAGCACGGCCAGGGCCTCGTCGCGGGCCGTCGTCGCCACCAGGTCGCCGAGCGGCACCCCGGCTGCCTGGCAGAGCTGGAGCGTGGCGAGTCCGGTGTTGGCCCCGGCGACCGCCGCGGCGAGGGTCTCGTCGGCGCCGCCGCGGCGGGCGAGGTCGGCGAGGAAGCCCTTGTCGACCTGGGAGCGGGCGGAGTGCAGGTCGAGATGGCCGGCGGCGAGTTTGGAGAGCTTGGCGAAACCGCCGCAGATGGTCAGCCGGTCCACCGGATGGCGGCGCACGTACTTCAGGACCGCCCCCGCGAAGTCGCCCATGTCGAGCAGCGCGTCCTCCGGCAGCGCGTACTCGGCGACGACCGTCTTCTCCGACGTCGACCCCGTGCACCCGGCGAGATGTGTGCGCCCGGCCGCCCGCGCCACGTCCACGCCCCGCCGGATGGAGTCGATCCACGCCGAGCAGGAGTACGGCACGACGATCCCGGTGGTGCCGAGGATGGACAGGCCGCCGAGGATGCCGAGACGGGGGTTCCAGGTGGAGCGGGCGATCTCCTCGCCGTGGTCGACGGAGACGGTGATCTCGACGTCACCGGTGCCGCCGTGGCGGGCGGCCACCTCGGCGACGTGGTCCCGCATCATCTGGCGGGGGACCGGGTTCACGGCCGGTTCGCCGACGGGCAGGGGCAGGCCGGGACGGGTGATCGTGCCGACCCCGGGGCCCGCCCGGAAGACCACCCCCGACCCGGCGGGCAGCAGCCGTACCGTGGCCCGGACCAGCGCGCCGTGCGTGACGTCCGGGTCGTCGCCCGCGTCCTTCACGATCCCCGCCATCGCGCTGTCACCGGTCAGCTCCTCGGCCGCGAGCGCGAACGCCGGGGTCTGGCCCTTCGGCAGGGTGATCGTCACCGGGTCCGGGAACTCGCCCGTCAGCAGCGCGGTGTACGCCGCCGTCGTGGCCGCCGTCGCACAGGCACCGGTCGTCCAGCCGTGCCGCAGACCGGTGTGCTTGAGTTGGGCCGCGCGACCGCCCTTCGCCGCACCGCCGCCCCCGTCGGCACCCTGCTTCTCGTCACCGCTCATGAACGGACCCGGACTCCCATGCACGTACTGATACTCGGCGGAACCACGGAGGCCCGCCGCCTGGCCGAACTGCTGCACGCCACCCCGGGCGTCCGCCTGACCAGTTCCCTCGCCGGACGGGTCGCCAGCCCCCGGCTGCCCCCGGGCGAGGTCCGCGTCGGCGGCTTCGGCGGGGCCGAGGGGCTGGCGGCCTGGCTGTGTGAGCACGGGGTGGACGCGTTCATCGACGCCACCCATCCTTTCGCCGGGACCATGAGTTTCCACGCGGCACAGGCGGCCGCCACGACCCATGTTCCCCTGCTCGCGCTGCGCAGGCCCGGCTGGGTGCCGGGCGCGGGTGACGACTGGCACGACGTCGGCTCACTGACGGAGGCGGCGCGGCTGCTGCCGACGCTCGGGCGGCGGGTGTTCCTCACCACCGGGCGCATGGGCCTGGCCGCGTTCGCCGCCCTGGACGACCTGTGGTTCCTCGTCCGGTCCGTGGACCCGCCCGAGGCCCCGTACCCGGCCCGGACGGAGGTGCTGCTCGACCGGGGCCCCTTCACCCTCGACGGGGAGCGGGAGCTGCTGCGCCGCCACCGCGTCGACGTCGTCGTGACGAAGGACAGCGGGGGAGCGGCGACCGCGCCCAAACTGACCGCCGCGCGCGAGGCGGGGCTCCCGGTGGTCGTGGTGCGCCGGCCGCCCGTGCCCGAGGACGTACCCGTGGTGGCGGACCCGGAGGCGGCGGCCCGCTGGGTGGGCGAGCGCCTCCACGCCCGCTGACGCCCGTCCGCCGCACGCACTCCCGCCCCGCTCACGCCCGTCCGCCGCACGCCCTCGTCCCGCTCACGCCTCCGGATACCGGCGGGGCGTCCACACGATCTGCTCGCCGTCCCCGCGCCGGACCATCCGGGTCTGGGAGGAGCCGACCAGCAGGATGGTCCGCATGTCGACCTCGGCCGGGTCCAGGTCCGCCAGCCGTACGATCCGCACCCGCTCGCCGGAGCCCCCCACGTCCCGGGCGACCACGACCGGGGTGTCCGGCGCCCGGTGTTCGAGGAGCAGCTCGCGTGCCTTGCCCACCTGCCAGGTGCGGCTGTGCGAACCGGGGTTGTAGAGCGCGAGCACCAGGTCCGCCGAGGCCGCCGCGCGCAGCCGCTCGGCGATGACCTCCCACGGCTTGAGCCGGTCCGAGAGGGAGATCGTGGCGTAGTCGTGGCCGAGCGGGGCGCCCGCGCGGGCGGCGGCCGCGTTGGCGGCGGTCACCCCCGGCAGCACCCGCACCGGCACGTCCGCGTACTCCTCCTGCGAGGCGACCTCCAGCACGGCCGTCGCCATGGCGAAGACCCCCGGGTCGCCCCCGGAGACGACCGCGACCCGCCGCCCGCGCCGGGCCAGGTCGAGGGCGAACTCGGCACGCTCCGACTCGACCCGGTTGTCCGAGCCGTGCCGCACCTGACCCGCCCGGCGCGGCACCCGGTCCAGATAGGTGGTGTAGCCGACGAGGTCGTCGGCGGCGGCGAGCGCGCCCCGCGTCTCGGGCGTCAGCCACAGCGGACCGGCGGGCCCGGTCCCGACCACCACGACCTCGCCCCGCTCCCGGGCCTCGGGCCGCTCGACGTCGACCTGGCTGGGCAGCACGGCCACCGAGAAGTACGGCACCGACTCCGGGTCCACGTCCGCCAGTTCGGCGAGCCGCTCCCCGGCCATGGTGGCCCGCTCCACATAGCGGGCCTCGCCGAGCCGCCCCGAACTCTCCAGCGCGCTCCGCACCTTGGTGAAGGTGCGCCCCAGCTTCATCACCACGGCCACGTCCGTGGCGGCGAGCCGCGCGGTCAGTTCCTCCTCCGGCAAGGTGCCCGGCAGGATCGTCAGCACCTCCTCGCCCTCGGCGAGCGGAGTGCCGAGCCGGGCCGCGGCGGCCGAAACGGACGTGACACCGGGGATCACCTCGGTGTCGTAGCGGTCGACCAGCCGCTTGTGCATGTGCATGTAGGAGCCGTAGAACATCGGGTCGCCCTCCGCGAGGACCGCGACCGTACGCCCCGCGTCCAGGTGCGCGGCCAGCCGGGCCGACGCCTCCGCGTAGAACTCCTCCATCGCGCCCTTGTAGCCGCCCGGGTGGTCGGTGGTCTCCGTCGTCAACGGATATACCAGCCGCTCCTCGATGTGGTCGGCGCGCAGATGTTTCGCCGCGATCGAGCGGGCGATGGAACGGCCGTGCCGGGCGCTGTGATACGCGATCACGTCCGCCTCGGAGATCACCTCGACGGCCCGGACGGTCATCAGGGACGGGTCACCGGGGCCGAGCCCCACCCCGTACAGCTTGCCGCTCACTCTTCCTCACTCGCGATCGCGTTGAGCGCGGCGGCGGCGATGGCGCTCCCGCCGCGACGGCCGCGGACGACCAGGTGCTCCAGGCCCGACGGATGCTCCGCCAGCGCGTCCTTGGACTCGGCGGCGCCGACGAAGCCGACCGGCACACCGATGACGGCGGCGGGCCGGGGCGCGCCCTCGTCGATCATCTCCAGCAGCCGGAAGAGCGCGGTGGGCGCGTTGCCCACGGCCACCACCGAGCCCTCCAGGCGGTCCCGCCACAGCTCCAGCGCGGCGGCGCTGCGCGTGGTGCCCAGCTTCGCCGCCAGCGCGGGGACGGCCGGGTCGGAGAGCGTGCACAGCACGTCGTTGTCGGCGGGCAACCGCTTGCGGGTCACCCCGCTGGCCACCATCTTGACGTCGGTGAAGATGGGCGCCCCGGCCCGCAGGGCCTCGCGGGCGCGGGCCACCACGTCGGGGGTGTACGTCAAGTCCCGTACCAGGTCGACCATTCCGCAGGCGTGGATCATCCGGACCGCGACCTGGCTGACATCGGCGGGCAGGGCCGCGAGGTCCGCCTCCGCGCGGATGGTGGCGAAGGACTGCCGGTAGATCGCCGGGCCGTCCTTCTCGTAGTCGTAGGTGGTCACGGTGGTCTTCTCGCTGCTCTCGGTCGTCGTACGGGGGTCGTTCGTGCGGGTCGTGCGCGTGCTCGTGTGCGTGTCGTGCGTCGTGCGTGTCGTGCGGGTTCTCGGCCGTCAGGGGGTGATCTCCCCCAGGGCGTCGGCGAGTCGGGAGGCGTCCGCCATGGACGCGGTGCGGGGGCTTCGGCCGGGGGCGGTGCGGGAGAGCGCGTAGCCGCCGCCCTCCACCGCCACCACGTCGATCCGTTCGCCCCGGGGGTGGCCGCAGCGGCGCTCGCAGCCGGACCAGTACAGGGGGAGTCCCGCGCGGCCCGCCGCCTCCAGGCTGCCGGTCGCGTCCGCCCGTACGTCCGCCAGGGACTTCGCGCAGCCGGGCCGGCCGATACAGGCGCCCACGCCCAGCCAGGGGGAGGCGGGATCGGTGACGAGACCGGTCACCGCGAGCCGGGCGAGCGCGTCGGCCGTCTGCTCCTCGCCCAGACCCGGTACGGGGACGACGACCCCGCGCCAGGGCGTCAGCCGCAGCTCACGGGAGGGTGTCGTGGCCGCGAGAGCGGTCAACTCCCGCCACTGGAGGGGGGTGAGGCGACCGAGCGGGACGTGGACGCAGAGGGCGTCGCCGACGGCTCCCGGCAACGGGCCGCCGGGTCCGGAGGGTGGTCCGTCGGGTCCGGGCGTGGCCGTACCGCTCTCGTCACGGACCCGGAGCGCGGTGGCGACGCCGGCGGCCGACAGGCGGTCCCGGACCTCGCGGAGCAGCGCGTCCTGGGAAGGGAGTTCGGTCACACGCCAGACCCGCGCCCCGCTCTCCCGCGCCGCCTGAAGGAAGGTCTCGGCGGCGGTCAGCGCGGCCCGGGCCGCGTCCTCGCCGCGGACCGACAGGCTCTCGCCGGCCGTCCCCAGGCTCAGCAGCGCACCGTCGCCCCCGGCCGCCCGGACGGTCACATCGGCGTCCAGCGAGGCCACGTCGCCCCGCCCGTCGTCGAGCGCGAACAGGAACCGGCCCGACAACCGCCGCGCCGGCTCGCTCTCGCACAGCGCGGTGTCCAGGGCGGTCAGCCAGCGCCGTACGTCGCGCAGACCGCGTCCGTCGAGACCGGACAGCGGCGAGGCGACGATGTTGCGCACCCGCTCGTGCCCGGCGGACGGCAACAGGCCCGCCGCGTCCAGCGACCCGGCCAGCTCGCCCCCGCAGCCGTCGGCCAGTCCGCGCAGCTGCACATTGCCGCGGGAAGTGAGGTGAAGATCACCGTCCCCGAGCCGCCCGGCCGCCTCCGCGAGCGCCTCGGCCTGGCGGACGGTCAGCACACCGCCGGGCACCCGGACCCGGGCCAACGCCCCGTCGTCCGCCGCATGCAGCCGCAGCGTCCCCGGGCAGGCGTCGCCACGGTCCCGTGTGACCGCTGTGGCCTGGGACGATGAACGCGGGGGAGGCGTGGACATGGCGGCGAGCATACCCACCGGCACAACGGACGTATCCTCCGCCCTTTTGGGGCAGCCTTCCTTTTGAGGCGACCCTTACTATGCTGCTCGGTGGATCATCCGGTCCATCGACGCCACCACGGCGACAGGGGAGGAAGCCCGGTGTGAGTCCGGCGCGGTCCCGCCACTGTGAGCCCGTCCCAGGAGGGTCGGGCGAGTCAGGAACTCCCTTCCCCGTACCCCTCGGCCCGTCCGAGCAGGGGAGACTTCCGATTCGACACCGCCCGGGGCGCGGACCCCGAGGAAGGCCAGCAGCCGCATGCAGTCATCGTCCGGGGAGCGCTCCGCGCAGCCCCGCATCCTGCTCCTGTCGACGTCCGACACCGACCTGCTCAGCGCCCGCGCGGCCGCCGGCCCGGTCCCCTACCGCTTCGCCAACCCCTCGCGCCTCGCCCTGGACGACCTCCCGGCTCTCCTCGACGGCACCGACCTGGTCGTCGTGCGCCTCCTCGGTGGCATCCGCGCCTGGCAGGACGGCCTCGACCTCCTGCTCGCCGACGGCCGCCCGGTCGTCGTCCTCACCGGTGAACAGGCGCCCGACGCCCAGCTGATGGCCGCCTCGACCGTCCCGGTCGGCATCGCCGCCGAGGCCCACGCCTATCTCGCCCACGGCGGACCCGCCAACCTGGAGCAACTGGCCCGCTTCCTCTCCGACACCGTCCTGCTCACCGGCCACGGCTTCGACGCGCCGGCGGCCGCGCCCTCCTGGGGCCCGCTGGAGCGCACCGCCCGCGACACCGCCGACGGCCCGACCGTCGCCGTGCTCTACTACCGGGCCCACCACATGAGCGGCAACACCGCCTTCGTGGACGCGCTGTGCGAGGCGATCGAGGACACCGGGGCCCGCGCGCTCCCGCTCTACGTGGCCTCCCTGCGGGCCCCGGAGCCCGAGCTGATCGAGGAACTCCGCGCCGCTGACGCCATCGTCACCACGGTGCTCGCCGCCGGCGGCACCAAGCCCGCCGAGGCGTCGGCCGGCGGCGACGACGAGTCCTGGGACGCGGGCGCCCTGACCGGCCTCGACGTACCGATCCTCCAGGCTCTGTGCCTGACCGGTTCGCGTTCCGCCTGGGAGGAGAGCGACGAGGGGGTCTCCCCGCTCGACGCGGCCAGCCAGATCGCCGTCCCCGAGTTCGACGGCCGCCTGATCACCGTCCCGTTCTCCTTCAAGGAGATCGACGAGGACGGCCTGCCGGCCTATGTCGCCGACCCCGAGCGCGCCGCCCGCGTCGCCGGGATCGCCGTACGGCACGCGCGACTTCGGCACATCGCCAACGCCGACAAGCGCCTCGCGCTCGTCCTGTCCGCCTACCCGACCAAGCACTCCCGCATCGGCAACGCGGTCGGCCTGGACACCCCCGCCAGCGCGGTCGCCCTGCTGCGCCGCCTGCGCGAGGAGGGCTACGACTTCGGCACCGACGCCGAGGTGCCGGGCCTGGCCTCCGGCGACGGCGACGAGCTGATCCGCGCCCTCATCGAGGCGGGTGGCCACGACCAGGACTGGCTCACCGAGGAGCAGCTCGCCCGCAACCCGGTCCGGATCCCGGCCGCCGACTACCGCCGCTGGTACGCCGAACTCCCCGAGGAACTGCGCACGTCCGTCGAGGAGCACTGGGGCCCGCCGCCCGGCGAGATGTTCGTCGACCGCAGCGCCAACCCGGAGGGCGACATCGTCCTCGCGGCCCTGCGCTTCGGCAATCTGCTGATCCTCATCCAGCCGCCGCGCGGCTTCGGCGAGAACCCGATCGCGATCTACCACGACCCGGACCTGCCGCCCTCCCACCACTACCTGGCCGCCTACCGCTGGATCGCGGCCCGCGCCGACGACGGCGGCTTCGGCGCCGACGCGATGATCCACCTCGGCAAGCACGGCAACCTGGAGTGGCTGCCCGGCAAGAACGCGGGCCTGTCCGCCGCCTGCGGCCCCGACGCCGCCCTCGGCGACCTGCCCCTGATCTACCCCTTCCTGGTCAACGACCCGGGCGAGGGCACCCAGGCCAAGCGCCGCGTCCACGCCACCCTCGTCGACCACCTGGTGCCGCCGATGGCCCGCGCGGACTCCTACGGCGACATCGCGCGCCTGGAGCAGCTCCTCGACGAGTACGCCCAGATCTCCTCCATGGACCCGGCGAAGCTCCCCGCGATCCGCGCCCAGATCTGGACCCTCATCCAGGCCGCCAAGCTCGACCACGACCTCGGCCTGGACGACCGGCCGGAGGACGACGGTTTCGACGACTTCCTGCTGCACGTCGACGGCTGGCTCTGCGAGGTCAAGGACGCCCAGATCCGCGACGGGCTGCATGTCCTCGGCAACCCCCCGGCGGACGCCGACCGCGTCAACCTCGTCCTCGCCATCCTGCGCGCCCGCCAGATCTGGGGCGGCACCCAGGCCCTGCCCGGCCTGCGCGAGGCGCTCGGCCTCGACGAGTCCGCCGCCACCCGTACGACGGCCGACGAGGCGGAGGCGAAGGCGCGCGAGCTGGTCCAGCGGATGGAGGACCTCGGCTGGGACCCGGACTCCGTCCCCGACGAGCACGGCGAACAGGTCACCGCCATCCTGGAGTTCGCCGCCCGCGAGGTCGTTCCGCGTCTGAAGGCCACCACCGCCGAACTCCACCACGTCGTCCACGCCCTCAACGGCGGCTTCGTCCCGGCGGGCCCCTCCGGCTCCCCGCTGCGCGGCCTGGTCAACGTCCTGCCGACCGGCCGGAACTTCTACTCCGTCGACCCCAAGGCCGTCCCCTCCCGCCTCGCCTGGGAGACCGGCCAGGCCCTCGCCGACTCCCTGCTGGAGCGCTACCGCGCGGACAACGGCGAATGGCCCACGTCGGTGGGGCTGTCGTTGTGGGGTACGAGCGCGATGCGCACGGCCGGCGACGACGTCGCCGAGGCACTCGCCCTGCTCGGCGTCCGCCCCGTCTGGGACGACGCCTCCCGCCGCGTGACCGGTCTGGAGGCCATCCCGGCCGAGGAGTTGGGCCGTCCCCGTATCGACGTCACCCTGCGGATCTCGGGCTTCTTCCGGGACGCGTTCCCGCACACCATCGGGCTGCTCGACGACGCCGTACGGCTCGCCGCGTCGCTCGACGAGCCGGCCGAGGCCAATCACGTCCGGGCGCACGTCCAGGCGGACCTCGCCTCCCACGGCGACGAACGCCGGGCCACCACCCGGATCTTCGGCTCCCGGCCCGGCACGTACGGCGCCGGACTGCTCCAGCTCATCGACTCCCGCGACTGGCGCACCGACGCCGACCTCGCCGAGGTCTACACGGTCTGGGGCGGTTACGCCTACGGCCGGGAACTGGACGGCCGCCCGGCCCGCGAGGAGATGGAGACCGCCTACAAGCGGATCGAGGTGGCCGCGAAGAACACCGACACCCGCGAGCACGACATCGCCGACTCCGACGACTACTTCCAGTACCACGGAGGCATGGTGGCCACCGTCCGCGCGCTGCGCGGCACGGCCCCCGAGGCGTACATCGGCGACTCCACCCGGCCCGAGACGGTCCGCACCCGCACCCTCGTCGAGGAGACGTCCCGGGTGTTCCGCGCCCGCGTCGTCAACCCCAAGTGGATCGAGGCGATGCGCCGCCACGGCTACAAGGGCGCCTTCGAACTCGCCGCCACCGTCGACTACCTGTTCGGCTACGACGCCACCACCGGCGTGATCGCCGACTGGATGTACGACAAGCTCACCGAGACCTACGTCCTGGACGAGACCAACCGGGAGTTCCTCCAGCAGGCCAACCCCTGGGCCTTGCACGGCATCGCCGAGCGGCTGCTGGAGGCGGAGTCGCGCGGGATGTGGGAGAAGCCCGACCCGGCGGTGCTGGAGGGTCTGCGCCAGGTCTACCTGGAGACCGAGGGCGATCTGGAGGGCGGCGAGGACTGACGCCTGGCGTCGGCGGCCCGGACGAGGGCGTCGAAGAGGGCCTGCTGCACGGGGTCCTCTTCGGCGGTGTCCTCGGGGTGCCACTGAACGGCGGTGAACCAGCCGGGGGAGCCGGGGAGTTCCAGTCCTTCCACCGTGCCGTCGGCGGCGCGGGCGGTGACCTCCAGACCCTCGGCCGGTCGGTCCACCCGCTGGTGGTGGTAGCAGGACGCCTCCGCCTTCTGCGCTCCGGCGGCCTGTTCCAGCAGGGTGCCGCGCCGGACCGCCACCGGGTGCACGAGGTGGCGGTGCTCGTGTTCCGGGCCGCCCATGTCCTGTTCCAGGGTGCCGCCGAGGGCGACGTTGACGACCTGGAGGCCCCGGCAGACCGCCAGCAGCGGGAGGCCCGCGTGCAGGGCGGTGCGGGCGACGTCGAGGTCGAAGGCGTCCTGCACCTCGTCGACGTCGTAGACGCTGGCGTGGGTGTCCGTGGCGCCGTAGCGGTACGGGGCGAGGTCGCCGCCGCCGGGCAGCAGCACGCCGTCGAAGCGGGCGAGGCGCTCGGCCACGTCGCCGTCGGCCGCCGGGTGGATGCTCGCGGGTTCACCGCCCGCCCGCCACACGGCCTCGACCAGCGCGCGGGCGTTGACCTCGGCGGCGTACCGCAGCGCGGAGGTCGTGGCGGCGAAGCGGGCGGGTATCGCGATCAGGGGCCGGGTCACAGCTGGATCCAGGTCGTCTTCAGCTCGGTGTACTTCTCCAGGGCGTGGGCGGACTTGTCACGGCCGTTGCCCGACTGCTTCATGCCGCCGAACGGCACGGTCAGGTCGCCCTCCTCGTAGCAGTTGACCCACACCGTTCCGGCCCGCAGCGCACGCGAGACGCGGTGGGCGGTGGTCAGGTCGGAGGTCCACAGGCCGGCGGCGAGTCCGTACTCGGTGGCGTTGGCCAGCCGCACGGCCTCGTCGACGTCGTCGAAGGCGAGCACGGACAGGACCGGGCCGAAGATCTCCTCGCGGGCCAGCCGCATACCGGGGTCCACCCGGTCGAAGACGGTGGGCTCCAGATAGCTGCCGCCGGTTTCGGCGCGGGTCCGGGAGCCGCCCGCGCGCAGGCGGGCACCCTCGGTCAGGCCGGTGGCGACATGGTCCCGCACGCGCTCCAGGTGGTCCTCGCCGACCAGGGCGCCCATCTCGGTGTCCGGGTCGAGCGGGTCGCCGACGCGCAGTTCCCGGGCGCGGGCCACGATCGCCTCGGTGACGCGTTCGGCGACGGAGGAGTGCACCAGGAGCCGGGAGGGCGCGGTGCACATCTCGCCCTGGTTGAAGAAGATGCCCCAGGCCGCCGTGGCGGCGGCCTTCTCCAGGTCGGGGGCGTCGGGAAGGATGATGTTCGGCGACTTGCCGCCCAGCTCCAGCCAGACGCGCTTGAGGTTGGAGTCGGCGGCGTGGCGCAGGAAGTGCCGCCCGACCGCCGTGGACCCGGTGAACGCCAGGACGTCCACGCCCGGGTGGAGCCCGAGGGCGCGTCCGGCAGTCGGTCCGTCCCCGGTGACGACGTTGAGGACGCCCGGCGGCAGTCCCGCCTCGGTGGCGATCCGGCCGAGCAGCAGGGCGGACAGCGGGGAGTTCTCCGACGGCTTCAGGACGACCGTGCAGCCGGCCGCCAGCGCCGGGGCGACCTTCCAGCTCGCCAGCGTGAGGGGGAAGTTCCACGGCACCACCGCGCCCACGACACCGGAGGGTTCCCGGGTGACCAGGGCCAGGGCGTCGGGCGCGGTGTGGGGCGACTCGTCGGTGAGTTTGTCGGCCAGCTGCCCGTACCAGCGGAAGGTGGTGATCGCCGCCCGCAGTTCGATGTCGTGCGCCTCCGTGTACGGCTTGCCCATCTCCAGGGTGATGGTCAGGGCGAGCTTCTCCCGCTGTTCCTCGAGGAGTTCGGCGATGCGCAGGAGCGTCCGGCCGCGGTCGGCGGGGGCCAGCCGGGGCCAGGGGCCGGTGTCGAAGGCGCGGCGGGCGGCGGCCACGGCCAGGTCGACCTCGGCGCTCCCGGCGTCGGCGACCTCGACGAGGGTCCGCCCGTCGCGGGGCGACACGACGGCGAAGGAGGCGCCCCCGCCCGGCTCGTCCTGTCCGTCGATGTGGTGCCGGTCGGGCAGCTCCAGTTCCTCGGCGCGACGGAGCAGGGCGTCGTGGGCGGGGGCGGGCATCGGCTCTCCTCTTCTTGTCCTGGCGGGGGCGGGTGTGAGGGCGGGTGCGGGCGCGTCGGGGGCGGCGGTCAGTCCGTGGCGGCCCGGGCGCCCCGGGTCAGCCGCGCCACGACGAGCCCGAGGACCAGCACCGCGGGAACGGTCAGTTGCAGCCACACGGCGGTGGTCCGGTCGCCGCCGATGAGCGTGGTGAAGTTCTCGATGATCAGCCAGATCGCCCAGGCGATGCCGAGGGCGCCGAGGACCGGCGCGATCAGGGTGTTCCAGGGCCGGGTGTCGGCGCGGGAGCGGCGGAAGAAGACGACCACGGAGATCGAGGTCAGGAAGTACAGCAGCATCATCGCCAGGACGGCCACCCCGCTGAACCAGGAGAACAGCGTGAGCACGGGGTCCTTGCCCAGCAGCGCGAACGGCACGACCAGGGCCGCCGCGATCACGGTCTGGACGAGGCCTGCCGCCCAGGGGGAGTGGCGCCCGTTCAGCGTGGTCAGTCCGCGCGGCAGCAGGCCCTCGCGGCCCAGGGAGAACAGATAGCGGTTGGCGGAGTTGTGGAACGCCAGGATGCCGGCGAACAGCGAGGTGGCCAGCAGGACGGGCAGGACGTCGCCGGTCCAGGCGCCGAACTCGGCGGCGATCGGCGCGAAGACCCAGCCCGCGGCGTCGCCGCCCTCCAACGCCTTGCCCGCCTCGGCCGCGGCCCCGGAGGCGCCGTGCGCGGAGACCAGCATCCACGAGGTGAAGGCGAAGAAGCCGGTGACGACCGCGACCGACAGATAGGTGGCGCGCGGGACCGTCTTCCTCGGCTCCTTGGCCTCCTCGCCGTAGATGGCGGTCGCCTCGAAGCCGAACATCGACGCCACGGCGAACATCAGCGCCACGCCGGGGGCACCCTGGAGCGCCGCGTCCGGCGAGAAGCTGTCGGCGAAACCGAGCCCCTCGGGGCCGCCGCCCTTGACGAGGGTGACGACGGCGAAGGCGATCAGGATGCTGAACTCCGCCAGCACGAACACGGCCAGGACCTTGGCGCCCATCTCGATCCCGGCGGCGCCGAGGACCTGGACCACCACCATCGTGACCAGCGCCCAGACCCACCAGGCGATCCGCGCGTCGGCGTAGTGCTCGACGAGGCCGCTCACGGTGGCGCCGTACAGGCCGTACATCGCGGCCTGGATGGCGCAGTAGGCGAAGAGCGCGACGCCGGCGCTGCCGGAGCCGGCCGAGCGGCCCAGTCCCTTGCCGATGTACGTGTAGAAGGCGCCGGCGTCCACGACGTGGCGGCCCATGGTGACGAAGCCGATGGAGAACAGCAGGATCACGACGCCGGCCGCGATGTACGCGGCGGGGACCCCGGCCCCGTTGCCGATGACGACGGCGATGGGGACGGCTCCGGCGATGCCGGTCAGGGGGGCCTGGGCGGAGAGGACGAAGAAGAGGATGCCCAGGACGCCGAGGGAATCGGGCTTGAGCCTGCCTGCGGTGGATGGTTCGTGCGAGCTGTGCGGGGCGACCGCCGTCTGACTGTCCACTCGGATCACCTGTCGGGGACGGGGAGGGATGAGGGAGGTTGCGTGTCGGGTTTCGTTTAGACCCAAACGAGTTGCCTCATCGTGGGCCCGAACTATCCGTTTGGCAAGGGGTCGGCTGAAGATTTTCGGCAGGTGTGACAGGGGTGCGGCAGAACGCCGAAAGGCCCCGGACGACGGACGCCCGGGGCCGTGAACGCCGAGGTCAGAGGCTAGGCACGTCCGTCGCGCTCGCTGTCGTCGCTGTCGTCGCCGTCGGCGTGGAGCAGGCGCAGGAGGGTGCGCAGCTCCTCCACGGCCCGTTCCGTGACCTCCGGCTCGTTGAAGACGAGCTGGTGCAGGACGAGACCGTCGAGCGCGGCGAAGACCAGCCGGGTCAGCGCCTTGTCCGCGCCGGCCCGCAGCATCCGGCCCAGCTCGCGCTGGGCGGCGTCGAAGTACTGGTCGTACAGCTCGCGGATCTGCGGCAGCAGCTCCGGCCGGCGGCGGGACTCCAGCAGCAGTTCGTACTGGAACGCCTGGGTGTCCGGATCGGCCGTGACCATCTCCGACAGCCCGGTGGAGAAGTCCGCGACCCTGCCGGTGCCCGGTTCGAGGGAACTGGTGTCCAGGGAGGTGCGGATGGTGTGGGCGAGGGCCTCCTCGATCAGGGCGTCACGCGAACCGAAGTGATGCACGACGAGCCCGTGGGTGACCCCCGCCTCCTCCGCGACCGCCCGGTAGGTGAGCCGGCGCAGCCCGCCCCGGGCCACCACGCGCACGGCGGCGTTGAGCAGGGCCTCGCGCCCCTCGCCGTAGTGGAGGCGCTTGCGTGGCCGTCGGCTCTTCGGGACGTCGGCGGAGTCGGTCATGCGCGTGACCCTACCCGGCCGCCACCTGCGTCTCCCCGCCGCGGGACGTCACATCCCGGCCCGCCGGACCCCCGACGCGGCGTCACCGCCGGGGCGGCCGGACGCCACGGAACTCCCAGTCGCCGCCGAGCGCCGTCGACAGGACCTCCTCGGACTCGGTGGGCTGCGCGCCGACGTCCGTGCGTACGGCGGTGGGGCCGGTCACGATGTGGTTGGTGAGCCTGCCGAGACCCTCCACCTCCACCTCGACGACGTCACCGGGCTGTACGGGGCGGGAGTTCGCGGGCGTGCCGGAGAGCAGCACGTCCCCCGGGTACAGCGTGATGGTGCGGGCGATGTCGGCGACGAGGTAGTGCATGTCCCACTTCATCTCGTCCGTCGAACCGTCCTGGACGACCTCGCCGTTGACGTACGTCCGCAGCCGCTTGCCGTGGAAGTCCCAGTCGGTGACCAGGCCCGGGCCGAGCGGGCAGAGGGTGTCGGACCCCTTCACCCGCAGCATCGAACCGGCGTCGGTGTCGCGGAAGTCGTGCAGGCCGTAGTCGTTGGCGATCGTGTAGCCGGCGATGTACGCGCCCGCCTCGGCCGGGGAGATGTTCCTGGCCGTCCTGCCGATGACGATGGCGACCTCGCCCTCGTAGTTGAGCCACTTGCAGCCCTCGGGGCGGACGATGGCGCCCTTGTGGGAATTGAGCGACGAGGTCGGCTTGTGGAAGTACGTGGGCGCGTCGGGGAGTTCGATCCGGAACTCGTCGACCCGGCTGCGGTGGTTGAGGTGGACGGCGACGACCTTCGACGGCACGACCGGCGGCAGGTGGTGCGCCTCCTCGGTCTTGACGCGACGGCCGTCGCCGGCGACGAGTTCGTCCCCGTCGACGGTGACCTGGACGGTGGCGCCGTCGAGGAGGATGCGGCGGTACTCAGGCATGGGTGGGCTCCGTCGTGGTCGTAGGGGTGCTGCCGGTCCAGCCGCCCGCGGGGCGGTCGAACCAGAGGTGGACCTGACCCGTGCCGACGGAGTTCTCGTACTCCCCGTACTGCCGGGCCCTGGCGGCACAGGCCCGCTCGCCCAGCGCGCCCGCCATCATCAGGTAGTGGAAGAACTTGGCCTCGGGCTTGACCTTCCAGAACTCGTCCATGGTGTCGAGGACCTTGTCGTGCCGGCCCTCCTTGAACCAGGCGATCCGCTCCTCGTCGGCCTCGCGGGCCTCCGCGGTGAAGATGTGGACCGGATCGCTGGCCTCGTGGTCGCGCAGTTCGCGCAGCGGCCAGAAGGTGTGCGACAGCGCGCCCGAGGCGATGACCAGCACCCGTCGCCCGGGGGTGGCGGCGATCCCGTCGGCGAGCGCCCGCCCGAGCCGCAGATGGTCCTCCATGTCCCCGGTCTGACAGACCCCGATGGTCACCCACCGCTTGTCGGGCAGCCCCTCACCGAGGAACTTCCAGAGGTTGATCGTGGCGTAGTAGATCGGCAGGTACTCGTCCTCGATCGCGGTGATCCAGGTGCCGTGCTTTTCCGCGAACTTCTCGATGTTGAGGGCGAGTTCGGGGTCGCCGGGAAAGTCGTAGGGCATCCGGCACATCCCGCGCGGCAGCTCCTCGGAGGTGAAGAGGCCGGCGCGGCGCGCCTGTGCGGCGACGACGAACTCGACGGTGGTCGCCCAGTGCGAGTCGAGGACGACGACGGTGTCGTAGTCGTCACGGTCGAAGACGTCCCGGCGCAGCTCCCGTAGACCGGTGACGAGGGTGATCTCCTTGCCCTCGTTGAGCTCCAGCCGGTCGGCCTCCGGCAGGACGATGGTGGGGACGTGGGCGAGGAGTCCCGCCCCGACGATCTCACCCATGGCTGTTCCATCCGTTCGGTGCGGTCACGGTGTTCTTCACGTCGCAGTAGAAGTCGAAGCTCCAGGTGCCGCCCTCCCGGCCGACCCCGGACTGACGGGAGCCGCCGAAGGGCGCCCGGAGATCGCGTACGAAGAAGCAGTTCACCCACACCGTTCCCGCGACCAGCCGCTCGGTGACCCGTGCGGCACGCTCCCGGTCGCCGGTGGCGAGGGTGGCGGCCAGCCCGAAACGGGTGTCGTTGGCGAGCCGGACGGCCTCGTCCTCGTCGGTGAAGGTCTGCAGGGTCAGCACCGGCCCGAAGACCTCCTCCTGCACGATCTCCGAGTCCTGCGCGACGTCGGTGAGCAGGGTGGGCGCGTAGTACTGCCCGTCCGCGCGGTGCCCGCCGATCACCACCCGGGCCCCGGCCGCCACCGCCCGCCGCACGAACCCGTCGATCTTCTCCAGCTGGCGGGGATGGACGGTGGGCCCGATGTCGGTGGCCTCGTCCCGGGGATCACCCTGGCGCAGGGCGCCGGCCTTCTCCGTGAACCGCCTGGTGAACTCCTCGGCGACCGACTCCTCGACCAGGAACCGGGTCGCGGCCAGGCACACCTGCCCGGCGTTGTCGTACTGCTCCACCGCGAGATCCACCGCCAGGTCCAGATCGGCGTCCGCGAAGACCAACAGCGGTGACTTGCCGCCCAGTTCGAGGCTGAGGGGGGTGAGGTTCGGTGCCGCCGACGCGGCGATCCGCCGGGCCGTCGGCACCGAACCGGTGAAGCTGATCCGCCGGACGTCCGGGTGCGAGGTGAGCGCGTCGCCGATCTCCGAGCCGTACCCCTGGACGACGTTGAGCACCCCGGCGGGCAGCCCCGCCTCGGCGGCGATGTCCGCCAGCAGCGACGCGGTGAGCGGGGTCCACTCGGCGGGTTTGAGGATCACGGTGTTCCCGGCGGCGAGCGCCGGGGCGACCTTCCAGGTGGCCAGCATCAGCGGCGCGTTCCACGGGGTGATCAGCACGCACGGGCCGGCCGGGTCCCAGCTCACCTGGTTGGTGTGCCCGCGCGTCTCGAAGTCGTCGTGCTCCAGCGTCAGCAGCCAGTCGGCGAAGAACCGGAAGTTGTGCGCCACGCGCGGCATGACACCCCGCCGGTGGGACCGCAGCAACGCCCCGTTGTCGTTCGTCTCGACGATCGCCAGCTCTTCGAGCCGCTTCTCGACCCCGTCGGCGACGGCGTGCAGGATCCGGGCGCGTTCGGCGCGGGAGGTGGCGGCCCAGCCGGGGAAGGCGTCCCGAGCGGCGGCGACGGCGGCCTCGACCTCGGCGGGCCCACCCCGCGCGATCTCGCCGAGGACACTCCCGTCGATGGGGGAGACATCGGTGAACGTCCCGGCGGAGCCGACCCGCCGCCCACCGATCCAGTGCCGGGTGTCGACGGAGACTCCGGCGACGGTGATTTTGTCAGACATGAGAGGGGATTCCTTTTCAGCGAAGGGGCAGACCAGCCGACCCAGCGGCGCGGGGAACTGCGCGACCAGCCACAGACGACCCGCAGCCGCCCACGAACCTCACCCGGCAGCCGCTTCCGACGTCCCGGACTCCAACAACCGCCCGCCGTCCCAGACGACCCCCACCTGCCGGTAGTACGCGGCGATCGGCTCCTCGACGGACAACCGAGCCAGCTCCTCCGTCGGCGCCTCGAACAACTCCAACTCGGCGTCCCCCACCCACGCCTGACCCGCCTCGAAGGACGCCGCCCCGGTCTCGATCAACTCGTCCAGCGCCAACCCCTTCCCGGTCTCGATCGACGGCAGCCACCGATGGTGCGCCATCGGATGCGCGTTCACGAACCCGTTGGTCTCCGCGGGCTCCCGCAGCGTCACCACCGCCTGGGCCAGCCTCCGGTCGGCCGCGGCCAGGGTCGCCCCGAACCGCGCCCCGGCCGAGATCCGCGGAGCGGGCCCGTACGGATGAGGCCGTGTCTGGTGGATGGATCCGAGCTTCTTCGGATACCCCTGATGCAGTCCGCGGGCGATCGCGAAGTCCTTGTCGACCCAGATGTGGACGCACCGCGAGTACGTCCGCCCCTTGTACCGGCAGCGGACGACCGCGAAGGCCTCCTTGTACTGGGAGAGGACGGGGTCGAGCAGCTCCGCCCCCGACGCCGAGCAGGACTGCCAGTCGGCCCAGATCAGCGCGACCGCGCCGGGGTCCTGGTCGGCCAACTCCAGTGGTTCCGGCAGCAGTTCACGCACCCGCGCCGGATCCGTGCGGTACTCGATCGTGAGCAGGTCGCCCGAGTAGTGCCACGGCGGCGACGGGATCAGCGACGAGGCTCCGCTCGCCGTCTTGGGGTGGAAGTATCCACGGACACTGGTCATGGTCAGGGGTCCTTACGCGGTGAGGGCGGGCTGCTCGAGCAGTGCGGCGCGGTGGCGGGCGGCGGCGGACACGGTCGCGGGCCCGCCGAGCGCGACGACCCCGACCAGTCGGCCGCCGTGGTGGTAGCCGGCCAGGACGTCGCCGTCGGGGTCGCCGTCCAGGACCCGTACGTCGTCCCTGCCGAGCACGGGCGCGCCGAAGGACTGCAACCGGAAGTCGTGCTGGTCGCTCCAGAAGGTGGGCAGCGGCGCGAAGGGCGCCGGCTCGGCGCCGGTGAGGACCTTCGCCGCGTGCCTGGCCGTGTCGGTGGGGATGGACCAGTGCTCGACCCGGCGGGGCACACCGTCGTAGCGGGCGTTGGGGAAGCGGGCGACATCGCCGACGGCGACCACGTCCGCGTGGCCGCCGACCCGTAGGTGCTCGTCGGTCAGCACCCCGTCGGTCAGGTCGAGGCCGTTGCCCTCCAGCCACTCCACGTTGGCGAGCGAGCCCACGGACTCCACGACCACGTCGGCGGCCAGGACGGTCCCGTCGGCGAGCACCACGCCCGTGACCCGGTCCTCGCCCTCGAACCCGGCGACGCCCGTGCCGAGCGCGAACCGCACCCCGCGCTCCCGGTGCCGTCGCAGCAGCGCACGCCCGAGCAGCTCGCCGAGCGGGCCGACCATGGGCAGCGGCAGCGGATCGACGACCGTCACCTCGGCGACGCCGAGGGCCACGGCGGTGGCGGCCACCTCGCAGCCGATGAACCCGGCCCCGACCACGACCACCCGGGCGCCCGGCCGGATCAGCTCCGCCCGCAGGCCCCGCGCGTCGGCGAGGGTGCGGACGGTGTGCCGGCCGGCGAGCGGGCCGGGGCAGGACAGCCGGCGGGGCCGCATACCGGTGGCGACGACCAGAGCGTCGTACGACAGCCGCGACCCGTCGTCGAGGACGACGGCCCGCTCGGCGAGGCGGGCGGCGACGACCCTGGCGCCGAGCCGCCACTCCACGTCGGCCACGCTCGCGCGGGGCCGGAAGGCCAGCGACTCGAAGGACGCCTTCCCGGCCAGCACCTCCTTGGAGAGCGGGGGCCGGTTGTAGGGCATGTGCGGTTCCTCGCCGACCAGGGTGATCGCCCCGGTCCAGCCCGCCGCGCGCAGCTGTTCGGCGGCGCGCAGACCGGCCATGGAGGCGCCGGCGACGACCGCCCGGCCCGGCCCCTTCGCCCGGCCCGCCTCGGTACCCGTTGCCGCCATGGGCTCAGCCCTCGATCCGGATGGCCTGGAGCGGGCAGACGTCGGCGGCTTCCTCGACCTCGTCCAGGAGTGCGTCGTCGGGGTCGCTGACGTAGCCCAGGCGCCCGTTCCCGTCGAGCTGGAAGACGTCGGGGGCGGCGAAGACGCACTGTCCGTGGTCCTGGCACTTGTTCATGTCGACGACGACCTTCATGGCCGGTCCTCCTGAGGTGTCTCGTTTGACTCCAAACAACATAGGAAGCGGCTCACCCCTGGTCAATACCTGTCCAGGTGGATAATTTTTTGGCCGGGACCCCTTGCGGGCCGCTGTACCCGTTCCTATCGTTTGGCACCAAACAAACGGCCTCAGTCGTCGAGGAGACAACGGTGAGCGCATCCGAAACACCGGCCGTCAGGCAGCACCAGGAGCGGCTGGCCGCCGAGGGCATCGACGTGGTCCGGGTGACGTATCCCGACCTGATCGGTACCGACCGGGCCCGGGACGTGCTGCTCGACCAGTTGCCGACGGCCTGCGAGCACGGGCTCGCCTTCTGCCGGGCGGTCTACCACACCTCACCCCAGGGGGACGTCGTCCCCGTCGCCGGCGGTCTCGACGCGGGCCTGCCCGACATCCATGTGCGCCCCGACCTCGACACCCTGCTCGCCCTGCCCTGGGAGCCCGGCGTCGCCACCTGCCTCGGCGAGAGCATCGACCCCGCGACCGGGGCACCCGCCCCCGAATCGCCCCGCGACCTGCTGCGCTCGGTGCTCGCCCGCTGCTCCGAACAGGGCCTGCGCCCGGTGGTCGGCCCCGAACTCGAATACTTCCTCTGCGACGCGGACCCGGCGTCCCCGACCGGCTGGACGCGCTACTCGGGCGCCACCGGCGCGGTCTACACCGCCGGCCTGCGCGCCGACCCCGACAACCATCTGCTGCGCACCCTGCGCCACCTCCGCGACCTGCGCATCGGCGCCACAGGCGGCAACCACGAGTTCGACGGCGGCCAGTTCGAGATCAACCTGACGCACTCGGACGCCCTCTCCGCCGCCGACCGCTCCTTCCGCTTCAAGGCCGCCGTCAAGGAACTCGCCCGCAGGGAGGGCCGCCTCGCCACCTTCATGGCCAGGCCCTTCAACGACGCCGGCGGCTCCGGCTTCCACCTCCACCTGTCCTGCGACGACGAACAGGGCCGCAACGCCTTCGACGACCCCGCGGGCCGCCACGGACTGTCCGACACCGCCCGCCACGCCGTCGCCGGGGTCCTCGCCCACGCGCCGGCGCTCGCCGCCCTCGCCAACCCGACCGTCAACTCCTACAAGCGCTTCGGCCCCGACACCCTCGCGCCCTGGCTCATCGACTGGGGCATGGACAACCGCAGCGCCATGGTCCGCATCCCGCCCGAGCGCGGCGCCGGCGCCCGCCTCGAACTGCGCCTCGGCGACGCCGGCGCCAACCCCTACCTCCTGATCGCGGGCACGATCGCCGCCGCACTGCTCGGCGTCCGGGCGGGCGAGGACCCCCCGGCCCCGCTGGAGGGCTACGGCTACGACACCGCCAGGTCCGCCGTGCTGCCGATGAACCTCTCCGCCGCCCTCGACGCCCTGGAGGCGGACACCGACCTCACCGAGATCCTCGGCAAGGCCTTCACCACCTCGTACCTCAGCTACAAGCGCGACGAGGTCGAACGCTTCCAACGGCACGTCACCGACTGGGAGTTCACCGAGTACGCCTACCACCTGTGACGCCTGGGAGCACCCCCATCATGACCGCTTCAGCCCGCCCCGCCTCCGTGCGCGAGGCCGTGCAGGAACCCATGCCACTGGACGACGTGGACCTCGCCGACCTCGACAACTTCACCGACGGCGTCACCCCGTGGCGCATGTTCCACACCCTGCGCCACCGGGACCCGGTCCACTGGCAGCCCGAGGAGGCCCTCAACTCCGGCTTCTGGGCGGTCACCCGGCACGCCGACATCGCCCGCGTCGACCGTGACGCCGACACCTTCACCTCGACGAGGTTCGTCAACCTGGAGGAGGTCGACGAGGACCAGATCAGGACCCGCGCCTCCATCCTCGAACTGGACGGCGTCCGCCACCGCGCCCTGCGCAGCGTCATCCAGCGCCAGTTCGGCGCGAGCGTCATCAACAGCTACACCGACTTCCTGCGCGGTCTGACCGCCACCACCCTCGACGCGGCCCTCGCCAAGGGCACCTTCGACTTCGTCGCCGACGTCTCCGCCGACTTCCCCATCAACGTCCTGGCCCGCCTGCTCGACGTCCCCCCGGAGGACAACCAGCGGCTCATCGACTGGGGCAACCGCATCATCGGCAACACCGACCCCGACTACGCGGACGTCCTGCTGAACAGCGCCGAGAGCGAGCAGTACCGGCACCTGCCGTTCCGCTCGCCCGCCTCCCTCGAAGTCTTCGAGTACGGCCGCGAACTGGCCCGGCAGCGACGCGGCGGCGACGGCACCGACCTGGTCTCCCGGCTCGTCAACACCACCCCGCGCGACGGAGTCCCGCTCTCCGCGCAGGACTTCGACAACTACTTCCTGCTCCTGGTCGTCGCCGGCAACGAGACCACCCGTCACACCATCACCCACTCCATGCTGGCCCTGCTCCAGCACCCGGAGCAGCTCGCCCGCCTCCAGGAGGACCCGTCCCTGATCCCGGTGGCCACCGAGGAGTTCCTGCGCTGGGCCTCGCCCGTCTACCACTTCCGCCGCACCGCGACCCGTGACGTCGAACTCGGCGGCAAGCGGATCAAGGAGGGCGACAAGGTCGTCATGTGGTACGCCTCCGGCAACCGCGACGAGGAGGTCTTCGGCAACCCGTACGACTTCGACGTCGCCCGCGCCGACAACGACCACGTCACCTTCGGCAAGGGCAGCCCGCATCTGTGCCTGGGCAATCTGCTGGCCCGCACCGAGATCCGCATCATGTTCGAGGAGCTGATCCCACGCCTCGCCGACATCCGCCTCGTCGGTGACGTCCCGCGTGTCCGCTCCAACTTCGTCAACGGGATCAAGAAGCTGCCGGTCGAGGTCACCCTCGCCTGACAGACGTCCGGGCACCGGTGGGTCCCGCTGGCCGAAGGGGCCGGCGACGAGCGTGATCAGCCGCCGCGAGACGGCCCGGGAGGCGTCCTCCGTGACCGCGTGGGTGCCCGTCCCGCCGTTCTTCGCGGTGCCGTCCTGCACCACCATGCGCGCTCCTACCGTTCGAAGGTCGGACGCCGGGTCCCGCCAGGCCGCAGCCCTGGAGGTGCTCACGGGTGCGTACGGCGGCGATGGGCAGCGGTACCCGCCGCCGTACGCCACGTGCCCCGTGTCGAGGCAGAGGACGGTGTACCGCGAGTCGGACTCGTTCAGGAACCGCTCGATCTCCGGCTGGTCCTGACTACGGAGCCGCCCCGAGCGATGTCGACGGGTATGTCAGGACGTCTCGACACGTCGTCGGGCGGCGGTGCGGTCCCCACCCGACCGGAGCGGGCACAGGATGTCGGGTGGGGCGGGGTGGCCGCTTCCTAGCGTGGTGGTCGAAAGGAAGGAGGCCGGGGTGCTGGAGCGGCTCAACCAGGCCATGGAGCACATCGAGCGCCATCTGGATCAGTCGATCGAGGTGGCGGACCTGGCGCGGATCGCGGTGACGTCGGAGTACCACCTGCGGCGGCTCTTCTCCGCGCTCGCGGGCATGCCGCTGTCGGAGTACATCCGACGGCGGCGGCTGACCGTGGCCGGTGCCGAGGTGCTGGTCCATGAGCGGACCCTGCTGGAGATCGCGGTGCGCTACGGCTACGGCTCGGGAGAGGCGTTCGCGCGGGCGTTCCGCGCCCTGCACGGCGTCGGCCCCGGGGAGGCCCGGCGGACCGGCGCGAGTCTGCGCTCGCAGCCCCGGATGTCCTTCCGCCTCGTCGTCGAAGGGAGCAGCAGCATGCGGTATCGCGTCATGGACAAGGAGGAGTTCCGGGTGGTCGGGAGGAAGACCCGTGTCCCGCTCGTGCACGAGGGGATGAACCCGGCCATCGTCGACTTCATCCGGGGCCTCGGACAGGAGACGCTCGACCGGATCGAGAGCCTGTCCGACCAGGAACCGAAGGGGATCGTCTCGATCAGCGACAATCTCGACGCCGGCCGGGCCGAGGGCACCGAACTCGACTACTTCCACGGAGCGGTGACGCGAGCCGCCGCGCCCGAGGACATGGACGAGCTGGTCGTCGAGGCCGGGACCTGGGCCGTGTTCGAGAACTCCGGGCCCTTCCCGCAGGCGCTCCAGCATCTGTGGCGGGACGTGTTCACCCAGTGGTTCCCGTCCAACCCGTACCGGAGCCGCCCGGGGCCCGAGATCCTGCGTACCAGGATCTCGCCCGACGCGGCGCAGGCCGACGCGGAGCTGTGGATCCCGGTGGAGCGGACCTCTCTCTGAGCGCCGGCGCGCGGCGACTTCACCCCGCCGCGCGCCTGCCCCCGTCTCTCGTCCGCCGCTGGCGTGGAACGGCGGCGACCTGAGGCGGGGGCATGAGGGCGATCGTCGTGGGGGCGGGCATCGGCGGACTGGCGGCCACCCTGAGCCTGCGGCGCGCCGGGTGCGAGGGCGCGGCCCAGGCACCGGTCGACGCGGCCGTGCTCGGGGCCGTCTCGCCGGTACGACACCTGCCGACGTGCCCGACGCGTTCGACCGGTACGTACGCCGCCGGCTCTCCGCCGCCACGAAGGCGCAGACCGGTCCCGCGCGGGCGGGGGAGGACTACCACCTGCCGGACGGACCGGCGGCCGACGCCCGCGACGCCCGTATGGCCGCGCAGGCGGCGGAGCACGAGTTCGGCCCCCACGCGGGCACCTGAGGCGTCGACGCGTTCGAGGAACCGTCGGCGTAAGGGCCCGAGAGGCTGGTCGGGCCCGAGGGACCGGTGGGGCCGTGCGGGAGCGGCACGGCGCCCTGGGCACCGCCCGCGCGAAGAAGGTCCTCGGGAAAGAGCTGCCCTTCGTGGGGGAGGAGCCGGACACGGAGGACCACGACGTACGACCGCCTCGGCCGGGAACATGATTCCGGCCGAGGCGGTCGTGAGTCCCGCGAAGCCGCCGAGTCCCGGGACGAGCCGGGCAAGGG
This sequence comes from Streptomyces sp. NPDC034049, assembly GCF_055575575.1. Classification (NCBI taxonomy): domain Bacteria; kingdom Bacillati; phylum Actinomycetota; class Actinomycetes; order Kitasatosporales; family Streptomycetaceae; genus Streptomyces; species Streptomyces sp. NPDC034049. The sequence continues at coordinate 249,530 of NZ_JBVISJ010000009.1, forward strand.
CCGTCCCGCCGGGACGGCGTGAGACGCGAGTGGAGCGGGGGTCCTGGACCGTCAGGTCGCGGGCTTCCAGCCCGGGAGCGTCGGCAGGACCTTCTCGGCGACGCGGAACAGCGCCTCGTCGTCCGGTCGCTGGGAGTCCTGGCGGTAGATGACGAGTTCGAAGGTGCTGCCGCTGTCCTTCGGGTCGGTCGCGACCAGCAGCTGCCGGGCGACGCCGCCGGGGCCGGACTGCGCGTCGCTGCCGTCGAGCCGGAACGAGATGGAGATGGTCCGACCCGAGGACAGGGCCGCCGCATGCCCGAGGACCTTCCTGGTCTCGACGTCCGCCCCCAGGTAGGCGACCGACTCGGCGACCGGGAGATCCTCGGACGACGCCGACAACTCGACGGTGTACGTGTCGAGTTCGACCCTCGCCTCGGGGGTGACGGTCTTGGTGCCGTCGAACCAGGTGGACTCGTTGTCGCTGCCCGACGCGGTCACCGCCTGCTCGGTGGGTGTCCCGAGGAGCTTCGGCAGGTCGGAGCGGTTCAGGGCGGTGCACAGCCGCGCGCCCGAGACCTCGGCCCGGGTCGCCGGGGAGGCGTCGTCCGAGGAGGAGCAGACGGCCGGCTCCAGGGTCTCGGGGGTCGTGTCGAGGAGGTCCGCGAGCAGCCACATCCCGCCCAGCAGCACACCGACGGTCGCCACCGCCGAGACCACCTGGGCCGCCGTCCCCATCTCCTTCGGCGGACCGACGCGCGCGTCCGTGCGCGGGCCCGGCTCCGCATCCGCTGTCGAGTCCGCTCCGGAAGCGGCCGAATCGTCGATCATGTCCCCGTGCCCCCACCTTTGATGTGCACACGCCTGACGCGCGCCGGGGGAGCCTAACCGCTGATCGCCGGGAGGGGAAACGGGATGTGGCACGTGCCCTTCCCGTCGGCCCCGGACCCCGCTGAGCAGGCGTGAAGAAGGGCCTCGCAGGGGAGACCGAGACCCTGTGCGCCCGCCGCTCGCGGGCGTCGTCGCGGTCCCCGCGGCCCTCCGTGAGTGGAAGAACCTGGAAGGAAGAACGTGAAACGAGGCAGCGGTACGGCCGAGCAGGGCTCCCTCGGCGTCGCCGCCGTCGGCACCGGCCGGATGGGCGCCGACCACGCGCGCCGGATCGCCGAGGTGATCAGCGGCGCCCATGTGGCCGCCGTCGTGGATGTCGACACCGGCCGCGCCCGGGCGGTCGCCGTCGGCATCGCGGGATGCGCGGCCTACGACGACCCCGCCGAGGCCCTCGCCGCACCGGGCGTCGACGCCGTCCTCGTGGCCTCACCGGGCCCCGCGCACGAGGCGGCCCTGCTCGCCGCGTTCGCCCACCACCTGCCCGTCCTGTGCGAGAAGCCCCTCACCCCGGACACCGCCTCCGCGCTCCGGCTGCTGGAGGCGGAGCAACGGCTGGGCCACCGCCGGGTGCAGGTGGGGTTCATGCGCCGCTACGACCGTGAGTACGTCAAGCTCAAGGCCCTGCTGGACAGTGGCGACCTGGGCCGGCCGCTGCTGCTGCACCACCGGCACCGCAACGCCGCGCCCCCGCCCGGTTTCACCGACGCCATGGCCGTCAACGACTCCGTGGCCCACGAGATGGACATCACCCGCTGGCTGCTCGGCCAGGAGATCACCGCCGTCACCGTGCTGCGGCCCCGCCCCTCCGCGCACGCCCCCGCCGGCCTGAGCGACCCGCAGCTCGTCGTCTTCGAGACCGACGGCGGCGCGGTGGTCGACGTGGAGATCTTCCTCAGCGCCCGCTACGGCTACCAGGTGCAGGCCGAGGCCGTCTGCGAGGACGGCACGGCCCGGATCGGCGACGGACACGACATGCTCGTCAACGCGGCGGGCCGCTGGGGCGGCACGGTCACGCCGAGCTACCTCGAGCGGTTCGAGGACGCCTACGACCGACAGGTCCAGGCCTGGGTGGACGCCACCCGGCGCGGCGAGGTCACCGGGCCCAGCACGTGGGACGGGTACGCCGTCGCCGCGATCTCCGAGGCGGGCGTCCGCGCCCAGACCGAGGGCGTCCGCGTGGAGGTGGAACTCGCCGCCCGCCCCGCCCTCTACCGCTGACCTCCGGCACCCGGGCGATCGCCGGCGCTTCCACCACCTCAGACATGTGATGTATCACCTCGGAGGAACCAGGGATTTACCCACCAAAACACCCAACTGACCTTTCTTTCCAGGTGTATTCATCACTGCGCAACCGTTGACAGTGGTGGTCCCCATGCGTGACGTTCGTGGCTATGTCGCAATCGATCAGCAGGCGCACGTTACTGGTCGGCGCCACGGCCGTCGCGGCGGCCGCCGGTGCCACCGACGCGTTCGCGGCCGGCGGTTCCCCGACCGCCCCGAGGGCCTACACCCCGACCTGGGACTCCGTGAACCGGCACCCCGCCGCCCCCGAGTGGTTCCGGGACGCCAAGTTCGGCATCTACTTCCACTGGGGGGCGTTCAGCGTCCCGGCGTACGACAGCGAGTGGTACCCGCGCAACATGTACGCGCCGGACCAGCGGGCGAACCGGCACCACATCGCCACGTACGGGGACCCCGCCGACTGGCCGTACCACCACTTCATCGACGGCGCCGACGACCTCGCGGGCCGCCATGTGGAGTTCGCGCCGAAGCTGACGTCGGCCGGCGGGAACTTCGACCCCGACGCCTGGGCCCAGCTCTTCGTGGACGCGGGCGCGCGCTTCGCCGGACCGGTCGCCGAGCACCACGACGGCTACTCGATGTGGGACAGCCGGGTCAACGAATGGAACTCCGTGGCCAAGGGGCCGCGCCTGGACCTGCTGAAGCTCTTCACCGACGCCATCCGCGCCAGGAAGCTGAAGCTCCTGGTCGCCATGCACCACGCGTACAACCACACCGGATTCTTCGAGTTCGCGCCCCGGCAGTCCGACCCGAGCCTCAAGAAGCTGTACGGGCAGCTGGATCCCGAGACGCAGAACCAGCTCTGGTACGACAAGCTCAAGGAGGTCGTCGACCGGTCCCGGCCCGACATCCTGTGGCAGGACTGGCGGCTCGACCACATCGACGAGACCCAGCGGCTGAACTTCCTGGCGTACTACTTCAACCAGGCCGACAAGTGGGGCAAGGAGGTCGTCGCCACCTACAAGGACGGCTTCAACAGCCACGGTTCCGTCTTCGACTACGAGCGCGGCGGCCCCGCCGACCTCACCGCGCCCTACTGGCTGACCGACGACAGCATCTCCGACTCCAGCTGGTGCTACACCGAGGGCATCGGCTACTACTCGCTCGCGCAGATGCTGCACTCGTTCGTCGACCGCGTCAGCAAGAACGGCACCGTCCTCCTCAACATCGCCCCCATGGCCGACGGGACGATCCCGCGGGGTCAGCGCGACCTCCTGCTCGGCATCGGCGACTACCTGAAGCGCTTCGGCGAGTCGATCTACGGCACCCGCGCCTGGACCGCGTACGGGGAGGGCCCGACGAAGATGGGCGGCGGCTCCTTCACCCGGCCCACCGCCGGTACCCCGCGGGACATCCGCTTCACCCGCGACAAGGCGGGCACCGTCCTGTACGCGACGGTCCTCGGCTGGCCCGGCGACTCGCTGACGCTCACCACCCTCGGCTCGGACCGGATCGACCTGGACTCGCTGGCCTCGGTCCGGCTCCTCGACTCCACCGCCGGCACGTACATCGACCTCGACGCCCCGGTCCAGGAACCGACCGGCCTGACGGTGGCCCTCCCGCCCGCGGCCCCGTTCGAGGCCCCCGCGTACGTCCTCAAGTTCCGTTTCCGCGGCCGGATCCCGGTCCTGCGGCCCCTCACCGGCGCCCTGGTCTTCGAGGACGCCCACTTCCGCGGCGACAGTGCCGTCCTGGCCCTCGGCGACCACTCGGCCGAACAGCTCGGCCTCTCCGGCATGCCGCCGGGCGCCCTCTCCTCACTGAAGCCGGCCCCGGGCCACGAACTGGTCGGCTACTCCGGCGACGACTTCACCGGCACGTCGTGGACCTTCACCGCGGACACCGCACGGGTCCGGCACCGGATCACCTCGCTGAAGGTGAGGCTCGCCCCGTCCGCCTGGTTCCGGATCACCAATGTCACCAACGGCCTCGCCCTGGACGGCGGGGGAGACGTCCCCGCCGGCGCCGACCTCCGGCAGGGGACCTGGGACGGCTCCGCCCGCCTCCAGTGGCACGCCGTGTACGTCGGCGAGGGCCACTACAAGCTGGAGAACCGGGTCAACGGCATGGTCGCCGACGGAGGGGGCGCCACCGGCGACGGTGCCCCCGTGCGGCAGGCGGTGTGGGACGGCCGCACCGACCAGCAGTGGCTGATCGTCCACCGGGGCGACGGCCGCCACTCCCTCGCCAACCGCACCACGGGACTCGTCCTCGACGGCGGCGGGAACGTCTCGTCCGGCGCGGTCGCCAAGCAGTGGTCCTGGGGCACCAGCACCAACCTGCTGTGGACCTTCACCGAGGTCTGACGCCCGCCGACGCCCGCCGACGCGCGTTGACGCCCGCTCACGCCCGGTCCGTCAGATCCAGCAGCACCTTGGAGGCGACCGTACGGTCCCGCGCGGTCTCGAAGGCGGCCACGGACCGCTCCAACGGGAAGGTGTGCGTGACGACCGGGTCGACGGGGAGGCCCTGGGCCAGCAGGGACAGGGCCTCGTCGAACTCGGTGTCGAAGCGGAAGGAGCCGCGCAGCTCCAGCTCACGGGTGACCGCCACATTGCCGAGCAGGCCGATCTCCCCGGGCGGCAGCAGCCCGAGCATGACCACGGTGCCGCCCCGCCGCGCCCGCTCCACACAGCCGCGCAGCCCGGCCGGCGCCCCGGACGCCTCCACGGCGACGTCGAAGACACCGGCCCAGTTCGGGTCGGCGGGCCGGTCCGCCCGCACGGTGGCGGTCGCGCCCACCGCGGTCGCGATCCGCAGCGGCTCCTCGTGCAGATCGGCGGCGACGACCTCGGCGGCGCCGGCGTGCCGCAGCGCCGCCACCACCAGACAGCCGATCGGGCCCGCCCCCGTGACCAGGACCCGCTTGCCCCGCACCTCGCCCGCCCGGCGCACGGCGTGCAACGCCACCGCCAGCGGCTCGGCGAGCACGGCACGGCGCAGGTCGAGCCCGGCCGGCAGCTCGCGGACCTGACCGGCGGGCACGCTGAGACGCTGCGCGAACCCGCCCTGCACATGCGGGGTGTGGGCCGCGCTGCCCAGATAGCGGGTGTGGGCGCAGACGTTGCGGGCGCCCCGCGCGCACTCCGGGCAGACCCCGCACGGCGTGGCCGGATGGATCGCGACCGGCGCGCCCACCGGCGGGGTCTCAGGCCCCTCGACCCCGGGACCGAGCGTGGCGACATGGCCGACCACCTCATGACCGAGCACCATGGGCTCGCTCACCGCGAAGTCGCCCACCCGGCCCCGGTGGTAGTAGTGCAGATCGGATCCGCAGATCCCGCCGAGCGCCACGGCGACCTCGATCTCGCCGGGCGCGGGACCGTCGTGGGGCCGCTCCTCGATCCGCAGGTCACCGGCTCCGTGGACAACACACGCGTGCATGGGGCTCCTTGGGGGATCGGCAGGGTCACAGGACGGACAGCATGCCGCCGTCGACGTACAGCAGCTGCCCGTTCACGAAGTCCGAGGCGGGGGAGGCGAGGAAGAGCAGGGCGCCGACGAGGTCCTCGACCTTCCCCCAGCGGCCGGCCGGGGTTCGGCCCCGCACCCAGGCGCTGAACTCCTCGTCCGCGACCAGCGCCGAGGTCAGCTCGGTGTCGAAGTAGCCGGGGCCGATGCCGTTGACCTGGATGCCGTGCGGTCCGAGGTCGGCGCACATGCCCTTGGTGAGCATCTTCAGACCGCCCTTGGTCGCCGCGTAGGGCGCGATGCCGGGGCGTACCGCCTCGCTCTGTAGCGAGCAGATGTTGACGATCTTGCCGTGGCCCCGGGGGACCATCCGGCGGGCGACCTCGCGGCCGACGAGGAAGGCGCTGGTGAGGTTGGTGTCGAGCAGGGTGTGCCAGTCCTCGTCGGTGAAGTCGAGGAAGGGCGCGCGGCGTTGGGCGCCGGTGTTGTTGACCAGGATGTCGACGGGGCCGGCCCGGTCCTCGATCCGGGCGACGGCGGCGGCCACCGAGGCGGGGTCGGTGACGTCGAAGGCCTCCGCGAGGACCGCCTCGCCGAACGTGCCGGCCAGCTCCTCGCGGGTGCTCTCCAGGGCGACCGTGTCCCGGCCGTTGAGGACGACCGTGCAGCCGGCCTCCAGAAGGCCGACGGCCAGCGCGCGGCCGATGCCCCGGCTCGACCCGGTGACCAGGGCGACCTTTCCGGTGACGTCGAAGAGGGGGTGGCTCGTCATACGCGATTCTCCCTGTTTTCCCACTGAGTGGAAAAGTTATCTGCTCAACGGAAAAGCATCGTGGGTGCGGCGGCCGGTCGCTGTCAACCGTGGAAGGCTTTTCCACTCAGTGGTAACTTGCCGCCGTGAGTGGCAGCGAGGTACCCACGGACGTGGTCGGACGGGCGGTCAGGCTGCTGGTCCTGGTCGGCGAGCACCCGCACGGGATCACCCTGTCCGCACTGGCCCGCGCCGGCGGCGTCCCCGTCAGCACGGCCCACCGGCTGGTCAACTCCCTCTGCCGCGAGGGCCTGGTGGAGTTCGAGGCCGACGGCAAGCGCTACAAACCGGGTCTCGGACTCTTCCGGCTCGGCCAACAGGCCGGACAGGTGTACGGCTTCGCCGGCACCGCCCTCCCCGTGATGCAGCGCGTGACCCGGCAGACCGAGGAAGCCACCCTGATGTCCGTCCTCGACGGCACCCGGCACCTGTACGTGCACTATGTGGACGGCCCCCTCCCGGTCGGCGTCCGCAGCGACCCGGGCCACCACGGCCCGCTGCACTGCACCTCGATGGGCAAGGTGCTGATGGCCTTCGCCCCCGCCGACGTACGCGCCGACCTCCTGGACCGCGTCGAACTCACCCCGTACGGACCGAACACCGTCACCGACCGCGACGAACTGCGCGCCCACGTCGCCCGCGCCGCCGAACTCGGCTACGCCACGGCCGACGAGGAGCACCACGCCGGCCTGCGCGCCGTGGCGGTGCCGATCCTGCGCCCCGACGGCACCGTCTTCGCCGCCCTCTCCACCGCCGCGCCCGCCTTCCGCCGCGACCTGGACGACCTGGTCGCCATGGTGCCGCTGCTGCGGTCGGCGGCGGCCGAGCTGGGCGTCCGGCTGCCCGCCCGCTGACGCACCCTCCCCACGGGCTCCGGGACGGGGGATCCTCACTCCCGAGGGCGCCCGACCGCGCCCGGCCGGGAGGGGCGAGGGCATGGGACACCGCGAGGGACACCGGACGCACGCGCTCGACGGGAAGACCGCACTGGTCACCGGGGCCGGCACCGGCATCGGCCGGGCGACGGCCCTGATGCTCGCCGAGGAGGGCGCGACGGTGGTCCTCGCCGGACGGCGGCCCCACCTCCTGGACGAGGTGGCCGTCGCCGTCACCGACGCCGGGGGCACGGCGCTCGCCCGCCCGACCCATGTCGAGGACGCCGACGACGTGGCGGAGCTGATCCGCTGGACCCGGGACACGGCGGGCCCCGTCGACGTCCTCGTCAACAACGCGGGGGTGGCCGGCCGGGTCGGCGACGTCCGCCGGCTCGGCGAGGACGAGTGGCACGCCGTGGTCGACGTCAACCTCACCGCGGTCTATCTGCTGGTCCGGGCCGTCCTCCCGGACATGCTGGAGCGCGGAGGCGGCTCGATCATCACGATCTCCTCGCTCGCCGCCGTACGGCCGACGCCCCTCGGGGGAGCCCCGTACGGCGCGGCCAAGGCGGGCGTGCGCAACTTCATGACCTACCTGCGCAACACCTACCGCGACGACCTCGTCCGTGCCACCTGCGTCCTCCCGGGCGAGGTCGACACCTCGGTCCTGGACAGCCGCCCGGAACCACCGAGCGCGGAGCGACGCGCCGCCATGGTGCGACCGGAGGACGTGGCCCGCGCCGTACTGCTGTGCGCCACGCTCCCCGCGCGCACGGTCGTCGAGGAACTCGTCATCGCCCCTACGGTGTCGGCGCGGACCGGGGGCCGACCGGCGTCAGAGCCGCCGCGGCCGTCTTGAACAGCGGCTGCTTCGAGGCGGGATCCCAGGCGGTGAGGGTGGTCTCGTTCGCCGCCCGGGGCGGTGACTTCTCCTCGGGACCCACCCCGGACGGGGTGTCCCAGCAGCCGTAGTGGAACGGCACGAACAGCACACCGGGGCGTACGTCCGTCAGCCATAGCCGCCCGCGCAGGGCACCCCGCCGGGTGCGCACCTCCACCGGCTCGCCCTCGCCGAGCCCGAGCCGTCGCGCGTCGGCCGCCGAGGCCTCCACCCACACCTCCGGCTCCTTCGCCACGTCACCATGCCCGCCTCCCGGCGACCGCCGTCACCACGCGGAACCGCGCGCTCCGCAACCGGGGCGGGTACCCGGCCGCGGCGTCGGCTGACGGAGGACCGCCGACACGGCAACGGCCGGGCCGACCCCGTGAGGGGTCGGCCCGGCCGCCGTGACCGGGTCGATCGGACAGGCCGACCGATGCGGGTCTCAGACCAGGTCGAACCGGTCCAGGTCGGCGACCTTGGCCCAAGCCGCGACGAAGTCCTTCACGAACTTCTCCTTGGCGTCGTCGCTCGCGTAGACCTCGGCGAGGGCGCGCAGCTCGGAGTTGGAGCCGAAGACGAGGTCGGCACGGGTGCCGGTCCACTTGACCTCGCCGGTGTCCGCGTCACGGCCCTCGAAGAGGGTCTGGTCGGCGGAGGTGGACTTCCACGTCGTGCCCAGGTCGAGCAGGTTGACGAAGAAGTCGTTGGTGAGCACGCCCGGGGTGTCGGTGAAGACGCCGTGGGTGGACTGGGCGTGGTTGGCGCCCAGGACGCGCAGACCACCGACGAGGACCGTCAGCTCGGGGGCGCTCAGCGAGAGCAGGTTCGCCCGGTCGATCAGCAGGTACTCGGCGGGCAGGCGGTTGCCCTTGCCCTGGTAGTTGCGGAAGCCGTCGGCCGCCGGCTCCAGCGCGGCGAACGACTCGGCGTCCGTGTGCTCCTCGGTCGCGTCCACCCGGCCCGGGGTGAAGGGGACCTCGACCGCGTAGCCGGCGTCCTTGGCGGCCTTCTCGACCGCGGCGGCACCGCCGAGGACGATCAGGTCGGCCAGGGAGACCTTCTTGGCGCCGGAGTTGAACTCCGCCTGCACGCCCTCCAGGACGCTCAGGACGTGACGCAGGTCGTCCGGGTTGTTGACCTCCCAGCCGCGCTGGGGCTCCAGGCGGATCCGGGCACCGTTGGCGCCGCCGCGCTTGTCGCTGGAGCGGAAGGTGGAGGCCGACGCCCACGCGGTGGACACCAGCTGCGAGACGGACAGACCCGAGGCGAGCAGCTTGCTCTTGAGCGCCGCGATGTCGGCCGCGTCGATGACCTCGCCCTCGGCCTCCGGCAGCGGGTCCTGCCAGATCAGGGTCTCCGCCGGGACCTCCGGGCCGAGGTACAGCGACTTCGGGCCCATGTCACGGTGGGTCAGCTTGAACCAGGCGCGGGCGAAGGCGTCCGCGAACTGGTCGGGGTTCTCGTGGAAGCGCTTGGAGATCTCGCCGTAGATCGGGTCGAAGCGCAGCGAGAGGTCGGTGGTGAGCATCGTGGGGAGCTTCTTGGCGTCGCTGTGGGCGTCGGGGATGATCGCCTGCGCGTCCTTGGCCACCCACTGGTTGGCGCCGGCGGGGCTCTGGGTGAGCTCCCACTCGTAGCCGAAGAGGATGTCGAAGAAGTCGTTGCTCCACTGGGTCGGCTTGGTGGTCCAGGTGACCTCCAGGCCGGAGGTGATGGCGTCGCCGCCCTTGCCCGTGCCGTAGGTGGACTTCCAGCCGAGGCCCTGCTGCTCCATGGTGGCGGCCTCGGGGTCGTCGCCCACGTTGTCTGCGGGGCCGGCGCCGTGGGTCTTGCCGAAGGTGTGGCCACCGGCGATGAGGGCGACGGTCTCCTCGTCGTTCATCGCCATGCGGCGGAAGGTCTCACGGATGTCGCGGGCCGCGGCGAGCGGGTCCGGGTTGCCGTTCGGGCCCTCCGGGTTGACGTAGATCAGGCCCATCTGGACGGCGCCGAGCGGGTTCTCCAGCTCGCGGTCGCCGGTGTAGCGCTGGTCGTCCAGCCAGGTGGTCTCGGGGCCCCAGTAGACGTCCTCGTCGGCCTCCCAGACGTCGGCGCGGCCGCCGGCGAAGCCGAAGGTCTCGAAGCCCATCTGCTCCAGGGCGACGTTGCCGGTGAGGATCATGAGGTCGGCCCAGGAGATGGACTGGCCGTACTTCTTCTTCACCGGCCACAGCAGACGGCGGGCCTTGTCCAGGTTGCCGTTGTCCGGCCAGCTGTTCAGCGGCGCGAAGCGCTGCTGGCCACGGCCGCCACCGCCGCGGCCGTCGTGGATGCGGTAGGTGCCGGCGCTGTGCCAGGCCATACGGACCATCAGCGGGCCGTAGTTGCCGAAGTCGGCGGGCCACCAGTCCTGCGAGGTGGTCAGCACCTCGGCGATGTCCTGTTTCACGGCCGCGAGGTCGAGGTTGTTGAACGCCTCGGCGTAGTCGAACGTCTCACCGAGGGGGTTCGCGACGACGGGGTCCTTGGCGAGGATCTTCAGGTTGAGCCGCTCCGGCCACCACTGACGGTTCCCGCCGCCCTGGGTCGGGTGCGCGGCGCGCCCGTGGGCGACGGGGCAGCCTCCCGCCCCCTCGGGCTTCGCGTCCGTGACGATCGCGTCGTGGTTCTCAGTCATGGGTGTCCTTCCGGAACTGGTGGATCACGGTGCTGAACTGCTGGCTTCGGAACACGGGGGGCACAGGCCCCAGTAGATGACCTCGGCCTCGTCGATCGCGAAGCCGCGGTCGTCGGAGGCGGTCAGGCACGGGGCGTGCCCGACCGCGCAGTCGACGTCGACCACGACACCGCAACTGCGGCATACGAGGTGGTGGTGGTTGTCCCCGACACGGCCCTCGTACAGGGCCGGGCTGCCGGGTGGTTCGAGGCGGCGCACGAGTCCCGCGCCGGCGAGCGCGTTCAGCGCTTCGTACACGGCCTGGAGCGAGATGTGGCCCACACGGTCGCGCACGCCCGAGGCGATCGCTTCGACGCCGAGGTGGTCGCCGCCCCGGACGGTCTCCAGCAGCGCCACGCGCGCGGCCGTCACCCGCAGGCCGGCACCGCGCAGCTCCTCGGCGGTGTTCGGGGGCTGGGATGCGGTCATGGCGACCAACCTACCCCTATAAACACGAACAGTTCAAGAAAACGAACTGTGCAAGTTTTGGGGTGGCTCTGCGGCTGGGCGACGACATCGCCCCATGGGATCAGCCCAAGGTGAGCAGCAGGATCGCGATCAACGCTCCGACGAGCCCCGCCGTCTGCCGGAAGTTCACCCGTTCGTGGAGCAGGGTCAGGCCGAGGACTGTGGGGACGGCCGGGTACAGGGAGGCCAGGACGACCACAACAGAGACCAACTGCCGCTGGGCCGCCCAGAGGTAGAGGATCAACGCGAGCGCGGCCCCCGCGCCGATCGCGGCGGCCGACGCCCACACCGTCACCGGCTGCCGGAACCGTCCCGCCCGCCGCCACAGCCCCGGTGCGAGCAGGGCCACCGCCGCCGCCCGCCCCGCGACCACCGGCCACACCCCGCTGCCCGCACCGGCCTGGGCCAGCCCGAGGTACTGCACCGCGACACCCACACTGGCGAGCAGCCCGTCCAGGGCCGCGCCCGCCCGGAACCCGGGCACCCCGCCGTTCCCGGCCCGCGTCGTGGAGGTGTCACCGTGCCGGACCCCGGCCGGCTCCGCCCGGCTGTCGGGCCCGCCGCCGTACGACACCAGCCACAGCGCGGGCACCGTGAGGCAGATGCCCAGCCAGGCCGCACAGGCGGGCCGGTCGCCGAGGAGGAGGACACCGCACAGCACGGACAGCGCGACCCCGGTGAGCGCGCTGACCGGCACCACCACGGTCATGCCGCCCCGGCTCAGACCCCGGTTCAGATACGTCATCGCCACCGCGCTCCCGAGGCCGGAGAGGGCGCCCCACGTCACATCCACGACCCGCACGTCCGGCGCCGGCACCGCGAGCGCCACCACCAGTGCCAGGAGCAGGCCGCCCGTCTGGCCGAGCAGCGTGACCACGGCGAAGTGCACCCGGCGGGACAGCAGCCCGCCGGCGAAGTCGACGATGCCGTACAGCGCGGCGGACGCGAGCGCGAGAAAGGCGGCCATTCGTCCGTGGGTGCCCCGCAGGAGCCGATCCATGGTGCATCGGGGTGGGACGGGGTACCCGGAAGCGGCCCCGAGCGGTGCACGACCCCCGACGCGGGAGGTGTCCCCGGATGAGCCCCATCGAGCACGCGAGCCCCACGAAAGCCCCCTCCCCGGAGCCGCGGGGCTATGACGCCGAGCCGTTCCTGCCGAGCCGCGGCGGCCTCCCCGCCCACCGCCGGGCCGCGGCCGACTGCCGGGGCTGCCCCCTGCACGAGGACGCCACGCAGACCGTCTTCGGCAAGGGGGACGGATCCGCCCGGCTCCTCCTCGTCGGTGAGCAGCCGGGGGACCAGGAGGACAGGCAGGGCGAGCCCTTCGTCGGCCCCGCCGGGCGGCTGCTGCGGCGCGCTCTGGACGAGGCCGGCATCGACTGGGACACGACCTATGTGACCAACGCGGTCAAGCACTTCAAGTTCACCCGGCCCCCGGGCGGCGGCAAACGCCGTATCCACAAGGCGCCCGACCTGCGCGAGGTCGCTGCCTGCCGCCCCTGGCTGCTCGCCGAACTCCGCCTGGTCCGGCCCGAGATCGTGGTGGCCCTCGGCGCCACCGCCGGCAAGGCCCTGCTCGGCGGCTCCTTCCGGGTCACCAAGGACCGCGGGACGCTGCTGCCCCTGCCCGCCGGGGAAGCGGAGGGGGCGTACGTCGTCGCCACCCTGCACCCCTCCGCCGTACTCCGCGCCGACGACCGCGACGCCGCGTACGCGGGCCTGGTGTCCGACCTCAGGGTGGCCGCCGAGGCGTTGGCGGAGAGCGAACCGCGATCTCGACGCTAGCCCCGGCCGTCGCCCCCGGTCACCAGCACCACCTCCAGGGTGCGCGGGCCGTGCACCCCCTCCACCCGGTCCAGTTCGATGTCGCTGGTGGCGGACGGGCCCGAGATCCACGTCAACGGGCGGGTCGGGTCGAGGAGTTCGAGGGCCTGCGGCACCGACGACACGACCTGGTCCGGTACGCGGACGACGCAGATGTGGTGGTCGGGCACCAGGGTGATCCGCCGGCGGCCCTGGTCGGGGGAGCCGTCCAGCACGATCGTGCCGGTCTCGGCGATCGCGAGCGCGCAGGCGGTGACGACGCTGTCGACCCGGTCCAGCTCGTGCGCGGTGCTCTCGGCCCGGTCCGGCACCCGTGTCAGGTCGGTCGCCGACAGCCACTCCTCGCGCAGCGCCGACGGCACCAACACCGTCTTCGAGCCGTGCGTGCGCAACAGTCCGGCGATCACCTCCGCGAGCCCGTCCGCGTCCGTGCGGTGCACGAGCGCCCGGTAGTCCGCCAGGTTCTCCGCCAGCAACTCCACCGTCTCGGCGGGGCCCAGCCCGCCGTGCTCACGGAGATAGGACCGCTGAAAGGCCTGCTCGTACGGAGTGTCGTCCTGGCGTACGTCGGCGAGGGCGCGCCGCACCCGGCCCAGGATCAGATCCCTGCTGCTCACTTGCCCGTGTCCTTTCCGCCGTCGGTCCGCTGCCACCAGTCGCGGAACGGCTCGGGGGGCAGCGCCGGAAGATCGCGGCTGGCGCTCCACGCCCTGCCGGGGCCCGGCAGCGTGCGCGGATGGAAGCGCCGCGTGCGGGACGCCAGCCGCTGCCCGGTGCGCAGCGCGCCGGGGTGGCCGAACGCCCACCGCGCCGCCCGCATCGCCGCCCGCTCGGCCGCGTGCCCCTTCGCGGGCTTGAGGACGACCTTGTTGCCGTTCTCCGTCACCGGCCCGCCCTGCGCGACCCGCTCCCGCAGATGCACCAGCACCTCGGGGATGTCGATGGCGACCGGGCACACCTCGTAGCAGGCGCCGCACAGCGAGGAGGCGTACGGCAGCGAGGAGTCGATCTCGCTTCCCGTGCCCCGGAGCTGTGGGCTGAGGATGGCGCCGATCGGGCCGGGGTACACCGACCCGTACGCGTGGCCGCCCGCCCGCTCGTACACCGGGCAGACGTTGAGACAGGCCGAGCAGCGGATGCAGCGCAGGGCCTGGCGGCCGACCTCGTCGGCGAGCGTGTCGGTGCGGCCGTTGTCGATGAGGACCAGGTGGAACGTCTGCGGCCCGTCCTCGTCGGCGGTGCCCGTCCAGGTGGAGGTGTACGGGTTCATCCGCTCGGCGGTGGAGGAGCGGGGGAGGGTCTGGAGGAACACCTCCAGGTCCTGCCAGGTCGGCACGATCTTCTCGATGCCGACGACCGAGATCAGCGTCTCGGGGAGGGTGAGGCACATCCGGCCGTTGCCCTCGGACTCCACGACCACCAGCGTGCCGGTCTCCGCGACCATGAAGTTGGCGCCGGAGACACCGACCTTGGCCCGCAGGAACTTCTCCCGCAGATGCAGCCGCGCGGCCTCCGCCAGCTCGGCGGGCGTGTCGGTGAGGCCCTCGGGGGCCGGGCGCCCCCACTCGCTCATCTCGCGCGCGAAGATGTCCCGGATCTCGCCCCGGTTGCGGTGGATCGCCGGGACCAGGATGTGCGAGGGCCGGTCCTTGCCCAACTGCACGATGAGTTCGGCGAGATCGGTCTCGTAGGCGTGGATGCCCTCGGCCTCCAGTGCCTCGTTCAGCCCGATCTCCTGCGTGGCCATCGACTTGACCTTGACGACCTCGCTCTCGCCGGTCGCCTTGACGAGATAGGTGACGATCCGGTTGGCCTCGTCCGCGTCGGCGGCCCAGTGGACCGTGCCGCCCGCCGCCGTCACCGACTCCTCCAGCTGCACGAGATAGCGGTCGAGATGACGGAGCGTGTGGTCCTTGATCTGCTTGCCCGCCTCGCGCAGCTCCGCCCAGTCGGACACCTCCGCGACCGCGTTCGCGCGTTTGGCGCGGATGGTGTGGGTGGCGTGGCGCAGGTTCCCGCGCAGGGTCGTGTTGTGGACGGCCTCGTGCGCGGCCTTCGGGAACGCCGGCATCCCGAGATACGTCCCGCTCATACCAGCGGCTCCTCTTCCGTGCTCGCCAGGATCTCCGCGATGTGGACGGGCCTGACGGCCGTCCGCAGCCGCGTCATCGTGCCGCCGATGTGCATCAGGCACGAGTTGTCGGCCGCGCACAGCACCTCGGCGCCCGTCGACTCGGCGTTGCGCACCTTGTCCGCGCCCATCGCCGCCGAGACGTCGGAGTTCTTCACGGCGAACGTACCGCCGAAGCCGCAGCACTCGTCGGCCCCCGGCAACTCCACCAGCTCCAGCCCCTTCACGGCCTGGAGCAGCCGCCGGGGCCGCTCACCGAGGCCGAGGCTCCGCAGCCCGTGACAGGTCGGGTGGTAGGTCACCTTGTGCGGGTAGTACGCGCCGACGTCCGTCACGCCCAGCACGTCCACCAGGAACTCGGTCAGCTCGTACGTCTTCGGCACGACCGGCGCCAGCGTCCGCGCCAGACCGTCCCCGCGTCCCTCCGCCCGCGCCCGCTCGCCCATCCGCGGGTACAGCTCCCGCACCATCGCCCCGCATGAGCCGGACGGCGTCACGATCGCCTCGTACTCCCGGAATACATCGGAGAACTTCCGGGCCAGTGGCTCGGCCTCGTGACGGTATCCGGTGTTGTAGTGCGCCTGTCCACAGCACGTCTGACCCATCGGGAAGTCGACGTCGACACCCAGCCTGGTCAGCAGTTTCACCACGGCCCTGCCGGTGTCGGGATAGAGCGTGTCGTTGACACAGGTCAGGAACAGAGCGACACGCATCGCGGCTCCTTGGGGGTCGGTCATCGGATGAGTGCAGAGTACGACGCGCGTACGCGAAGAGCGAGGGGTCCCGCGCGACGATCGTCGGGGGCGGACGGTCCCGCGCGACGACCGTCGGCGGGGGCGTCCCGCCGGGGGAGACCCCCGCTCACCTCCCGGCGAGCCGGGCCTCCGCCGCGCGCCAGGCCGCCGGGTCGCTCTGCGGCTCGTACCGCACCAGCGGCTGGGTACGGACGAGGAGTCGCCGCATCGAGGCCCGGTCGCCGACCAGGCCGTGGGTGCGGGCCTGGACGAGGACGTTGCCGAGGGCCGCCGCCTCCGCGGGGCCCGCCACCACCGGCAGCCCGCAGGCGTCGGCGGTGAGCTGGCAGAGCAGCGCGTTGCGGGTACCGCCGCCCACGACGTGGACGACGTCGACGGGGTGGTCGGCCAGCGCCTGGGCCTCGTCGACGGCCCGCCGGTGGGCGAGGGCGAGCGAGTCCAGGATGCACCGGGTGATCTCGGCGGGCGTCTCCGGGACGGGTTGCCCCGACTCCCGGCACGCCTCGGCGATCCGCTCGGGCATCCGGCCGGGCGCGAGGAACGCCGAGTCCCCGGCGTCCACCACCGACCGCAGCGCGGGCACCGCGGCGGCGGCCCGCAGCAGTTCTCCGAGATCCGGGTCCCCCCACGCCCGTACGCACTCCTGCAGCAGCCACAGCCCCATGATGTTCCGGAGGTAACGGACCGTGCCGTCGAGCCCCAGCTCATTGGTGAAGTTGGCCGCCCGGCTCGCCTCGGTCAGCACCGGGGTCTCGAGTTCCAGACCGGCCAGCGACCAGGTCCCGGTGCAGATGTACGCGAACCGTTCCCCGGTCGCCGGCACGGCCGCCACCGCCGAGGCGGTGTCGTGCGACCCGACCGCCGTCACCGGGACCGGACCGGACAGGCCGGCGGCCTCCAGGACCTCGGGCCGCAGCAGGCCCGCCGGGTCACCGGGCTGCCGCAGCGGGGCGAACAGACCGAGGTCGATGCCCAGCCGGTCCGCGACCTCCCGCGACCACGCACGGGTCCGCGGGTCGATCAGCTGCGTGGTGGAGGCGTTGGTCAGCTCGGTGCCCTGCTCCCCGGTCAGCCAGTACGTCAGCAGGTCGGGGATCAGCAGCAACCGCTCGGCATGGGCGAACTGGGCGGACGACCGGGCGGCGACCAGCTGGTACAGCGTGTTGAAGGGCGCGTACTGCAACCCGGTCGCCGCGTACAGCTCGGCGGCGGGCATGGTCGTCCACACCTTCTCCGCGACACCCTCGGTCCGGGCGTCCCGGTAGTGCACCGGATTGCCCAGCAGGGCGCCGTCCGCGTCCAGCAGCCCGTAGTCGACGGCCCAGCTGTCGATCCCGACGGAGTCGACCCGCCCGCCACCGAGGGCACCGGCCGCCTTCAGCCCGTCGAGCACCCCCGCGTACAGCGACAGCACGTCCCAGCGCAGCCCCTCGGGGGTGCGCACCGGCCGGTTGGGGAACCGGTGCGCCTCGACCAGTTCCAGCGAGTCCCGTCCCGCGCGGCCGACCATGACACGCCCGCTGGACGCACCGAGGTCGACCGCCGCGTACGACTTCACGGACCCGCCGGTCACAGGCGCGCTCATCGGAGGAAGGCGGCGGCCACGCCGGCGTCGACCGGGACGTGCAGCCCCGTGGTGTGTGTCAGCTCCCCGCCGGTCAGCGCGAACACCGCGTTCGCCACGTGCTCGGGGAGCACCTCGCGCTTGAGGATGGTCCGCTGGGCGTAGAACTCGCCGAGCTTCTCCTCCTCGATCCCGTAGGTCGCCGCGCGCTGCGCGCCCCAGCCTGCCGCGAAGATCCCCGAACCACGCACCACACCGTCGGGGTTGACGCCGTTGACGCGGATGCCGTGCTCACCCAGCTCGGCGGCGAGCAGCCGCACCTGGTGGGCCTGGTCGGCCTTGGTGGCGGAGTAGGCGATGTTGTTGGGTCCGGCGAAGACGGCGTTCTTCGAGGCGATGTAGACGATGTCGCCGCCCAGGCCCTGCGCGATCATCACGCGGGCCGCCTCGCGCGAGACGAGGAACGAGCCGCGGGCCATGATGTCGTGCTGGAGGTCCCAGTCCCTGGCCGAGGTCTCCAGCAGCGGCTTGGAGATCGAGATGCCCGCGTTGTTGACGACGAGGTCGACCCCGCCGAAGGCGAGCGCGGCGGCCTTGAAGGCCTCCCCGATCCGCTGCTCGTCCGTCACGTCGACGGTCACGGCGACGGCCTTGTCCGCCCCGCCCAGCTCCTCGGCGACGGCGGCGGCGTTCTCCGCGTTGAGGTCGGCGACGACGACACAGGCACCCTCGGCCACCAGCCGGTGCGCGATGGCCTTGCCGATCCCGCTGCCCGCTCCGGTCACCAGCGCCACCCGGGTCGCCAGCGGCTTGGGCTTCGGCATCCGCTGGAGCTTGGCCTCCTCCAGCGCCCAGTACTCGATGCGGAACTTCTCCGACTCCTCGATCGGCGCGTACGTCGACACCGCCTCGGCGCCCCGCATCACGTTGATCGCGTTGACGTAGAACTCGCCGGCCACCCGCGCGGTCTGCTTGTCCTTGCCGAAGCTGAACATGCCCACGCCCGGGATCAGCACGATCGCCGGGTCGGCGCCGCGCATCGCGGGGGAGTCGGGCTCGGCGTGCCGCTGGTAGTAGGCGGCGTACTCCTCGCGGTACTCGGCGTGCAGCTCCTTCAGCCGGGCGATCGCCGTGTCGAGGTCGGCGGTCGGCGGCAGGTCGAGCACGAGCGGCCGGACCTTGGTGCGCAGGAAGTGGTCGGGGCAGGAGGTCCCGAGGGCGGCGAGCCGCGGGTGCTCGGCCCGCGCCAGGAAGTCGAGCACGACGTCCGAGTCGGTGAAGTGCCCGACCTGCGCCCGGTCCTGCGAGGCGACGGCCCGGACGTACGGGGCGAGCGCGGCGGCCCGCTCACGGCGCGCGGCGGCGTCGAGGGCCTCGTACCCCTCGATGACGCTCCCGAAGGGCTCCGCCTTCCCCTTCTCCGCCAGGAACGCCTCGGCCGTGCGGATGATGTGCAGCGAGTTCTTCTCGCACTCCTCGGCGGTGTCGCCCCAGGCGGTGATCCCGTGCCCGCCGAGCACACAGCCGACGGCCCGCGGGTTCTCCCGCTTCACGGCGGCGATGTCCAGCCCCAGCTGGAAGCCGGGCCGCCGCCACGGCACCCAGACCACGCTGTCCCCGAAACACTCGGCGGTCAGCTTCTCCCCGTCGGCCGCGCAGGCGAGCGCGATCCCGGAGTCGGGGTGCAGATGGTCCACGTGCGCGGCGTCGACCAGCCCGTGCATCGCGGTGTCGATCGACGGCGCGGCCCCGCCCTTGCCGTGCAGGCAGTAGTCGAACGCGGCCACCATCTCGTCCTCGCGCTCGACCCCGGGGTAGACGTCGACGAGCGCCCGCATCCGGTCCAGCCGCAGCACGGCGAGCCCGGCCTCGGTCAGGGTGCCCAGGTCGCCGCCGGACCCCTTCACCCACATCAGCTCCACGTCACCGCCGGTGACGGGGTCGGTGTCGGTGCCCTTGGCGGAGGCGTTGCCGCCGGCGTAGTTGGTGTTCCGGGCATCGGCGCCGAGCCGCCGGGACCGGGCGAGCAGAGCTGCGGCTTCGGGATGGGTTGCCATGTGCGGTCAATCCTTACGGTGAGATGAGTACGGGGTTCTGGGTACGGGGTTCAGCTCGGGGCTCGGGGGCACGTCGCCGGGTGCGGGTACGCGGGGCTTCTCGCGCAGTTCCCCGCGCCCTTGAAAGACCAGGCCCTGCGGGCCTGGAAGAGCACGGCCCTGCGGGCCTGAGAAGCGCGGGGCGCAGCCCCTGCTTTTCAGGGGCGCGGGGAACTGCGCGACCAGCCACGCACGGCCCGCAGCCCACGACGAACAAGAACAGGCAGACGGGCCCCGGAGATCAGGCGCCCCACCCGGCCTGCTCCCCTCCCACCCGCTCCTCGACGATCCTCGCCGCCCACCCGGACGCCCGGTACGCCTTCAGCGGCTCGGGGTCCAGCCCCATCTCCTCCCGCACCTCACGGAGCAACGGCCGCACATCCGTGTTGTACGCGTCCATCACGACCGCGTTGGCCTCCAGCACGTCCCCGGCCCGCTGAGCGGAGCGCAACGCGTCCCCGTCCACCAGCAGCGCCTTCGCCGTGGCCTCCTGGACGTTCATCACGGACCGGATGATCGCCGGGATCTTCGCCTCGATGTTGTGGCACTGGTCGAGCATGAACGCGACCTCGGGGGTGAACCCGCCGCCGCGCACGACCTCGTACATGATCCGGAACAGCTGGAACGGGTCGGCCGCGCCCACCATCAGGTCGTCGTCGGCGTAGAAGCGCGAGTTGAAGTCGAACGCGCCGAGCTTCCCCTCCCGCAGCAGCGTCGCCACGATGAACTCGATGTTGGTGCCCGGCGCGTGGTGCCCGGTGTCGACCACGACCTGCGCCTTCGGGCCGAGCTTCAGGCAGTGGGCGTAGGCGGTGCCCCAGTCTGGTACGTCGGTCGTGTAGAACGCCGGCTCGAAGAACTTGTACTCCAGCAGCATCCGCTGGTCGTTCCCGAGCCGCTCGTAGACCTCGGCGAGGCCCTCGGCCAGCCGGTCCTGGCGCTCCCGGATGTCGTCCTGGCCGGGATAGTTCGTCCCGTCCGCGAACCACAGCTTCAGATCGCGCGACCCGGTCGCGTCCATGATGTCGACGCACTCCAGCAGATGGTCGACGGCCTTGCGGCGGACCGCCGCGTCCGGGTGGCAGATGCTGCCCAGCTTGTAGTCGTCGTCCTGGAAGGTGTTGGAGTTGATGGCGCCCAGCTTCACGCCCCGCTCCTCGGCGTGCTTTGCGAGAGCCGCGTAGTCCTCCACCCTGTCCCAGGGGATGTGCAGCGCCACGGTCGGCGCCACGCCCGTGAACTCGTGGACCTTGCCGGCGTCGTCCAGCTTCTCCCAGGGGTCGCGCGGGACACCCTGTTGGGCGAACACCTTGAAACGGGTTCCGGAGTTTCCGTACGCCCACGACGGCGTCTCGACGGCCTGGGTCTTGAGGGCGGCCTTCACCGCGGCGAGCTCGGTCACGTCAGGGCTCCTACCGGCTTTGATGTCTGAAACGATTCAGCACCGGAAACTATGAGCGCCATGCCGGGCTGTCAACCCCCCAGGTCAAGTCGGCTTTCCGTGACCTGGCCGCGACCTCTCCTATCGAAAAAATTTCGACCGAGACCCATTGACGTGACCTGGGCGGGGTGCCTAACGTCCCGGCAACCCAGTTGAAACCTTTCACGACGCAGTGAGGCAGCTTCTCCGCTAGCCACCGGCCGTCGTCGAGGAGCCCTCATGACCCACCGGTCCGACAAGGGTCCGGCCCCCGTTCTCGCTCTGAAGGGCGTCTCCAAGTCCTTCGGCGCCGTACGCGCCCTGCGGGACGTGTCCCTGGAACTGTTCCCGGGCGAGGTGCACGCACTCGCCGGAGAGAACGGCGCGGGCAAGTCGACCCTCATCAAGAGCCTCGCCGGGGTGCACCGACCGGACTCCGGTCAGGTGCTCCTGGACGGCGAGCCCACCGTGTTCCACGGCCCGGCCGACGCCCGCGACGCGGGCATCGCCGTGATCTACCAGGAGCCCACGCTCTTCCCCGACCTCTCGATCGCCGAAAACATCTTCATGGGCCGCCAGCCGCGGCGCGCCCTCGGCCGCATCGACCACAGGGCCACCCACGCGGCCACCCTCGCGCTGATGCAGCGGCTCGGTGTCGAACTCGACCCCGACCGCCCGGCACGCGGCCTGTCCATCGCCGACCAGCAGATCGTCGAGATCGCCAAGGCGCTCTCCTTCGACGCCCGCGTCCTGATCATGGACGAGCCCACGGCGGCCCTCACCGGCAGCGAGGTGGCCCGGCTCTTCGGCGTCGTCCGCACCCTGCGCGAGCAGGGCTCGGCCGTCCTCTTCATCTCCCACCGCCTGGAGGAGATCTTCCAGATCTGCCAGCGCGTCACCACGCTGCGCGACGGGGCCTGGATCTCCAGCGAACCGATCGACGGCATGACCGAGGACGACCTGGTCCGCCGCATGGTCGGCCGCGACCTGGACGAGCTCTACCCGAAGCAGGAGGTCGAGCCGGGCGAGGTCGCGCTCAGCGTGCGTCGGCTGACCCGCGAGGGCGTCTTCACCGATGTCTCCTTCGACGTTCGCCGGGGCGAGATCGTCGGCCTGGCCGGCCTCGTCGGCGCCGGCCGTACGGAGGTGGCGCGCGCCGTCTTCGGCATCGACCGCTGGGACGCCGGCGAGGTCACCCTCGACGGCAGGGCCCTCACCAACGGCGCCCCCTCCACCGCGATGGCCGCCGGGCTCGCCCTGGTCCCCGAGGACCGCCGCGCTCAGGGCCTGGTGATGGACATGTCCATCGAGCGCAACATCGGCCTCACCGGACTCCGTACGACCGTGCGGGCCGGCCTCATGGACCGGGGCGCCGAGCGCAGCCGCTCCCTCGACTGGGCCGTCAAGCTCCAGGTGAAGTACGCCCGGATCGCCGACACCGTCAACACCCTGTCCGGCGGCAACCAGCAGAAGGTCGTCCTCGCCAAGTGGCTCGCCACCGGCCCGAAGGTGCTGATCGTCGACGAGCCCACCCGCGGCATCGACGTCGGCACGAAGGCCGAAGTGCACCGCCTGCTCAGCGAGTTGGCCGCCGACGGCGTGGCCGTGCTGATGATCTCCTCCGACCTGCCCGAGATCCTCGGCATGGCCGACCGCGTGCTCGTGATGCACGAGGGCCGGCTCACCGCCGAGATCCCTCGCTCCGAAGCCACCGAGGAATCCGTGATGGCCGCAGCCACCGGGAGGGCCGCCGCATGACGGTGACCACCCCTCAGAACACCCCCGTCGCCGAGGTGCCCAAGTCCAGCGGCACCCGGCTCGTGGACCGCGTCTTCAAGATGCGCGAACTCGCCATCCTGGTCGTCTTCCTGGTGATGATCGTCGTCACCCAGCTGGGCAACAGCGAGTTCCTCACCGAACAGGGCATCAAGGACCTGCTGCTCAACGCGACCATCCTGGTGCTGGTCGCCGTCGGCCAGTCACTGGTCGTCATCACCCGCAACGTCGACCTCTCGGTCGGCTCCATCCTCGGTATCAGCGCCTTCGCCGCCGGTTCGTACCTCCAGGGCGGCGGCAACGCGGTCGTGGCCGTCCTGCTGGCGGTCCTGATGGGTATCGGCTTCGGCCTGCTGAACGGACTGCTGGTCAGCCTCGGCCAGGTGCCCGCCCTCGTCGTCACCCTCGGCACGCTCTACATCATCCGCGGCATCGACTCCATCTGGGTCGGCTCCCGCCAGATCGTCGCCTCCGGCCTCCCGGACGACTTCATCGACTTCGGCTCCGGCGGCATCTCCGCGGTGCCCTACCTCGCCCTGATCGCGCTGGTGGTCCTGGTGGCCACGGCGTACTACCTGAAGCACTTCGGCAGCGGACGCGAGCTGTACGCGCTCGGCTCCAACCCGGAGGCCGCCCGCCTGGCCGGCATCCCGGTCCGCAAGCGGATCCTGCTGGCGTACACCTTCTGCGGCGCCCTCGCCGGCCTCGCCGGCGCGCTCTACCTGGCCCGCTTCGGCAACGTCGACTCCAGCACCGGCAACGGCTACGAACTCACCGTCGTCAGCGCGGTCGTGGTCGGCGGTGTCGTCTTCACCGGCGGCTCCGGCAGTGTCTACGGCGCGGCGCTCGGTGCCCTGCTGCTGACCTCCATCAACAGCGTGCTGCCCGCCCTCGGCGTCAGCTCGGTGTGGGTGCTCGCCATCAACGGCATCCTGCTCATCCTCGCCATCGCCGTGGACCGCGTGGTCGCGGTGCGCGTGGCGACCGCACTGAAGAAGAGGAACGCCCGCCATGGCTGACTCCACGCTGTCGCGCGCCGTCCGCTGGGACACGGTCGTCGGCGCCCTCCTCATCGTCGTGCTCCTGCTGTCCTTCACCACCGTCGACGGCTTCGGCAACGCGCTCAACCTGTCCTTCCTGATCGGCAACACCCTGCCGATCGCGCTGGTCGCCCTGCCGATGACCCTCCTCGTGGTCTCCGGCGAGATCGACCTCTCGGTCGCCTCCACCGCCGGTCTCTCCGGCGCGGTGATGGGCGCCCTGTGGAACCAGGGCATGACCATCGAGACGATCATCCCGATCTGTCTGGCCCTCGGCGTGGTCTGCGGACTGATCAACGGCCTGCTGGTCACCAAGCTCGGTCTGTCCTCCCTCGCCGTCACCATCGGCACGCTCGCCGCCTACCGGGGCATCGCGCAGATCGTCCTCGGCTCCGACGCGGTCACCGACTTCCCCACCCAGTACCTGGACTTCGCGGCCGGCCGGATCGGCGACAGCTTCGTCCCGCAGGCCTTCGTCCCCTTCCTGGTCCTGCTGGTGATCGCCGTGATCGCCCTGCACGCCACCCCCTTCGGCCGCTCGGTCTTCGCGACCGGAGCGAGCGAGGAGGCCGCCCGGTTCGCCGGCATCCGGGTCAAGCGGCAGAAGCTGATCCTCTTCACGGTGACCGGCCTGATGGCCTCCCTCACCGGCATCTTCTGGGCCCTGCACTACGCCAGCGCCCGCTACGACAACGCCACCGGGCTCGAACTCTCGGTCGTCGCCGCCGTCCTGCTCGGCGGTATCGACTTCGACGGCGGCAAGGGAACGCTAGGCGGCGCGATCGCCGGCGTGTTCCTCCTCGGCACCCTGCAGAACGTCATGAGCCTCCAGGACGTCTCCGCCCAGTCGCAGATCGTCGTCACCGGCGTCCTGCTCGTCCTCTCCGTGCTCGGCCCCCGGGTCGCACGCCAGATCTCCGTCGCCAGGGCCGGCCGCAGAGCCGCCCCCGCGCCGGTCACCAAGGCGCCCACTCCAGCCCCCTGAACGGCTGGGCCCCCACCGCCGTCCCGTACACCGCCACCCGTCCGCCCCTCCGTATCAAAGGACCCCTCATGCGCAAGGCCACCCTTCGTCGCTCCTGTGCGGCGCTCGCCGCCGTCACCTCCTTCGCCCTCGGCGTCACCGCCTGCGGCGGCACCACCAAGAGCGACGTCAAGGACGACTCCGCCTCCGCCGCGGCCACCGGCAAGGCCGACCCCGACGCCGAACTGAAGAAGGGCCTGACCGTCGGCTTCCTGCCGAAGCAGGTCAACAACCCGTACTTCACCTCCGCCGACAAGGGCGGCGAGGCGGCCCTGAAGGAGCTGGGCTCCAGCTACAAGGAGGTCGGCCCGTCCAGCGCCACGGACACCTCCGGCCAGGTCAGTTACGTCAACACGCTCACCCAGCAGCAGGTCGACGCCATGGCCGTCTCCGCGCAGGACCCGGGCGCCCTGTGCACCGCGCTCAAGCAGGCCATGAGCAACGACATCAAGGTCGTCACCTACGACTCCGACACCAAGCCGGAGTGCCGCAACGCCTTCGTCTCGCAGGCCAGCGCCGAGGACCTGGGCCGCACCGAGGTCCAGCTGCTCGCCGAGCAGATCGACTACAAGGGCGAGATCGCGATCCTCTCGGCCGCGCAGACCGCGACCAACCAGAACACCTGGATCGAGTTCATGAAGGACGAACTCAAGGACCCCAAGTACAAGGACATCAAGCTCGTCAAGGTCGCCTACGGTGACGACGACGCCCAGAAGTCCTTCCAGCAGACCCAGGGCCTGCTCCAGGAGTACCCGAACCTGAAGGGGATCATCTCCCCGACCACGGTCGGCATCAAGGCCGCCGCCCAGTACCTGTCGGGCTCCAAGTACAAGGGCAAGGTCATGCTGACCGGCCTCGGCACCCCCAACGACATGCGCAAGTACGTCAAGAACGGCACCGTCGAGGCGTTCGAGCTGTGGGACCCGGCGAAGCTCGGCGAGCTGGCCGCCCGTACCTCGGTCGCGCTGGTCTCCGGCCAGATCACCGGCAAGGAGGGCGAGACCTTCACCGCCGGTGACATGGGCGAGTACACCATCGGCAAGGACGGCGTCATCAGCCTCGGCAAGCCCACCGTGTTCAACAAGGAGAACATCGACAAGTTCGACTTCTGATCCCCGCGGACGAGTTACAGCCACCCCCCTCACACCCCAGGAGCGGTATCTCATGCAGCGCGTCTGCTTCCTCCTCAAGGTCCGTCAGGACCGGATCGACGAGTACCGCGAGCGGCACGCCGCCGTGTGGCCGGAGATGCTCGAAGCACTCTCGGCCACCGGCTGGCACAACTACTCCCTCTTCCTGCGCGACGACGGCCTGCTGGTCGGCTACCTGGAGACCGAGGACTTCCAGGCCGCGCTGGCCGGCATGGAGGCCGCCGAGGTCAACGCCCGCTGGCAGAAGGAGATGGCGCCGTTCTTCGAGTCCCTCGACGGCGCCCGGCCCGACGAGGCCATGAAGCCGCTCACCGAGGTCTTCCACCTCGCCTGAACCCGTTCACCCCTCGCCCGACCCCCTCCCGTACCCGTACCCCCCGTTCCCCTTCTCGTTCGACGACGGAGTCCCCGAGATGAAGAGACGTACGCTGCTCGGTGCCGCACTCGCCGGTGCCGTGGTGACCCCCGCCCTCGGCGCCGCCACCGCCCGCGCCGCCGACCCCGGACCGTCGGTCACCCAGACCGGCAACACCCTGCTCGACAGCCAGGCCATCTACTTCGTGTCCTACGACGGACTGGTCAACAACAACGCGTTCCAGAAGAACGCCCTGCTCACCTACAAGGGCTACCAGTACGCCGTCTGGTACACCGCCGACCGCAACGCCGTCGTCGGCCGCAGGGTCCTCGGCTCCGGCACCTGGTCCACCGTCAAGGTCGGCCACACGCTGCGCTACAACGACTCCCACAACGTGATCTCCATGGGCGTCTCCAAGGTCGACGGCCGCCTCCACCTCAACATGGACTCGCACAGCGACGGCTTCACCTACGTCAAGTCCGTCGCCGGCCTCATGGACGACCCGGCCGGCCTGAGCTGGACCACCAGCCGCTTCGGCGCCCCGCAGTCCACCCTCGACGGCCTCGCCCTCACCTCGCAGTTCACCTACCCGCAGTTCGTCTCGATGCCCGACGGCAAGCTCCAGCTGAGCTACCGCGCCGGCATCTCCGGCAACGGCCGCAACGCCCTCGCCGAGTACAACGGCACCTCCTGGACCAACCTCGGTGAGTGGACGTCCTCCACCGGCACCTACACCAGCGAGCACGGCTCCTCGACGGCCCGCAACATGTATCTGCACGGCATCGACTACGACCGCAACGGGCGCCTGCACGCCATGTTCACGTGGCGCGAGCAGAACGGCGCCGTCATGTGCAACAGCGGCGGCATCACCAACCACGACACCGGCTACGTCTACTCGGACGACCTCGGCCGCACCTGGCGCAACAACGCGGGCGCCGTGGTCGGCACCACCGGCGGCTCCGACAAGGTCTCCGTCACCGACGCAGGCCTCGTCGTGGACGCGCTCAACCCGGACCACTCCCTGATGAACCAGGAGAGCCAGTGGACCGACTCCGCCGGCCGACCGCACGCGATCATCAGCTATGTGCCCGGCCGCTTCGGCCAGTGCACCACGAACTACGTCGCCGACCGCACCGCCAACGGCCGGGCCTTCCTCGTCCGCAAGAGCTCCTCCGGAGCCTGGGCGAAGACCGAGATACCGGTGCCGCTGAACTCCAGCCAGCGCACCAAACTGGTCATGGACAAGTACAACAACGCCTACGCGCTCTTCCCGTTCGGCCGGATCGCCGGAGCCACCGCGGCGTCCGGGCACACCGACTGGAAGATCCTGTTCGACGGTTCCGGGCTGAACGCCTTCGGCGAGGTCGTGTTCGACGAGAGCCGGATCGCCCAGGACAACGTCCTGTCCGTGATGTACCAGGTGAAGTCGAGCGGCACCACACCGTCGGCGCTCCGCGTGATCGACTTCGCTCTGCCCGCCTGACACCCCCTGTACGAGGGTGACGT
This sequence comes from Streptomyces sp. NPDC034049, assembly GCF_055575575.1. Classification (NCBI taxonomy): domain Bacteria; kingdom Bacillati; phylum Actinomycetota; class Actinomycetes; order Kitasatosporales; family Streptomycetaceae; genus Streptomyces; species Streptomyces sp. NPDC034049. The sequence goes on from NZ_JBVISJ010000009.1 coordinate 277,487, forward strand.
TCCACCTCCTGACCGGGCCGTTCGCGCGGCGGCCCGACGGTAATGTGAACGTATGCCCGCCGCTCCGTACCTTCCTGGAGGTCCCCGTCCGATGTCGCAGTCGGTGGGTATCAAGGACGTCGCCGCCGCCGCCGGAGTCTCCGTCGGCACGGTCTCGAACGTCATCAACCGGCCGGACTCGGTCGCCTCCGGCACCCGCGCCCGCGTGCTGGCCGCCATCGACCGCCTCGGCTATGTCCGCAGCGAGTCGGCGCGCCAGCTGCGGGCCGGGCGGAGCCGGATCATGGGGCTGCTCGTGCTCGACATGGGCAACCCCTTCTTCGTCGACGTCGCGCGCGGTGCCGAGCGGGCCGCGCGCGACGCCGGGCTCGGCGTGATGGTCTGCAACAGCGCGCAGAGCGCCGGAGAGGAGTCCGAGTACCTCTCGCTCTTCGCCGAACAGCGGGTGCGTGGGGTGTTGCTGACCCCCGCCGACGCCACGGGACGCAACATCGAGGCGTTCCGCCGCCACGGCATCCCCTTCGTCCTCGTCGACCGGGTCGCCGAGGGCACCACCGAGTGCTCGGTCTCCGTCGACGACGTCGCGGGAGGTGCCCTCGCCGTACGTCATCTGGTGGACGCGGGCCACCGCTCCATCGCGTACGTCAGCGGTCCGGCGGGGCTCAACCAGGTCCGTGACCGCCGTACGGGCGCCCTGGGCGCGCTACAGGAGGCGAGTCTCGGCCCCGAGGCCCTGCGGGAGTTGCCCACCGACCGCCTCGACGTGGCCGCCGGCCGGGACGCGGGCGCCCGCCTGCTCGGCCTCGCCGACCGCCCGACGGCCGTGTTCTGCGCCAACGACCTGCTCGCCCTCGGCGTGCTCCAGGCCATGTACGCGGCCGGGGTGAGCGTCCCCGAGGATCTCGCCATCGTCGGCTACGACGACATCGAGTTCGCCGCCGCGGCCGCCGTCCCCCTCACCTCCGTACGGCAGCCCGCCGTCACCATGGGCGCCCTCGCCGCCGAACTCCTGCTGGAGGAGACCGAGGCCGACACCGCGACCGTCCCGCACGAGCACCGGCGGGTCGTCCTCCAGCCGGAACTGGTGGTGCGGCGCTCCAGCCTCTCGGCACGCTGAGCGCCCGTTCAGCGGCCGACCACCGACCGCGGCCGGGGTACTGATCGACGGTTCAGTGAGAATTTCTTGATCCACGGGGTCGGCCGGGCGGAGAATCTGTGCTGGACTGGACCACGGCCTGGAATCCGTCCGCTCAGGGAGCCCTGTTGTCCGTCAGCTACCGGCAGCCCGGTGTCGTCCTCACCGACCGTCGCTTCACCGTCCCCCTCGACCACGACGACCCGGCGGGGGAGCGGATCGAGCTCTACGCGCGCGAGGTCGTCGCGAGCGACAAGGCGGACGCCGAACTGCCCTGGCTGGTCTATCTGCAGGGCGGCCCCGGCTTCGGGGCGAACCGTTTCGTCGGCCGTGAGGCCTGGCTGGACCGGGCCCTGCGGGAGTACCGGGTGCTGCTCCTGGACCAGCGCGGCACCGGCGCCTCCACCCCCGCCAACCGCCAGACCCTCCCCGCGCGCGGCGGCCCCGCCGAACAGGCCGACTACCTGGCCCGCTTCCGCGCCGACTCCATCGTCCGCGACTGCGAGGCCATCCGCCCCGAGGTCACCGGCGGCGCCCCCTGGGCCGTCCTCGGCCAGAGCTTCGGCGGCTTCTGCACGGTCACCTACCTCTCGATCGCCCCCGAGGGCCTGAGCACCGCCGTCATCACCGGCGGCCTGCCCACGCTGGACGGTCACGCCGACGACGTCTACCGCGCCGCCTACCCGCGCATCGAGCGCAAGGTCGCCGCGCACTACGCCCGCTACCCCCAGGACGTCGAGCGGGCCCGCCGGATCGCCGAGCACCTCCTCGAACACGAGCCCGTGCTGCACGGCGGCTACCGGCTCACCGTCGAGGCCTTCCAGTCCCTCGGCATCCTCCTCGGCCGCGGCGACGGCAGCCACCGGCTGCACCACCTGCTGGAGGACGCCTTCGTGCGCACCCCGCAGGGCCCCGAGCTCTCCGACGCGTTCCAGGAGACGGTCCAGAGCCTGCTCTCCTTCGCCGGGCACCCCCTGTACGCCCTCGTCCACGAGGCCTGCTACGGCCAGGGCGAGCGGCCCACCGCCTGGTCCGCCGAGCGGGTGCGCGCGGAGTTCCCGCAGTTCGACGCCGCCAAGACGCTCACCGGCGACGGGCCGGTCCTCTTCACGGGGGAGTCCGTCCACCCCTGGACCTTCGCCACCGACCCGGCCCTGCGTCCCCTGCGCGACACCGCCGAGGAACTGGCCGCCCGCACCGACTGGGCCCCGCTGTACGACCCGGCCCGCCTCGCCGTCAACGAGGTCCCGGTCGCCGCCGCGATCTACCACGACGACATGTACGTCGACACCGCCCACTCCCTCAGGACGGCCCGCTCGATCCGGGGCCTGCGCACCTGGGTCACGGACGAGTACGAGCACGACGGCGTACGCGCCGGGGGCCCGAGGGTGCTGGACCGGTTGCTGGCGCTGACGCGCGACGAGGCGTGATCACCGGCGCGGGACCGGGGCCCGGCGTTACTGTGCCGACATGACCGAGCCGCAGCAGGACCAGCTCAAGCCCCTGCCCGACGACTGGCGCCGCGCCCTCGCCGTGGTGGCCCACCCGGACGACCTCGAGTACGGCTGCTCGGCGGCGATCGCCGCGTGGACCGACGCGGGCCGTGAGGTCGCGTACGTCCTGGCGACGCGCGGCGAGGCGGGCATCGACACCCTGGAGCCCGCGCGGTGCGGCCCGCTGCGGGAGCGGGAACAGCGGGCGAGCGCCGCCGTGGTCGGTGTCTCGACGGTCGAGTTCCTCGACCACCGGGACGGCGTCATCGAGTACGGGCCCGCCCTGCGCCGGGACATCGCGGCCGCCGTCCGCCGGCACCGCCCCGAACTGCTCATCACCCTCAACCACCGCGACACCTGGGGCGGGGTCGCCTGGAACACCCCCGATCACGTGGCGGTGGGCCGCGCCACGCTCGACGCCGCCGGTGACGCGGGCAACCGCTGGATCTTCCCCGACCTCCTCGACCAGGGCCTGCAACCCTGGGACGGCGTCCGCTGGGTCGCCGTCGCCGGCTCCTCCAGCCCCACCCACGCGGTCGACGCCACCGCCGGCCTCGACCGCGCGGTCGCCTCCCTCCTCGAACACCGCACCTACCTGGACGTGCTCACGAAGGAGGACCCCGAGACGTACGTGCGCGACTTCCTCACCGGCGTCGCCCGGACCACGGGGGAGCGGTTCGGCGGCAGACCGGCCGTCGCCTTCGAGGTGTTCGCGCGCTGACGGGGAGACCGACGGCGGCTCGTTAGGGTGAACCCCATGGAACAGAGATCCGGAGAAGCCCTCGATCCACTCACCCTGCGTGATCTGCGCGCGGACTGCGGCAGTTGCTTCGGCCTGTGCTGTGTCGCCCTGCCCTTCGCCCGCTCGGCGGACTTCGCCGTCGACAAGTCGGCGGGCAAGGCGTGCGGCAACCTCCGGGAGGACTTCCGGTGCGGTGTCCACGACCGGCTGCGGACCGAGGGGTTCAGCGGCTGCACGGTCTACGACTGCTTCGGCGCGGGGCAGAAGGTCTCGCAGGGCACGTTCGGGGGAGAGAGCTGGCGGACCGGCGGCCGCGAGCACGCCCGGCTGATGTTCGACGTCTTCCCGGTCGTCCGCCAACTCCACGAACTGCTCTGGTACTTGACCGAATCGCTGACCCTGCCCGCCGCCCGCCCCGTGTACGCCGACCTCCGCCGGGCCCTCGACGAGACCGAGCGGCTGACCCGGCGGACGGCCGAGGAACTGGCGGAGCTGGACGTCGCCGCGCACCGGCAGCGTGTCAACGCCCTGTTGCTGAAGGTCAGCGACCTGATGCGCGCGGGCGCCGGACGCAGGCAGAACCGGCGGGGAGCGGACCTCATCGGCGCCCGCCTCAAGGGCGCCGACCTGCGAAAGGCCAACCTTCGGGGCGCCTACCTGATAGCCGCCGACCTGACCGGCGCGGATCTGCGCGGCGCGGACCTGATAGGCGCCGACCTCCGCGACACCGACCTCACCGACGCGGACCTGACCGGAGCCTTCTTCCTGACCCAGCCCCAGCTCAACGCGGCCCGCGGCACCGCTGGCACCCGGCTGCCGACGTCAGTCACCCGCCCCGGTCACTGGACAGCGTGACGGGGACGACGGCATCCGCGGGGCCTCGGGGGCGCTCGTCGGCTCGCCGTTCACCTCCGGGGCCGCGACGGCGGTGCCCAGCCCGCCACCCACCTGCCTCGCCACGTTCAGCCGCAGCCCGTCCGGCATCAGTGTCAGCCGCTCGGCCACCCGCAGCCGGTACGCGGGGTCCGGCCGCAACTCGTAGCGCCGCAGGAGCAGTCCGAGTACCAGCGTGGCCTCGTGGAGCGCGAACTGGCGGCCGATGCAGGCCCGCGCCCCCGTGCCGAACGGCTTGAACGTGTGCGGGGGCCGGGTGCGCACGGCTGTCGCGTCGAAGCGGTCCGGGTCGAACCGCTCGGCGTCCGGGCCCCAGACCTCCGGGTCCCGGTGCAGCATCGCGGCCAGCACCAGCGCCCAGGCGCCCCGCCGCATCGGATGGACCCCGCCCAGCACGGTGTCCTCGCGCGCCTCCCGCGAGAATGCGGGCGCCGTCGGCCACAGCCGCAGCGTCTCGTCCAGCACCCGGCGTACATACCGCAGCTTGGCCACCTGCTCGTAGCCGGGTCGCGCGGTGTCGCCCCACACCCGGTCCACCTCGGCGCGGGCGCGGGCGGCCAGGTCCGGACGCTGAGCGAGGTGGTGCAGGGCGAAGGAGAGGGCGCCCGAAGTGGTCTCGTGCCCGGCTATCAGGAACGTGATGACCTGGCGCCGGACGTTCTCGGCGGAGAGCCGCTCGCCGGTGTCCGGGTGCGCGGTCTCCAGCATGCGGTCGAGCAGGTCACCGTCCCCGGTGCCACCGCCACCCGACGACCGCCGCGCCCGCACCACCGTGTCGACCGTCTTGTTCAGATACGCCATGTCCTCCTGGTTGTGCCGGGTGGCCCCCCGCAGCAGCAGCGGGGCCAGCGGGTCGGGGACGACGTTGCGGCGCTGGGCGTATGTCAGGGTGCCGACCATCGCGGCGACGAAGGGGTGCGGCCGGGTGCGCTCGAAGGAGCCGAAGTCGTGGCCGAAGCCGGTGCGGGCGATCGTCTCCAGTGTCAGCTTGGTCATGTCGCCGGGCACGTCCACGACGTCGCCCGCCGCGCCCGCCCGGTCCCAGTGGTCCATCAGCCGCTCGGCGACGTCGAGCATCATCGGGTGGTAGCCGGCCATGGCCTCCCGGCTGAAGCCCGGGGCCAGGATGTCGTGCGCCAGCTGCCAGTTGGGCTCGTGGTTGTACGCCGTGAAGAGCCCGTCCCCGGCCACCGGCCGCAGATTGGCGACCCCCACGCCCACATGCTTGGCGAACCGCGACTCGTCCGCCAGCTCGGCCGCGAGCCCAGCGCCTCCCACCAAGACGATCTCCTTGCCGAACGCCTTCCGCCGGAAGATCGGCCCGAGCCGCCGCCCGAGGCGCAGGGAGTCCTGGACCGGCGTACGGATGTTCGTGCCGAGCACGTCGCCGACGACGGGCAGCCGATACGGGGGATGCGGTATGCGGTACAGCTCGGGCCAGCCCAGCTCCGCACCGCGGAACCCCTTGGTGCCAGTGGCCCCCGTCGTCGCCGTCATGACCCCATCTCCCCTGCTCGTCACGCCGAAGCTGTTGTACTCGGGTTCAATAACGGGCTCAGTGTCATCCTGCTGTTGAACTCGCGTCAAGTAAGGTGACGCCATGGCAGCCAAGCAGGAGGAGCGCCCGCGCCGACGGCTCAGTACCGAGGAGCGGCGGGAGCAGCTTCTCGCCGTCGGAACCAGGCTGTTCGCGGAGAGTTCGTACGACGACGTGTGGATCGAGCAGGTCGCCGAGATCGCCGGCGTCTCCCGAGGGCTGCTCTATCACTACTTCCCGAACAAGCGGGACTTCTTCGCGGCCGTCGTGGAGCGCGAGAGTGAGCGCATGCTGCGCACGATGGCCCCGGCCTCCGGTCGGTCGGCGCGCGAACGGCTCACCAACGGGGTCGACGTCTTCCTCGCGTATGTGGAGGAGCACGCCCACGGCTTCCGGGCCTTCCACCGTGCCGACGCCACGGGCGACCAGGCCGTGCGCAAGGTCTACCAGCGCGCACTGGCCGCGCAGGAGGCGCGGATCCTGGAGGCGCTCTCGAGGGACGCCGAGTTCGGGGCGGCGCTCGACGGGGGCCCGGAGACGCGGCTCGCCGTGCGGGGATGGCTGTCGTTCACGACGGCCGTCTGCTTGGAGTGGCTGCGGGGCTCGGAGTTGCCCCGGGAGCAGGTGCGGGATCTGTGTGTGCGGGCGCTGTTCGGAGTGCTCGCTCCCTGAGCCTCGTGCCGTGGGTCTTCCGTTTCACCGCCGCGTGTCCGCCCGGAGTTCAGTCACCTCGCTCATGCCCACATCGCCTTCGCCGGCGCTGTGCCGATGGAGCACTGGTCCCCGTCCGCGCAGCCGCTCGCGTCGCTTCGTGATCGGAATTTTCGCTGCCGAATCCCTCCGAAAGAACGGATCCAGCCGGGACGGCAGGGACAGGGCGGAGCGCAATTGTCAAAGCGATACCAACGGTGTGGCTGCCTGGCAGGGATACGGTGCACATTCATGCCGGGGTACATGTCCGCGTATCGATTGTCCACTGCCAAAAGTCACCGGAAATAGTGCCGCAGGCGTACGCCCGGCGAAGCAGCCTGGGCGGTGCGGGGCTGGAATCCGGACGCCAACTGCGGTGTCCATGACCAGCTTTGGATCCACCGGGCAGGTCGCGGTCCGCTTGGGGTGGCGCTGCGGGCGGATATTCGCACTGACGTAATCGCGTTTATCAGTTCGAATTCACCTGGAGGGAAAATGAATGAAGGAAGGCTTGACATTTAGACGGTTAGCCAGGAAGTGCTTGGGTATATCCGACGCGGAAGAATCATCCGATAAACGTATGACATTGCTCGATGGAGTCCCTTCCCCCACGTCTCCAGCACTCGAGAGATGTCAGTCCTCGACGATTCGGAGGCGTGCTCATGTCCCTACCGGTTGCCGAAATGGCCAGGATTCTGATCGTGCTGACCGTATTTCTGGTCGCGGCGCACCTCGGCGGATACCTTTTCGCACGGTTGAGCCAGCCTCCGGTGATCGGCGAGATCGTCGGGGGGCTGTTGCTCGGGGGCAGCGCCCTGGGCCTACTCGCTCCGTCGGTGAGCGGCTGGCTGGTGCCGTCCTCCAGCGCCACCGCCCATATGCTGGGCGCGGTCTACCAACTGGGCATGATCCTGATGGTCTTCCTGGCCGGGCTGGAGATGCGCCAGGGCGGTCTGGGTTCGGAGCGCAGGACCGTGCTGTTCACCACCGTCTCAGGCCTGGTGATCCCGTTCGTGGCAGGTCTGGCGGTCGCCCAGGTGGTGGACCCCGGCGGCCTGGCGGGCCCGCACGGATCCGCAGCGAACATCTCCCTGGTCATGGGCCTGGCCATCGCGGTGACTAGCATCCCGGTCATCTCCCGGATCATGATGGACCTCGGCATCATGGGCAGCCCCTTCGCCCGGATGGTGCTCACGGTCGCTGTCGTCGAGGACGTCCTTCTCTATGTCGTCCTCGCCGTGATCCTGGGGTTGGCCCACATCCGGGCGGACAGCTCCTACGGCCTGCCCGCCCTGCTCCCTGGTGACGGGATCGCTTGGGAGGTGGCCTATTACGCGGGCGCGTCGCTGCTGTTCTTCGCGGTCTGTCTCTCTGGAGGCCGTACGGCGTTCCAATGGCTGGCCATGGGCTCCCTGGGGAAGCTGGAGCGGCGCAGCCCGGCGGCGTTCCGCCTGATGTTCCTCTTCGCCCTGTGCCTGGGCTGCCTGGGCCTGGGGATCGATCCGATCTTCGGCGCGCTCATGGCGGGCATCGCCATGGCGGGCCACGAGACAGCGTCAACCGGGCAGGAGGCCGTGCGCGCGTTCTCGCTGGCCTTCTTCATCCCGATCTACTTCGCGCTCGTCGGCTTCCGCCTCGACCTCGTCCACGATCTCGACCTGTTCTTCTTCGGCTGGCTGTTCGTTCTGGCCTGTGTGGTCAAGTTCGGCAGCGTGTGGCTGGGGGCGCGCCTGGCCGGCAAGTCGCCGTCGTGGTCGACCCACTTCGCGGTGGCGATGAACGCCCGCGGCGGCCCGGGCATCATCCTGGCCTCGGTGACCTTTGGTGCGGGCGTCATCAACGGACGATTCTTCGTCGCCCTCGTGCTGCTGTCCGTTCTGACCTCCCAGCTGGCCGGGGCGTGGCTGACCCGGACGCTGTCCAGGGATCCCGCGCTCTTCTCCGCGGACCATCCGCCCTCGTCGACGGAGGCCGTTCCCGTAACCGACGCCGAGGGTGCCGAGGAGGACCGGCAGGAGCGAGCCGGTGCCGTGGACAGTGCCGCACAGCAGGTGGGTACGGCGATCACGTCGACCAGAGCCGACCCGAACGGACCGCCGTAGCAGGGCTGACGCGGGTGACGAGGGGCGCGGCAGCTGTCGAGAGGGCCAAGGCCGCCCGCATTTCGAGGCTCGGCGCTCTCGTGCTCCGCGTCTGGTGCGTTTCGGCGAACAGAAAGTTCCACACGGCGGCGGCTGCCGGTTGGCGTACGCCCCGATCTTCGATAGGTTAGGCAAGGCTTACCTAAGGGAGGTTTGGGATGGGTGACCGTCACACCTGGACGGCCGCGCCCGCCGCGGCGGAGCGTGCCCGCTCGGTGCTCGCGGCGGCGTGGTCCTGCGCGGTGACCGCCGAGGGCGGCCGCGAGGAGTTCGTCGGCGCGCACAGCGTCACGGAGGACGGCCGGGTGATCCTGTGCGTCCCCGAGGACAGTACGCTCGTCGCCGCGGCGATCTGCGCACCGCGCGGCGAGCCGTCCGCCGTGCTGGAGTTCGCCGACGTGGCGCCCGTCCCGGTGCGCAACCGCATCAGGGCCCGGCTGTGGATCGCCGGCTGGTTCGCCCCCAAGGACGGCGACCTGGAGTTCAAGGCCACCCGCATCGTGCTGCGCGAGCCGTCCGGCGCGGTCGTGGTCGACCTCGACGAGTTCGCCGCCGCCGCACCGGATCCGCTGGCCACGGCCGAGTCCCGGCTGCTGACGCACCTCGCCGACGCGCACCCGGACGCCGTCGAACGCCTCACCCGGCTCGTCCCGCACGACAGCCTGCACGGCGCCGTACGGGTCCAGCCGCTCGCCGTCGACCGGCACGGCCTGACCCTGCGCATCGAGCGGGCCCGCGGCAACGGCGACGTACGCCTGACGTTCCACAAGCCCGCCGACGACATGGCGCAGCTCACCGAGCGTATGCACATCCTGCTCTCCCAGGCGAGCGCCGCGTCCTGCCCGCGCGCGCTACAGCGGCAGCGCACAGACGGCGACGGGTGACGCGAACGGCTCGCCCGCGCGCCGCAGTTCACCGCTGTCCTGATCGACCCGGAAGACACTGACCGCGCTGGACCGCTGGAGCGCGGCGAACAACAGGCCGCCGTCCGGCGAGAGGGCGATCTGGCGCGGGAAGTCCCCGCCGACCGGCACGGTGTCCAGGAGCCGCAGCCGCGCGCCGTCCGCCTCGACCGCGTAGCGCGTCAGACTGTCGTGCCCGCGGTTGGCGAGGTAGGCGTACGCGCCGTTCGGCGTCACGACCAGCTGCGCCGGGTAGTTGGTGCCCGACCCCGTGCCCGTGGGCTGCGGTGGGCCGGGCGAGAGCCGCCCGCGGTCGGGCTCGTAGGCACAGACCACGACCGTGTTGTCGACCTCGTTGGCCAGATAGGCGTACCGGCCCTCGGGATGGAAGGTCAGGTGCCGGGGCCCCGCGCCCGGGCGGACGCTCGCCCGGGAGACCTCGGTGAGCGTGCCCCGGGACTCGTCCAGCCGGTAGGTGTAGACCGTGTCGGTGCCCAGATCGACGGCGAGGACATGACCGCCGTCGGGGCTCGTGACGATCTGGTGCGCGTGCGGCCCGTCCTGGCCGGGGCCCGGCGCCGGAGCGCGGTGCACCACCAGGTCCGTGCGCTCGCCCAGCGCGCCCGACTCCTCGACGGGGTGCACGGCGACACTGCCCGAGCCGTAGTTCGCGCTCAGCAGCCACCGCCCGCTCGGATGGACCGACAGATGGCAGGGCGCCTCGCCGCCGCTGCCGCGGGTGCCGAGGACCTTGCGGTCGGACAGCCGTACGGCGGTCACCCCGCCCTCCGGCCGCTCGTTCACCGCGTACAGCGTCCGCCCGTCCGGGTGCACGGCGAGGTACGACGGGTCGCCGACCCCGGTGATCGTCCCCTCGCCCGTGATCCGCCCGCTCCGGACGTCGTACGTCGCCACGCCGATCCCGGTGCCACCGCCCTCGGCCGAGGTGTAGGTGCCGAGGTAGAGCGGCTGGGGGCCGGTGCGGGCGGGGGAGGGGGAGGCGGTCGCGGACTCGGTGCCCGACCCGGCGGCCTCCGACGGAGCCGTCGACGTGCCGGACGCGGGGGAGGACGGCGCGGACCCGGCCGTCCCGTCGGACCCCGCGCAGCCCGCCAGGGCAGCCGGGAGGGCTCCCGCCAACAGTCCCAGGGCGCGGCGCCTGCTCCAGCCGCCCCGGTCCCCAACCGCCTCGCTCGTCATTCGTGCACCTCGGGTGTCGCGTCACTCGGCCGCCACCACCTTGACGGGTCGGGGCGCCCCGGCGCAAAGGCGCCGGGCGGGCGTCGCGCGTCGTGCGACACCCGCCCCGCGTTCCGCGCGCGGGCGGTCGGGGCCGTCCGCGGGTCGCCGCTCCCGGCTACCAGTCGCCGTCCTGGACCGGCTTGCCCGGTGCGTCACCCAGCGGTTTCACCTGTCCCGGGGCGGGTGCCTGCCAGGGGTCGAGGTCGTCGCCGAGCCAGTCACCGACGGGCTTCACCGTGCCGAGGGCGTCGGCCGGGTCGAGATCGTGCGCGTCGTTGTCGTAGTACTCGAACCACGGGAGCCCGGCCCGGGTGTAGGCCGCGCGGTCCACGGGCGACGGCGGCGGGGCCTCCCCGGTGATCCGGCGCCACTCGGGCGGGGTGACCAGGTGCACGAAGACCCGCCCGGCGGGCCGCTCCGCCCAGCTGCCACGCGGCCAGGTGTCCCGGTAGACCTCCTGGCGCATCGACCCGCCGACCCCGAGACCCATCGCGGCGGGTGCCCGGGTCGGGGCGGCGGGAGCACTGCGCGCCGGGGCCGCCCCGGGCGCCGCCATGGGGGCCGCCATCGGGTACGCGCAACCCGGGGCCGCCGGCCCGCCACCGGGCGCGGGGGGCAGCGGCGCGCCGGTCGACGGAGGCGGCAGCGGCGCGGCACCCGGCGGCGGCATCGGGACCGGGCCCGTGCCGCCGAAGAGCGTGGTGGTGGCGAGCCCGCCGAGTCCCCGCTCCGCCTCGGCGCGCAGCCGTTCCTCCTTCCGCCACACGGCCAACTGCTCGTCGTTCAGCGGGAACGACTGAAGCTGCACCCCGCCGAACACCTCCTCGCCGGTGACCTGGCCCTCGACCGTGGCGCCGAGGCCCAGGGGGACGGCCACGAACTGCCGGACCGTGCCCTTGCCGGAGTTGATGCCGTCCAGCCACGGCTGACGCGGGAGGACGACGTAGTTCTGCGGTTCACGGGCGAGCGCGCCGGTCCACGGCTTGCCCGACACCGCGCACACCTTGCCGACGCCGACCTGGAGCGCGGCCGGTTCCGTGGAACCGCCGAAGTGCAGCCACATCGCCTCGCGCAGATACACGGGGAGCATCACCCCACCGCGGGCCCGCATCTCCGCGGAGGTGGTGTGCGGATAGTCCTCGACCCGGCGGATCGGGAAGTCGCCCAGACCGGGCGGGAGCTGGTGCGTGCCCTGCTCCGGCAGGCGCAGGGTGCGGATGAAGCGCACCCGTACCCCGCCCGGCAGATGGAGTGTGCTCCCGTCGATCCGCACGGTGCCTTCGGCCATTCCGTACGCTCCCCTCGTCGTCGCGTCGTGCCTGCTCCTTCGGCGGGACGTCTCGGCTACGACGTCCTGCGGTCCGGCGTCACTTAGTACGTCCGGGGAGGCCGGACCGGTTCCGCCGACGGGGGCTCACGACGCGTACGCGGTCGCGCAGACGCGTGAGCCGGGGGGAGCGCTCGCGCTGCTCACGGGTGCAGCGGTCGAGCTCCTCCAGCAGCCGCTGGGAGCGGTGCTCGGTGTCCAGCTCGTCCAGCATGCGGTTGACCTCCGTCAGCACGGCGCCGTGCAACTGCCAGTGGCTCGGGTCGCGCTGGACGTCCTCCAGGAGCAGTTGGGCGAGCTTGTCGCGGGTCGCGACGGCCGTCGACAGCTCGGCGGCGAGCCGGTCCTCCGCGGACTCGGCGCTGCGGCTGACGTCGGTGGTGACCAGCACGGCGAAGCTGACGACGGCGTCGCCGATCTCGGCGAGCAGCCGCTCGACGGCGGCCCCCACCTGCGCGGAGAACAGCGGACTCGGCTCCCGCTCCTTGGCCAGGTCGGTGAGGGTGCGGGCCAGCACCCGCAGGACCACCGTGCAGATCTCCAGCGTGTCCAGGCCGGTGCGCAGCACCACCCGGTGCAGCAGGCCCTCCCGTACGCGCGGATTGAGCTTCAGGCTGTCCTCCGCCTGTTTGAGGGCCGCGTCCACCTCGACGATGTCGAAGTCGAGCTCCCGGGCCTCGTGGAGCCGTGCCGCCGCGGCCTCCGCCGGGGTGCGACCCGCGGCCTCCTCGCCGACCCGTATCATCAGCCGCCGCATCCGGCGGGCGAGATCCTCGATGGACTCGCCGGCCGCCTCCACCCAGACCGGGGGAGCGAGCAGCAGGTTGAAGGCGAGCCCGACGACCGCGCCGATCAGGGTCTCCAGGACCCGCGCCCAGGCCGTGTCCCCGACCCTGGTGACCCCGAGCACCAGCATCGCGCTGATCGCCACCTCGGGCACGAACTCGCTCACCCGTACCAGATGCCCCACCGCGAGCGAGGCCAGGATGATCAGGGCGAGGCTCCACCAGGTGAGGCCCACCAGGATGCTGAAGCCGATGGCGATGACGACGCCGGCGACCACCGAGTTCACCCGGCGGATACCGGTGGTGAGGGTGGAGTACAGGGTCACCTGCACGACCAGGAGCGCGGTCAGCGGAGCCGTCAGGGGCGCCGCCTCCGTACTCAGTTGCAGCGCCACCACATAGGCCACCGTGGCGGCCGCCGCCGACCGTACCGACTGGACGATCACCGGGTCCTGCCGCCATCCGGCCACCCGGGTGCCGATCAGGTCCCACACCTCACGTACGTCTCGCATCCTTGCGCTGTTCCCGTTCCACCGTCGTACCGAACTCCTGACCGAGGACAGTAGTCACCTGGGCGATCGCGCAGAATGCCGGGAGACCACGAGGCCGGGCGGGCTCAGTGGTGGAGCTTCTCCAGGAACGCGGAGAGATTGCCCACCGTCCGGGCGATCTGCTCCTCCACGGTGAGGCTCTCCTCGAACCGGCTTCCGGCGTCGAGGGCCTTCTTGCCGCGCACATAGAGCGAACAGGCGAGGTCGGCGCAGAGGTACACGCCGACCGAGTTCCCCTCGCGCCCGGCCGCGCCCGCCTTGCGCGCCGTCATCAGGGAGACCCCGCCGCCCGGATGCGTCGTGAGGCACACCGAGCACATGCTGCGGTGCAGGAACCCGCGCCGCGCGGACGGGAGCCGCAAGGTGACGCCGACGAGTCCGTCCGCGTGCTCGGCGACCAGATAGCTCCGATCCGGTGCCCCCGGATCCCGCCACCCGAGGAAGTCCAGATCCGCCCACGACCGCTGCTCCAGATCGCGCGGCACGAAGATCCTCTTCGCCTCCCCCTTCGAGCAGTTGACGAAGGAGGTGCGGATGTCCTGCTCGGTGAGTGTCTGCATGACGGGCCTGTTCTCCGGTGAGGGGTGATGATCGGATTCTGAACCTAGGGGTACTAGGTTTACACCTAAGGTACGTGGAGTTCTGGGGAGGGTCCAATGGTTATCGGGCCGTCCGATGATGGAGTCGGGCTTCAGCGGTGCGGGGCAGCCTGGCAGAGTGGGGCCGGACCGCTGTCCGGGACCAGGGGGATGCGCATGGACGACAGGGAACGGGCGCGGCTCGCGCTCGCGGCGGCGGGTGTTCCGCCGGAAGGCCTCGCCGAACGGCTGCCGCTGGGCGGCGGCACGTACAACACCGTCGAGGAACTCCGTCTCACCGACGGCACCCGGCTCGTCCTGAAGGTCCCGCCGCCGTCGTCCACCCCGGCCCTGGCCTACGAGAGCGAACTCCTCGCCGCCGAGGCGGAGTTCTGCCGGGTCGCCGAGACCGTCGGTGTTCCGGCGCCACGGGTGGCGGGAGTCGCCCTCGACGAGTCCGCGCCGGCCGGCCGGCACATCCTGCTCACCCACTGCCCGGGCGGCCGATGGGAGGGGCTCGCCGCCGGACAGGAGGCGGCGCTGCGGCGGGAGCTGGGCGGTCTGCTGGCCCGGCTCCACCGGGTGACCGGCCCCGGCTTCGGCTACCCGTCCGGCACCTTCGGCCCGCTCACCGCCGACTGGCGCTCCGCCTTCACCGCCATGTTCGACGGACTGCTCGCCGACGCCCGCCGCTACGGGGCCTGGCTGCCCCGCCCGGTGGACGAGGTGGCCCGTACGGTGAAGGCCGCCCACGACGTCCTCGACGAGGTGACCGTGCCGCGTCCCGTCCACTTCGACCTGTGGCCGGGCAACATCCTCGTCGAGCACGGTCGGGCGCCCCGGGTCGGCGGGCTGATCGACGGCGAGCGCATGTTCTGGGGTGACCCGGTCGCGGACTTCGTCTCCCTGGCGCTGCTGGACGACATCCGGACGGACAGAGACTTCCTGACGGGCTATCAAGAGGCGGGCGGGGACGTCGACTTCACCCCTGCCGTGTGCCGCCGCTACGCCCTCTACCGCAGCTATCTCTATCTGATCATGCTGATCGAGGTGGTGCCCCGCGCGATGGACGACGAGCAGGTCGCATGGCGGCGGGAGACGGTGGCTCCTCAGCTGACGGCGGCCCTGGACGCGCTGGACGACCTCGCCTGACGGGCGCGTGTCCGGCGCGCGCGACACCCGGTTTGAGCTGATCGGACCGAGGTACCCGCGCCCGGTGCACGACAGCAGGAAGGAGCACGCCGTGGACGAACACCGCCTGGAGGGTCCCGGCGAGCAACCGGGCCCCGTACCGAGGGACATGCCCGACCAGCAGGCGACCGAGCGCGAGGACCCCTGGGAGGTGGCACCGACGCGTGCCGCCGACGAGGACGAGCGGGACGAGGACGCCACCGACGTGCCCGACACGGACGAGGCCGGTACCGGGCGCCAGGGTGACCCGCGGTCGGGCTCCGCCAACCCCGAGCAGCCCGTACCCGACGAGCCCTCCGGCTGACCCGCACCCGTCGGCCCCGGACCTTCGCTCCCGGGCCCGCGGCGACTCGGCGGCCACAGCGACTCGGCGGCCACAGAGACTCGGCGCCTCCCCGGTGGGACCCGGGGAGGCGCCGTCATGTGCGGGACGCCGTGGCTGGGGCGACCGGCGTACTCACCCGACCTTCCGCCCCCGCAGCGGCTCCGTGTCGGCCCCGGCTCCCTGCCGCAGCCCCTCCAGGAACTCCTCCAGCACCTCCACCGAGGTGCGCTCGGGCCGCCAGCGCAGCTCGTCGCGGGCCTTGGAGCAGTCCATCAGCGGCAGCCGCAGTACGGCGTCGAAGAGATGCGGCGAGGCGGGCAGCAGCCGCAGGTTCCACGCGGCGGCGATCGCCGAGCGGGCCGCGACCCGGGGCAGGCGCACCGGACGGGCTCCCAGCACCTCGCTGAGCAGCTCGGCGTCCACGGGGGACTCCGCCGCGAGGTTGAAGGCGCCGCGGGCATCGGAGTGCAGGGCCAGCCGGTACGCCCGTGCGGCGTCGTCGGTGTGCAGGGCCTGCACCTTCAGACCGGGGATGTCGGGCAGGAACGGCAGCAGCTCGGGCCGGGCCAGCTGTCCCGGCAGGAAACGCCCGCCGAAGATACGGCGCTGCTCGCTCGCCGACTCCCGCTTGAACAGGAACGCGGGCCGCATCCGCACCACCCGCACCCCGGGGTGCTCGTGCTCGAAGGAGTCCAGAGCACGCTCCAGATACGCCTTCTCCCGGCAGTACGCGGCGTCCGGCCAGCCGTGCGTCGGCCACGACTCGTCGACCGCGCGGCCCTTCGGTCCCGGGGAGTAGGCGCCCACCGACGAGGCGTGCACCAGCGTCGGGACCTTGGCCGCCGCCACCGCCTCGAAGACCCGGATGCTGCCCAGCACATTGGTCCGCCAGGTCGTCGCCGGATCATGGGTCGGCTGGAACGCCCAGGCCAGATGGACGACCGCGTCCGCCCCCTCGAACTCCTCGACCAGATCGGCCTGCTCGGACCCCACGTCCACCGCCGACCAGTCCGTCTTCGCGGGGGCCCAGTCAGGGACCCGCCGGGCCAGCCCCCGCACCCGGTCGACCCGCTCGTCCTCCGCGAGCAGCCGCACCAGACTCGTCCCCACATTGCCCGTGGCGCCGGTGACCACGATCCTGCCGCCGGATTCTCCGTTCACCGCAGACTCCTCTCGCGCACGTCCATTCCTCCGGAGCCGCCCACGGGTACCCGGCCCCGGGGGATGCACGCGGCCACTACCGGCCACACCGGCCAAGACGGACGCGGACAGGAAGAAGCCCCGACCGGGACGGGGGAATCGCGGTCGGGGCGGTCTGTGTGTGGGTGCGGATGGCGGTCGCCTCTCGGCGAAACGCTCCACAGGGCTTCAGCCGAACGATCGTCCCTGTGGGCAAAAGGTGAGGCCCGGGGACACTGTCCCATCCACACCCACGGTTGGTTCAACGGGAAAGTACCAGGGGGTGTTCCTTCCGTATCCGGACAATGCCGGTGATGTGTGTCACGTCGCGCGCGGCCGCCCAGAGCGGCCGTCACCAGGTCATTCCTCCTGGCCCAGCGGACTCTCCTCAAGGGCGGCCAGCAGATGGGCCGGATTCCGGAACACCGCCTCCGCGCCGGCCGCCTCCAGCTCGGGCCGCGGAATTCCGCCGCACAGCACCGCCACGCAGCGCACCCCGGCCCGGGCGCCCGCCCGCATGTCCCAGACGGTGTCCCCGACGAACACCGACCGCTCGGCCTCCGCCCCCGCCAGCTCCAGCGCCTGCTCGACCGGATCAGGCGCCGGCTTCCCCCGGGCCACGTCGTCGGCGCTCGCCGTCGCCATGATCGCGTCGTCGGCCCCGATCGCCCGCCGCAACGCGGTCAGCTCGGCTCCGCCCGCCGAGGTCGCCAGCACCACGCTCCAGCCCTGCTCGTCGAGCCGCCGCAGCAGCCGCCCCGCGTCCGGCAGCGCGGGCAGCCGGTCGAAGTACGTCCCGTACAACGCCTTGTGCGCCGCGCTCAGCGCGTCCTTCTCCGCGGGATCGACTTCCTCGCCCAGCAGATGCGTGATCAGATCACCCGACGGCAGGCCCACCGCCCGGTGCACGTCATGCATGGCCACCCGATGGCCGCCCTGCCGGAACGCCTCCCACCAAGCGACCACGTGCAGATGGTTGGTGTCGACGAGCGTCCCGTCGACATCGAACACAGCAGCCTTCTTCATGGCTCACCTTCCTGAGAATCACCGAACATCCGCGCCCGGGAAGGGCGCGGGGAACCGAGGCCGGGCACGGTCGGGGCCTGAGGCCGAACGCGGTCGGGGCCCGAGACCCGGACGCGGTCGGGGCCTGAGGCTGGGCACGGCCGGGGCCCGAGACCGAACGCCGTCCGGAACCGAGACCGGGCAAGGTCCGGAACCGTCCGGACCCGAGATCAGACACGGTCGGGAACCGATCGGTCCCGAGCCCACCCGAGCAGTTCGTCCACCCCCCACGTCGTCACCACCCGCTCGGCCGGGACCCCGCACTCCTCCGCCCGGGCGCACCCGTGCACCTGCCAGGTCAACTGCCCCGGCGCGTGCGCGTCCGTGTCGATCGAGAACAGCACGCCCGCATCCACGGCCCGCCGCACCAGCCGCCGGGGCGGATCCAGCCGCTCCGGCCGGGAGTTGATCTCCACGGCCGTCCCCGTCTCCGCGCACGCCGCGAACACCGCGTCCGCGTCGAACTCCGACTCAGGCCGCCCCCGCCCGGTGACCAGCCGCCCCGTGCAGTGCCCGAGCACATCGGAGTGCGGATCGCGCACCGCGGCGACCATCCGCCGGGTCATCGACCGCGCGTCCATCCGCAGCTTGGAGTGCACGGACACCACCACCACGTCCAGCCGCTCCAGCAGCTCCGGCTCCTGGTCCAGCGAACCGTCGTCGAGGATGTCGCACTCGATGCCGGTGAGCAGCCGGAACGGCGCCCAGGTCTCGTTCAGCGCGGCCACCACGTCGAGCTGCTCCCGCAACCGCTCCGGCGACAGACCGCGGGCGACGGTCAGTCGGGGCGAGTGGTCGGTGAGCACCGTCCACTCATGGCCGAGGCGCGCGGCGGTCCGGCCCATCTCCTCGATCGGGCTGCCGCCGTCCGACCAGTCCGAGTGCACATGGCAGTCGCCCCTGATCAGCGCCCTCAGCTCCGCACCCGCGTCACCCTCCGTGAGCGGCGCCTCCGCATCCTGCTCCAGTTTCCGCAGATAGCCCGGCACCTCCCCGGCCAGCGCCTCACGCGCCACCTGTGCGGTCTTCGGCCCGACCCCCTTCAGCGACTCCAGCGAGCCCGCGGCCGCCCGCTCGGCCACCTCGTCGGCCGGCAGCGCGCCGAGGACTGCGGCGGCCGTACGGAACGCCCGTACCCGGTAGGTGGGGGCCCGGTCCCGCTCCAGCAGGAAAGCGATCCGGTCCAGGGCCTCGACGGGATCCATGCCACCTCCTGCCTCCCGCTTCCAGCGTCGCCCAGCCCCCGGGTACCCGCACGGCGGCCGTACGATCACGGGCGCGCCGGACCGGCCGCGCCGGCCCCTGCCGGGCGTCACCCGGCCACCGACCGCCGGACCGCTCTACCCTCGAACCATGACCGAAAGCGCGAGCCCCTACATTTCCCATCCCCGGGTCCTGGTGCTCGGGGTGCAGCCCGGTACGCCGCCGTTCCGGATCGTGGAGATCGACGGTCAGGTGGTCGGCGAGGCGAAGCGGCTGACGGACGTCCTCCAGGCGGCCGCCGCGTACGGAGTCGTCGTGCACGATCTCGACGACCCCGACCAGGTCCGCTGGGTGGGCGGCGACAAACTCACCTGGACGCTGCGCTAGCCCCCTTGGACGCCCCACCGGCCTCCTTGCGCCGGCCCATCCGCAGGCGCCGCACCCAGGCGCCGCGCGGTGTCCTCCGCTGAGCGGGTGTCTTCCCCCTGGTCGGTGTCTTTCCCCGAGCGGGCCTCTTCCCCCGCGTCAGTGCGCCTCCCCGGGCCGGTGCCTTCCCCCGGGCCGGGGCGGGCTTCGGGTCCCGCGGCGCGCGGGCGTGGACGGCCCGGCCGAGGCGCCGGCCCAGCAGCAGATAGCCCAGCAGCGCGCCCGCCGTGTTGAGGATGACGTCGTCGATGTCGAACGCCCGTCCGGTGACCAGCGCGCCCTGCACCAGTTCGACCAGCAGCATCATCAGCGCGGTCAGCGCGGGCACCCGTAGCAGACCGCGCGCCCCGGGCGCCAGCACCGGTAGCAGGATCCCGAACGGCAGACCCAGCAGGACGTTCCCGCCGACCTGCTTGAGCGCGTCGCGCGGGTCGGGGTGGTGCCAGTACAGCTCCAGGGAGGCGCCGGGCCGGAGGTTGCTGTGGGTGAGCGCCTCCGAGGCCGGGGACGGCTGGAGCGTGAGCCCGGCCAGCGCCGCACCGAACGCCACCATCGCCAGGAACGCCAGGGCCATCACCAGCAGCCGCAGGGGCAGCGGAAGTGGCCGTCGGCCGGGCGCGGCCGCCGGGGAACGGCCGCCGGAGGTGGTGGAACGGGAACGTGACGTGGTGCCGGCCATGCGACCCTCCCGATTTCAACTTCCCTGTGTACCAAGGCTGTTACCCCCGAAGCGGCCCGCGATGCTCGCCCCCGCGCCCCTCGGGCGAGAAGTCGCCCGCCGGGTGCCGGGCGGGTTTGGGCCCGCCCTCAGAGGGGCACCCGGTTCGCGAGTGGCAGGGACCCGCTCCCGTTCGAGGGGCGCCTGTCGGGCGCCCGGGAGCGGTTGGGGCGTGGGAGGGCGCGGATGTACGCGGGCCACGGACGGGCCGGCGTACGACGCGCCCTCCCCGCAGTTCGGGGAGGGCGCCGTCGTCCGGTCAGGACCCGTACGTCACCTTCACCTCCTCGAAGCCGAGCGACTTCAGCAGTCCTTCGAGCATGTCGGTGGTGTTGGCCTCGGCGCGGTCGGTGAGCTTGCTCTCCTTCGCCGCGTCCCCGATGTGCTTGACGGCCAGGCGCTGCACCGCCTGTTCGCCGCCCGGATTGTCCGAGAACAGGTCGCCGAGCCGGTCGAGCAGGCCGCGTTCCTTGGAGACGGCGTAGGAGTGCTCGGTGTCGAGGGCCGGCTTGCCGAGCTGGGCGTGCGGGAGGTCGATGGTGGCCGACGTGCGGTCCTCGTTCATCTTCACGTCGTTCTCGCCGACCTTGCCGAGGTCGACATAGGCGTCCACGGTGCCCGCGCCCACGTACAGCGTGCGGGTGCCGCGGATCGCGTCCGGCAGGTACTTGGCGTCCTTCTCCAGATCCACGACGACCTGGAAGTTGCCGGAGGCGGCGTCGTAACGGCTCATGTCCTGGATGGACTTCAGGAGCGTCGGCCCCGAGCGGTCGTGCTCCTCGGTGCCGAACATGTCGTCCAGCCCTCCGAAGACCAGCATCCGCAGCGCGGCCAGCAGCACCACGATGAGGATGACCACGGCGGTGAGCAGCTTGACCCAGCCGGGCAGACGCGTGCGCTTGATGGGCGTCGTCATGTCGACGGTCCTCCTTCCTCCTTCAACGAATGCCCTCAAAGACCCTGCGGGAACGCCGAGTTGGTGATTGTCATCGGTTCGCCGTATCCCGGGCGCGCCGGCCGTCCGGAGCCGCGTACCGGATCGGCGTACGGGGAGCGGCCAGTAGCATGAGCCGCGCAACCCGTAATGATCATGTTCATGCGAGGAGCCCACCGTGCGTGACATCGCCGTCTTCACCGGCAGCGCCCACCCCGAACTCGCGGAGGAGGTCTGCGCGCATCTCGGGGTGCCGCTCAGTCCGTCCCGGGTGAGCCGTTTCGCCAACGACTGTCTGGAGGTGCAGCTCCAGGCCAACTGCCGGGAGAAGGACGTCTTCCTGGTCCAGCCGCTGGTCACGCCGGTGCAGGAGCATCTCGTCGAACTGCTGCTGATGTGCGACGCGGCGCGCGGGGCCTCGGCCGGCCGGATCACGGTGGTCATGCCGCACTACGCGTACGCCCGCTCGGACAAGAAGGACGCGCCGCGGATCTCCATCGGCGGCCGGCTGGTCGCCGATCTCATGGTGGCGGCGGGCGCCGGCCGGGTGCTCGCCATGACACTGCACTCCCCGCAGGTGCACGGGTTCTTCTCGGTGCCGGTCGATCATCTGCACGCGCTGCGCGAACTGGCCGCGCACTTCCGGCGCTACGACCTCACGCGGACGACGGTGGTCTCACCGGACCTGGGCAACGCCAAGGAGGCGGCGGCGTTCGCGCGGATGATCGGCGCGCAGGTCGCGGCGGGTGCCAAGCAGCGGTTCGCGGACGACCGGGTGAGCATCAGCTCGGTGATCGGCGAGGTCGCGGGACGGGATGTGATCGTTCTGGACGACGAGATCGCCAAGGGGAGCACGGTCCTGGAACTCCTCGAGCGGCTGCGGGAGTTGGGGCCGCGCTCGATCCGGGTGGCATGCACTCACGGGTTGTTCGCGGCGGGAGCCCTGAAGCGGCTGAGCGAGCAGCCCGACGTCCTGGAGATCGTCTGCACCAACACCGTGCCGGTCCCCGTGGAGGAGCGCACCGACAAGCTGAAGGTGCTCTCCATCGCCCCCGCCCTCGCGGAGGCCGTACGCCGTATCCACAACGGCGAGTCCGTCAGCGCCCTGTTCGACGCCCCGGCGGGCCACGGCGGGGAGGACGGCTGACGGCCGGGGGCGGGGTCATAACGTGCCGGACGCGGCCTCGGGCTGTTCCAGGGCCGCCTCCAGGGACGGGGCGGGCGGCAGCAGCTTGGCGAGGCCGGTGACCTTGAGGACGCGCAGGGTGAGCGGGTGGGTGCAGACCAGGCGGAGTTCGCCGTCGCGGTCGAGCACCCGCTGACGGGCCCGGTAGAGCAGCCGCAGCCCGGAGCAGTCGAAGAACTCGACGTGCCGGAGGTCGATCACGATCCGGGCGCCGGGGCGGCCGGTCTCCGCGTCGAGGTGCGGGATGATCTCCACGGCCGCCGCGATGTCGATCTCTCCGTGCAGTTCGAGCACGGAGTGGCCGCGGTCCGTGCGGACGCGCAGGTACCCGGTCGCGGGCGGTGTGGGGTCGCTCGACACGACGGCATCGCCTCCTACCGGATTCTGTGAGGGTGTGAGGGCAAAACCCTTCCCCGCCCTGCAAGTTACCCTCGTCAGAGTGAATTTCAGCATGTTCGATTGACATATGTCTTCGATTTCTCCGGCATGCTGTCCGGAGTTTTGCGCAGGACCCCCTACGACAGCGCGTGCCACGCCTTGGACAGCGCCTGCCGGAACTGGTCGGCCTGGTGCGCGGTGAGGTCGCTGATCATGCGTTCCTCCAGGTCGCGCACGGGCTCGGCGTAGCGGGCGAGCAGCTCGCGCCCCTCGTCGGTCAGCAGGATCAGCAACTCGCGCCGGTTGCGCGGATTGCGCTCCCGGCGTACGAGTCCCCGGTTCTCCAGACTGCGGACGACATCCGCGATGGACTGGGCCGTGACGAACGAGTCGCGGGCGAGCTGGGCGGCCGAGAGCCCGTCGTGTCGCTCCAGCACGGTGAGGGATGTGTACTGGAGGGCGGTGATCCCGGCAGGCCGCACCAGGTCGTCCAGGTGCGAGCGGACAACGAGCTCGACCTGCTTGACCATGTAGAGCAGGGAGGGAGGTGCTTTGGTGCCGACCATGGGGTCAGCGTAAAGCATTGACAGGAAACCTGTGTGTAATGAAACTGCGAACCAACAGGAATCCTGTTGGTTGAAAACTTGGCGATCATCGCTGGACCAAAGCTGGGGAGTGGACAATGACGACCACCTTCGAGAACGAGCCCGGGCGGCTGTTCATCGGTGGACAGTGGCGTGAGGCGAGCGACGGAGCACGCGCCGACGTGATCGACCCGTCCACGGGCCAGGTGGTCACGACGGTCGCGGAGGCGGGCGCCGCCGATGTCGACGCCGCCGTGCGCGCCGCGCGCGAGGCGTTCGACAGCGGCACGTGGTCCGGGCTGAGCGGCCGTGAACGCGGCCGGATCCTGAACCGCGTGGCCCAGCTGATCCGGGAGAACGCCGACGAGATAGCGGCCCTGGAGAGCCGTGACGTCGGCAAGCCCATCACCCTGGCCCACGCGGTCGACGTGACGAACACGGCCAACGACTACGAGTACTTCGCCTCCCTCGCCTGGTCCCTGGACGGCTCCGCCCGCGACGTCCCGAACAACCGCCTCGCCTACACCAGGCGCGGCCCGATCGGCGTGGTCGGCGCGATCACGCCGTTCAACTTCCCGCTGATCCTGGCCGGCACCAAGATCGCCCCCGCGCTCGCGGCCGGCAACACCGTTGTGCACAAGCCCGCCGAGGAGACCCCGCTCAGCGCCCTCTACATGGCGGGTCTGCTGAAGGAGGCCGGCGTCCCGGACGGCGTCTACAACGTCGTCACCGGCACGGGCCCGGTCGCGGGCGAGGCGCTGCTGCGCAACCCCGGCGTCGACAAGATCGCCTTCACCGGTTCCACCGCCACCGGCCGGCACGCGGCGAGCGTCGCCGGCGAGGGCCTGAAGCAGGTCACGATGGAGCTGGGCGGCAACGCGGCGCACCTCGTCTTCGAGGACGCCGACCTCGAGAAGGCCATCGGCGCCATCATCGGGGGCTTCGTCTTCAACACCGGCCAGTTCTGCATGGGCGGCCCCCGCCTCCTCGTCGCCCGTCCGGTCCATGACACCGTGCTCGGCATCCTCGCCGAGGCCGTGCCGGGCGTGCCGATCGGCGACCCCCGGCAGCCCGAGACCGTCATCGGCCCGATGGCCGGCGAGCGGCACCTGAAGAAGGTCGAGGAGTACGTCGAGCTGGCCCGCAAGGAGGGCGGCCGCATCGTCTGCGGCGGCGAGCGCCTCGACCTGAACGGCGGCTACTACTACAAGCCCACCGTCATCGCCGACCTCGCCAACGACTCGCGGGTCGTGCAGGAGGAGGTCTTCGGGCCCGTCCTCACGGTGCAGCCCTTCGACTCCGAGGACGAGGCCGTCGAGCTGGCCAACTCCACGCCCTACGGCCTGGCCTCCGGCATCCAGACCACCAACCTCACCCGCGCCCACCGCGTCGCCGACCGCCTCCAGGCCGGCATCGTCTGGGTCAACGACTGGCCGATGCTCGACCCCGCCGTGCCCTTCGGTGGCGTGAAGGCCTCCGGCTTCGGCCGGGAGTACGGCCCCGAGGCCCTGGAGTCCTACACCAAGGTCAAGTCCGTCGTCGTCTCGCTCGACTGAGCACCTTCCCCCGGAACACCCGGTGAGCCGCGGAACCGGTCCGGCGGCTCACCGCCAGAACAAGGAGTTCATGAGCATGTCCACCACCATACGTGCCGCCGTGGTCGAGTCCGGGGGCGCGCCCTTCACCCTCTCCGAGGTCGTCCTCGACCAGCCGGCGCAGGGCGAGGTCCTGGTCCGCATGGTCGCCGCCGGGCTGTGCCACACCGATCTCGGGGTCGCGAGCGGCGGGCTGCCGTTCCCCCTGCCCGGCGTACTGGGCCACGAGGGCGCCGGTGTCGTCGAGGCCGTGGGCCCCGGCGTCACCACCGTCGCGCCGGGCGACCACGTCGTGCTGTCCTTCACCTCCTGCGGCGGCTGCCACAACTGCCGCGACGGGCACCCGGCGTACTGCGCCACCTGGCTGCCGCTCAACCTGATCGGCGGCCGGCGCGCCGACGGCACCAGCACCATCAGCCGCGACGGCCAGGAGCTGGGCGGACACTTCTTCGGCCAGTCCTCCTTCGCCGAGCGCGCCCTGGTCGACGAGCGCGGCCTCGTCAAGGTCGACCCGGACGTGCCGCTGGACTCCATCGCCCCGCTCGGCTGCGGCGTCCAGACCGGTGTGGGCGCCGTCTGGAACGTGCTGGAGCCCCGCGCGGGCGGCACTGTCGTCGTCCTCGGCGCCGGAGCCGTGGGCCTGTCCGCCGTGATGGCGGCCAACCTGACCCCGGCGACCACGGTCGTCGCCGTGGACAAGGTCGGCGAGCGCCTGGAGCTGGCCAAGGAACTGGGCGCCACCCACACGGTGAACGCGGCCGAGGTCGCCGACATCGCCGAGGCGATCATGGAGATCACCGGCGGCCGGGGCGCGGACGGCGTCGTCGAGACCACCGGCAGCGTCTTCGTGCTCCGCAAGGGCGTCGACGCCCTCGCCGCGCGCGGCACGCTCGTCATCGTCGGCGCCCCGCCGTTCGGCACGGAGGTCTCCCTCGACGTCAACGGCATGCTCGGCGGCAAGCGCGTCGTCGGCCTCACCCTCGGCGACAACGAGATCCAGACCGCCATCCCGGTCCTCGTCCAGCTCGTGAAGGACGGCAAGCTCCCGCTCGACCGGCTGATCAGCCGCTACAAGTTCGAGGACATCGACCAGGCGGTCGCGGACATGAGCGACGGCAGGACCATCAAGCCGGTGCTCACCTTCTGAGTCCGGCCCGGCCGCCCGACGCCCGGGAGCCGACCGACCGCTCCCGGTGGCCGTCCGCCGCTGCCGGCGCCCGAGAAAGCCATCTCCCGCCGGGGCACGTTCTCCCCGCGTGTCCCCGGCCCTGTGGGTGACCTGTGCACCAGGTCACCCACAGGGCTGCTCAGCGGCTGCGGTGCAGGGCGACCAGCAGTTGCCACGCCTGGTCGGCGATCTCCCGCGGGGTGCCGTCGAGGAGGCCGTGCAGCCAGTCGGCGAGGACCCCGGCGAAGGTGGCCGCCACGGCGGAGGCCACCAGCGGGGCGTCCGCGGCCCCCGCGAGCTCGCGCTCGCGCAGGCTGTAGGCGCGCAGGTCCCGGTGCAGGACCCGGCCGAGCGGCCCGCCGCCACCGGGCGTCAGCAGCGCCCGGTACAGGGCGGCGTGCGGCGCGAGACCGGCGAAGAACTCCGGCAGGGCGGCCGGCGCCCGAACCGGATCGGGGCGCCCCCGCCACGCGTGCAGCGCCTCCACGGCCTCCCGTACGACATCGGCGCAGGCGTCGACGGCCAGCGCCTCCAGATCCGGGTAGTGCACGTAGAACGTGGCCCGGCCGACCCCCGCCCGGCGGACCAGCGCGGCTACGCTGACCTCGTGCAGGGGGTGCCGGGCGCACTCGTCGAGGAGGGCCTCCCGCAGCCTGGCCCGGGTGCGGGAGGCCCGCGGATCCTCCGTGGCCCGGGGTTCCGGTGCGGGCCGGTGTTCCGGTGCGGGCCGGGGCTCCTCGGGGGTCATCCGGCGACGAGGACGGCGGCCAGGGCGAGCGCGCCGGGCAGGGCCTGGGCGACGAGGATGCGGCGGTTGGCGGTGGCGGCGCCGTACACGCCCGCGACGATCACACACGACAGGAAGAAGATCTGCGCCCGGTAGCCGGTCGGGTCGTCGGCGATCAGGCCCCAGACCAGGCCGGCGGCGAGGAAGCCGTTGTAGAGGCCCTGGTTGGCGGCGAGCGAGGCCGTCCGCCGCGCCAGCTCGGCGTCCATGCCGTGGAAGGACATCCCCGGCTTCTTCTGCCACAGGAACATCTCCATCACCAGGATGTACGCGTGCAGCAGGGCCACCAGCGCGACCAGCACGTTCGCCAGGATCTCCATGGTCAACAGACTCCGTCGTTCACTCGATGCTTCCCGAACTTCTTGGACAGATGTCCACTATAGCTGGACACCTGTCCAGGAAGTCCGGTCCGGGGCGCCGCTGGTCCGGCGCCGACGGGTTGTCAGAGCCGACCGCTAGGTTCCGGTCCATGAGTGAGCAAGAGGTGATCGTGCGGCGCGCCCGCGCCGAGGACGTACCGGGGATCGTCGTCTCCAGCTCCCTGCTGTTCGCCGAGGACGGCGGGGAGCGGGACCCCAGCCTGAACGTGGACTGGCCGCGCCTGCACGGCGCCGAGGCCTTCGCCGCCGCCCTCCGGGACCCCGGCAGGCTGCTGCTGGCCGCGGTGCACGACGGCGAGGTGGTGGGCCATCTGTCGGCCTCGATGGCCGGCCCCACCGCCCTGCGGCCCGTCGCCTCGGCGACCCTCATGGCGCTGTACGTACGGCCCGAACACCGGCGGGCCCGGGTCGGGGCCCGGCTGGTGGACATCTTCCTGGCGTGGGCCCGGGAACGGGGCGCGGCGCACGCGGAGGTGACCGCCTCGGCGGGCAACGCGGACGGGATCCGGTTCTACGAGCGGGAGGCGTTCCGTGCCCAGGCGCTCACGCTGCGGCTGAACCTGTAGTCCGCGGGTACCCGGGGAGCGTATGGGCGGCGGCGGACCGTCCCCCGCGCCCGGGATCCCGTACGGAGGAGACATGGCACTGGTACAGGCGGGCCTCGTGGTGCTGGACTGCGCCGAGCCGGAGAAGCTCGCGGTGTTCTACAAGGAGCTGCTCGACGCGGAGGAGACGGACGCGACCGCCAACCGCGTCGAGATCGAGGGCGCCTGCGGTGCCCGACTGGCGTTCCGCCGGGACGTCAACGCCGTTCCGCCCAGCTGGCCTCGCCCGGAGAACTCCCTCCAGGCCCATCTGGACTTCTACGTCGAGGACCTCGACGAGGCCGAACGGCTGATCGTCTCCCTGGGCGGACGGCCCGTCGACACCAAGGAGGCCAGCGGCCCCTTCGAGGAGCGCGGCTACTCCGACCCGGCGGGCCACTCCTTCACCCTGCGCCGGGAAACCCCGACGGCACCCAAGCAGGGCTGACAGCCCCCGAGCAGGGCTGACGGGCCGAAGCAAGCGAACGGGGCCGTACGTGCCAGGGGGCCGGTCGCACGCCGTGTAAGCGCCCGACCGGCCCCGCTCGTCGTCAGTCCCGGCCTCCCTTTTCGGGGGCCGGCCACACCCCGGTGGACCGCTCGATGACCTTGGCGCCCGTGCGGTCCACCGCGCTGCGCACGACCGCGAAGATCGCGCCCTGTACGGCCGCAGCCAGCAGGATCTCGCCCCAGCCGCGGTCCCGGTCGAGCGCGTCGGGCGCGTCGTCCTCGTGCCGGATCAGCTTCCAGGTCTTGCGGAACGCGGCCGAGGCCACCGCACCGCTCACCCAGCCCAGCGCGAAGCCGACCGGCTTGTAGGCGACGGGCAGCTTCTTCTTCTTGGACATCTGGTCCTCCTCCTTCGCTTGCGTCGGCCGTCCGGTCAGGGACGGCCCTGCGGGGCCACCACCTCGGCGGCCGGCACCGGCCCCGGCGGCGTGCCGTCCCCGAACGGACGGCCGCCCAGATTCGCCCGCCCGTGCGGGGCGAGCCAGCCCGCCAGATCGGGCCCGAGCGGCACCACGGCGGTCGGGTTGATGCCCGTGTGCACCTGGTAGTAGTGCCGCTTGATGTGGTCGAAGTCGACGGTGTCGCCGAATCCGGGGGTCTGGAAGAGATCACGGGCGTACGCCCACAGCACCGGGTCCTCCGCGAGCTTCCAGCGGTTGCACTTGAAGTGACCGTGGTAGACCGCGTCGAAACGCACCAGTGTGGTGAAGAGCCGGATGTCCGCCTCCGTGATCGTCTCCCCGACGAGGTAGCGCCGCCGCGCCAGCCGCTCCGACAGCGCCTCCAGCCGCCGGAACACCCCGGCGCACGCCTTCTCGTACTCCTCCTGCCCGGTGGCGAAGCCCGCCCGGTACACGCCGTTGTTGACGTCCTCGTAGACCTCGGCCATCACCGTGTCGATCTCGTCGCGCAGCTCCCGCGGATACAGATCGGGTGCGCCCTCGCGGTGCAGGCCGCTCCACTCGGTGGCGAGATCGAGGGTGAGCCGCTGGTAGTCGTTGGTGACCAGTTCACCGCTCGGCACGTCCACGATCGCGGGGACGCTGACGCCGCCCGGGTAGTCGCTCTCCCGCGCGTCGTACGCCTCCTTCAGGAAGCGGATGCCGAGCACCGGGTCGCGGCCGTCCGGGTCCAGCGTGAACCGCCAGCTGCGGTCGTCCTGGAGGGGGTCGGCGATCGCCATCGACAGGGCGTCCTCCAGGCCCAGCAGCCGCCGCGAGATCACCGCCCGGCTCGCCCAGGGGCAGGCCCGGCTGACCACCAGCCGGTAGCGGCCCGCCTCCACCGGCCAGCCGTCGCGGCCGTCGGCGGTGATCCGGTCCGTGAAGTGGCTCCTGGACCGCTTGAACGCCTTCCGCCCGTAGGCCTCGTTGCCCTCACCGACACTCATGCGTCGTCCTCCCGGCCCGTCCCGATACGTCTGCCCTGAGGAGGGTTCCCCGATTTCCGCGACCCCCACGGTGTGAGCGCGAACGGTCGGGGCAAGCGGCGAACGTGACCCGGACACCATCAGACACCGAGACGGCGGACGAGCGGGGCGGGGCGGTCCTCGAAGGACCGGGGACCCGGGACCAGGGCGCGAGCGGGGAAAAGGGCGGGGCACGGGCCGACCGCAGGACCAGGATCACGGTCCTCGTCGCCCTCGGCGCCAACCTCCTGATCGCCGTCGCCAAGACCGTCGGCGGGCTCCTCGCGGGCTCGCCCGCCCTCCTCTCGGAGGCCGCCCACTCGGTCGCCGACAGCCTGAACGAGGTCTTCCTCCTCGCCGCGCTGCGCCGCAGCCGCCGTCCCGCCGACGCCCGGCACCCCTTCGGCTATGGCAAGGAGCGCTTCTTCTGGTCGCTGCTGGCCGCCGTCGGCATCTTCGTGATGGGCGGCTGCTTCTCCTTCTACCAGGCCTTCCACGCCCTGACCGCCGGGAGCGCGGAGTCCTACGGCGGCTATGTCGCCGGTATCGCCGTCCTCGGCGTGGCCCTCCTCTCCGAGGGGGCCTCACTGCTGCGCGCCCTGCACCAGGTGCGGCGGCAGGGCGGCGTCGGCGGACTGCGGGACCCGGCGCTGCGCACGGTCGTCGCGGAGGACGGCACAGCGGTCCTCGGGGTGACCCTCGCGATCGCCGGGATGGCCCTGCACATGGTGACCGGCCAGGTCATCTGGGAGGCGTCCGCCTCCTTCGCGATCGGGGCCCTGCTGGTGTACGTCGCCTACTGGCTCGGCCGGGACGCCCGCGAACAGCTCATCGGCGTCGCCGCCGACGCCGAACCGAGCCGGAAGATCCGGTCCCTGCTGGAGGCGCAGCCCGAGATCGACACCGTCGAGGCCCTGCTCACCATGCAACTCGGCCTGGACTCGATCCTGGTGGCCGCCCGGGTGGACCTGGTGCCCGGCCTCGACAGCGAGGAGGTCGAGCTGGTCGCCGTCCGCATCAAGCGCTCCATCGCCCGCGTCGTCCCCGAGGCCGACCAGATCTTCCTCGACGTGACGGAGAAGACGCGGCCGGGGGAGCGGGCAGCGGAAAGCCCCGCCGCGACGGGGGAACGCGGCGGGGCCTGAATCTCGTGTGCCCGGCCCTTCGGGGAACATGCGCGACGAAGTGAGGATTTTTTCTGCCGGTGCGGGTCCGGTGGGGCTTCTCGCGCAGTTCCCCGCGCCCCTTGAGGGCCTACGGCCCTTTCGGGCCGAAAAAGCAGGGGCGCAGCCCCTCTTTTTCACGGGCGCGGGAACTGCGCGATCAGCCCCCACCGGACCCGGACCCGGAGCCGACGTCGCGCCCCCCGGGTCACCCCTCCACCGGCTCCAGCACGAAGACGGGGATCTCTCGGTCCGTCTTCTTCTGGTAGTCCTCGTACGGCGGATACGCGGCGACCGCCCGCTCCCACCACTCGGCCTTCTCGGCCCCGGTGACCTCACGCGCGGTCAGGTCCTGCCGGACGGGCCCGTCCTGCAGCTCCACCAGCGGGTCGGACTTGATGTTGTGGTACCAGACCGGGTGCTTGGGCGCGCCGCCCTGCGAGGCCACGACCGCGTACCGGCCGTCGTGCTCCACCCGCATCAGCGGAGTCTTGCGGATCTTCCCGCTCTTCGCACCGCGCGTCGTGAGCACGATGACCGGCAGACCGGTGTCCAGCAGTGTCGTCCCCTCGGTGCCGCCCGAGCTCTCGTACAACTCGACCTGCTCGCGCACCCACTGGGTGGGGCTGGGCACGTACTCGCCCTCAAGAGGCATGGCAACCGTCCCTTGCTCTCGCGTACCGACTCTTCCTCGTCCTCAACACCGGCCCCTCGCGAAATCATCCTCATCGGGCCACCCGCGTACGGCACTTGTCACATTGCTAGACCATCAGCACCGCCAGTCCCGCGATCACGGCGCTCGACACGAGACCGGTGACCAGGCGTCCACGGTGCCCGGTCAGTGCGCGGCCGAGGAGGGCGCCGCCGCCCGCGAGCAGCAGTTGCCAGCTCGCCGAGGCCAGGAACGCGGCGAGGACGAACACCGCCTGCTCCAGGGGACTCACGGCCTCGGTGGCGCGGCTGCCGAGCACGAGCGCGGCGAAGTACACCACGGTGGTGGGGTTCAGCAGGGTGATCCCCAGGAGGGCGACGTAGGCGCGGGCCGGTCCGACCGGGTCCCGCTGCGCGCGGGTGGGCAGGCGCCGGGCGCGGTACTGGCGCACGGCTCCGACCGCGCCGCGTGCCGCCAGGGCGAGGAGCGCCAGGGCGGAGGCCCAGCGCAGCGGTGTCAGCAGCGGTTGCAGGGCGTTCGCGAGGGCCGTACCGCCGAGGGTGGCGAGCAGGGCGTACAGTCCGTCGGCCGTCGCGACACCGAGCGCGGCGCACGCTCCGGTCCGCAGGGACGTACGGGCGGTGAGGGAGACGAGGTAGGTCGCGACGGCTCCGACGGGGATGGCGATGCCATAGCCGGCGAGGAGCCCCGCGACGAGCGCGGCCGTCACGACCGGGGTGGTGTCGGCCCCCACGGTCGGCCCGACCGCTGCTGCCCCCGCACCGGCGAGGCGGTGGCGAGGAACGGCGTCGGGGAGGTGTGATGGATGCACATGGGGCAGATCCTGCGGCGCGGCGCTCCGCCCCCGCAAGCGAATTTGTCGCAGCAGTCGCAGCAGTCGCAGCTGTCGCAGCCGTCGGGGCGCCGGAGCCGTCGGGAGCGTGGCCGGGGCGTGCGTGGCCCGGTCGCCCGGTCGTCCGGTGGGTCTTGACCGGGGCTCCGGCGTCCGCCTACCTTGTTTGAATCCAAACGATACGAAGGGAGTGGGGGTGGACGGGCGGGTGCGTCGGGTGCGGAGCCGTCACGCCTTCGGGCGGCGACCGCTGCGCCGGGGCGCGGGCTCGGCTCCGTCCAGCAGGGTGCGGCGGCGCTCCTCGCCGTGCTCCTCGACCTGGAGCACGACGCTGCGCAGTCCCTCCGCGAGGCTGCGGCACTCCGCGTCGCTGAGCTGCCCGGTGACGAAGGCCTCCTCCTCGTTGAAGCGCGGGAACACCCGCCGCATCAGCTCCTCGCCCTCCTCGGTGAGGGCCAGCAGGACCAGCCGGCCGTCCGTCGGGTGGTCCGCGCGCCGCAACAGCCCGCGCGACTCCAGCGTCCGGGCCACACCTGTGAGCGTGCCCTTGGAGATGCCCGCCTCCTCGGCCACGTGCCGGGTCTCGGACTCGCCCCACACCCACACGACCCACAGCACCACGAACGCGGTCCATGTCAGGTCGGAACCGCGCAGCACGGAGTTCTCCAGGTGCTGCCGCACCGCCGCCGCGGCCCGGTAGATGTTCGCCACCGCCGCCATCTGGTCCCGGCGGATCGGGAAGTCCCCGAGCTTCGCCGCGGCGAGCTTCTCGGCTTCGGTGATGGATCGCTGGCCGGGCACGCGTGCTCCTTCGGTCTCACGGCCGGACGGCGGGGCCCACTCGGCCACCCCCGGTCCGGGTCCGTCGTTCGTGCGGACATTCGGTAGTTCGGTCGTTCAATTGTTCGGTCGTTCGGTCATTCGGGATCAAATTGTACGGAGGAGAGGGAATCCACCATGAGCACCACCCCCCGCATGCTGCTGGTCCTCAGCGAGAACTGGACCCTCACCGGCGGCCGGGCCGACCTGCCCACCGCCGTCCGGTGGGCACGCGAGGCCGAGGACGCCGGGTTCGACTCCGTCATGGTCAGCGAACACATCGTGCTCGGCCCCGACGCCGCCGCCGACGGCGTCATGGGCAATCCTCGCGACTACGCCCTCCCCGGCAATCAGGACCCGTACACCCCCTGGCCCAACTCCCTGCTTCTGCTCGCCTCCATCGCCTCCGTCACCGAACGCCTGCGCCTGGCCGCCGCGGCGGTCCTGGCCCCGCTGCGCCACCCCCTGCTGATGGCCAGGGAACTCGGCACCCTCGACCTGCTCAGCGAGGGACGGCTGCTGGTGCAGCCCACGGTCAGCTGGAGCAGGGACGAGTACGACGCGCTCGGGGTGCCCTTCGGCAGACGGGGCCGGCTGCTCGACGAGCACCTGGAGGTCTGGGCCAAGGCCTGGGGGCCGTCCCCGATCTCCCACGACAGTGAGCACTACCCGTTCCGGGACGTGTACTTCGAGCCCAAGGCGTACCGCCCCGAGGGGCCGAGGCTGTGGTTCGGCGGGCAGCGCCTGCACGGCCCCGTCCTGCGCCGACTGGTCCGGTACGGCCATGGCTTCCACCCTCTCGGGCGCCCGACCCCGGACGACCTGAAGACGCTGGACGAGGCCATGACCGCCGCCGGACGGGACGCCGCCGAACTGGAGATGATCGGCGGCACCCAGGCGGTCTTCCCCGACGACCACTCCCCGGCGGACCTCGGGGCTGCCCTCGCCTCCATCCCCGAGCAGTTGGAGCAGGGCTTCACGACCTTCTGCGTCAAGCCCAACCAGTTCATCGACGACCCCGACGGGGTCGGCGCCTTCTGCGCGGAGGTCATGCGGAGGGTGGAGGCGCTGACGAGCTGACGGCCCGCTTCCCTCCGGACAGTCACATGGCAAGGCCGGCGCCGCGGCAGCGGCGCCGGCCTTCCCCCCGCGGCCCCCGGTTCAGCGCTCGAAGACGACCCCGCCGTCGAACACCGTCATGTCGACCTCGACCCCGGTGATCTCGTGCGGGTCGAGGCCGAGCAGCGGCCGGTCCAGGACGCACAGGTCGGCCACCTTGCCCACCTCCACGGACCCCTTCCACTCCTCCGCGAAGTCCTGCCGCGCGGGGTTGATCGTGTACGCCCGCAGCGCCTCGGCCAGTTCCACGCGCTGCTCGGGCCCGCTGACCCGGCCGCTGGCCTTCGACTCGCGCAGCAGCATCCCGGCGACGCCCTGCCGCCAGTCGGGCTCCGTGATCGGCGCGTCCGAACTGGCGCACACCGCCACGCCCGCGTCGAAGGCCGACCGCGCGGGCCACTGGTACGCCGACCGCTCGGTGCCCACCACCTCCGCCATCAGATCGGAGATCGTCCACTTGATGGCGGGGTTCATGTTGACGCCGTAGCCGTGCGCGGCCAGCCGGGCGAGGCTGTCCGCGCCGATGAAGTCGCCGTGGATGACGTAGTGCCGGGCGTCGGCGCGCGGCACGGCCCGCTGCGCCGCGGTGAACGCGTCCACCACGAGATCGATGGCCCGGTCGCCGGTGACGTGGACGCCCAGCTGGTAACCCGCCTCGTGCGCGATCCGGATCATGTCGAACAGCTCGTCGATCTGGAGGTCGGGCGTGCGCCCGTGCACACAGAGGGAGCCGTGGCCGCCGCCCACGTAGGGCTCGTTCATCCAGGCCGTACGGTTCGGCGGCACCCCGTCGGCGAAGATCTTCACGCCGATGGCGTTCAGCAGCCGGGGGTCCGCCGACTCCGGGCGGTGCAGCTCGGCGAGACCCTTGCGGACGTCCTCGGCGGAGCCGCCGATCGGCGCGGGCAGCAGCAGGGCGCTGACCCGGGCGTGCAGCGAGCCGGTCGCCGCCAGGTCCGCGTACGCCGTCCAGTTGTCGGTGCTCAGCCCCCCGAACAGGGTCTCGGCGCCGCCGGGGCCGAGACCCGGCTCGGTGTAGCTGGTGATGCCGCGCGAGTGGAGCTCGGCCACCACGTTGCGGATGGCCTGGCGGCGCTGGGCGACCGTGGGGGAGGGCAGGGCGGCCTGGAGCAGGACACCGGCCGCTTCCCGCAGGATGCCGGTGGGCCGGCCGTCGGGGTCGCGGTCGACGACACCGCCGTCCGGTGCCACGGTGTCCGCGTCGATCCCGCAGCGGCGCAGCGCCTCGCTGTTCGCCCACACCATGTGCTGCGAGAAGTCGGTCAGACAGACCGGGTGGCCGGGCGCCACCGCGTCCAGGTCGGCGCGGTGCGGCAGACGGCCCGGCTCGGCGAGGCACTCGGCGAGATAGCCGGGGTCCCAGCCCAGGCCGACGATCCACTCGCCGGGCGCGGCGGCCCGCGCCGCCGCGCCCACCACCCCCGCGATGTCGGCGATCGACCCCACCGCCGGGTGGCCGACGTCCAGGGCGAACGGGGGCTTGGACAGCCCGTACGCGGCGCCGTGCAGATGCGAGTCGTTGATGCCCGGCAGCACGGTACGCCCGGCCAGCTCGACGATTCGTGTCGCCGGCCCGGCCAGGGCACGCATCTCGGCGTCCGTGCCGACCGCCACGATCTCCCGGCCGCGCACGGCCACACCCTCGGCGACCGAGAAACCGGCGTCGACGGTGATGACCTGACCGCCGGTCAGGACCAGGCTGGGGGAAGTGTCGCTCACGAGGACCTCTCTGGGGTGTCTGGGTGCGGGGGAGCGGCTGGGGAGTGGGAGGGGACCCGGGCGCCGGTCACCGGGTGGCGCGTGGGCCGAAGTACGCGAGCGCCGCGCCCGCCACCAGGGCCACGCCCTGCGCCATCTGCTGCCAGAACGTCGGCACGCTCAGCAGTGTCAGCCCGTTCTGCAGGCAACCCAGGAACAGCACGCCGAGCAGCACCCCGAGAACCGAACCGGAGCCGCCGCTCAGGGCGACCCCGCCCAACAGCACCGCCGTGAGCACGGTCAGCTCGAAGCCCGTGCCCGAGGTGCCCGCGACCGCGCTGTCCAGTACGGACGCCTTGATCGCCCCGGCCAGCGCGGCGGCCGTACCGGTCACCACGAACAGCGCGAACGGCGTACGGCGGACGTCGATGCCGGACAGATAGGCGGCCTCCCGGTTGACGCCGATCGCGAACACATGGCGTCCCGTGGGGGTGTACGCCAGGAACAGCGCCCCGGCCACCAGCACGGCGGCGGCGATGACCACGGGGGCCGCGATCCCGGCGATCCGGGCCCCGCCCAGCCACGCGAAACCGTCGCCGAAACCGCTCAGCGGCAGCGGGAAGAGCTGCTGCGCCAGGCCGCGCACGGCCGCCAGCATGCCCAGCGTCACGATGAACGGCGACAGCCCCAGATGGCAGCAGAGCACCCCGTTCACGGCGCCGACCGCCGCGCCGACGGCCAGCGCGCCGAGGACGGCGACCACGGGGGACTGGGCCTGCTCCCCCGCGAGCCAGCCCGCCGTCAGGGCGCCCAGCGCCAGCGTCGAACCCACCGACAGATCCAGGTAACCGCTGATCACCAGCAGGGCCAGGGGCACGGCGACGATCGCGAGGGCGGCCGCGTCGGTGGCGATCCCGCGCAGGTTCCCGGGGTCGAGGAAGCTGCCGGTGGACAGCTGGAACACCAGCACCAGCAGGGTGAGGACGACGATCAGAGGATGGCGTCGCACCGACGAGAGCCCGTGCGCGGCCAGGGCGCGCGGGCCGGGGACGACGCGCTCGGCGGCGGTCACGGCGGTCATGCTGCTCCTTCGTGGGAGGGGGTGGGCGTGGGCGGCGCGGTGGGGGCGCCGTCCGGGGGGTGGTGGGGGTGCGGAGGCGTGGGCCCCGCGTCGTGGACCGCCGCAAGGAGGGACGCCTCGGTGAGGTCCGGGCCGGCGAGTTCGGCGACGATCCGGCCCCGGTCGACGACCAGACAGCGGTGGGCGAGGCCGGCCGCCTCCTCTGGGTCGCTGGAGGCGAACAGCACGGCCGTGCCGCGCTCGGCGGCGAGCGTGGACACGACGTCGTAGATCTCCTGACGGGCGCCGACGTCGACGCCCTGGGTCGGCTCGTCGAGCAGCAGGACGTCGACGGTCCTGGCCTCGTTGATCCAGCGGCCGAGCAGCAGTTTCTGCTGGTTGCCGCCGGAGAAGGCGGAGGCCGGCAGCCCCGGCCGCGCGGGCCGCAGCCCCACCGCCTCGGCGAGCGAGCCGAAGACCCGCCGCTCCGCACCGAGGGCGCGCACCCCGCGCCGGGCGAGGGCCCGCACGCTCGGCAGCAGTACGTTGTCCTGCGCGCTCAGCCCCGCGAACAGGCCCTGCGTCCGCCGGTCCGCCGGCACCAGCGCGATCCCGGCGGCGAGGGCGTCGGCGGGGCGGGCGGGGGAGACGGCACGCTCGCCGACGTGGACGCTCCCGCCGTAGGCCCGCCGCCTGCCGAACAACGTCTCCAGCATCCGGGTGCGCCCGGACCCGATCAGCCCGTACAGCCCCACGATCTCGCCCTCACCGACGCTGAGATCGACCGGCCCGAACCCGGGACCGCGCAAACCCCGCAGGGAGAGCCGGGCGGGGGAGCGGGGGGTGGAGGGGGCCGCGGGCTCGGCGGTGCTGGGCGACATGTCGGCGGCCGGACGCGACGTACCCCCGTCCGTCGGGTCGTCGGCTGGGACCGGCCCCGTCCCGGTGGGCGCCGGTGGGGCCGGTTCGGCGGATCCCGTGATCGCCCGTACCAGGGCGTGGCGGTGGTGGACACCGGTCGCCGTGTGGGTGACTCGGCCGTCGCGGAGGACCGTCACCGCGTCG
Organism: Streptomyces sp. NPDC034049; assembly: GCF_055575575.1. Lineage (NCBI taxonomy): Bacteria > Bacillati > Actinomycetota > Actinomycetes > Kitasatosporales > Streptomycetaceae > Streptomyces > Streptomyces sp. NPDC034049. Next base: position 315,575 of record NZ_JBVISJ010000009.1, read on the forward strand.
GCGAGGCGTTCGACCTCGGCCAGGAGGTGCGTGACGTAGACGATGGCGAGGCCCTGGGCGCGCAGGTCTTCCACCCGGGTGGCGAGGGCGTCGCTCTCGGCGCCGGAGAGCGCGGCCGTGGGCTCGTCGAGGACCAGGACCGAGGCGCTGCGGCTGAGGGCCTTGGCGATCTCGACCAACTGCTTCTGGCCCATGGGCAGTTCACCCACCCGGTCCCGCGGCGAGCAGCTCGCGGCGACACGGTCGAGGAGTTCGGCGGACACCTTCTCCTGGGCCCTGCGGTCGACCCGCCCGTACCTGGTCCACTCCTGCCCGAGGAAGATGTTCTCGGCCACGGTCAGCGGGTCCACGACGCTGAGCGTCTGGAAGATGATCGCCACCCCCGCCGCGATCGACTCGCGCGGACTGAGCCGGGCGTACGGGACCCCGCCCACCTCGATCGTCCCGGCGTCCGGCGGGAACGCCCCGCCCAGACACTTGATCAGCGTGGACTTGCCGGCGCCGTTGTGCCCGAGCAGGGCGTGCACCTGGCCGGCGGGCACCGTGAGGTCCACCCCGTCCAGCGCCCGCACCCCGCCGAAGGACTTGCTGAGGGAGGAGATCCGCAGGTTCGGCGGGTTGGACGCGCCGTGCGTGTCGCTCATGTCGGCCATCGGGCGGCCCTACCCGTTCTGGGCGAGCAGCGCGTCGATCTCCGCCGTGTCCCCGCTGCGGACCAGCTTGACCGGCACCTGGACACTGGCGTCCGCCTTCCCGGCGGCGACCGCGAGCGGCACGTCGACGATGGCGTCGGCGATGTCCCGCGGGGCGAGCGCGGAGGAGGCCCGGTAGAACGTGCCCTGCTTGATGGCGAGGAGCGAGGGCGCCGAACCGTCCTGCCCGCCGACGAACGTCTTCCGGTCGTCCTTCTTCCGCCCGACCTGTTGCAGGGCCTTGAACCCGCCGTACGCCGCCGCGTCCGTGATCCCGAGGACGATGTTGAGGTCGGGGTGCTTGGCGAGCAGCGCGTTGGACTTCGACAGCCCCGTGTCCGGGTCGATGGCCTGTTCCTGCGCGACCACGTCGACGCCGGGCGCGAGCTTGGTGAAGGCGTCGACCATGCCCTTCGTGCGCTCCCGGCCCAGCTCGATCGTGTTGTCGACCAGGAACGCGATCTTCCCCTTGCCGTTCAGCTCTTCCTCGGCCCACTTCGCCGCCGCCTCGCCCAGCAGCGTGCCGCTCTCGCGGAAGCTGAACTGGATGTCGGCGCTCTGGTTCTCCAGCGTGCCGCCGTACGTCACCCAGATCAGACCGGCGTCGAGCGCGGACTTCGCGATCGCCTCGGTGGCCTCGAAGACCATCGGGAACGACACGATCGCGGGCGTCTTCCGCGTGACCCAGGTGGTGAGGTTGCTGGCCTGGGTGTCGGGGTTGCTCGCGTCGCTCGTCGTCGACAGCTTGACGTCGTGCTTCTTCGCCGCGGCCGTCGAAAGCTTCACCAGGGTGGTGTAGAGCGGGAGTTGGGTGAACGGGTAGTCGAGGCCGATCTCTGTGAGCCGCCGTGCGGAGGGGGAGGCGTCCGCCGCCTTCGCCGCGCCGGAGCTGCTCTCCGGGGCGCTGCAGCCCGTGGCGGCCAGTCCGGTCGCGGTGAGCGTGCCGGCCGACCACGCGAGGAACTGCCTGCGCGAGGCCGGGGTGGCGGAAAGGGTGCGTCTGGTCATGGCGGGGATCTCCAAGGGGGACGGGGCCCGTCAGCGGCGGGCGTCCTGCTGTGCCGAACAGGAAAGACCCCACCGCCCCGCCCCACCATCCGTACAAATACCGAGTCCGGACACGGACGGGGACCACGCGTCCCGGTTGGGCAGCGGCGGCGGGGCCCGGCATGTGTGCGGTGTTCGGTGGGCGGGGCCCGGCACGTGTGCGGTGTTCGGTGGGCGGGTGCCGACGGGACCGCGCACGTCCCGTGGGGAGGCCGTGGGCGGTGGGGGCGTCGTGGATCGGTGAATGCCTTGTCCGTCGAACCCCGGCCGCCTATCGTTAGGGCCCAAAAGACCTGCACCGGTCTCGGGGCGGCTCCGGGAGGCTCGCATGCTCACCCATCACCAGCTCGCGGCCGCCGCCCGCATCGGCATGCTCACCCGCGAACGCGACACCGCCGCCGCCTGCGCCGAGGCCCTGCATGAACTCGGCCGCGCGCTGCCCCTGGACGCCGCCACCCTCCTGGAGATCGACCCGATCACCGGCGCCCACGTCCAGGTCGCCGGCGTCGGCTACGACGCCGACGTCTCCGCCACGCTGGCCGCCGAGTTCGTCTCGACACCCTGGTACGCCAACGTCCTGCGCAGCGCGATCCCACCCTCCATCTGCGAGGACGTCGAGGACCCGGGCGAGCGCTACCGCGACGGCTGGTTCTACGCCGAGCGGATGCGCCCGGCGGGCGTCCGCGACGCGGTCACCGGCGCCCTGCGCCACCACGGGCGGCTCGTCGGCCTGATCACCCTCTCCACCGCGACCCCCGACGCCTACGACACCGCGACCCGCCACCTGCTGGCGTCCCTGCTGCCCGCCCTGGGCGTCCTCGCCGACCCCACCGCGCACGCGGGCGACCTCGCCGACCTCCCCGCGGACGGCGGGGCGAGCATCGTCGTCGCCGACGACACCCTCGAACTCCCGGGCCGCCACCCGGCCGTGGTTCTCGGGGACCCCGAGTTCCGCCGCCTGCTGACCGCCTTCGCCGACGCGCACGGCACCCGGCTGCGCCTGCTGTGGCCGGTGGGGCCCGACTGGTACCGGGTCGCCGTGCGCCGCCACACCCTCGGCACGGCCGTGGTCCGCCGCGCGGTCCTCGTCCACGAGACGCCCGTCCCGCTGCCGTACGGGCTCAGTCCGCGGGAACTGGAGGTGCTCACCCGGGCGGCCACCGGCAGCACGAACCAGGCCATCGCCCAGGCGCTGTTCCTGTCCCCGCGCACCGTGCACACCCATGTCGAGCACCTGCTGCGCAAGACCGGCGCCGCCTCCCGCGCGGAGGCCACCGCCCTCGCCGTACGGGACGGCCTGCTCCGCCCGACCGCCGAGGACGTCGAACGCTTCGTCGAAAGATCGCCCGGAGGGTGAGCCGGGTTCAATAGGGTCGACGGGTGACTGCGACTGCGAACACGACCGATGACCTGGCGGGACGAGGCGGTTCCGGGCGAGGGGAGCCGGGACGAGGCGGTTCCGGACGGGGCGGGCAGCCCTTCCTCTACGTCGTCGTCTGCGCGGCCGGTATCGCCGCCGAGGTCAGCAAGCTGATCACCGCCGCCCAGGAGCGCGACTGGGAGGTCGGGGTCATCGCGACCCCCGTCGCCATGGGCGGCTTCTTCGACACGGCCGAGGTCGAGGCGCTGACCGGCCGCCCCATCCGTTCCGCCTGGCGCCGACCGGGCGACGCCCGCCCCTTCCCGCCGCCGGACGCCGTGGTGGTCGCGCCCGCCACCTTCAACACGGTCAACAAGTGGGCCGCCGGACTGGCCGACACCCTCGCGGTCGGCACCCTGTGCGAGGCGAGCGGCCTGGGCGTGCCGATCGCCGTGCTGCCCTGTGTCGCCCACGCCCTCGCCGCCCACCCGGCCTACCGCGCGAGCCTGGAGCGGCTGCGCGGCATGGGCGTCAGGTTCGGCGACCCGTACGCCGGCGGGCCCGAGGAGGGCGGTGAGCGCGCGGAGTTCTGCTGGGAACGGGCGCTGGACCTGCTGGAGACGGGCGAGGCGGGAGCGCCCCTCACACGCTGAGTTCCGTCGCCGTCCCCATCGGCAGCCGGCGGAACGCGTCCCGTACCTCGACGGGAGTTCCGGCCAGGGTCCGCTCGGCCGCCGCGCGGGCCTCACAGTGACCTGGCGGCTGTCCTCCCCCGACGGTCCGGCCGTCGAGGTGACCGCCACCCTCATGGTGAAGCCGCTGGTGAAGCCGCCCCATTCGACCGGCGTGCGGCCGGGCGTACCCGGGCATCGGGCGAGAGCGGTGCGGAGGGAGCGCACCGTGACGGATGAGGCCGCGCGTTCAACCGAACGGTTGAACGGGTCGGCGGCTTCCGGGCGACGCGCGACGGCCCCTGCCGATCACAGACTTGCGTTGCCGCGGCGGCGGCACGCCCGACGGATCAGCTCGGAAAGGACCTTCCCCCACATGGCCAGCAGCTTCAGCAGGCGACGCATCCTCACCACCGGCGCGGGCGCCACGCTCGCCGGTCTCGTCGCGACCGGCACGGCCCACGCGTCGCCCGCCGGTGCCCCCGCGGCGACGCCGGGCGCCGAGGAGACCCGCTCCCTCGACGAGCTGTACCGCGACGCGGTCGCCGAGGGCGGCAAGCTCGTCATCTACGCGGGCGGCGACACCGCCACCCAGCAGGACGCCACGGCCCAGGCCTTCCGCACCCGCTTCCCGGACATCGACCTGACGATGGTCGTGGACTACAGCAAGTACCACGACGTCCGCGTCGACAACCAGCTCGCGACCGACACGCTGGTACCCGACGTCGTCCAGCTCCAGACGCTCCAGGACTTCACCCGCTGGAAGCGCCAGGGCAAGCTGCTGCCCTACAAGCCCGCCGGCTTCTCCAAGCTGTACGCGGACTTCCGTGACCCGCAGGGCGCCTGGACGGCCGTCCGGGTCACCGCCTTCAGCTACATGTACGGCGTCGAAGCCGTGGGCGGCAACGCGCCCAAGTCGCCGCAGGAGCTGGTCGACCCGCGCTGGAAGGGCGCCATCGCCTCCTCCTACCCGCACGACGACGACGCGGTGCTGTACCTCTTCTCCCTCTACCAGCAGGCCTACGGCTGGGACTGGATCGCGAAGTTCGCCGCCCAGCAGCCGCAGTTCAACCGCGGTTCGCACAGCCCGGGTGTCGCGGTCAACGCCAAGCAGAAGGCCATCGGCGTCGGCGGTTCCGGCTCGCTGACCGCGCCCGCCACGGCCCCGACCCGCTTCGCGGTCGCCGACGGCCACCCCTTCATGGCCTGGGGCCAGCGCGCCGCGATCCTCCGGAAGGCCGCCCACCCCACGGCCGCCAAGCTGTACCTCAACTGGGCGCTGTCCGCCGAACGCCAGCAGGGCTCCTCCTGGTCCGTCCGCACCGACATCACGCCCGCCGGGGGACTCCAGCCCATCTGGACCTACCGGAACGCGCACCTCGACGGCTTCCCCCGGTTCATGGAGGACCGCGCCCAGGTCGAGCGGTGGAAGCAGACCTTCGCCCTCTACTTCGGCGAGGTGAAGGGCGACCCGACCCCGGGAGTCCTGGGGCTGCACCCCGGGCGGTGACCCCACGCCGGGCACGGCGGGTACGGCGAACCTCTTTACCGCGGTCACACGCGTCACGGCCTACACTCGGCTGGCCCCGCCAGCCCGTGCCCGTCCGGACCGTCGCAGAGGGAATCGCCGCCGCCGTGCCCGCCATCGCCGCCCCCGCCGTCCCGCACCGAGGATTACCGCCGCTTCGGCGCCTGCCGGACCTGCTGTTCCTGACCGTCGTCGTCGGCGGAGCCGTCCGCCTCGCCGACCTGAACTCCGCGCTGTGCTGGGAACTGGTCCCGCTCGTCGCGCTGTTGGCGGTCGGGTACGTGGCCGGTCTCGCCCTCTGGGACCGGCTGGGCCGATGGGGCCGCCCGCTGTGGCTCGGCGCGCTGCTGGTGCTGTGGTGGCGGGTCTCCTGGGAGATGCCGGCCCCGGCCGCCACCGCCTACACCTGGCTGGTGCTCCCGCTCGCGATCCTCGCCCTGCGCATGTTCACGGGCCGTACGGCGGTCGCCGTCGTCGGTGTGATCACCGGGCCGCTCGTCCTGCTGATCGCCCGGACCTCCGGAACCCTCCACCCCGAACAGCTCCTCCCCCCGGTCGCCGCATTGTGGGCCACGGTCGCCCTCTACCGCGCCCAGCAGCTCCTCCTCGGCGAACTGCGGCGCACCCGCGCCGAGTTGGCGCGAAACCAGCGCGAGGCCGGCCGGCTCGCCGAGCGCGCCCGGATCGCCCGCGACCTGCACGACACCCTCGCCCAGGAACTCGCCGGCAGCCGGATGCTCCTCCAGGCGGCCGACCGTGACTGGGATCGCTGCCCCGATCTGGCCAGGACCCAGCTCCGCACGGTCGTCGACGCGCTGGGCACCCAGCTCGCCGAGACCCGCACCGTCATCAGTGACCTCACCCCGCCCGCCCTGGAACACGCCGACCTCGCCACCGCGTTGCGCACCTTCTGCGCCCGCACCACGACCACTCCCTCGCGGGTGGTGTTCCGCACCGAGGGCGAGCCGGGCGGCCTGCCGCGCGACCGGGCCGCCGCCCTGCTCCGCGTCGCCCAGGGCCTGGTGGCCAACGCCTGCGAGCACGCCCGCGCCCGGCACGTCTGGGTCACCCTCGACCACCGCGACGACACGGCCGTCACCGTCGAGGTGCGGGACGACGGCGTGGGCTTCGACCCGGCGGCGACCACCGCGGGACCGGGAGACCGGGGCCTCGGCCTGCCTGCCGGCCGCGAGCGTCTGGACGCCCTCGGCGGATCGCTCACCGTCCGCAGCGCTCCCGGCCGGGGCACCCTGGCCCGCGCCAGCCTCCCCGTGGGCGCCCTCGCCCTGGCGGGCCCGGCGGGCGACCGGTGACCGCCGCGGCCGACACCCCGCTGCGCGTCCTGATCGTGGACGATCACATGGTCGTGCGGGCCGGCCTGCGCGCCCTCCTCGCCGGGGAGCCCGGCTTCGACGTGGTCGGCGAGACCGGCGACGGCGAGGAGGCCGTACGGCTCGCCGCGCGGCTCGGCCCCGACGTGGTGCTGATGGACCTCCGCCTGACCGGCGACACGGTCCCCGACCGCCCGGTCAACGGCCTGGACGCGACCCGGCGCATCACGGCCGGGTCCCCCCGCAGCCGGGTCGTCGTCCTCACCGGCTCCGGCACCCAGGGTGACGTCGTCCGGGCCATGGAGGCCGGCGCCCGCGGCTACGTCCTCAAGGCCGGCCCGCCCGAGGAACTGTTCCGGGCCGTACGCGCCGCGGCGGCCGGCGGCATGGGGCTAGCCCCCGAGGCCGCCGGACACCTCGCCGGTCACCTGGCCGATCCGGGGACCGCCCTGAGCGACCGGGAGATCGAGGTCGTACGGCTGCTGGCGCTGGGCCGCAGCAACCGGGCCATCGCCGCCGCCCTCCATCTCACCGAGGCCACAGTCAAGACCCATCTGGTCCGCGTCTACCGCAAGCTCGGCACCGAGAACCGGGCGAGCACGGTGTCCGAGGCCGTCCGGCTGGGGCTCCTCGAACTGGGCTGAGGCGGCGCGGGCCCGCTCAGTGGGGGCCCGCCGGCTCGAACTCCGTGCCGCACGGGCCCGCTCCCTCGCTCTCCGGGAGGGCCACGGGGGCGCCGCTCATGGTCAGCGTCTCGTAGTAGCGGCCGATGCGTTCGGCGGAGCGGCCCACGTAGTGGCCGATGAAGGAACGGCGGAAGCGGTCGGTGGTCCCGTTGGGCCGGGAGCCGTGGACCAGGCTGCCGTTGAAGAAGAGGACGTCACCCGGTGCCATGTCGACGGGCACGGGGGCCAGGCCGGGCGGCGGAGCGACGTACTCGCGGGCGAAGGACACCTCCGAGTCGGCCACCTCCGGGCAGAAGAGATCCATCCGGTGCGTCCCCGGCACGACCTCCAGACCGCCGTTGTCCCGGTCGATCACGTCGCAGGCGATCCACGCGGCCACACACGTCCCCGGTTCGACCCGCAGATAGAAGTTGTCCTGGTGCAGCGCCTGCCCCCGGGCCCCCGGCGGCTTGAAGTAGAACATGCTCTGCGCGGCCAGGACCTCCTCCCCGAGCAGCCCTTCGAGGATCTCCCGCAGCCGGGTGTCGAGGAGGACCCGCAGCGAGAGGTCGTCGATCCGGTGCGGATGCATCACCCGGGGGTAGACATGCAACGGGTCCGCCGGACCGTCGGCCGGGACCGGGCGGGGCTGGAAGTGCCCCGGGATCGGTCCGCCCGCCTGGAGCGCCGCGAAACGGTCGCACAACTGCTCGATCTCGGCGGGCGTGAACAGTCCCCGCACCACCACGTACCCGTTCTCCTCGAACTCCGTGTTGTCCGTGACTGTCATGCGCGGCATCCCTTCTCGGCGTCGTCCCTGTGCTCCAAGCTACGTCCACGTGCCTTTCGGGAGGATGCCTGTGCGTGCTGACGACCTGCCTGGGACTGCTGCGCCCGTCAATCCGTCGCCGGGCCAGGTGATCATCGGACGCTTCGACCAGCGGCCGTCCTACGCCGTGCACCGGCCGCGCGGCGCGGACAGCTGGCTGTTCGTCTGGACCACGGGCGGCGCGGGACTGCTGCGGCAGGGCAGGACACGGACCCCGGCGGGCCCGGGCGACCTGGTGGTCCTCGGCCCGGGGGTGCCGCAGCACTACACGGTCCGGCCCGGCGCCCGGCACTGGGCGTTCTGGTGGGCGCACTGCCAGGCGCGCCCGTCCTGGACCGCCTGGCTGCGCCCCCACGAGACCGCCGACCGTGTCCACGCCCTCCCCTCGGCCCCGGCCGGCATCCGTGACCGGGTCGACGCGGCCTTCCGCCGGATGCTCGCCGACGCCCGCTGGACCGGCGAGGGCGCACCGCCGAGCCCGGGCGCCGTCCCGTCCGGTGAGGAGGTCGCCGTCGCGCACGGCACCGCCGCCCGTGAACTCGCCCTGTGCTCACTGGAGGAGGTGGTGCTGCTGACCGCCGCCCGGGCGGAGCCCCGCCGGTCGGGGGCCGACCCGAGGATCCGCCGGGCCGAGGACCTGATCGCCGCGGACCCCGCCGCCCCGCACACCGTCCGCTCCCTCGCCGAGCGGGTCTCCCTCTCCCCGTCCCGCTTCGCGCACCTCTTCACCGAGCAGCTCGGCCACTCCCCGATGCGGGCCCTGAGCCAGGCCCGACTGCTGCACGCCGCCCGGCTCCTGGAGGCCACCGGACTCTCCGTGGAGCGCGTGGCCGCCGCCTCCGGGTTCGCCAGCCCGTTCCACTTCAGCCGGGTGTTCCAGCAGCGCTACGGGGTGCCGCCGGGGGAGTACAGGCAGGGCCTGCGGGACGGCGGCCGGGCGGAATCCCCGCCGGTCAGCTCCCGAAGGCCAGCAGGGACAGCCACAGCGCCACCACCGACGACACCAGGGCCGCCGGGACGGTGAGGAGGCCGAGGCGGGTGAACTCGCCCAGGTCCACACCGTGGTCGTGCTGGTGGACGATCCGCCGCCACAGCAGGGTGGCCAGGGAACCGGCGTACGTCAGGTTCGGGCCGATGTTGACGCCGAGGAGCACGGCGAGCACGGCGCCCGTGCCGAGCGGCGCGGCCAGCGGGACCAGGACCAGGACCGCGGGCAGGTTGTTGATGACGTTGGACAGCGCGGCGGCGAGGGCGGCGACGCTGAGGAGGGCGAGCAGACCGGTGCCGGACGGCATCACCCGGCCCAGCGCGTCGGCGAGCCCGTTGTCGACGACCGCGCGCACCACCACGCCCAGCGCCAGCACGAACGCGAGGAAGGGCAGGGAGAGGGAGTGGAGGAGCGCGCGCGGGCTCGTGGTCCGGCGGACCAGCGCGCGGACCGAGAGCACCAGGGCCCCGGCCAGCGCCGCCCACACCGGCTCGATGCCGAGCACGGACGTCAGCACGAACCCGGCGAGCGTGCACACGACCGTGACCAGCGCGAACATCGGCAGCTCGGGCGCCTCGACGGCCTCCTCGGGCGCGGGCGCCCCGGCGTCCAGATCGGCCGCGAAGAACCGCCGGAACACCAGGTACTCGGCGGCCACGGCGACCGCCCACGGCGCCGCCATCAGCAGCGCGAACCGGGTGAAGGTCAGCCCGCTGGCCGTGAACGCCAGCAGGTTGGTGAGGTTGGACACGGGCAGCAGCAGCGAGGCCGTGTTCGACAGATGCGCGGTGGCGTAGAGATGAGGCTTGGGGCGGGCGCCCAGCCGGGCCACCGTCGCGAACACCACCGGAGTGAGCAGGACGACCGTCGCGTCCAGGCTGAGCACCGCCGTGATGCCGGAGGCCAGCGCGAACGTCGACCCCAGCAGCCGCCGGGGCCGCCCCGCCGACGCCCGCGCCATCCACGCCCCGCACGCCTGGAAGAGCCCCTCGTCGTCGCAGAGCTTGGCCAGCACGAGCACGGCGGCGAGGAACCCGAGGACCGGGCCCAGCAGCTCGGCCTCCGCGCGGGCGTGCTCCAGGGAGACGGCACCGGCGGCGACGGCGATCCCGGCGGCCGGTACGGCGACCACCGCCTCCGGCAGCCCGAAGGGGCGCGCGACCGCGCAGCCGAGGACGACGACGAGCAGGACGACGGACAGGACCTCGGCGAGGGCGGTGTTCACGGCAGGGCTTTCGGGGGTGTTCTTCGTCGGGGGGACGTCAGGGCGCTCGACGGCGCGGAGACTGCTGCACCCTACAACTGCCCGCCGACGTCCGGCGAACACGCATACGGCCCGGGAGTGAGACCAGGCTCACCGCGGCGCCGCCGTGCTCACTCCTCCGACAGCGTCAGATCCGCCCAGATCGTCTTGCCGTCCTCGGTGTGCCGGCTGCCCCACCGCTGGGTCAGCTGGGCCACGAGCAGCAGACCGCGCCCGCCCTCGTCGAAGGTCTTGGCCCGACGCAGATGCGGGGCCGTGCCGCTGCCGTCCGACACCTCGCAGATCAGGGTGGTGTCGTCGTGGATCAGACGCAGCTGGATGGGCGGGGCGCCGTGCCGGATGGCGTTGGTGACCAGCTCGCTCACCACCAGCTCGGCCGTGAACGCCGACTCGCTGATCCCCCACAGCGCCATCTGCGTCAGCACGTACTGGCGGGTCCGGGCGACGAACGCGGGGTCGGCGGGGATCGACCAGGTCGCCACCCGCTCCGCCCGCAGCCCGCGGGTGCGGGCCAGCAGCAGCGCCACGTCGTCCGGGGCGCCGTTCGCGGGGAGCAGGGAGTGGACGACGTCCTGGCAGATGTCGTCCAGCGAGCCCTTGCGGCCGGACAGCGCCTCCGCCAGCAGTTCCTGGCCGGCGTCGATGTCCCGGTCCCGGGTCTCGATCAGGCCGTCGGTGTAGAGGGCGATGACCGTGCCCTCGGGCAGTTCGAGTTCGGCGGACTCGAAGGGCAGTCCGCCGAGGCCCAGGGGCTGTCCCGACGGCACTTCCACCTCCATGGGCCGTCCGTCGGGGTCCAGCACCACCGGCGGCGGGTGCCCGGCACGGGCGAAGGTGCAGCGCCGGGTCACCGGGTCGTAGACGGCGTACAGGCAGGTGGCGCCCACCTCACCGGTCACCCCCTCGCTGCCGGCCTCGGCGGACAGGCGTACGACGAGGTCGTCCAGGTGGGTGAGCAGTTCGTCGGGGGCGAGGTCGACGTCGGCGAGGGTGCGCACGGCGGTCCGCAGCCGGCCCATGGTGGCGGAGGCCTGCACGCCGTGGCCGACGACGTCGCCGACGACCATGGCGACCCGCATCCCGGAGAGCGGGATGACGTCGAACCAGTCGCCGCCGACCCCGGCCTGGGCCGCCGGCAGGTAGCGGGAGGCGGCCTCCAGGGCGGGCATGCGGGGCAGGGTCTGGGGGAGCAGGCTGCGCTGGAGGGCGAGGGCGGTCTCGCGCTCGCGGGAGTAGCGGCGGGCGTTGTCGATGCAGACGGCGGCGCGGGCCGTGACCTCCTCGGCCAGCAGCTCGTCGTCGGCGGTGTAGGGGTCGAGCCGTTTGAAACGGGTCAGGACGGCCACGCCGAGGGTGGTGCCCCGGGCCCGGATCGGTACCGACATGGTGGTGTGGACACCCAGCTCCTTGACCCGCCGGCCGCGTATCGGGTCCCAGGCGAGCCAGTCCACGAGGGTGTTCGCGGGGTCCGCCGCCACGACGGTGTGGCCGACCGTCAGGGACGCGGCCTGCGGGGAGGTCGCCGGGTAGACGTCGGTCCGGCCCACCTCGACCACGGCCTCGGGGCAGCCGGGGGTCACCGACTGGTGGGCGGCGCGGCGCAGGGTGAAGGGCGCGGAGAGCGGGCCCTCGTGCGGCTCGTCGCCGTGGTCGAGGGACTGCATGAGGTCGACGCTGACGAAGTCGGCGAGGACCGGCACGCAGACGTCCGCCAGCTCCTGGGCGGTGCGCCGCACGTCGAGGGTGGTGCCGATGCGGATGCTCGCCTCGTTCACCAGCTGCAGGCGCTGCCGCGCCAGGTACTGCTCGGTGATGTCGTGCCCGGTGACACAGACCCCGATCGGCACCCCGGACTCGTCCGTGAGCGGGGCGATCGCCGCCGACCAGGCGTGGGCGCGGTTCTCGTCGGCGGCCCGCAGGAAGGTCTGCACGTCCTTGCGGCGGCCCAGGGCCAGCACCTCGCGCAGCTGCTGCTCCAGCTTCTCGCCCTGCCGGCCGCCGATGATCTCGGACATGTGCAGGCCCCGGAGGTTCTCCTCGGGCATCCCCACGGCGTCCGCCATCACGTCGTTGATGCCGCGCAGCCGGAGGTGGTCGTCGAAGACGGCCATGGCGCACGGCGACTGGACCATGACGGCCGCCGCGAGCGGATCCTCCCGCGCCAGCGGACCGGGATCGTCCAGCGGACAGAGAACCAGCCAGTTGCCGCCGCCGTCGGCGTCCTTCAGGCTCCGGTGGTGGGCGAGGAGCCACGCGGTCACCGTGCGGCCGTCGCGGTGACGCAGCGCGAGCGTCCCGTTCCAGCTGCGACTGCCCGGCGGGGGCGGCAGGAAAGTGCGCCCGGGGGCCAGCAGCTCCTCGGCGGGGCGGCCCACGACCTCCGTCGCGTGCCAGCCCAGCAGCCGTCTGGCGCCCTCGTTCCACTCGACGATCGTGCCGTCGCCGTCCATGGCCGCCCGCGCGGTGGCGGCACCGTCCAGGGCGTACGCAGGGGTGTCACCGTGCGTAACCTTGCGGCTCCTCATCGTCGCGAGTTCCATTCCGCCGGACCGAACGGGCTTACGGGCGAATTCCAGCCTATGCGCTCCGCCGGAAAAGCGGACGGGAAACCGTACCTCCGCGCGATTTCCTGAACGGGCGTTCGCCGAGTGGCGTGCGAGGCCCTTGACGACCCCCGGGACGGGTCGTCAGATTTTGTTCGGTCACGATCGCATGTGATGTCTTGTGGGGTCTTGTGCTCCACGGCTCCCCGGAACGTCCACCCGCACGTTCGACGAAGGGAACACCATGACCGTCACCCGCAGATCATTGCTCGTCGCGGGCACCTCCGCCCCGCTGGTGGGAGCGCTGACGGGCACCGCGGCCGCCGCCCCCCGCTCGGGAGCCGCCGCCACCCGCCGGACCGTCCCGCTCCGCGACGGCTGGCGCTTCGCCCTCGTCAACCCCGGCGGCATCACCGATCCCACCGGCGCGTACGCCGACGCCGCGCGCCCCGGGTTCGACGACTCCGCCTGGCGGCAGGTGGCCGTCCCGCACGACTGGTCCATCGAACTCGCCCCCACCACCGAGCACGGCACCACCAGCGGCACCGGCTTCTTCCCCGGCGGCCTCGGCTGGTACCGCACCGCCTTCACCCTGCCGCGCTCCCTCGCCGGCAAGCGGATCTCCGTCGAGTTCGACGGCGTCTACATGGACTCCCGCGTCCACTGCAACGGCACCGAGGTCGGCCGTCACCCCTACGGCTACACCGGCTTCGCCTTCGACCTCACCGACCTGCTGCACACCGACGACGCCACCGAGAACGTCATCGCCGTCGAGGTGCGCAACCGCCTGCCCAGCAGCCGCTGGTACTCCGGCAGCGGCATCTACCGCGAGGCCCGACTGGTCGTCACCGACCCCGTGCACGTGGCGCGCTGGGGCACGTACGTCACCACCCCGGACGTCACCGACGAGCGCGCCCTCGTCCGCGTCCGCACCTCCGTCGTGAACACCTCCGGCGGCGCCGCGGACGTCGAGGTCGTCTCCCGCGTCGTCGACGCCCGTGGCCGGACGGTCGCCCGTACGTCCTCCACGGTCGCCGTCACCGACACCGCGACCGCGACCCAGGAACTGACCGTCCGCGAGCCGAGGCGATGGGACTTCGCGGACCCGCACCGCTACACCCTCACCACCGAACTGCGCGTCGGCGGCCGCACCACCGACACCCACCGCACCCCCTTCGGCATCCGCACCTTCCGCTTCGACCCCGACGAGGGCTTCCACCTCAACGGCACCCCGCACAAGATCAAGGGGGTCGACCTCCACCACGACCTCGGCGCGCTCGGCGCCGCCGTCAGCGCCGACGCGATCCGCCGCCAGATGACGATCATGAAGTCGATGGGCGTCAACGCCCTGCGCACCTCCCACAACCCGCCCTCGCCCGAGATGATCGAGGTCTGCGAGGACCTCGGCATCGTGATGACGGTGGAGGCCTTCGACTGCTGGCGGAGCCCCAAGACCCGCTACGACTACGGCCGTTTCTTCGACGAGTGGGCCGACCGCGACATCACCGAGATGGTGCTCGCGGCCCGCAACTCGCCCGCCGTCCTGATGTGGTCCCTCGGCAACGAGGTCTCCGAGTTCACCTCGGCCTCCGGCCTCGTCATGGCGGACCGCCTGATCACCGCCCTCAAGGCCTCCGACGACACCCGCCCCGTCGTCATCGGCTCCCACCGCCACCGCAGCGTCCCCGCCCCCGGCACCCCCGGCGACCTGATCCTCGCCAAGCTCGACGGCCTCGGCCTCAACTACAACACCGCCAAGTCGGTGGACGCCCTGCACGCCCGCTATCCGCACCTGTTCCTCTTCGAGTCGGAGTCGTCCTCGGAGACCTCCACGAGAGGCGTCTACCAGGAGCCCGAGCACCTCAACACCGGCGAGAACCACACGCCGGGCCGACGGGGCGTCTCCTCCTACGACAACAACCTCGCCTCCTGGACCATGAGCGGCGAGTACGGGCACAAGAAGGACCGCGACCGGAAGTGGTTCGCCGGGCAGTTCCTCTGGTCGGGCATCGACTACCTCGGCGAGCCCACGCCGTACGACGTCTTCCCGGTGAAGGCCTCCTTCTTCGGCGCGGTCGACACGGCCGGCTTCCCCAAGGACATGTACCACCTCTTCCGGAGCCAGTGGACCGACGAGCCCATGGTCCATCTGCTGCCGATGACCTGGAACCACGACCGGGGCGACACCGTCGAGGTGTGGGCCTACGCCAACGTCGCCACCGTCGAGCTGTTCCTCAACGGCAAGTCCCTCGGGACGAGGAGGTTCGACGAGAAGAAGACCCTCGACGGGCGGTCCTACCTGGAGACCACCGAACCCACCGGCGACGACAAGACCTTCACCGACGGCCCGTACCCGGGCAGCTACACCAGCCCGGGCGGCAGCGCGGGCAAACTCCACCTCACCTGGAAGGTGCCCTACGCCCCCGGCGAACTGAAGGCCGTGGCACGGCGCGACGGCAGGGTCGTCGCCACCGACGTCCTGCGCACGGCCGGTGAGCCGCACGCCGTACGGCTCACCGCGGACCGCAAGTTCCTGGCGGCGGACGGGCGTTCGCTGGCCTTCGTCACCGCGGAGATCGTCGATGCCCGGGGCGTGGTGGTCCCCGACGCCGAGCACCTCATCAGCTTCGACGTCCGGGGAGGTTCCCTCGCGGGCCTGGACAACGGCCGTGAGGAGAGCGCCGAGCGCTACCAGGCATCCACCCGCACCGCCTTCGGCGGCAAGGCGCTCGCGATCGTCCGGTCCGGGGTCGAGGCGGGCACGGTACGGGTGACGGCACGGGTGGCGGGGCTGCGCACCGGACGGGTGAGCGTGCGCGCCACGCCGGCCCGCGACAGGTCGACGACCCCGGCCGCCGCGTTCGGGCCCGACCACCCGGCTCCCGTCACCTACCCCCGCGCCGACGCGAGTTACTCCGGTCGCCCCGACACCCTGCCCGCCGCCATGCTCGACGGCGACCCCGCCACCGGCTGGTCCAACGCCTTCCTCAAGGCGGCCACCGCCCTGCTGCCGGCGTTCAGCGGCGCACGACCCGAGGACTGGGTCACGGTCGACTGGGGGCGGCCCGGGACGGTCGACCGGGTCGAGGTCTGCTTCACCGTCGACGCGGGGCACAGCCTGCCCGAGGCCGTCGGGGTCGAGGTGTGGGACGGCCGGCGGTACGTCCCCGTGGAGGGCGCGACGATCGACTGGGCCACCGCCTCCGACGCCCCCACCGCCATCACGTTCACCCCGCTGCGCGGCTCCCGCGTCCGGCTCACCCTGACGAGCCGCCACCCGGGCGAGGCACGCGGCGCGGTCCGCATCAGCAGGCTGGACGTCCTCGCGGGCTGACGCCCCGGGCCTCGTCGGTGAGCCGCCGCTCCGGTCCGGACGACAAACCAGTCCCGTCCGGACCGTTGACGGGCTGTCATGTCTCTAACAGCATGGCCAAGGTCCGCATCTGGGAGCGCTCCCACGTCTCTGTCCGCACACGCACCCCCGGCACCACCCGTCACCGACTGCGCCCCCACCTCCTCCGAGGAGCCCAGACGTGAAACGACGCAGAACCGCCCTGCTCGCCCTGACAACCCTCCTCGCGGCCGCGCTCACCGCGCTGCCCACCGGCCCGGCCCAGGCCGAGGAGGTCGAACAGGTCAAGAACGGCACCTTCGACACCACCACCGCACCCTGGTGGACGACAGGCAACGTCACCGCCGGCCTCACCGACGGCCGGCTCTGCGCCGAGATCCCCGGCGGCACCACCAACCGCTGGGACGCCGCCGTCGGCCAGAACGACATCACCCTGGTCAAGGGCGAGTCGTACCGGTTCGCCTTCTCCGCCTCCGGCACGCCCCAGGGCAACGTCCTGCGGGCCATCGTCGGCCTGTCGGTGGCGCCGTACGACACCTACTTCGAGGTCAGCCCGCAGCTGAACGTCTCGGGCGACTCCTACACGTACACCTTCACCTCGCCCGTCGACACCACCCAGGCCCAGGTCGGCTTCCAGGTGGGCGGCAACGCGAACCCGTTCACCTTCTGCATGGACGACGTCTCGCTGCTCGGCGGGGTGCCGCCGGAGGTGTACGAACCCGACACCGGGCCCCGGGTGCGGGTCAACCAGGTCGCCTATCTGCCCGCCGGGCCCAAGAACGCCACCCTGGTGACCGACGCGACGGCGCGGCTGCCCTGGCAGTTGAAGAACGCCTCGGGTGCCGTCGTCGCCCACGGGCGGAGCACCCCGCGCGGTCTCGACGCCTCCTCCGGGCAGCACGTCCACTCCATCGACTTCGGCGCGTACCGGGGGCGCGGCACCGGCTTCACCCTGGTCGCCGACGGCGAGACCAGCCGCCCGTTCGACATCGACCCGGCCGCCTACGAACGCCTGCGCCTGGACTCACTGAAGTACTACTACACCCAGCGCAGCGGCACCCCGATCAGCGACGACCTGCGACCCGGCTACGGCCGCGCCGCCGGCCATGTCGACGTGGCGCCCAACCAGGGCGACGGGAACGTGCCCTGCCAGCCCGGCGTCTGCGACTACCGGCTCGACGTCACCGGCGGCTGGTACGACGCCGGCGACCACGGCAAGTACGTCGTCAACGGCGGTATCTCCACCTGGGAGGTGCTGAGCACCTACGAACGCGCGCTGCACGCCCGTACCGGCAAGGCCGGCAAGCTCGGCGACGGCTCGCTGAACATCCCCGAGAGCGGCAACAAGGTGCCCGACCTGCTGGACGAGGTCCGCTGGGAGCTGGACTTCCTGCTGAGGATGCAGGTGCCGCAGGGAAAGCCGCTCGCGGGCATGGCCCACCACAAGATCCACGACGAGCAGTGGACCGGTCTGCCGCTGATGCCCGCCGACGACCCGCAGAAGCGTGAGCTGCACCCGCCGACCACGGCGGCGACCCTGAACCTGGCGGCCACGGCCGCCCAGGCGGCCCGCCTCTACCGCCCCTACGACCGCGCCTTCGCCGCGAAGGCCCTCACCGCGGCCCGCACGGCCTGGGCGGCGGCCCTGGAACACCCGGCCGTCTACGCCTCCGAGAGCGACGGCGTCGGCGGGGGCACCTACGCCGACAGCAACGTCACCGACGAGTTCTACTGGGCGGCCGCCCAGTTGTACCTGACCACCGGCGAGAAGTCCTTCCAGGACCACGTCCTCGCCTCACCCGTGCACACCGCCGACATCTTCGGACCCATCAGCTTCGACTGGGCCCGCACGGCCGCCGCGGGCCGCCTCGACCTCGCGACCGTGCCGAACGGGCTGCCCGGCCGCGACAAGGTCCGCCAGTCCGTGATCAAGGCCGCCGACCGCTACCTGACCACGCTGAAGGACCACCCGTACGGCATGCCGTACGCGCCCGAGAACAACCTCTACGACTGGGGCTCCAACCACCAGATCCTCAACAACGCGGTCGTCGTCGCCACGGCCTACGACATCAGCGGGGCGTCCAAGTACCGGGAGGGCGCGCTCCAGAGCATGGACTACCTCTTCGGCCGCAACGCCCTCAACATCTCCTACGTCACCGGCTACGGCGAGGTCGACGCCCGCAACCAGCACGCCCGTTGGTACGCCCACCAGCTCGACCCGGACCAGCCCAACCCGCCGGCCGGCACCCTCGCGGGCGGGCCCAACTCCTCCATCCAGGACCCCTACGCGCAGAGCAAACTCCAGGGCTGCGTCGGTCAGTTCTGCTACATCGACGACATCCAGTCCTGGTCGACCAACGAACACACGATCAACTGGAACGCGGCGCTGGCCCGTATGGCGTCGTTCGTCGCGGACCAGAGCTGACGCCCCACCTCCGAACGCGCGCGGCCGACGTCCTCCGGGGCGTCGGCCGCCTTGTGTCGGTACCGCCGTCCCATAGCTTTGACCTGCGATTATTTACGCGTAAGTACCCTCGCGGTACCGTGGGCGCATGCCAGCTCTGAATGTGGAGTTCAGCGACCGCGAGCTAGAGGACCTGCGGCAGATGGCCAAGGAGCGCGGGACGTCGATGAAGGCGCTCGTGCGCGAGGCCGCCGCGGCCGACATCGTGCGGCACCGGGCGCTGAAGGAGGGCGCGGAGGCCTTCCGGGAGTTCTTCACCGCGCACGCCGACGAATTCGCCGCCGCCTTCCCGGAGGACGAACCCGCCGCGAAGGCGGAGGGACGGGCCGTCTGACCGATGGCTCCCGTCATCCACATCGACGTGCCCTGGCTGCTCCAGCGCCACGAAGAGGTCATGCCCGAGCAGCCCACCGTCAACGACTTCTCGGCGCTCGTCGCCGCCGTCGCCCGGCACCGCGTCGACCCGCCGCGCCTCGGCGTGGACTCCGACCCGGCCTGGCGGGCGGCCGCGCTGCTGCACACCCTCGCCCTGCTCAAGCCCCTGCCGGCCGCCAACGCCCGTTTCGCCTGCGCGACGGCCGTGGCCTACATGTTCGTCAGCGGCGTCGGCATCGACCCGCCGTACGGGGCCCTCGTGGATCTCGCGCGGGACCTGATCTCCGGCAAGACCGACGTCTACGGGGCGGCGGACCGGCTGCGCTCCTGGCAGATCTGAGCGAGCCGGAGAGAGCGGTGCCACCCCGGGGCCGCCGACCGAGGGCGGGAGGATCAAGGTCGGCGGCCGTTTCGCGCGGGAGAGCCGCCGTTCCGCGCGGGGCCTTCCGAGGTGGCCGACCTCAGTCAACAACGAACCGTCCGCGCGCCGGGAGCGTGCGCGGACCGCCGGGGTGTGCGTACGGTTCACACGGGGTGCTTGAAGGCTTGAACATTTGGGAAGCGGAAGCGTTCGCTCTGCGAAGCGGAAGCATTCGTACCGGTCATCTGACCTGCTTTTAGTGATGCGGATGTTGCACAAGTGCCTTGTTAGCCATGAGTAACTTGTGCAAGGGTGAACTTCCTGCGCAGGGGCAATGGCCCGGCCGGAAAGGCCATTTGGCTTTCCCGGTCGCCGAAGGGCCCAAAAGGCTCGAGGAAGACGGTCATCGTGCGGCCCGGTCCCCGGCCGCTTTCCCGGCGCCCGCCAAAAAGGTACGCACCAATCCAGGGCCCTTTTCGGCGGCCACAACTCCGTGTGCCATCTTGTGCCTTGGAAGGAACCCGCTCTGTGCACACTCCCCACCCTCCCCACCCCACTTTTCCGCCCGCGCCCGGCCCGGTACCCGGAGAGTCCGACGAGACTCTCGCGGCCCGGCTGAGGGGATGGCCGGAGGGCGGCACCGGCGACCCGGTCGCCCTGTTGATGGCACGGCACTGGCAGCCGACCCATGACTACGCGGCCATCTGTCTCGCCACCCAGTCACAGGTCGCCTCGATGGTCACCGCGACCGCCTTCCACCGGGTGCTCGACGGGCTGATGCGGGGCGAGTCGGGTGTCGCCCTGCGGCCCCGGCTACTGGTGGCCGCGCGCGACACCGTCAAGGAGTGGTCCGCGGAAGGGGGTGTCTCCGGCGTGCTGCCGGACTTGCGCAAGCCCGCCGGAGGGCGGGGCATGCGGGCGGCGAAGTCCATGACGCCGGAAAACCGCAAGCTCGTCGAGCGCTCATTCCAGGCCCTCCCCGCGGTCGCCCAGTGCCTGCTGTGGCACACCGAAGTAGAAGCCGAAACGATAACCATACCCACCGGTCTGCTGGGGCTGGACGCGGACAGCGCCGTCGCCACCCTTGAGCAGGCACGCGACAAATTCCGGGAGGGCTGCGTCCGTGCCCACCGGGAACTCGCGCCGTCCAAGGATTGCCGCTTCTACAACCGCCTGCTGGATGTGCCCATTCGCCGCGGCGGCGCGCTGCTGCCGGACGTCCAGCAGCATCTGCTGGAGTGCCGCTACTGCCGTTACGCCGCCGAGCAACTCAGCCATTTCGAGGGCGGACTCGGCGGCGTCATCGCCGAAGCCGTACTCGGCTGGGGCGCCCGACGCTACCTCGACTCCCGGCCCGGCCGGCTGCCGGAGAAGGGCACGTCGAGGCGGCCGGGGAACGGCGGCCGTCACCGACTGCTCTCCCAGATCCCCGCACAGCGCCGCCGGATCACCTCCGGAGCACGCAACCCCCGGGCCCTGCTCACCGTCGGCGTCTCCTCGGGCGCGCTGCTCGCGGCCGTCCTGGGCGCCGCGTTCCTCTCGGACGACGGCAGCGGCGCCGACCCCACCGCCTCCACCAGCGCCACCGGGGGTGTCGCCACGGCGCCGGACACCGGCAACGAGGCCACCCGCGGCAGCGCTTCACCGACCCCGCCGGCCTCGGCCGGACGGCCCACGGCGCCCCAGCAGACCCGGCTGCGCAACCAGGCCGCCGATCTCTGCCTCGACATCGCGGGCGGCAAGGCCGTGAAGGGCGCCTCGACCGAACTCGCGGTGTGCGACTCCGGCTGGACCCAGAAGTGGTCCTACGAGGAGGACGGGCTGCTGCGCAGTGTCGCCAACCCCGAACTGTGCCTGGACTCCCAGGTGGACGCCGGTGTCGTCGTCCTCGGCGGCTGCGCGGGCGAACACGCGAAGCGGGGCGACGACGTCCGCTACGACTTCACCGTCCAGGGCGAGTTGCTGCCCCGGTGGGGCGAAGGGCTCGCCATGGCCCCCATCGACTCGGAGCCCAAGTCGGACGTCGTGGTCAAGGTCCGGGACAACTCCACCAAGCAGCGCTGGCTCACCGACGGGGTGACCGCGAGCCCCGAGTCCTTCTCCGTCTCCGGATCCGAGGCGCCCACGCCCGAGACCGAGCCGGTCTCCGAGGAACCGGACGCGGGCGAGGGTTCCCCGGCGCCGGGGCCGGAGAAGCCCGACACGCCGACGCCGAACGCGACGCCGGAGGCGGAGGCCGAGCGGGGTGGGTCCGTGCTGGCCGTACATGACGAGGGCGCCGCGGAGGGTACGGAGCAGGGGGGTCCCTTGACCCCGCTGACGTCCGTCGACGTGCCGACGCTGTTGACGGGGCTCGGGTTGTAGAGGGGTTGCCGGTCGGGTGCGGGCCCGGTGGGGCTTCTCGCGCAGTTCCCCGCGCCCCTGAAAAGCAGGGGCTGCGCCCCGTGCTTTTCGCCCCCGAAAGGGCCGCAGGCCCCTTTCAGGGACGCGGGGAACTGCGCGACCAGCCCCCACCGGACGGACGTATGGGGGTCGAGGGGCGCAGCCCCTACAGGATGGGACGGGTAGGGGCGGCGGGGGCGCAACCCGCGTCAGCAGCCCCCGCCGACCAGACTGCCGCCCTCCACCGACCCCGGCCCCCGATGCCCGGCCAGCGCCAGCGTGAGGTCGAACTCGGCGAGCAGACAGCGGATGACGTGCTCCACCCCCGCCTGCCCGTCGAGCGCCAACCCGTACACGTACGGCCGCCCCAGCAGCACGGCGTCCGCTCCGAGCGCCAACGCCTTGAAGACGTCGTCACCCGTCCGCACACCACTGTCGAAGAGCACGGTCAGCCGCTCACCCACCGCCCGCACCACCCCCGGCAGCGCGTCGGCCGCCCCGACACCCCCCGCCACCTGCCGTCCCCCGTGGTTGGACACGACCACCCCGTCCATCCCCGCGTCCGCGGCGAGCCGTGCGTCGTCCGGGTGCAGCACGCCCTTCAACACGATCGGCCCGTCCCAGTGTTCACGCAGGAACGCCAGGTCGGGCCAGGTCTTCCCGGGATCGCCGAACATCCCCGCGAAGTGCAGCACGGCCGCGTTCGGATCCTCGTGGACCGGCCGCGCGAGCCCCGCCCGGAACGCCGGGTCGGAGAAGTAGTTGGCGGTGCCGACGCCGTGCAGGAACGGCAGATACGCCCGCTCCAGATCACGGGGCCGCCAACCGAGCAACGGTGTGTCGAGCGTGACGACGAGCACTGAGTACCCGGCGGCCTGCGCGCGTTCCAGGAAGCTCCGGGTGACGTCGCGGTCCTTCGCCCAGTACAGCTGGAACCAGCGCTCCGCGTCCCCCATGGCTTCCGCGACCTGTTCCATGGGCGTGCTGGACGCCGAGGACAGGATGTACGGCACACCCTGCGCGGCGGCGGCCCGGGCCGCCGCCGGCTCCGCCTCCGGGTGCACGATCGACAGCACGCCCACCGGGGCGAGCGCCACCGGCGCCGGCAGCGCGCGGCCCAACACCTCGACGGACAGGTCGCGTTCGCTCACGTCCCGCAGCAGCCGGGGCACGATCCGGTGCCGGTCCAGCGCCTCCCGGTTGGCGCGGGCCGTACTGCCGTTCCCCGCGCTGCCCGCCACATAGCCGACCGGACCGGCGCCGAGCCGGTGCTCGGCCAGCTCCTCCAGCCGGGTCAGGTCGGTGGGCAGCCGGGGCACGGCCCCGCCCATCCCGCCCAGGTAGATCTCGTACTGGAAGTCCGCCCAGTGCTTCGTCACCCGTCGGTCCTGCCCCTCACCGTCGAGAACGCCCCGCGTCGCCGACGATCCTGACGACCCGTGCGCCAGCAGTCCACCGCCCGGGGGTGGGACCCTCGCCGTGGCCCAGGACGGCACGAGCGTCCTGGGCCACGTACCGACGCGGCGGCACCGATCAGGCGGAGGGGGCGCGCCCGTGAGGGTCTCCACGCGGCCGGTGTCGAGCGAGTAGTAGGCGCTGACCACGCTCCGGTCGCCCTTCTGCAACAGGGGGCGAGGGAGGCGTTGGTCCGCAGATCGGCGGCGGTCCGGTCGGCGTGGGCGCGGATCATCGCGTGGGGCCCGGCCGGCACTCATGCAGCGCCGAGGAAGCGCCCGCCCGAAACACGCGGTGTAGCGGGGTGGTCTCGCTCGGGGTCCCGCACCGTCATGGCGTGGGTGTCCGGGCCGAAGCGGAATGTTTCAGGCCGATTGCCGAGCCGTGGAGATCCGGCCATTCGTGATCATGAGGCGATCGGAAACCGCTCAGAATCGGGGTTTGCATGTTCGAATTCCGTGACTTCGAGCCACTGATTCAATACTCAAAGTTACCGAAACCTGTGGGTTGGATGTGTGTTCCGGCCTGGGACCCGGCAGACTCGCGCACGCCGAACCGGCACCGTCCGGGCCGGCTTCGTCCACGCGACCGATGTGGCGGGGCCGTCCGGGCACTCCTGCAAAGCGGAAGGATGCACACCATGCCGAAGACCGCGCGCCTGGCAGCGACTCTCACCCTGACGGCCGCCGCCGTCTGCGGTCCCCTCGCGGGGCCCGCGCTCGCGGCGCCCGAACCCGCGGCCCCCCAGCCCGCCGTACAGGGGCTCTACGCCCCGTCGGCCCTGGTGCTGACCGTGGGTCACGGCGAGACCTCGGCGACCGTCACTCCCGAGCGTGCCGTCACCCTGAGCTGCGCGCCGAAGCCCGGCGGCACCCACCCGGCGCCCGCCGACGCCTGCGCCGAACTCCGCGACAGTGGCGGCGACTTCGAGGTCCTGAGCGGCAGCGCCGGGGCGATGTGCACCAAGCAGTACGACCCGGTCGTCGTCACCGTCCACGGTGTCTGGCAGGGCAAGCGCGTCGCGTACGAGCGGACCTTCGCCAACGAGTGCCTGAAGGACTCCGCCGCGAGCGTTCTGTACTCCTTCTGAACCACCCGCGAGACACGGCCGCCCGACGGCGGCCGGAAGACCGGGGTTGCGTGACCCCGTGAGTGATGAGCGAGGGCCCGTGGCTGGGGAGCGCGAGCCCTGTCGCGGTGGTCACGCGATCCCGTCCGGGGGCCGGCCGAAGCGGAGTGGGGCCGCGGGCCGGCCCCCGGCATCATGCCGGGGCCCGGTGGGTCACTCGGAGGTGACGGCCCAGCGGCCGACCTCCTGGTGGCCGGAGTCGTACAGGGGCTGTCCGTCCCCGGGGGCGATCTCGCAGTGCCGGAGGTTGCCGCCCCAGTAGCGCAGGATGCGCTCCAGCTCCTGGACGGCGGTGCCCTCGTCCCAGCCCGTGCTGTCCAGGTCGACTTCGAGAAGGAACTTCACTTCGCGCGTCTCCACTTCTGTGTCGCTCGGATTCCGCGCCGGTGTCCGCCGGAACGGTCTGTGCCTGCCGCAGGTCCTTCAATCGTTTCATTGAACTGCTACTTGAGACTTGGCCGTCGCGGAGGCGGGGGAGACGCGGGCGGTGGGGGAGACGGTGGTGGGGGCGTGGGCGGGAAGCCCGGTAAGGGCGGGAAACGGCCCAGCAGACCGGCGGCGCGCAGCAGTCGGTGTATCCGGGGCTGGTCGGAGACGAGGCGGAGCCGCCCGCCGAGCGACCGGGCGGTGGCCTCCGCTCTGCACAGCACGCGCAGCCCCGAGCAGTCGAAGAAGGCGACGCGGCGCAGGTCGACGAGCACGTCCGGCGGGGACGCCCCGGTGACGGCGGCCGTCAGATGCGCGGCGAGGGATCCGGCCGACGCCATGTCGATCTCGCCCGAGACCTCGACGACGACGAAGGGGCCGACCCGGCGGGTGCGGGCGTACTCGTCGGCCGCCACCGACCCGGACACGGGCCCGGATCCGGATTCGGGGGCCGTGTCCTCGGGTCGAGGGGCGGCACGGTCGTGGGCATCCGGACTCATGGCGGCTCCACCTTGTCAGGGGTAGGGCGCATTGGATCCGGTTAGCTACCCCGGCGCGGAGCAGGCCATCCCTTTCGCGCCCGGCGCAAGATCTACAACACTCGAAAAGGTGAATTGCTGTCCTGCGTATTGACTTTCTCGGAAGGAGTCGCGCATCCGACCTGCCTCCATCCGGCCTCCGGGTGTCCTAGTCGTGGTGGGACTCCTCCTGGGCCCGCTCGTTGGGGGTGATCGCGTCGCCCGCTTCGCCATGGTGGCGGCGCCCGTCGGAGTCGGTGACGTCGGTCTCGGCCCGTTCCACCTCGCGCAGGACCTCGTCGAGGGCGGTGTCGGGCTTGTCCTTCCTGCTGTCGCCGTGCCGGCCGGGCTCGGTGTCGGGGCTCCGCTTGTCGTGGTGCGTCATGGGGGTGCTCCTTTCTGCGGGGGCAGGTGTGGTCGGTCGGGGTCGGGTGGGGTCAGCGGGCCGGGGCCGCGATCCGCAGGGGTACCGCGCCCGGTGTGCTCGAACCCGCCGACCCCGTGGCTTCGACGTCCCGCGTCACCTCCGACCACCACGCCGGGCCGTCCTCGATGTGCCGCAGCAGGACGCCCTCGCGGATCGCCCAGGGGCAGATCGTCACGCTCTTCAGACCGGCGAGCTTCATCGTGGTGTGCCCGACCAGCGCCCCGGCGAGACTCTGCGTCGCCCGGGGCGCGGAGATGCCCGGCAGGGCGGACCGCTGGGCCGCGGGCAGGGCGGCGAGACGGGTGATGGCCTCGCCGAGGTCCGCGCACCGCAACTCCCGTTCCACGAAGGGCCCATGACGTCCCGGCGCGGATCCGCACAGCCGGGAGAGCTGCTGGAAGGTGCGCGAGGTGGCCACAGCCGTGCGCGGTCCCTCCCAGCGGATGCGGGCCGAGACGTCCCGGAGTTGATGACGGACCTTGCGGCGCAGCGCCTTGATGCTCTCCATCGACGGCGGGTCCTGCCCGTGGAAGAACTCGTGCGTCAGCCGGTTGGCGCCCAGCGGCAGCGAGGCCACGAAGTCCGGCAGCCGTCCCCGCCCGAAGGCCACCTCCAGCGAGCCGCCCCCGATGTCCAGCAGGGCCAGCGGCCCCGACCGCCAGCCCATCCACCGCCGCGCGCCGAGGAAGGTGAGTTCGGCCTCCACCTCGCCGGGCAGGGTGCAGATCGGCACACCGGTCTCCGCGCGCACCGTGCGCAGCACCTCTCGGCAGTTCGGCGCGGACCGCACCACGGCGGTCGCGAACGCCAGTGGTGTCGCTGCCCCCCATCTCTCCGCCGTACGCGCCGCCGCCGTGACCGCCTGACACAGCCGTCGTACGGCCTCGTCGGGCACATCACCTCCGGGCGGCACCTGCTCGGACAGCCGCAGGCGCCACTTCGCGGTGTGCACCGGCAGCGGTACGCCCCCCTCGGCGTCCGCCACCACCAGCCGTACGGTGTTCGATCCCACATCCACCACGCTCATCCGCATGACCTCCGGAGTACCCGGTAGTCGCCCCAACACGCGTGTCCCGTACGGCGGCCGGAGGCACGCCGTCGCATCCAGGCCGATCGCGCGCCGTGGGGCACCACCGAGCGGCAGGGGCGTCCGAACGTACGGAGCGGCCGTCCGAACCCCTGATCGGAATGATCAGACTTATTGCATATGATGTGCAGGTGCAGCACTACGACATCAGGGTGGCAGGCCTCGAAGACCTCGACGGCGCGCGGGCGGTGATGCTCGACACCGTCTACCGGGACTTCGGTACGGGGTACGTGCCGCGCTGGCACGGCGACATCATCGATCTGCGGGGCGCGTACGTCACCCCGGACCGTCATGTGCTCCTGGTCGCGGTCGACGAGCGGGACGGCGCGGTCGTCGCCACCGGCGCGCTGGACTCCCGGGGGCCCGCCCATCCGCCCAACCCCCGCTGGCTGGCCGAGCGTTACCCGTCCGGGGCGACCGCCCAGCTGCGGCGCGTGTACGTCCGTGCCGAGCACCGGCGGCGCGGGCTGGCCCGGCGGCTGGTCGCCGGGCTGCTGGACTTCGCGGCGGCCGACGGCGGTTACCGCTCCGTGTACCTGCACACCGACCCCGGGGTGCCCGGCGCCGAGGGCTTCTGGCGGTCGCAGGGCGTGGCCGTGTGCGACGAGCGCGAGACGACCGGGGGGCGGGTGGTGCACTTCGAGGTCCCGGTGCTCGCGGCCGTGACCTCCTCGCCGATTAAATGAAAATCATTCTCATGTAGGCTGCGTCGCGCCCCGCCCCCCGTTCCGTCCCCCGCCGCCCCGCCCCCCACAGAGAACCAAGGACCATGCGCACTCCCCGCCGCCGTCGCGCCGTCGCCGGCCTGCTCCTCGCCCCCCTGCTGACCGGCTGCTTCGCCTCGGACGGAGGGACCACCGACGACGCCTCCGGCGACGGCTCCCGACTGCGCGTGGCCCTCGCCTTCCCGCCCGCCGAGAACTTCTCGCCGTACGGCGCCGACGCCACCCTCCTCAGCCGGCTCGGCGTCACCGAAGGCCTGACCAAGCTGGACGCCAACGGCGTCCCGGCCCCCGCGCTCGCCGAGTCCTGGACCCGCGAGAACGACCGGAACTGGCTCTTCACCCTGCGCGAGGCCACCTTCCAGGACGGGACCGAGGTCACCCCGGCCACCGTCGCCGCCGCCCTCACCCGCGCCACCGAGGCCGAACCGGTCACCGCCGCGCTCTCCGGCATCACCCTCACCGCGAAGGCCGAGGGCGACCGCCGGGTGCGCGTCACCACCGAGGACCCGGACCCCGCCCTGCCGCTCAGGCTCACCAGCCCCGGCCTCGCGATCCTTTCCGCCAAGGCCTACGGCGCCGAGCGCGTGAACCCGGTCGGCACGGCCACCGGCCCGTTCGAACTCACCAAGGTCACCGGCACCACCGCGGCCACCCTGAACCGCTTCGAGGAGTACTGGGGCGGGCGTGCCCAGGCGAGCGGCATCGACGCCAAGTTCATCGCCGACGGCTCCGCGCGCACCAACGCCCTGCGCACCGACCAGGTCGACATCGCCGAGGCCGTCCCCGTGTCGCAGGCCTCCACCCTCGACAAGGGCACCCGCCGCGAGACTGCCACCACCCGCACCACCAGCCTCCTGCTCAACACCAGGACCGGCGCCTTCAAGGACCCGAAGCTGCGGGCCGCCGCCCGCGAGGCCGTCGACGGCTCCGTCCTCGCCGAGGACGTGTACGAGGGCCACGCGGACGCCGGAGTCGGCATCTTCGGCCCCGCCGTGACCTGGGCCGCCGACAAGCGCGTCGCACCGGCCGGCCGCGCGAAGGCCGCCGACCCCGACGGCACCTCCGTCACCATCGCCACCTACGACAACCGGCCCGAACTGCCCGAGGTCGCCCAGGTGCTGCAACAGCAGCTCAGGGAGGCCGGGTTCGAGGTGAAGCTGGAGGTCCGCGAGTACTCGCGGCTGGAGAGCGACGCCCTCGCCGGAAAGTTCGACGCGTTCGTCGGCGCCCGCAACTCCCTGCTCGACACCGGCGACCCCGTCACCATCCTGGCCGGCGACTTCACCTGCGACGGCAGCTACAACCTCGCCCTGCTCTGCGACAAGAAGGTCGACCGGGCCGTCGCCGCCGCCGAGCGGGAGTCCGACACCGCCAAGCGGCAGCAGGCGGCGATGAACGCCGAGGCGGCGATCCTCGCCACCGACGCCACCGTCCCGCTCGTCCACCAGCGGATCATCACCGGCGTCGGCACCTCCGTGCGGGGCGTGATCCTCGACCCGTACGAGCGCACGCTGGTCGGAACGGGGACCCGGCGCTGATACGGGCACTCTGGCGGGCCCTGCTCGCCGCCGGTCTGCTGTGCGGCATCGGCCTGCTGCCGTGGCTGTCGCGCACCGACCCGGCGCTGACCGTCCTCAAGGCACGCTCCGCCGAATGCGACCCGACGCCGGAGGTCCTGGCCGCCGTACGCGACGAACTCCGCCTCGACGCGGGCCCCTTGAGGCTTCTGGGGGAGTGGTTCGGCGGGCTGGCACGCGGTGACGCGGGCCGGTCGTGGATCTCCGGCGCCGAGGTCACCCCGTCCGTCGTCCAGGCCCTCGGCGTGTCCCTGCTGCTGATGGCCGCCGCGCTCGTCGTCGCGGCGGCCACGGCCGCGGCGGTCTGCGCCCGCACCCTGTGGCTCGGCGCGCACCGCCGCCTCGACGACCGCCGGGGCGGCGGCAGCGGCGCCGCGATGCTCGCCGCGCTGCCCGAGTTCCTCACCGCCTCCGTGCTCGCCGTCGTCGTCGGGGTCCACCTCGGCTGGCTGCCCGCGCTCGGCTGGTACGGGCCGCGGTGGACGGTGCTGCCCGCCCTCGCCCTGGGCCTGCCCGCCGGAGCGCTGCTCGGCCGGATGCTCACCGACCTGCTGCCCGGCGCCTTCGCCGAACCCTGGGCACTGGCCGCCGCCGCACGCGGCATACCCGAGCGGGCCACCGCCCGCCACGCCGTACGCCGCTGCGTACCCGGACTGCTGCCGAACCTCGGTCTGTTCGTGGTCGGCCTCACCGGCGGCGCCGTCACCGTCGAGCAGGTCTTCGACATACCCGGCCTCGGCCGCACCACCCTCCAGGCCGCCGTCGCCCAGGACCTCCCCGTCCTCCAGGCCGGCACCCTCGCCCTCGTCCTGCTGGCCGCCGTCGCCGGGGCCCTCGCCCGCCTCGCCGCCCACCGCCTCATCGGCCCCGCCCTGCGCGACGGCGCGCTCCACTCCCTGCACCGGCCCACGCCACCGGCCCCCAGCCGCGCCCCCCTGCTGCACGGCGGCCTCCTGCTGGCGGTCGTCACGCTCGGCCTGATGCGCGACCCGCTCGCCCTCGACACCGGCGCCCGGCTCCAACCCCCTTCCTGGACACACCCGTTGGGCACCGACGCGCTCGGGCGAGACCTCCTCGCCCGCATCGGGCACGGCGCCTTCACCACCCTCGCCCTGGCCGTCGCGATCAGCGCCGCCGCACTGCTGACCGGCGTCCTGCTCGGGCTGCTGCCCCGCTTCTCCGGGCCCCTCGTCGACACCGTCAACGCCGTGCCCGCGGTCCTCGCGGGTCTCCTCGTCGCCGGGGTGGTCGGCGGCGGAGGGGCGACGCCCGCGCTGGCCGTGGCCGCCGTCGCCTGGGTACCGCTGGCCGCGCACACCACCGCCCTGCTCGCACAGGAACGGGCCACGACCCACATCACGGCCACGAAGGGGCTGGGCGCCGGCGACGCGTATCTGCTCCGCCGTGAACTGCTCCCCGCCGTGCTGCCGCCCGTCGCCCGACACGCCCTGCTGCGGCTGCCCGGGGTGGCCCTCGCCCTGACCTCCCTGGGCTTCCTCGGCCTCGGCGCACAGCCCCCGGACCCGGAGTGGGGCCTCCTGCTCGCCGAGAACCAGCCCTACGCCGAACGCGCCCCCTGGGCCGTCCTCGCCCCCGCCACCGCGCTCGCCCTCCTCGGCGCGCTCGCGGTCACGGCGGCGGGCGGGGTCCGTGTGCCGCGCCTGCCGCGCCGTCCGCTCGCCGGGGCCCCACAGCGACCGAAGCCCGCCGCCGCCCCCACCGTCGGAGAGACCGGATGACCGAGCCCGAACAGCCCCCGACCGCGCCCCCCACGGGGCGGACGACGGAGGAGAGAGCCGGGCGGCCCGGGAGCCGGGCCGCCGAGAATGAAGCGGCCGGGCATGCGGTCGTCGGTGGTGCGGCGGCCGCGGGCGTGGCCGGCAAGGTGTCGCGCCGTGGGACGTGGGCGAGGCTCAACCCGCTCCTGCGGCTGCTGATTCTCACCCAACTCGCCTTCAACGTCGGCTTCTTCGCGGTGCTGCCGTTCCTCGCCGAGCATCTCGGGACGGCGATCGGCATGGCCGGCTGGATGGTCGGCTTCGTGCTCGGACTGCGCACCTTCAGCCAGCAGGGGCTGTTCGTGGTCGGCGGCGCCCTGGCCGACCGGTACGGCGTACGGCCGGTGGTGCTGGCCGGGTGCGTGCTGCGGATCGCCGGGTTCGCGTGGCTCGGGTACGCCGACGAGGACTGGTCGGTCATCGCCTCCGTCCTGCTGATCGGTTTCGCCGCCGCGCTGTTCTCCCCGGCCGTCGAGTCCGAGGTGGCTCGGCAGGCGGTGGTCTGGGAGGAGTCCGGCGGCGGCCCCCGTACGAGCGTGCTCGCGCTGTTCACGGTGGCGGGGCAGGCCGGGGCGTTCGTCGGACCGCTGATCGGCGCGTTGCTGCTGGCCGTCGACTACCGGGTGGTCTGCCTCGCGGGCGCCGGGGTCTTCGTCCTCGTCCTCGCCGGGCACGCCCGGCTGCTGCCGCAGCACATTCCGGGGCGCGAGCGGGTCGCGGTGCGGGGCGGACTGGGCGGGCTGCTGCGCAACCGGCGGTTCCTGGCGCTGGCTTGCGCGTACGGCGCGTACCTGCTGGCCTACAACCAGCTGTACCTGCTCCTGCCCGACGAGGTGGAGCGCGCCACGGGGTCGCAGACGGCGCTGGCCTGGCTGTTCGGGCTGTCCTCGCTGCTGGTCGTGGCGGCGCAGCTGCCGGTGACGCGATGGGCGGCCCGACGGCTCGACCTGCGGCGGTCCATGGCCGGTGGACTGCTCCTCATCGCCGCGG
Organism: Streptomyces sp. NPDC034049; assembly: GCF_055575575.1. Taxonomy (NCBI): domain Bacteria; kingdom Bacillati; phylum Actinomycetota; class Actinomycetes; order Kitasatosporales; family Streptomycetaceae; genus Streptomyces; species Streptomyces sp. NPDC034049. Next base: position 347,539 of record NZ_JBVISJ010000009.1, read on the forward strand.
GGTTCGGCGTGGTGGGCCTGGCGCGACCCGCGGAGTGGACGGGCACGGCGGGACTGCTGCCCGCCGTCGGGTTCGTGGTCCTCCTGACCCTGGGCCAGATGCTGGTGGCCCCCGCGGCCCGGGCCTGGGTGCCCGATCTCGCCGTCGAGGGCCGCCTCGGGCTCTACACCGGGGCGATGTCCTCCGTGTCCGGCCTGATCGTGCTGGTCGGCAGCGCGGCGGCGGGCGCCCTGATGGACGCGGATCTGCCGACCGCCGTGCCCTGGCTGGTCCTCGCCGCGGTGCCGGTCGCCTCGGTCCTCCTCGTCCCGGGGCCGGTGCCTGCCGTGCGGAGGAAATCAGGTGCCCTCGGCGCACCCTCCGACTAGGGTCGCCCGATGCCCGAGTTGCGACGACTGTGTGCCGAACATGCCGCGGCGGTCCTGGACTTCGAACTGGCGAACCGTGCCTACTTCGCCGCCTCGATCCCCGACCGCGGCGACGCGTTCTTCGACGAGTTCCCCGACCGGTACGCCGCCCTGCTGGCCGAGCAGGAGAGCGGTGTCTGCGCCTTCCACGTGCTCCTCGCCGAGGACGGCTCGGTGCTCGGCAGGTTCAACCTGGTCGACATCGAGGACCACTCCGCGCACCTCGGCTATCGGGTGGCCCAGCATGTCGCCGGTCACGGCGTGGCGACCGCGACCGTCCGGGAACTGTGCCGGTCGGCGGCGGACCGGTACGGCCTGCGCACCCTGCGGGCGGCCGTGGCCCACCACAACGCCGCCTCCCGGAAGGTGCTGACCAAGGCGGGGTTCGTCCCCGTCGGTCCGGCCGGCCCGGAACACCTCAGTGGTGCGGCGGGCACCTGGTACGAGCGCGATCTGTCGCTCTGACCGGCCATGAGGCCGGTGGGGGAGGGGAACCGGCTATGCCATCTGACGGCGGACCAGCTCGTGCAGGCGCCCGGTGGGGTTCGCCAGCAGCTCGCCCGGTGCTCCGACCTCCGCCACCTTGCCGTCCTCCATCACCACGACCCGGTCCGCGTCCATCACCGTGGACAGGCGGTGGGCGATCACGATCCGCGTGGCGTTCAGGGCCCGTGTGCTCTCGATGACCGTGCGCTGGGTCTCGTTGTCCAGGGCGCTCGTGGCCTCGTCGAAGAAGAGGATCCGCGGCCGGCGGATCAACGCCTGCGCGATCATCAGGCGTTGCCGCTGCCCGCCGGAGATCGCGCCGTTGCCCTGGACGATGGTGTGCAGACCCATCGGCATGCGCTGGATGTCCTCCGCCAGGCCCGCCATCGCGGCCGCCGCCATCGCCTCCTCCGGAGTGAACGGCTCGGTGCCGCAGATGACGTCCAGGATCGAGCCGGTGAACGGCTGGGCGTGCTGGAGCACGACCCCGCACTGGCGGCGTACGGCGGCCTGGTCCAGGGCGCCGAGGTCCTGACCGTCGTACAGGACGCTCCCGGAGACCGGCCTGTCGAACCCGATGAGCAGACGCAGCAGCGTCGACTTCCCGCAGCCGCTCGGGCCGACGATCGCCACGAACTCCCCGGGCGCGACGGCGAAGGACACGTCGTCCAGCACCAGCGGTCCGTCGTCGGCGTAGCGGAAGGAGAGACGGCGGGCCTCCAGCGCGCCGGACAGCACGCCCGGCCGGGTGCTCGCCGTGCGGACCTCCGGCGTCGCCTCCAGCACCGGCTTGATCTCCTCGAACAGCGGCAGCACCGCCACCGCCGACACGAACGCCCCCGTCAGTTGGGTGACCGACGTCAGCAGCATCGTCACCGAGGTGTTGAAGGTCAGGAACTCGGCCGCCGACATCGAACCGCGGGCCGGCCCCGCCAGCAGCATGAACATCAGCAGGGTGCACAGCGGGAGATACACCGCGCCCAGCACCGTGTTGAGGTTCTTGATGCCACCGACCTTCTGCTGGAGCTCCCGGCTGCGCGCGAACTCGCCCGCCCAGGCCGCGTAGGCGTAGTTCTCGGCGGCCGCCACCCGGAGCTTCGGCAGCCCCCGCAAGGTCTGGAAGGCCTGGTTGTTCAGCTTGTTGCCCAGCACCACCAGCCGGCGCTGCCAGCGGACCTGCCACAGACCGAGGCCCAGGAACACCGCCGCCACCACGACCAGCATGGCGATCGCCGCCAGGGCCATCGGGACGCTGTACCAGAGCAGCAGGGCGAGGTTCACCGCGCCGACGGTCACCGACTGGGCGACCACCGGGCCGACACCGGCCAGCGTGCGGCGGATCGCGCTGATGCCCATGGCGGCACTGGCCAGTTCACCCGTGGACCGCGAGGTGAAGAACTTCGTCGGGAGCCGCAGCAGACGGTCCCAGACCGCCGGTTGCAGCGTGGCCTCGATACGGCCCTCCAGACGCAGGATCGTCAGGTTCTGCAGCAGCAGGAACGCCGCCGACACCACACTCGCCAGCATGATCGCCAGACAGACCCGCACGATCAGGTCCTCCTGGGCCCTCGGCACGTACTCGCCGAGGATCCGGCCCGTCGCGACGGGCACGAGCGAGCCGAGCACGACCGTGACCAGCCCGCTGAGCAGCAGGCCCGTCATGTCACCGCTCGTCCCGTGGAGACTGAACCGCATCAGGCGCAGCGGGCTCGGCACCCGTTCGGGCAGCGGGCGGTAGAACATCACGGCACGCGGCTCGAACTCGGCCGCGTTCGCCTTCTCGATCGGGGTCTCCCGGCCGGACGACGGCTGGACGGCCACATAGCCGCCGCGCCGCCACAGCAGTGCCACCGGCGCACCCGACAGCGCCCGGTGCCCGACCAGCGGGCCGACGTTCTCCCGCCACCAGCTCCCGGTGAGGCGTACGGCGCGGACACGGACCCGGGAGGCGAGCGCGATGCGCTCCACCGGGTCGAGCCGGTCGCTCTCGGTTCCGCTCTGCGCCGGCTCGGAGAGCGAGATCCCCGCCGCCCGGGCGACGAGCCCGCAGGCCGCGTACGTGGCGTCCGCGTCGGCCGCCGTCGTACGCCGGTTCGCGGACGACTTGCCGATGGAGGCGAGCAGCGTGCGGTCGGCCTGGGCGCGCACCGCCTCACCGGCCTTGATCCCGGCGGCCGTCCGGTCCTCGTGGCTGCGCTCCAGCTGCTCGATCCAGCGGTCCAGTGTGGCCAGCAGCCGGTACTGCTGGTCGACCATGCTCTGCCAGACCCCCGGGTCCATCAGCAGATCGGCCGCCGCCTGAGCGCCGTACAGCGAGCCGTACTGGACACTGCCGGGCGGCACCTGCATCCAGAACACGTCGTCGTCGGTGGGCGCGGCGGCCTGCTCGGTGGCCATCGGCGCCTGGAAGAGGATGGACAGGCCCCGGCCCACCCCCAGGGCGAGGGCGTATTCGAGGGGACTCGTCTGCGGGGGCACGAGCTGCGGGTTGCCCCACTCGTCGTACGACCAGGTCTCGGTGCCCGCCTGCTGGTACAGCTCCCGCAGCCCGATGCGCCGGACCACGCAGTCGCGCAGCGGGCGGGCCACCAGCGTGTGCTGCGGCCCGGCGACCGGGCCGAGCAACAGCGCACCCGCTTCGAGGCGGCCCAGATGGTGCCAGTGGCCCTGCTGGCCGGCGTCGACCGCGAACAGGTCCAGGGCGCCGGAGGCCACCAGCCACAGCGTCTGCGGGCCTTCGAGGTCCAGCCGGGTGTGGCCGGAGCAGTCGAGGGGGGTGCCCATCGCGCCGAGCGCACCGAGGACGAGGTCTCCCTCGTAGCCGCCCTGACCGCTCTGCCCGTCGTGCACGGCAGTCATCTCATCGCTCCCTGACCAGCTGGGCGTACGCGCCGCCGCGCGCCACCAGTTCCTCGTGCCGGCCGCGCTCCACGATCGTGCCGTGTTGCAGGACGACGATCTCGTCGCTGTCGCGGACCGTGGAGAGCCGGTGGGCGATCACCACACAGGCGCAGCCGCGCTTGCGCAGGTTGTCCATGACGGTCAGCTCGGTCTCCGCGTCGAGCGCGCTGGTCACCTCGTCGAGGACGAGGACGCTGGGCCTGCGGACCAACGCCCGTGCGATCTCCAGGCGTTGCCGCTGCCCGCCGGAGAAGTTGCGGCCGTCCTGCTCGACCCTGCTGTGGATGCCGCCCGGGCGCCGCGTGACCACGTCGTACAGGGCCGCGTCCCGCAGCGCCTCGACCACGGCCTCGTCCGGGATCGAGGGGTCCCACAGGGCCACGTTGTCGCGGACGGTGCCCTCGAAGAGGAACACCTCCTGGTCGACGAAGGAGACGGAGGCGGCCAGAGCCCCCCTGGGGATGTCCTCCAGGCGCCGGCCGTCGATGCGGATCACGCCCTCCCACGGGGTGTACAGGCCCGAGATCAGCCTGGACACCGTCGACTTGCCGCTGCCGGAGCCGCCGACCAGCGCCACCTGCCGGCCCGGGCCCACGGTGAGGTCGAAGCCGGTGAGCAGGGGCTTGTCGAGGGGGCTGTAGCCGAAGGTGATGTTCTCCAGCTCGACGTGACCGTTTAGCCGGCGGGTGGACTCGGCCGCGTCCGGACGGGCGTACAACGGGTCCGCCCGGAAGTTCTCCACGTCCTTCAGCCGGGCCACGTCGGCCGCGAAGTCCTGGATCCGGCCCGCCACCCCGTTGAGCCGGGTGAGGGGCGCGGTGAACCGGGTGACCAGCGCCTGGAACGCGACCAGCAGACCCACGGATATATGGCCCTCGACCGCCCGCATACCGCCGATCCACAGGATGAGCGCGCTGTTGACCGTGGCGAGGGTCGGGGCGACGACCCCCAGCCAGGCGCTCGGCACCCCGAGCCGCTGCTGCTCCTCCAGCGTGGTGGCGTGCTGCCCGGCCCACTTGCGGAAGTAGCCCTCCTCGCCGCCGGTCGCCTTCATCGTCTCGATCAGCTGGAGCCCGGTGTACGCCGTGTTGGTGAGCCGCGCGTTGTCCGCGCGCAGTTTCGCCGTACGGGTCGCGCGCAGCCGGATCACCACCCGCATCGCCACCACGTTCAGCAGGGCCACCGCGATGCCGACGAAGGTGAGCTGCGGGTCGTACGTGTAGAGGAGCACGGCGTAGAGGACGACCACGACCGCGTCCACACCGGCCGCCGCGAGATCCCGGGCCAGGGTCTCGGCGACCGCGTCGTTGGACTGGAGCCGCTGGACGAGGTCGGCGGGGCTGCGCTGGGAGAAGAAGGTGACCGGCAGCCGCAGGAGGTGCCGCAGGAAGCGGGCGCTGGAGAGAGTGGAGGAGATCAGCCGGCCCCGCAGCAGGTTGGCCTGTTGCAGCCAGGTCAGCAGGACCGTCAGCAGCACGCACGCGCCCATCGACGCGAACAGCACACCCAGCAGGGAGGTCTGACCGCCGATCAGGAACATGTCGATGTAGGTGCGGCTGAGCGCGGGGACGGCAGCACCGACCGCCACCAGCAGCAGGCTGGCGAGGACGGCGGCGGGCAGGGTGCCGGAGGTGCCGCGCATCCGGGCGGGCATGGCGCCGAGCACACCGGGCCTGCGTCCGCCCCTCTCGAAGTCGTCGCCCGGTTCCATGACGAGGACGACTCCGGTGAAGCTGGAGTCGAAGTCCTCCATGGGCACGAACCGGCGGCCCTTGCCGGGGTCGTTGATGTGGACGCCGCGCCGGCCGAAGCGGCGGCCCATGCCGTCGTAGACGACGTAGTGGTTGAACTCCCAGAACAGCACGGCCGGTGCCTTCACCTCGGCGAGGGCGGCCACGTCCATCTGCATGCCCTTGGCGGTCAGGCCGTAACTCCGGGCCGCCTTCAGCAGGTTGCTGGCGCGCGAGCCGTCCCGGGAGACACCGCAGGCGATGCGCAGTTCCTCCAGCGGGACGTGCCGCCCGTAGTGGCCGAGGACCATGGCGAGGGACGCGGCGCCGCACTCCACGGCCTCCATCTGGAGGACGGTCGGTGTGCGGACCGTCCGCTGCCTGCCCTTGGGCACCGGGCGCTTCGGCGGTGCCGCCTTGCGTCTGCCGCGCGCGGCCGGCCGGGCGGTGTCCTCGGAGGCGGTCACGGAAGGAGCCAATCGATCGGGCGCTCGTCGGCCAGCCGGATCGACGCCGTGGCCATGGTCATGGAGGTCAGCTCGAACGGCGGCCCGTCCTGCGAGGACCACCTGTAGCCCGACTCGGTCGACGACGAACGGTCCAGCCGCACGGTGACGGCCACCGGCCGGCCCTTCTTGGTGAACTGCTCGCCCAGCTGGGTGTCACCGAGGAACGCGCCGATGGACTGCGGGGTCTGCGCGGTGCGGTCCACCTTCTTCACATGGCCGCGCAGCACGCCGTACCGCTGGGTGGGCGCCGACTGCACGGTCAGGTCCACCTCGGCGTCCTTCGGGATCGAGGCCGCGTTCTCGGCGGGGACGTACACCGTCGCGTAGAGCGGGTCGTCGGCGTCGGCGACCTTCTCGACGGCCGCGACGTTCGCACCGGTCTGGATGATCTGGCCGATGGTGGCGGCGAGCGCGGAGACCCGGCCGGCCGCGACGGAGCGCACGACCTGCTCGCCGTCGGCGGTGGCGACCTTCAGGACGGGAGCCCTGGCGGGCAGCCGCTCGCCCTGTTTCGCGAGGACGGCGGTGACCTGCCCGGCGACCGGGCTCTGGAGCACGTAACTGCCCTGACCATGGGTGAGGACGGCGGGTGCGCCGACCGTGGAGGCGACGGAACCCGTGACGGCCCACACGGAGGCGGCGGCCATCGCGATCACCGTCACGGACAGCACCAGCCAGCCCTGGGGGCGGGCGAAGCGCACCGGGAGGTCGAGTTCCTCCGGTGACTGGAGCTTGGCGAGGGCCTGTTGGCGGAACTGCACGGGACTTCCCTCACCTGCGTGACAGGAGACGACAGAAGACGGGAGGACTTGACCCAGGCACCCCGAGAGTCCCGGAACCTGTCAGGTGGTTCCGGGACTCAGCGGCGTGAGGGCTCGATCAGAGACCGGCGACCAGGCTCGTGACCGGGGCGGTGTTCAGGCCGGTCACACCCTCGACGGTGCCGACGGCCGTGTTGACCAGGCCGGAGACCGGGGCGATGCCGTCCACCAGGCCGGTGACGGTGCCGACGGCGTTGACCGAGAGGCCACCGGAGACAGCGTCGAGGGCGGCGTCCGAGATCTCGGCGGTCTCAACCTGGGGGGTGGAGTTCATGATGGAACTTCCCTTCGTATAGCTATTCATAAGGGGGGAGCGGCCCCCTTCTGGGGACAGAACGACGGCCGCGCACGTGGGTGCCCACTTCTCGTCCTCGAGAGCCGGCTGCTCCCGTCTCGGAGAGCTCGGCGGCCCCCGCGGTGCGATGGATCAAAGCAGATCGCGACGGAGCACTTCCAATCAACAAGGCCTCTCACCAGCGAACTTGGTGACCGAGACGGTTCATTGGTGCAGGCTTGCGCACGGCTTGGGGGCAACCTCTTCACACGGATCGCGGCATCGTCATACGCGCTTCATTGCGTCCCGGAAAACGAATGGGACAGTCCCGCCGCAAAGGCGCGGCACCCCCGTGAGGCCTGTGCAGAACTCCCACCGACCGTGACCCCGCTGGGCATTCGGTGTGGAGATTCCCTGAAGCCGGTTTCCCGATCACCGGCGTCGACAGACCGCTACCGGGCGGTGGCCGAGAGTGCCGAAGGGGTGCGGGTGGCCGGTCCCCCGAGGGCCCCACGGGGGCGCACGGTCGGGAAGTCGTGAAATGCCAGGCGAACGACGGGCGTAGCGCACTTTGCGAAATGGAAGACCGGAATCTTTTTGCGGGGCGTTGAACACCCCATCGGAACCATCCGTACCAACTGGCAACCAGGCGCCCCCAGTTCACCCGCCGGACGGCGGTACGGACCCCGTCCCCAGGAGGTCAAGAGTTGAGTCACAAACGAGCCACCAAGCGCAAGGCGTTCATAGCCGCAGGCGGCGTGGCGGCGCTCGGCGCGGCAGCCCTCATCCTGCCGAACGCGATGGCGTCCCAGACGGACGCGAAGGGCGCCGCCCCGAAGACGCTCGCCGCGAGTGACGCCCCGGACCTCGCCTCCCAGCTGCAGGACCTGCTCGGTGACGCGTTCGCAGGCGCGTACTACGACAAGGGCGAGCAGCGCCTCATCATCAACGTCATCGACGGCCTCGAGATCGACGGCGACGACAACAACGTGATCATCCAGGCCCAGGAGGCCGGCGCGGAGGTCCGTGAGGTCGAGAACAGCTGGTCCGAGCTGCAGAAGGGCGCGGCCACGCTGAAGGAGCAGGCCACCGTCCCGGGCACCGCCTGGGCGATCGACCCCCGCACCAACAAGCTCCAGGTCACCGCCGACTCCACCGTCACGGGCGAGAACTGGGACACCATCGAGTCGGCCGTGAAGTCGCTCGGCTCGGACATGGCGACCATCAAGAAGTCCGCCGGCACGTTCAAGACCTTCCTCGAGGGCGGCGACGCCATCTTCGGCGGCGGCGCGCGCTGTTCGGCCGGCTTCAACGTCGTCAACGCCGAGGGTGCCCCGGCCTTCCTGACCGCCGGTCACTGCGGTGTCGCCGAGGCCGAGTGGTCCGAGGAGGAGGGCGGCGCGCCGATCGGCACCGTCGACGCGGCGACCGCCACGTTCCCGGGCGCGGGCGACTTCGCCCTGGTCGACTACAACGACCCGGCGACCCAGGCGGCCAGCACGGTCGACCTCGGCAACGGCCAGACGGTCGACATCACCGCGGCCGGCGAGGCGGCGGTCGGCCTCCAGGTCTTCCGCATGGGCAGCACCACCGGGCTCGCCGACGGCCAGGTCACCGGCCTCGAAGCCACGGTGAACTACCCCGAGGGCACGGTCACCGGTCTCATCCAGACCGACGTCTGCGCCGAGCCCGGCGACAGCGGCGGCTCGCTCTTCACCGAGGACGGCCAGGCCATCGGCCTGACCTCCGGCGGCAGCGGCGACTGCACGGTCGGCGGCGAGACCTTCTTCCAGCCGGTCACCACGGCCCTCGCGGCCACGGGTGCCACCCTCGGCGACGCCGGCGCGGGCGCCGGTGAGGAAGCCGCCGGCGGTGCCGGTGACGCCGCGGGCGCCGGCGAGGAGGCCGACGGCGGTGCCGCGGCCGGTGCCGGTGAAGAGGGCGCCGCAGCTGCGGGCGCCGGTGAGGAAGAGGGCGCCGCGGCCGCGGGCGCGGGCGAGGAAGAGGGCGCCGCGGCGGCCGGAGCCGGTGACGCCGGTGCCGTGGCCGGTGCGGGCGACGAGGGCGACGCCGGCCAGCACGAGCAGGGCGCCGGCGACGAGGGCGTCGGTGACCAGGGTGACCAGGGTGCCGACGAGCAGGGTGTCGGCGACCACGGCCTCCAGCAGTAGGCGAACGCCACCGAGTGCGTGGGCGTCGGCCAGGGGATCAGCGGCCACTGACCCCGGTCGGCGCCCCACGACCCGTCCGCCGGCCCCACCTCAGCGGTTCCGGCCGACAGACGGCACGGTCCGGCCCTCCGGCGGGAGGGCCGGACCGCTCGCGTCGCATCGAAAGGGCGTGGCTCTCTTCGAGGCGGCGTCACCCGGGCGACGAGGGTGAAGCCGGTCGGCACGAGCAGGGTGTCGGCGACGAGGGCCTCCGGCAGTAGGCGAACGCCACCGAGTGCGTGGGCGTCGGCCAGGGGATCAGCGGCCACTGACCCCGGTCGGCGCCCCACGACCCGTCCGCCGGCCCCACCTCAGCGGTTCCGGCCGACAGACGGCACGGTCCGGCCCTCCGGCGGGAGGGCCGGACCGCTCGCGTCGCATCGAAAGGGCGTGGCTCTCTTCGAGGCGGCGTCACCCAGCGGAGCGCCCCGTGGCCCGGAGCAGCAGTAGTGCCACGTCGTCCGCCCGCTCCTCCGCCGTCTCGGTCTCCCTCACCAGACTGTCGGCCAGCGCGTCCAGCGGCCGCTCCCCGGCCGACGACAACCGCTCCCCGAGATCCGCCAGCGCGTCCTCGATGTCGACACCCGGCGACTCGATCAGCCCGTCCGTGTACAGGACGAGCACCGACCCCTCCGTCAGCGCCACCTCCGTCGTCGGATAGGTCGCCGCCGCGTCGATGCCCAGCAGCGGGCCGCCCGCGAGGTCCAGCACCCGCACGTGCCCGTCCGGCCGGCGCAGCAACGGCGGCGGATGCCCGGCCCGCGCCATGACGGCCGTCCCGTGCTCCGGGTCCAGCCGCAGATACAGACAGCTGGCGAACAGTTCCGAACCCAGGTCGATCAGCAGCCGGTTGGTGCTGCTCATCACCTCCTCCGGCGTCTGCCCGACGGTCGTGTACGCGCGTACGGCCGTACGGATCTGCCCCATCAGCCCCGCCGCCGTCACGTTGTGCCCCTGCACGTCGCCGATGACGGCCGAGGCCCTCCCGTGCGAGAGGACCAGGTCGAAGAAGTCGCCGCCGATGTCCATGCCACGGGTGGCGGGCAGATAGCGCGAGGCGGACTCGATACCCGGGATGGAGGGCAGCGAGTGTGGCAGCAGCGCCTTCTGCAACCCGTGCGCCACCTGGTGCTTGGCGTCGTACAGCAGCGCCCGCTCCAGCGCCTGCGCGATGAGGCCGCTCAGGCTGGTCAGCACCGCGCGCTCGTCGGCCGGGAACGGATGCGGCTCCGCGTACCCGAGCACCCAGGTGCCCACTGGCCGCCCCGAGGCGATCAGCGGGATGTACGCCCAGGCGCCCAGCCCGTCCGGGGTGTCCTGCCGCAGCGGGTAGAGGTGCTCCAGCTGCTGGCGGGACTCGAAGAACGCGGGCACCCCGGTGGCCAGGGCGTGCGCCCCGGGCATCGCCGCGGTCAGCGGCATCCCGTCGAAGCGTTCCACGAGGTGCGGGTCGGAGTAGCCGCGGTGCCCGAGCACATGCAGGCGCCCCGCGCGTGAGCCGAGCATCACCAGGGCCTGGCTGCCGAGGGCCGGGGCGATCTCGTCGGCGACCAGCTCCACCACGTCCTGCACCCCGGCCGCCTCGGTGAGCGCGCTCGCCAGCGCCAGCACATGGTGGATGGTCACCAGACGGCCCGGTTTGTCGTCCTCCTCCCGCGCCGCGTGCTCGGCCTCGGCGACCGCGCGGGCCCGGGAGATCCGGACGCTCAGCCCGTTGCTCCCCGGGTACAGCCGGAAGGACAGCCAGTCGCTCGGCGGTCTCAGCGCCACGAACGAGGTCACCTGCTGGCTCATCAGTGCCGCCCGGTAGCGGTCCTCGTACGCGGGATCGTTGAGCCACGGCACGGACACCCACAGCTGGGTGCCCAGCAGACCGCTTACGGGGATGCCGAGCAGTTCGGCCGTGGCCGCGTTGGCGAAGGAGATCCGCCCGTGCAGATCGAGGGCGCACATCCCGTACGGCAGCCGCGCCACCATCCGCGCCGCCTCCACCGTGCCGAGCGTCCCCGCGACCGTCGTCGACGGCGACGACAGGTCCGGCTCCGGAACCACCGGCCGGCCCTCCTCCTCGGCGCGCCTGAGCCGCATCGCGAGCCGGTCGCAGGCCGAGGTCAGCTGGTCCCGCTCGCGCTCGCTGAGCTCCGGCGGGTGGGAGCCGGGCCAGGTCAGGAAGACCGCGCCGTAGACGGTGTCGCGGGTCGCCACCGGCAGCGCGGCCAGGGCGAACGGGTAGGGCAGGACCACGGCGATCCGGGGATAGCGGCGCGCCATCTGCTCCTCGCCGTTGACCCACACCAGCCGCCGCCCCCGCACGGCCTCGGAGACCGGGATCGGCGAGTTCAGCCCGACCCGTTCCCAGGGCGCGGCGAACGATCTCGGCAGCCCCGCCATGACCGCCATCTCCAGCACCGGCTCGTCCGGCGTCAGCAGGTACACCGCGCCGGAGTGGGCCTGGACGTCGTCCATCATCGCGGCCAGCGCCAGCGACAGCATCGGATGGCCGGCGCGGGCCGTCTCGACGGTCGTCCGCGCTCCGGACGCGTGGACGTCGGACATGCCGACCACCTCCTCGCACGACCGTGCGACAGCCCCAGGGTCAAGGCTCCTCCCTGGGGCCCGCCCGCGCACGGCGAACGCCGCCCCGACGACACGCCGCCGTACCCCCTCTCGCCCACGCCATGCCCCCGCACTGATGCGCGGCATCGCGCACGGGCGCCGCGAGTGCGCCCCCACGCACCCCGATGGCTGGTTCTTCGCGCCCGGGCGCGGTCGGGGGCGCCAACAATGGGCACGCGCTGAGCGGAGGGACATCGGTGGCCGGCAGGCGGAGGGGCGAACGTGATCCGGGTACTTCTCGTGCACGACGAGTGTCTGGTCAGATCGGTGCTGGCGGAGTGGCTCCGCCGGGAACCCGATCTGGCCGTGTTCGACGCGTCCTGGCGCGCCGCGCCGGGGCGGGTGCGGTCCCTGCGCCCCGAGGTCTGCGCGGCGGACCTGGACTGCGCCGACGCGGTCGGCATCCCGCCGCTCGCCGATCTGCGCGGCACGGGCGGCCCGACCCCCGGCCTGGTGGTCCTCGCCAACGCCGGCAGACCCGGCCTCCTCAAGCGCGCGGCCGAGGCGGGCGCCCTCGGCTACGTGGACAAGGAGGGCTCCCCACAGCGTCTGGTGTCCGCGATCCGTGAGGTCGCGCGGGGGAGACGTTTCATCGACGACTCCCTCGGCTTCGGCTTCCTCAAGGCCGCCGAGATGCCGCTGACCCGGCGGGAGTTGAGCGTGTTATCCCTGGCTGCCGAGGGAGCCTCCGTCGCGGAGATCGCCGGCAGCCTGCACCTCTCCCACGGAACCGTGCGCAACTACATGGCCGCGATCACCCGCAAGACGGGGGCGCGCAACAGGATCGACGCGATCCGGATCTCGCAGGGGGAGGGCTGGCTCTGAGACGTCGGGGGAGCGGACCGGGGTAGGGGCCGGGGACCATGCGCCGACCAGGTCCCGGTAGAGCGGTGAGCGGGCCAGGAGGCCGTCGTGGTCCCCGTACGCCACGGACCGGCCGTCCATGACCAGCACCCGGTCAGCGCGGCGGGCCGAGCTGACGCGGTGCGCGACGACCACGAGGGTCGTGTCCGGCCGCCGGGTGAAGGCCCGCTCCGCGTGTTCCTCGGCCTCCGCGTCCAGATGGCAGGTCGCCTCGTCGAGGATCACGACCGAGGCGTACGACAGGTACGCCCGCGCCAGTGCGACGAGCTGCCGCTCCCCGGCGGACAGCGCGCCCGGGTCGACCTCTCCGGGCGGACCGCCCAGCCGGATCATCACCTCGGTGAGGCCCACGGCCTCCGCGGCGGCCCACAACTCGTCCTCGGGCACGGGTTTCGGCCGCAGCTCGCCGAGGTTTTCTGCGAGGGATCCCCCGAAGACGTACGCCTCCTGCGGGATGAGCACCCGGTGTGCGCGGGATGTGGCGCCGGGTACCGGCTGCCCCCACAAGTGGACGGTGCCGTGCCGGGGGCGCAGGAGACCCGCGACGATCCCGGTGAGCGTGGACTTGCCGACGCCGCTGGGACCGACGACGGCGAGATGCGTGCCGTGAGGGACGCGGAGGTCGAGTCCGTCCAGGACGGGGGCGGCGGAGGCGCCGTAGGCGAAGGTGACACAGGAGAGGGAGAGGGCGTCGCGGGGGTCCGCCGGCGACGGGGTGCCCGTCGGTGGAGGAGCGTGCGTCGAGGGGGGTGCGCCGTGCGTCGAGGGCCGTGCGGCGTCGTCCGGCGCCGGCGGCGGGGCGGGCGCCGGGGCCAGTCTGCGGAGCACCACGGCGAGCCGGGAGCCGCTGGTGCCCAGGCCGTGCACCAGGTTCTGCAGGGCGGGGAGGAGGGACTGGGTGACGTAGGCGAGAGCGCCGATCAGGGCGCCCGGCGTGACTCCGCGGTCCAGCAGCCGAGGGGTGGCGACCAGCAGCAGCACGACGGGCAGATGGCCACCGACGGTGAGCGCGGCGACCCGCGCCACGCCCCAGCGGGCCAGGGAGCGCGCCGCCCGCAGCTCGGCGTCCACGCGCCGGCCGGCGTCGGCGGCGACGGAGTCCTCCGCGCCGGCGGCCGTGATGTCCCGCAACCCCGGGCAGACGGCACCGAGCCGGTCGGCGAGCGCCTCGTCGGCGACGAGGAAGCTCTCCTGGCGGCGGGCCAGGGGCCTGAGCGTCACCAGGAACAGGGCGACACCGACGACCAGCGGGGGGCCGACGACCAGCAGCAGCGGCGGGGCGAGGGAGAAGAGCCCGACGAGCGCCCCGGCGGACGTGAACAGGAACGAGCGGGACACCATGACGAGTCCGGCGAAGGTGTCCCGGGCGATCTCCACCTGCTGCGTCAGCCCGGACAGGGCCCCGCCGTCCGCCTCCCGGACCCCCCGCTCGACGACCCCGCGCACCAGCCCGTCCCGCAACGGTTCCACGAGCCCCGCCACGCACCCGTACACCCGCCACGTCCCCAGCGCTCCCAGCAGCACGGCCGCCGCGGCGGCCCCGAGCCACCCCAGCCCGACCCCGGCCCGCCCCGCCAGGAACCCGTCGTCGAGGGCCCGCGCGAGGGCGTACCCCATGAGGAAGGTCTGCCCCGTCTCCACCACGGACCACAGGGCCAGCCGCACGACGACCCGTGCCCGCCGCCGGAGATGGCGCAGGCCCCGATGGAAGAGGCCGCCGCCCTTCATCGGCCCCCTCCGCCGGGCGCGCCCCGGGGCACGCCGCCCTCGTGGACGGCGTCCGTCCGGTCCGTCCGGTCCGTCCGGTCCGTCCGGTCCGTCCGGTCCATCGGGTCAGTCCGGTCCGTGCTGTTCGGCGCCCGCGTCCCGAACAGCTCCCGGTACTCCGCCGTCCGCCACAACTCCGCATGCGGTCCCACCGCGCGCACCCTCCCCTTCTCCAGCCACACCACCGTGTCCGCGCGGGCGGCCGTGGTGACGCGGTGCGCGACCAGCAGACGGCTGCCGCCCGCGGCGGGACGCAGGAGGGCGTCGGTGATGTCGTGCTCGGTCAGGGTGTCGAGGCTGGAGAGGGCGTCGTCGAGCACCAGCAGACGACTGTCGCGGGCGAACGCGCGCGCCAGGCCCAGGCGTTGGGCCTCACCACCGGACAGGGGCGCATCGGCGCATCGAGTGGCGTAACCCTCGGGAAGGCGCCGGACGAAACCGTCGGCGTGCGCGGCGCGGGCAGCCTCCCGCACCCGGGCGGGGGAGGGGCGGACCACGCCGAAGGCGATGGTGTCCTCCACCGACTCGCCCAGCAGGGCCGGGCGTTCGAAGGCGTGGACGATCGCCCGCCGCAGCTCCCGGCGGTCCAGCTCGGGCAACGGCACCCCGTCGAGCCGGACCTCCCCCTCGTCCGGATCCACCAGCCGCCCGGCCACGGCCGCGAGCAGCGACTTGCCCGCGCCCGACCGGCCCACCACAGCGACCGTGGCGCCGGCCGGGACCACCAGATCGACGCCGTCCAGCACGGCGCGCCCACCCCGGCGGACGGTCACGGAGCACAGCTCCAGCCGCCCCGTCCCCTCGGGCGGCAGCGCACGCCCCCCGTATCGGGTCGCGGGCTCGCTCCGTATCTCGTCGAGCCGCTCGGCCGCCGTCCGCGCGCGGACCAGGCCCGTGAGCTGCCCGACCAGGACGCCGACGCCCGCGGCGAGGACGGCGTAGCGGGACGCGGCCAGCAACTCGCCCACGGAGAGCTGCTGTCGGGTGAGCAGGACCCCGGCGGTGGCCACGATCGCGAGCTGCAGGAGCGGGGCCACGGTGGCCGCCCGGGCGGCGGCGCGGCCCTGGACGAGCCACATGCGGTGACCCTCGCGGGAGAGTTCGGGCAGGGGGCGCAGGACACGTGCGACGGTGCGCTCGGCCGTCCCGGCGGCGGCGATCGTGCGGTGTCCGGCGACGGCCTCCGCCAGGCCGCCCGCGATACGGCCCTGGGCCCGCTGGTAGCGCGTCACACAGTCGGAGGAGTCCCGCGCGAGAGCGCGCAGCAGCAGGACGAGCAGCGGTGCGCCGATCAGGAAGGCCGCCCCGAGTCGCGGGTCGATCACCGTGAGGGCCACCACGGCGCCCAGGGGCCCGGCGAGCGCGGCGAGGAGCGCGGCGGCGGTCGCGGGCGCCGTTCCCGCCTGGGCCGCGTTCCCCACGAGCCGGGCCACCAGGTCCCCCGGGCCGAACCGGGCGACGGCCCGGGGCCCGACGGCCAGGACGTGCCGGACCAGACCGTGGCGCAGCCATGCGGTGGCCCGGGCGTTCGTGGTACCGCCGAGCACGGTCTCGACCGCGTCGAGGACGGCCGCCACGAGGACCAGCACGGCGCACCACAGCACCTGGCGCGAACCGTCCGGATCGCCGGCGAGCAGCAGGTCAAGGGCCCGACCCAGCGCGACCGGCAGCAACAGACTCGCCCCCGTCGAGGCCACGGACACGAGTGCCAGGGCCGCGCAACGGGGGCCGGAGCGGCGGACGATCGAGCGCAGCAGGGGGACGGACACGGCCGCCGGGCCGTGGGCACCGCCTTCGGTGAGGGTCGTCATACCTGTCCTGACGTGGGACGACCGGATGAACGGCCGGAGTGATGGCCCGATGAGTGACCGGAGTGACCGGAGTGATGGCCCGATGAGTGACCGGAGTGACCGGAGTGATGGCCCGATGACTGACCGGAGGGAATGGCCGATGAGTGACCGGAAGAATGACGGATGGGCCCCGGACGGCCCCTCCCCGGACAGGGGAGAGGAACCGTCCGGAGCCGTCGGCGCGACTCAGCCGCCGTGCCGGTCCGACGGGCGGCCCGGGTGACCCGGACGCCCGCTCGGACGATCAGAGGCAGATGATCAGAGGCAGAGCGTGATGCTGGCCGCGCTCACACAGGACAGCACGCTCAGGGAGCTGGGGCCGCCGGTGCCGGTCGTCTCGTCGGCTTCCATCGTCTGCAGGTCGAGGAGTGCCATGTCGATTCCTTTCGATCGGTGGCCCGCTCGGGGCCCTTGTGGGGACGGGAGTGGTGCGTCACGACTCCGCCGGGTGGCGGAACCGCGTCAGTGGGGCCGCCGTCGGAGCGGCGGCAGGAACGGAAGGTGCGCCGTGGCGTCGCCGTCGGCGGCGGCGTGGGCCGCGCCGAGGGCCAGCAGGCACCCCGCCGTTCCGGTACCGAGGTCCATGGAGAGCCGCATCAAGTGGTTCCCTGGGAAGGCCAGTTGGCCCTGGTAGGGCATCGAGTGCCAGCCGAGGGCGGCGATCTGCTCCGTCAGCCGCTCGCGCGGGGCACCCGTCCGGGCGAGGTGCAGGATCATCCCGGCGCGGCCCTCGAACAGCCCCGGCTGGGCGTAGAAGCGATAGGACGCGGCGGCCAGGACGCCCGCGCGGACCCGGGCGAACTCGTCCGCGGGGCGGGCGAATCGACCGCCCCCGTCATCGGCACGGGTACTGCCAGCGGCAGCCGCATCGCCACCGGCGCCGTCACCGGCGTCGTCACGGTCGCCGGCATCGACGGCGCCGGTCGCCGCCGCGTAGTCGTCGAGCACCATCCCGACGCCCACGCTCCCGTCGCCGAGGTACGGCATCGTCCGCCACCCCTCGTCGACGGCCAGCCCGCCGTTCTTCTGCTCGACGAGACACTCCAGGTCCTGCCGCAGCGCCTCGCCTGCCGCGTCGAGCAACGCGCGCTCGCCCGTGGCCTCGTACCGGCGCAGCAGGAACAGCGCGGGTCCGCTCGCGCCGCGCAGCAGGCCGGCCCGGCGGCGGGGCGGTGCCGGGCGGGGCTCGGCTAGACGCCGGACCAGCAGGTCGGCCGCCCGCGCCGCGTGGTCGTGCAACGTGGCCTCACCGGTGGTCCGCGCCAGCTCGTCGAGCACCAGTCCGAGCCCGGCGAGGCCCCCGCGCAGGTCGGACGACAGCTTGTGCCACTTCTCGCCGAGGATCTGCTCGACGAGGTCCAGGGCCCGCTGCCGGTGCCCCAGCCGCTCCAGGGTGTGGGCGACGCCCGCGAGGCCGTCGTACAGGCCGAGCGGCGTGCCGATCGGCACCGGGTCGGTGTGGTCGAGCAGCCAGCGCTCGCCCTCCTCGTAGCGTTCGGCGCCGACCTCCGCGAGCGCGTACAGGACCCCCGCCGCGCCGTGCGCGAGCCCGAGGCCGCCGCCGTCGGAGAACTGGGCGACGTCGCCGGGGAAGAGCCGGTCGTCGCGCTCCGGCGTCGCGGAGGCCAGGATCGCCTTGACCATGGAGTCGCGGCTGTAGGGCCAGTCGCCGGGCTCGGCCGGCGACCAGCCGGCCGCCACGCCACCCGCCCCGGCCGCCACGTCGTCCGCAACACTGCCCGACCCTGCCTCGGGCGCCCGGGTGCGCGCCACCGGTGCCGGTGCCGGTGGCGATGCCGTCCCCTTGGCCCCGATGTCACGGGAGATCTCCGCCACCGCCTCGTCCAGGAACGCGCGCGGCACCTGCGGGAACTGCTCCGCGATCACCGCCGCCAGATGCGCGGCCTTCGCCCGCTCCACCACGAGCAGCGAGGTGACCGGCAGGAACAGCGCGAGGCGCAGACACGCGAGGGCGTAGCGGTCGACGTCGGGGCCGGTGCGGTCCGGGGGCGCGAGGAAGCCGGGGTGGGCGACGACCTGACGGCCGTTCTCCTCGGCGGGTGCCGCGGCCTCGAAGTCCAGCAGCGACACCGAGTGTTCGTCGGGCGCGACCATGATGTTGAAGACGTGCAGGTCGTTGAAGACGATCCCGCGCCCGTGCACCGCCTCGACCGCCTCCTCGACGGCCCGGTGGACGCGCAACGCCCACGCCGTGTACGCGGCGACCGCGCCCGGTCCGGGGTCCGCCGCGAGCAGCGGGTGCCGTTCGGCCACGTAGGAGTTGAGCGGGCGGCCCTCGACGAAGTCCATGACCAGGAAGCGGTGGTCGCCCAGGGTGAACCAGTCACGCACCTCGGGCACCACCCCCAGGCCGGCGAGCCGCTCCAGCGCGTCCTTCTCCCGCTCCAGCCGGGTGACCGCGTCGGCCCCGTCGGCGGCCAGCCCGGCGTGCGGGCGCCCCTCCTTGAGGACCACCCGGCGGCCGTCGCGGGTGTCGGTGCCGACGTACACCCCGCCGCCGTTGGAGAAGTGCAGCGCCTTCTCGATGCGGTACGGCAGCTCCCCGACCGTGGTCGTGTTGCGCGCCGCCAGCTGCGGCTCCAGGAACGCGGGCAGGGTCACCCAGTCGGGCACATGGAAGGTCGGCTTGCGCTGGTCCGGGACCAGCGTGCCCGCGCCGTCGCGCACCGCCGGGACGAGCGTGCCGCGCTCGTCGACGACGAAGGAGCGGGCGAAGGCGCCGTAGCGGACGTACAGCGGTCCCTCGTTCCAGCGCAGGTCGGTGAGGATGTACGGCCCCTCGAAGCCCTCAAGGAGCGCCCCGAGCTCGCGCAGGACGAGGTGCAGCTGCTCCTCGTCGGCCGGGTAGACCGTCACGAACTTGCCGCTGGTGTCGCGGGCCGCGTACTTCGCGTTGCGCAGGTGCAGCAGATGCGGGCCCGGCACGAACTTGAACGGGATCCGCCGGGGCACGCAGTAGTCCCACACGATCGCCGCGACGCGGTCCGCGTTCGCCCGGGTGGCGGAGGCGTGCACCTTCCATCCCTGGGTGGGCCCGGGACGGGGCCGCCCGCCGTCGTCGACCGGGGTCAGCGTCAGCCAGTCCCCGATCCGGGCGGCCCGCCAGCCCTCGGGGACCGCGCGCCCCGCCGTCTCGAAGCCCGGTGCCGCCGTGCCGGCGCGGTCACCGGCCGACAGCCGGTCCGGTGTCTCGTAGAAGTGCCGGTCGGCGAGCGCGTACGCCTCGTACCGCTTGTCCATGCGCGTCCCCCGAGTCGTGTGCCGTCACTGCCGTCGCCCCCTGGGCCGGGTGAGGACGAGCCTTCCAGCCCGCCCCGGGACCCGACAGTCACGGCTGTCACCAGTGACCCGTCACGCCTGTCACGCGGTCGGTGTGCGGAACGCACGCGTGAAGATCTGTTCGGGTTCTTTCGATCCCGGACGGCCCCCGTGGACAGGGCCCCGGCCTCGCCGAACGGTCCCAGGGGCTGCGCGACCGGGCCGGAAGCGCTGTAATTGCGGACGTGGTCAGTGAGGGCGCTGCGGAACACGGAACGAGGACGCTGCGTGCCGAACTCGCGCTGAGGACGCTCGGCGGCGATCTCGATCCGCACGAGCGGCTGCACGCCATCCTCGAACAGGTGCTCGTGTTCACCAGCGCGACCGTCGCCGCCGTGTACCTCCCCGACGGTGAGGGCGAGGCCCTGTCCCTCACCGCCTCCGCCGGCGTGCCCCGGAACCTGTACGGGCTCTCCGACAGCTATCCGGCATCGGGCACCGCCCCGGTCGCCGAGACCTGCCGCTCGGGCCGCCCGCGCTGGCTCGCCTCCACGGACCTGCTCCGGGACACCGACCCGCACCCGGGCACCGACCCGCACCAGGACGCCCCTCAGGACGCCCCTCAGGACGCCGAGACCCCTCAGGACGCCGACGTCCGCCGTGCCCTGGCCGGGGGCTTCTCCCTGGGCCTGCTGCCGCTGCGCGAACGCGGCTGTCTCGTGGCCGTCGGCGACGGCACGGACGCCTTCGACGCCGAGGACCGGCGCTGCCTCGACGTGCTCGCCGAGGCGGCCGCCGGCGCCGCTCCCGCAACGCCCGCCGGGTCCGGCGCCTCCTTCGACCTCGCCATGGACACCGGGCGGGTCGAGGTCGACGAGGGGCTGCTGGAGCTGTTCGGCATCGGCCCGGACGACTTCGACGGCCGCGTCGAGACGCTGATCGCGCTGACCGTGCCCGAGGACCTGCCGGCGCTGATGTCCGTCGTGGAGGCGGACCACATGTCCATCGGCGACCGCGAGCTGGAGTTCCGCATCCTCCAGCCGTCCGGCGAGCAGAAGTGGCTCCGGCTGCGCGGCCGGATCCTGCCCGGTGGCGAGCTGCGGCCCGCCCGTCTCGTCGGCACCGTCGCCGACGCCTCCACCCTGCGCACCGGACGCGGCGACGTGGCCCGCATCCAGCGCCTCGCCGCCGCCCTGGCCACCGCCGGCACCGTCCGGGACGTCAGCCAGGCCGTGGTCACCGCCCTGCGCAAACCGCTGCAGGCCGACCGGATCGCCCTCGCCGAGCTGGAGGGCGACCGCCTGGTCGTCACCGTCCTCGATCCGCCGCAGCCGGAGGTCTGGCCCGAGGTGTGGCGCTCCGAATGGCGCTCCGAGTGGCCGGACGCCCCCGTGCGCACCATGCCGACCCTCGCCACCGCCCTGCGCGAGGGACGCGCCGGGATCTGGCCCGCCGGAGCCGATCTGGAGCCGGCCCTCGCCGACGTCGGCCCCGGCGGCCTCGCCGTCCTCCCGCTGCCCGCCGGCGGCCGCATGGCGGGGGCGTGCCTGATCGGCTGGGACAACCCCCACGACTTCGGCCCCGAGGAACGCGCCCTGCTCACCGCCGCCTCGGGCCTGGCCGGGCAGGCCCTGATGCGGGCCCACGCCTTCGACGCCGAGCACGAACTCGTCGGCATGCTCCAGCGCACCCTGCTCCCGCGCCGCCTGCCCCAGCTGCCCGGCGCGGTCGCCGTCGCCCGCTATCTGCCCACCACGGCCGGACTGGAGGTCGGCGGCGACTGGTACGACGTGATCCCGCTGCCCGACAACCACGTGGCCCTCGTCATCGGCGACGTCCAGGGCCACAACGCGGGCGCCGCCACCCTGATGGGCCAGATGCGCACCGCGCTGCGCGCGTACGCCGTCGAGGGGCACCCCCCGGACGTCGTCGTCTCGCACGCCAACCGCCTCCTCATGGACATGGAGACCGACCTCTTCGCGACCTGCTGCTACGTCGACATCGACATGGAGGAGGGCTCCGCCTGGTACGTCCGGGCCGGCCACATCCCGCCGGTGGTGCGTCACCCGAGCGGCAGCACCGAGATCAGCGAGGCCGAGGGCGGCCCGCCGCTCGGCGTCGTCATGCAGGCCGACTTCCCGATGAGCCCGCTGCGGCTGACCCCCGGCACCCTGCTGGCCCTCACCACCGACGGCCTCGTGGAGTCCGCCGACGTCGACGTGGAGGACGGGCTCGACCATCTCGCCGCCGAACTGTCCGCCGCCGACCCCGCGCACCTCGGCGTGGTCGCCGACACCCTCCTCGGCGGCGCCAACCGCGACGACGACGTGGCCCTCCTCCTGGTCCGCTACGACGGCATGGCGCTGCGCCCCCAGCGCGAGAACTGGAGCGTGTGGCGCGTCCCCCAGGCGGTCGGGCAGGCTCGCCGCTACACCCGCCGTGTGCTGCGCCGCTGGGGCGTCGAATCCGTGGCCGACAGCGTGCTCCTCGTGGTCTCCGAGCTGGTCACCAACGCCCTCGTGCACACCGACGGCCGGGTCCGCCTCGACCTCACCCTGCTCGCCGACCGGCTGCGCGTCTCCGTCGCCGACTCCTCCCCGCGCACCCCGATGAAACCCACCGTCATCGGCTGGGAGGCCACCGGCGGCCGCGGCATCCTCCTCGTCGAGGCCATGTCCTCCGCGTGGGGCACCGTCCCGGTCAGCGGCGGCAAGCAGGTGTGGGCGGAGATCCCCATCGAGTGACACGCTGGCAGGGTGCGTCTGCTGCTCCTCTCCGACACCCATCTGCCCAAGCGCGCCAAGGCGCTGCCCGGCCCCCTCCTCGCGGAACTGCCGCGCGCCGACGTCGTCGTGCACGCCGGCGACTGGGTCGACGAGGACACCCTCGACCTGCTCCAGGCCCGCTCACGCCGGCTGATCGCCGTGTACGGCAACAACGACGGCCCCGGCCTGCGCGCCCGCCTCCCCGAGGTGGCCCGCGCCGACCTCGCCGGGCTGCGCCTCGCCGTCGTCCACGAGACCGGCCCCGCGCAGGGCCGCGAACCCCGCTGCGCCGCCCGCTTCCCCGACACCGACGTCCTGGTCTTCGGCCACAGCCACATCCCGTGGGACACGACGACTTCGACCGGCCTTCGCCTGCTCAACCCCGGTTCCCCGACCGACCGCCGGCGGCAGCCCCACTGCACCTACATGACGGCGACGGTCGCCGACGGCGCGCTGACGGAGGTCCACCTGCACCGACTGCCGCCCAGGACCTGAGCAGGGGCGGCATCGTCGCCTCTCACCGGGGCCGCGTCACAGCCCTCACCGGGACGGGGCCGGCGGATGGATCACCCCGCTCGTCTCCGTCAGCGGCACCCCGCTGCCGCCCCACCGCAGCGCGACGATCTCCGCCGCGACGGACACCGCCACCTCCTCCGGCGTACGGGCACCGAGGTCCAGGCCGACGGGGGAGCGCAGCCGGGACAGCGCGGCCGTGTCGAGCCCGGCCTCCCGCAGCCGCCGGGTGCGGTCCTCGTGCGTCCGGCGGCTCCCCATCGCCCCGACGTACGCGGCCGGCCGGCGCAACGCCTCCCGAAGGAGCGGCACGTCGAACTTGGGGTCGTGGGTGAGCACACAGACGACCGTGCGGTCGTCGGTGGCGGCGCCGCGCAGATAGCGGTGCGGCCAGTCGACGACCACCTCCACGGACGGGGGAAAGCGTTTCGGCGTGGCGAAGACCGGGCGGGCGTCGCACACGGTGACCCGGTACCCGAGGAAGTCGCCGATCCGGGCCACCGCCGCCGCGTAGTCGATCGCGCCGAAGACCAGCATGCGCGGCGGCGGCGCGAACGAGTGCAGGAAGACGGTGACCGCGTCCTCGCGCCGCTCGCCGTGCGGGCCGTAGTGCCGCGGCCCGGTGACACCCTGGGCCAACTCCCCGCGCGCGTCGGCGGTGACCGCGGCGTCCAGGCCCGCCGTGCCGAGGCTGCCGAGGGTCCGCTCCGGCCACACCGCCAGCGTGGCGCCGAGCCTTCCGGGACCGTCGACCACGGTCGCCACCGTCACCGGACGCCCCGCACCCACCGTCTCGGCCACCGGCCCGAACGACGGGTCCTCGGCCGCCGTCACCCGGCGCACCAGGAGCGTGATCTCCCCGCCGCAGCTCAGCCCCACCGCGAACGCGTCGTCGTCGCTGTAGCCGAAGGTCGCCGACCGCGGCTCGCCGGACGCCCGCACCTCCTGGGCCAGCTCGAACACCGCCCCCTCCACACAGCCGCCGGAGACGCTGCCCACCACCTCGTCCCCGGGCCCGACCGCCATGGCGGCCCCCGGCCCGCGCGGCGCGCTCCGGCTGACCGCGACGACGGTGGCGAGTCCGAAGGGGGAGCCCGCCGCGTACCACGCGCCGAGCGCCGGGAGGATCTCACGCATCGCCCGCTCCTCTCGCGTCCCCTCCATCCAAGTACGAGTGCGGGGGTACGGCACACCGGCGGGCCGCCCCTCGCCGGCGGGCGTCCGCGCGAGGGGCCCGACCGGGCGGGCGGACGCCCAGGGGGATGAGGAGCGCGCCCCTGTTCGGGTGGCCTCGGCCGTCCGCCGCGCCAGGCGCGTTGCCATGCGGGGACCCGGTACATGGAATGTCCATGCTCCTGAGTCCGAGCACCCACCACCACATTCACCTGGGAGGATGCATGCCCTCTGCCACTGCCCGCGGCGCCGTGACCCTCGGCGTCCTGGCCGCAGCTCTCGCCACGTCGCTCTCCGCGCCGGCCGCCGCGGACGTCGGGGACGAGGACGTCGTACGAGTCAAGCTCGTCGGCCACGCCGCGCACGACACAGCCGCCGCGCAGACCGAGCCCGGCAACACCTGGACCACCTATCTGCACCTGCACGACCCCAAGGGCAAGTACGTCGGCGACGGCGGCTCGCGCTGCACCCTCGTCGAGGCGACCCCTCAGCGGTCCACCGCCCAGTGCACCCGGGTGCTACGCCTCAAGGGCGGGGAGATCACCCTCCACGACATGATCAGCCGCAAGGGGGACGAGCGCGTCACCGCCAAGACCTCCATCGCGGGCGGCACGGGCATCTACAACGACGCCGAGGGCGAGGGCTACATCACCGTGGAGCCCGGCCGCTTCGTCTTCGACCTCTACGTCGATGACTGACCGGCACCCCCGCGCCGACGGGCCGTCGGCCGTTCCGCCGTCCGAGTGCACCTTGTCCGAACTGGAGGTTCAGTGATCACATCGGCTGTCCGCGGGGTGCTCGTCACCGCCCTCACCACCACGCTCGCCCTTCTCCCGACGTCGGCGCAGGCCGAGCAGAAGGACCAGGACAACGACATCGAGAAGGTCGAGCTCGTCGGCGTCAACCGGGTCGCCACCTGGCCGTCCCCGGACGGCGTGGTCGGCGGCACCTGGACCACTCCGCTGGACCTGTACACCCCGCACAAGGCCAAGAAGTCGGGGAAGACGGAGCTGCGGTACGCCGGCGACGGCGAGTCGGAGTGCGACGTGGTGCGCAGCGGGGCCGGGGCGGTCACCGCGCAGTGCACCCGCGTGCTGCGCCTGAAGAAGGGGACGCTGACCCTCAGCGACATGATCGACTACCGGCCGCTCCAGCCGGTCACGGCCAAGACGGCCATCGTCGGCGGCACGGGCCACTACCGCTCCGCCTACGGAGACGGCTACCTCACCCTGGACGGTCACCGGACCCACATCATGCTCAACGTCGACGAGTGACGCGCGGCTGAACGACCGGTGCGGGAGACGTGTGCGCGTCCCCGCACCGGGTGCCGTCCGGGGCTGTCGTCAGTCGTTCACGGCCGAGGTCTTCTCGATGAGGCGGGTGAACACGATGAGCGCCCCCAGGGCGGGCAGCAGACCGGCCAGGGTCCACAGGACGCAGAACCCCGCCGACGCGCTGACCGTCATGAGCAGCAGCGTGGGCGCGTCCTCGGAGATCCCGGCCATCAGCAGCAGGAACACGATGGACAGGATCCCCATGCCGATGATGGTGAAGAACGGCCACAGGTAGTTGACGACGGGCAGGAGCCGGGCCTTTCTCGCCTTGCGCAGAAAGGTGTTGTCGCAGGCGCGGGTGATCATCGCCAGGACGGCGAACACGGATCCGATGATGACGCCCACCATGGAGACGGCGACGCCCAGCACCTCGTCCATGGGCAGGTCGTCGTCGTGCCCGATCCAGGCGCCCCCGAGACCGCCGAGCGTCGCCGCCAGCGGCTCCCCCCACCACCAGCTCCGCAGGCTCACGTGCACGAGCCTCATGAACTCCTTGAAGTACTTGTTGCCCGTGGTGCGTCCCGGGGGCTCCTCGGGGGAGAAGCCGGTGTCGGTCCGCGGTTCTGTGCCCATGAAAGCCCAGCCCGATGGTGGTCGGTCGCGCCGAGCCCCCTCACACGTGGCTCGGTCCTGGTCGCGTCATTTCGTCATGGGCCGGGCAGGAGGTCGTCACCGCCCGTCCTGCGGCTCTCCGCCTCCACCGCCGCCTGGTACCGGCCCATGTCCCGTATCGCGTCGTACAGCGACGCGCAGCGCTCGTTCCGTGCGTCCGAGCGCTTCTCCCCCTCCCGTGGCCCGAGGCGGTCGAGACGGGGCAGGGCGCTCCTCGGGTCGAAGTCACGCGTGCCTGGCTTGTGTTCGCGGAGCCCGCGAAAAGAGCTGTCCACCGCACATACCACCTTTCGTGTACACCGGACGGAGTACGGGAGAAACAGGCCCAAACTGTGATCAACCATAGGCCGCTCCCGGCGACAGGGCCCTCCCTGGTGACGTTCGGGTGAACATCGCCTGAACTCCGAGAGGCGTGCGTCGGGGGTGTTTCCCGTGCGGCTCGGGGACCCTTCGGTCGGCCGCGCCGGCCCGACGCGGTCGCGCGGGGGCAAAGAATCGGTCGTGGCAGGTGAACTGTCTTGCGAAAACGGGTACTTACTCGTGCGTCAGTTGCTATTGACGACTCGCCTGCCCATTGGGACGGTAGTGCACATGTCGAATGTGGCGGACATGTCAAGATTGCGCATGAGTCTGCTCGGTGTCCTGGTACTCGTCACCGGCTTCCTGACCACGGTGGGCCCCACCCAGCCCGCCTCCGCTCTCACTGACGAACTCTGGTTCGACGCACAGGCCGCGGCCACTCTCACGGTCGACGGCGGCACCTTCAAGGACGGACTCGGCCGCGAGGTCGTCCTGCGCGGCTACAACGTCTCGGGTGAGACGAAACTCAAGGAGAACAACGGTCTGCCCTTCGCCTCGGTCGCCGACGCGAAGAAGTCGGCGACCGCGCTCAGGGCCCTCGGCGGCGGCAACTCCGTCCGCTTCCTGCTCTCCTGGGCCTACGCGGAACCGGTCCGCGGGCAGGTGAGCACCTCCTACCTGGCGGCGGCCACCGCGCAGATGGGCGCGTTCCTGGACGCCGGGATCAAGGTCTACCCCGACTTCCACCAGGACCTGTACTCCCGCTGGCTGTTCGACTCCGACAGCTGGTACACCGGCGACGGCGCCCCCAAGTGGGCCGTCGACCTCGGTGACTACCCCGACGAGTACTGCGGCATCTGCCCGTTCTGGGGCCAGAACATCACCTCCAACGCGGCCGTGACGGAGGCGACGTACGACTTCTGGCACAACACCCACGGGCTCCAGGACTCCTTCCTGGACACCGCGCAGAAGACGATGACGTATCTGAAGGCGAACCTCACGACCGCCCAGTTCCAGGGCCTCGTCGGCTTCGACCCGTGGAACGAGCCCCACTTCGGGACCCTCGACTCCGGGCAGACCAGCAGGACGTGGGAGAAGGACGTCCTGTGGCCGTTCTACGTCAAGTTCCGCGCCCGGATGGACGCGGCGGGCTGGCAGTCCAAACCGGCGTTCGTCGAGCCGAACCTCTTCTGGAACGCCAACATCGACTTCCAGAAGCAGGAGGGCGGACTGCTCGACGCGGGCACCATCGGACCGCGTTATGTCTTCAACACCCACTTCTACGACCAGAAGGCGATCTCCGGCGTCTTCATGTGGGGCAAGGCGGAGAACGGCCAGTACGTGAACGACTTCCAGGCCGTCCGTGACCGGGCCGCCGCCGGCGGCACGACGGCGATCGTCAGCGAGTTCGGACACCCGCTCAGCGGCTCGGTCTCCGACAAGGCGCCCACGGTCCACAAGGCCATGTACCAGGCGCTGGACTCCCGGGTGAAGGGCGTCGACTGGTGGTCGAACCCGGCCGCCTCCGGCCCGGTCCTCTCCGGCTCCCAGTGGCAGTGGGACATCTACTGGGGCCGCCACCACGAGCTGATGAACGACAACCCCGACAAGGTGCAGGTCGAGGCCGACGGCTGGAACGACGAGGACCTCTCCGCCGTACGCCTCGACGACTCCGGCACGGCCGTGCTCCGGCAGGACGCCCGGATGCTGGACCGGATCTACCCGAGCGCCACCGCGGGCCGGACGGTCGCCTTCACCTACGAGGACCGCTCGCGCGACGGCTCCACGACCCTGACGTGGAACCCGGTGCCCGGCTCCCTGCCGAACGTCTCCTCGCTCGTCGGCTCCGGCCAGTACTCCCTGCTGGTCTGGCGCTCGGACGGCAGCACCGAACCGACCGAGCTGCACCTCCCGGCGTCCTTCCCCACCGCGTCCACCACGGTGGTGTCCGACCTCGGGGTGACGGCCGCGCCGCCGGCGTACACCACGTCCACGCCGATCGCCGCCGCACGGGAACCCGGCGGCACCGGCAGCCGCCGTCTGCTCCTCACCGCCGCCGACTCGGGCAAGCTGCACTACGCCCTGGTCACCAACGGCGCGACAGCCCCGACCGCGACGCAGCTGAGCGCGGCGCGGACGGAGCTGTCGAACTGGCTGACCACCAGGTTCAGTTAGCCGAGGGTCCGGTCCAGTCGGCGGGCACCTGTGCCACGCGCACCCGCTGGGGGTGGTCGCCGACTGCGACGGACACGGTCTTCTTCCCGGTGGCGAAGTCGATCGCGGTGACCTGGTCGGCACCGCTCTCGGAGACCACACAGGACTTGCCGTCACCGCTGACGGTCGACCAGTACGGCTTGGAGACCGGGACCAGCGGGCCCTCCTGGAGGGTCACGCGGTCCACGACGGTCGCGTAGTCGTCCATCGTGCCCGCGATGCACAGCTTGGTGCCGTCCGGCTTCATCGTGAGGCCGTGGTGGCGGGAGTCGTTGACGAAGGTGGTGCGGTCGTCGCTGACGCCCGGGGACTTCGGCAGGGTCTTGGTGCGGGTGATCTTGTCGGTGGCGATGTCGTACTCGAAGAAGCCGTTGAAGAACGACACCTGGAAGTACAGCTTCGTCTCGTCCGGCGAGAACGCGGCGGGACGGACCGCGTCCGAGTAGTCGCTCAGCCCGATGGCGTCGAGCCGCGCGCGCATGTCGATCACCTTGACCTGCTGGAAGGTGTTGGCGTCGGCGACCGTGATCTTGCGGTCGCCCTTCGTCCAGTCCAGCCAGGGCGCGTCGGTCTGGGTGTTGACGTCACCGATCGCCATGTTCCAGATGTACTTGCCGTCCTTGGTGAAGATGTTCTCGTGCGGCTTGTCGCCGGTCTTGAACGAACCGACCTCCTTGCCGGTGACGATGTCCAGGACGTGCACGGTGTTGCCGGTCGACGCCGACACCGCGACGCGCTTGCCGTCGGGGGAGACCGCCATGTGGTCGGAGCGGTAACCCGACACGGGGAAGCGCCAGTTGACGGCGCCGGTCCTGATGTCGATGGAGACCACGTCGGCGAAGCTCGGGCGGGAGACGACCATCGACGAGCCGTCCGGCGTGGAGTACATGTCGTCCACGTACTGGTCGTGGCCCTCGCCCACGCTGTTCCGGATCGTCATGTAGGCGATCCACCGGATCGGGTCGGCGTTGATCTCCGCCATCCGGGCGTCCTTGTCGGGGATGACGTTGATACGGCCGATCTTGGCGAAGTCGCCGGAGGCCTTGATGACATCTGCGGTGCCCTCCCAGTTGTTGCCCACGAACATCACCTCCCGCAGACCGGCAGCGGCGCTCGCCGGCGTCGCGGTCGCCGCGGCCGAGGCGGTCAGCGCGAGGGCGACGGCGACGGCACCGAGGTGCCGGTTCCTGCGGACACGGGGGGTGGGGGAGAGGGGCATGTCGGATCCTCCTGCGCGGGCGGAGTCTGAACACACCTGTGTTCAGAGCAGACTTACTGGAAAGTAAGGAACGGTCCCGCTTCACCACAAGACCAGGGACACGACAAAATCGAGCGACGGCCGCATCGGGCGTCGTACGGGTGAGTCCGTCAGGAGGGAGAAACGTGTCGGGCAGGCTCAAACAGCCCACCGGCCGTTACGGGGGCAGATCCGCGGCGGAGCGCCGGGCCGAGCGCCGGGACCGCTTCCTCGACGCGGGGCTGCGGCTCTTCGGCGACACCCCCGGCTTCCGGGCGACCACCATCGCGGCCCTGAGTGAGGCCGCCGGACTGTCGACCCGCCAGTTCTACGAGGAGTTCCACTCCCTGGAGGACGTGCTGGCCGCTCTCCATCTACGGGTCAACGACTGGGCGGAGGAGGCCGCGCTCGCCGGACTCGCCACGGCGGAGGGGCGGCCGATCGCCGAGCGGGTCTCCGCGGCGTTCCTCGCGTACGCCGCCAATGTCACCGGCGACCCGCGCCGGCTGCGCATCACCTTCACCGAGATCGTCGGCGTCAGTCCCCGTATGGAGCGCCAGCGCCTCGAACGCCGCGCCCGCTGGGTCGACTTCATCTGCGCCGAGGCCACCGCGGCGGCGGAGCGCGGCGAGGCCGTCCACCGCGACTACCGCATCGCCGCGACCGCCTTCATCGGCAGCGTCAACGGCCTCCTCCACGACTGGCAGGCCGGCTGGGTCGACGCCCCTCTGGACGAGGTGGTCGACGAACTGGTCCGACTGCTGCTGGGGATACTGCGACCGGTGGGATGGCGACCGGGGGAGGGTGAAGTGGCGGAACCGTAGGGGATGGCAGGGTGGTTCTTCGGGTGCGGGTCCGGTGGGGCTTCTCGCGCAGTTCCCCGCGCCCCTGAAAAGCAGGGGCGCAGCCCCTGCTCTTCACGCCCTCGCACGTTCAGCCCGCCAGTCGGTTCACCGCCGTCAGGACCGGGGCCACCCCGTCCTCCGCCCGCAGATGCTCGGCCAGGGCGCGGGCGCGACGGCCGTACGACGGGTCGGTGGTCGCCCGGCGCAGGGCGGCCGTGAGGGCGGCGGCGGTGAAGCCGCGCAGCGGGACGGCGGCAGGCGCCACCCCGAGGGCGACCAGCCGGGCCGCCCAGAAACCCTCGTCGAACTGCACGGGCACCGGCACGGCAGGCACCCCGGCGCGCAGGCCGGCCCCCGTGGTGCCCGCGCCCGCGTGGTGGACGACGGCCGCCGTCCTCGGGAAGAGCAGGGAGTGCGGGACCTCGCCCACGGTGAACATGTCGTCGCCCTCGCCCCGCAGTTCGCCCCAGCCGCGCTGGATCACCCCGCGCAGCCCGGCCGCCCGCAGGGCCCGTACGACCTCGTCGCTCATCCGCTCGGGATCGGGCACGGTGGCGCTGCCCAGGCCCACGAAGACGGGCGGAGGACCGGCGTCGAGGAAGTCCAGCAGCGGGGCCGGCAGCCGGTCCACGCTGTCGTACGGCCACCAGTAACCGGTGACGTCCAGCCCGGCCCGCCAGTCCCCGGGCCGTGGCACCACCCGGGGGCTGAAGCCGTGGAACACCGGCCGGCCCAGCCGCTCACGGGCCCGCCGCGCGGCCGTCCGGCCGGTGCGCGGAAGCCCGTACTCGGCGCGCAGCCTGCGTACCTCCTCCGCGAAGATCCATTCGACGGCCGTGTTCACCGCGTGCCCGGCCGCCCGGTTGCCGACCGGGCCCCAGGAGCGCACCCCGGTCATCGGGGGCGCGAACTCCCTTGTGGGCGCCAGGGGTTGGAGGTTCACGCCGAGCGTCGGGATCGCGAGGCCCTGACCGATGGTGTGGCCGAGGGGCGCGAGGGTGCCCGCCAGCAGCAGGGCGTCGCTGGCGCGGGCGGCGGCCACCAGATCGCCGGCCATCCGTCCCACCAGGCTCCGGGCCATCTCCGCCGCCCGGTACAGCTTCCCGGCGCCGGTGGTGCTCCGGTGCAGCCCCTGCCCGCGCTCCGACTCCAGCTCCGCCCGGGGATCCACGGGCAGGGAGTGGAAGACGACTCCCGAACCCGCCACCAGGGGTTCGAAACGGGCGTGCGTCACCAGCGTGACCTCGTGTCCCGCCCGCACCAGCCCGTGTCCGAGTCCGGTGTACGGCGCCACGTCACCCCGGGAACCCGCCGTCATGATCGCTACACGCACGCCCGTCAGTATGGCCGCGCGACCGTGCCCCGTCAGGGGGACGGCACCGCGATGACCCGAAAGAGCCCCTGTCCGAAAGCGCACCGCGCCGCCGGGGGCCCGCCGAGAGCGGTCCGGGGCGAGTCGGCGCCCCGGACGCTCACTCGTCCCAGGCCTGGACCATCGTGTGGTCGACGATCTTCCCGTCCTTCAGAGAGATCATGGAACTCGCCAGGACCCGCACCCCGTCGGGGTATTCGCAGGACTCGGTGAACGCGACCTGGTCGCCCTGGACCAGGCACTGCTCGACCCTGTGGGTCATCTCCCGGCTGCAGACGTCGTCGAACATCGCGCCGATCTCGTTCCGGCCGTGCAGGACCTTGGGGTGGCTGGGCTGGGTGTTGCGGTCCACGACGCGCAGTTCGGCGTCGTCCGCGTAGAGCGACGTCAGCGTCGCCGCGTTCGCTTCCTCCGTGCCCCTGCGCAGCGCTTCGACGTCGAAGGCGGGGCTGGTCGAGGTGCCCATGGGTGACCTCCTTCGAAAGGCCGTGGCCCGGCATGGGTGAACGGGCCGCGAACGGCCTCTCCTTCGAGGCTCCTCCGTCCGGCGGGACTCGGCAAGCGCAGGCGCGGGCGCGCGTCGAACGGCGTTGCGCTCGCCTCCGTCCGCCCCTGCGCCTCACGGGTGAGCGGCCGTGACCGCAGGGGCCCGGGGCGCGTTGCTGAGGGCATGATCTCAACTCGACGTATCGTCGCCGCCGTGGGTCTCGCCATCGGTGTCACGGGCCTGGCCGCACCGATGGCGAACGCGGACGCCGTCGCGGAAACGACGCAGCTCAACCCGATGACCACGCTGGACTCGCTCGCCGTCGGCGATCTTCCCGAGGAGCAGCGGGCGGCCCTGCCGCGCCCCTCGCAGCAGCTCAAGAGCCTCAACCAGGTGCACGAACTGAACCGGCTCAACGAATTGCACCAGGTCACCGACATGGCCGCCCCCGCCCTCGGCCTGCTGGGCGCCATCGAGTAGCGAAGCCGCCCGCGTCCGTTCCGGAGCCCCGCCGCGTTCGTCGTGGTGGGGCTCTTGACATGCCCGGGGGCCGGGCAGAGCATCACGGAACAGTAACGTAATTGAATTTCGCACTACGAACGTTCATGAGCGATCATGCTCGATCACGTACCGTCGTCGATACGTACCCCTAGGAAGCCGCATCATGGCCATCACCCGTGACCTTCTGATCGGCGGCAAGGACGTGCCCGCCACGTCCGGCCGCACCGCCGAGGACCTCGACCCGTACACGGGGGAGGTGTACGCGACGGTCGCGGCGGCCGGGCCGGAGGACGTCCGGCGAGCCGTGGACGCCGCGGACGCCGCCTTCGAGGAGTGGGCCGCGCTCACCCCCTTCGCCCGGCGGGCGATCTTCTTCAAGGCGGCCGAGCTGCTGGAGGGCCGGGGCGACCAGGTCGCCGACATCATGGCCCGCGAGGCGGGCGGCACCCGGCCGTGGGCGTACTTCAACGTGGCGCTCGCGGCGAACATCCTGCGCGAGGCCGCGGCCGCGATCACCGCGCCGCGCGGTGAGGTCCTCAGCAGCCAGAAGGAGGGCGCGCTGGGCCTCGCGGTACGCGAACCGCTGGGTGTGGTCGCGGCGTTCGCCCCCTGGAACGCGCCGGTCATCCTCGGTGTCCGGGCGGTCGCGGCGCCGCTGGCGGCGGGCAACACCGTCGTCGTCAAGCCCAGCGAGGACGCCCCGATCGCCTGCGGGCTCCTCGTGGCGGACGTGTTCCGGGAGGCGGGGCTGCCCGACGGGGTGCTCAACGTCGTCACCAACGCCCCCGAGGACGCGGCGCAGATCGCCGAGGCGCTGATCTCCGACGAGCGG
Source organism: Streptomyces sp. NPDC034049 (assembly GCF_055575575.1). Lineage (NCBI taxonomy): Bacteria > Bacillati > Actinomycetota > Actinomycetes > Kitasatosporales > Streptomycetaceae > Streptomyces > Streptomyces sp. NPDC034049. The sequence continues at coordinate 381,438 of NZ_JBVISJ010000009.1, forward strand.
GTCCGCGCGGTGAACTTCACCGGCTCCACCGGTGTCGGCCGGATCATCGGCGAGCACGCGGCCCGTCATCTCAAGCCCGCCGTGCTGGAGCTGGGCGGCAAGAACTCGGTGATCGTGCTCGACGACGCCGACGTGGACTACGCCGTCGACGCCGTCACCTTCAGCGTCTTCATGAACGCCGGACAGATCTGCATGTCCGGCGACCGCATCCTCGTCCACGAGTCGCTCGCCGAGGAGTTCGCGCAGAAGTTCACCGCCAAGGTCGCCTCCCTCCAGGCCGGCGACCCCAACCACCCGCACACGGTGGTCGGTCCGCTGGTCAGCGCCGACGCCGCCCAACGGATCGCCGCCCTGGTCAAGGACGCCGTCGCCAAGGGCGCCACCGTGCTCACGGGGGGCGGGCAGCCCGAGGGCGCGGTGCACCCGGCGACCGTGCTCACCGACGTCCCCCAGGACGCCGACCTGTACTACCAGGAGTCCTTCGGTCCGCTCTGCGTCCTGCGGTCGTTCGCCGACGACGCCACGGCCGTGGCCCTCGCCAACGACACCGACAACGGCCTGAGCTGCGGCATCATCACCGAGAACGCCACCCACGGCCTGGCCGTCGCGCGCCGGATCCGTACCGGCATCGTGCACGTGAACGACCAGTCCGTGGCGGACGAGCCGATGGCCCCCTTCGGCGGGGTGAAGGCCTCCGGCTACGGCCGCTTCGGCGGACGCTGGGGCATCGAGGCGTTCTCCAACACCCGCTGGGTGACCATCGCCGGCCAGCAGTCGCACTTCCCCTTCTGACCCCCGGGGTCCCTCCGGGGGCTCCGGCTATCCGGCCGTCGCGAGGAACTGCGTGGCCGCCAGCTCCGCGTACAGCGGGTCGGCGGCCACCAGTTCGCGATGGGTGCCGACCGCGCGGACCCGGCCCGCGTCCATGACCACGATGCGGTCGGCCATCGTCACCGTGGACAGCCGGTGGGCCACGACCAGCACCGTCGTCGTACGGGCCACGTCCGCGACCGTGTCGCGCAGCGCCGCCTCGTTCACCGCGTCCAGCTGGCTCGTCGCCTCGTCGAGCAGCAGCAGCCGGGGGCGGCGCAGCAGGGCCCGCGCGATGGCCACCCGCTGACGCTCGCCGCCGGAGAGCTTGGTGCCCCGGTGGCCGACCAGGGTCTCCAGGCCCTGCGGAAGCCTGGCGACCAGGCCGTCCAGCCGGGTCGTCTTCAGCACCCGTGTCAGGTCGCCCTCGTCGGCGCGCGGGTTGCCCAGGAGCAGGTTGTCCCGCAGCGTCCCGGACAGCACGGGCGCGTCCTGTTCGACGTACCCGATCGCGGACCGCAGCCGGGACAGCTCCCACTCGGCGACATCACGGCCGTCGACCGTGATGCGGCCCGCCTCGGGATCGTAGAACCGCTCGATCAGCGAGAAGACCGTGGTCTTGCCGGCGCCCGACGGGCCCACGAACGCCGTCATGCCCCGCGCCGGGACCTCGAAGGTCACCCCGTGGTGGACGTACGGCAGATCGTCGGCGTACCGGAAACGGACCTCGTCGAAGGCGAGGGCGGCGGGCTCCGCGTCCGGGGACGGCAGCGGAGCCGGTGCGGAGGCCGGCTCGGCGGGCAGCCGCAGCGCCTCCTGGATACGGGCGAGCGCGGCGGCACCCGTCTGGTACTGGGTGATCGCGCCCACGACCTGCTGGATCGGCGACATCAAATAGAAGACGTACAGCAGGAACGCCACCAGCGTGCCCACGTCGATCGCGCCGGTCGCGACCCGCGCGCCGCCCACCGCAAGCACCGTGATGAACGCGATCTGCATGGCGAGCCCGGCCGTGTTCCCGGCGGCGGCCGACCACTTGGCGGCCCGCACGCTCTGCCGCCACGACTCCTCGGCCGCCGCGTGGATCGTCTCCTCCTCGCGGTGCTCGGCGCCGGACGCCTTCACCGTGCGCAGCGCGCCGAGGATCCGCTCCAGCGAGGCGCCCATCGCGCCCACCGCGTCCTGCGCGGCCCTGCTCGCCCGGTTGATGCGCGGCACGATCACCCCGAACACCACGCCCGCGCCCACGATCACGCCCAGGGTCACGGCCAGCAGCACCGGGTCCACCAGACCCATCAGCACCACCGTCGCCACCAGGGTCAGCCCGCCGGTGCCGAGGCCCACCAGGGTGTCGGTGGTCACCTCGCGCAGCAGCGTGGTGTCGGAGGTGATCCGCGCCATCAGGTCGCCCGGCTCGCTGCGGTCCACCGCCGTGATCCGCAGCCGCAGCAGATACGACGACAGGGCGCGCCGCGCGCCGAGCACCACCGACTCGGCGGTGCGCCGCAGCACGTACGAACCCACGGCGCCCAACGCCGCGTTGGTGACGACCAGCGCCGACATCAGGACCAGCGCCCAGGTGATCGTCCGGTCGTGCGAGAGGTCGTCGATCAGCTCCCGGGCCACCAACGGCAGGGCCAGGCCTGTGGCGCCGGTGACCAGGGACAGCAGCGCGCCCAGCAGCAGTGCCCCACGATGGGGCCGTACATAGCCGAGCAGCAGCCGCCAGGTGGGTGGCTGCCGCTCGGCGGTGGTCTCAGGGGTGCTCACAGGGCTCCTCGGCAGGTCGGTCGGGGAGTGGGGACCGGGGCGCGGAGCTTCAGCCTACGTCGGGGGTGAGGAGCACCGGGAACGGCTTTCAGCCGCCCAGCAGCGCCCTCCAGTCCCGGGCGACGGTGAGCACGGCCGGTGCCCCGGCTCCGTCGTCCGGCGGGTACTCGTCGATCATGCGCGCCAGGACCTCGCCGGGACCCAGTTCGAGGAAGGACTCCACACCGTCCCGGCGCATCAGGTCGAGCGCGGCCGAGAAGCGCACGGGGTCACGCAACTCCCGCACCCAGAACTCCGGTTCGGTGGCCTCGGCGCCGACCGGCCGCGCGGTGACGTCCGAGATCAGCGGGATGCGCGGGGCCCGCAGGCCCATGGTCCGCAAGGTGGCGCGGTAGGAGTCCAGGACGGGGTCCAGGTGGTGCGAGTGCGCGGCCAGCCCCACCCGCAGCAGCCGGGTGCGGCGGCCCCGGTCAGCCCAGCCGTCGTGCACCGCCGTCACCGCGTCCCGGTCGCCCGAGACGACCAGGGCCCGGGGCCCGTTGACCGCCGCGACCACCACCCCCGGTTCCCGCTCCAGCTCCAGTGTCAGTTCGTCGGGGCCCACCTCCAGCGCCGCCATGGCCCCCGGCGTCACGATCGCGCCCATGAGCCGGGACAGCGTGCCCACGGCCCGGCACGCGTCGGCCAGCGAGAAGACCCCGGCGACATGGGCGGCGGCCATCCGGCCCGCCGAGTACCCGAACAGCACCTCCGGTGTGAGGCCCACGCTCTCCAGGAGGCGGTACTGGGCCACCTGGAGCGCGAAGATCGCGGGGTTGGCGAAGGCGATCCGGTCGAGCAGTGCGGCCGTGCGCGTCCCGGGCTCGGCGAACATCACGTCCCGCAGCGGTACGTCGAGGTACGGGTCCAGGGCCGCGCAGACCTCGTCGAGGGCCGCCGTGAACACCGGCCGGGAGTCGTACAGTTCGCGCCCCATGCCCGGCTGCTGCGAACCCCCGCCCGAGAAGAGGAACGCGGTCCGGCCCAGCTCGGGCGGGGCGGAGACGGCCGGGACCCGCGCCGACGCGGCCGTCAGCCGGTCGACGACCTCCCGCGCCGACGCGACCGTCAGCCGCTCGACGACCTCCCGCGCCGACCCGCACACCACGAGCCGCTCCAGATCCCCGGGGTGCAGGAAGCCCTCGTCCCCGACGTGCCGCAGGAAGTCGAGCAGCGGCCGGTAGAAGCCGGTCGGATCGAGGAGCAGGCACGGCTTGCGGTGGATGCGCAGCTGCGCCCACGCCAGCACCTCGGACAACTCCTCCAGCGTGCCCAGACCCCCGGGCAGCGCCACGAACGCGTCGCCCGACTCGGCCATCCGCGCCTTGCGTTCATGGATGCCGTCCACCACCACGAGCTCGTCGAGCCCGGTGTGCGCGATCTCGTACGGCAGCATCCGGCGCGGGACCACACCGGTCACCGCACCCCCGCCCGCAAGGGCCGCGTCCGCGACCGCCCCCATCAGCCCGGTGCGGGCACCGCCGTAGACCAGCCGCAGCCCGGCGCCGGCGAGCGCGGCGCCCAGTTCGGCGGCGGAGCGCAGATGCTCCGGGCGGTGTCCGGGCGAGGCGCCGCAGAACACCGTCACCCCCTTCACCGCCACAGCCCGTACCCCCGGGTGAGGACGCGATACGGGTCGTAGTGCCCCTTGGCCCGGTCGAGCCCGTCGTAGGCGCGACCGAAGTGCGCCCGCCAGTCCTCCGGCGTCATCGGCACCGCGCCGGCCGGGTACAGCACACCGCCGAGCCGCCGCGCCCGCTCGTACACCGCCCGGTTCGCCGCCACCAACCGCCGGACGCGGTCCGGGTCCTGGGACGGGGCCGTGCGCATCAGCGAGAGCAGACAGAGCCGTTCGCCCGGCGGCCTGCGCAGCAGCGGGGCGCGCAGGACGGTGCCGTCGAGGGGACGCAGCTGGACCGTCCCGCAGGTGCGCAGCCCGTGCTGGGCCGCGTCGGCGAGCACCTCCGGCACGAACGCGGGGGCCGCCTCCTCCGGCAGCAGCAGGGTCAGCCACGGATGCGGACGGCTCCACTCGCCCGTCACCCGCAGGATGCGCTCGTCGCGGTCCAGGCGCCGCAGATACTCCTCGTACGCGAGGTCCTCGATCTCCTCCAGGTCGTGGTCGTGGGCCAGGTCGCCGATCAGCGCGGCGTCGTCCGGCGGAAGTCGGTCCGTGTGCGGGGCGACCGCCTCGACCACGTAGTCCCAGCTGCCGCCGAGGGCCGGTCGCACCTGCCCGCACACCTGGCTGAAGCGGTCGTCGCGGGCGAGCCGCCGCTGATCGGTGAAGTACGTGGCCGGGTCCTGGTGATAGAGGCGGTAGCGGCGCACGAGCGCGGGCGCGGGCAGCAGCCGGAGGGTGGCACGGACGATCAGCGCGCACTGGCCGAGACCGGCGAGGACGGCGTGGAAGAGGTCCCGGTTCCGGTCGCGGGAGCAGGTGACCGCCTCACCGGCGCCGGTGACGACGTCCAGCTCCCGCACCTGGTCGGCGACCAGCCCGTACCGGTGGCTGGAGCCGCCGAAGCCGCCGGTGGTGAGCACGCCGCCGACACTGCCGCCGAGGTGGTCGGGGAGGACCGGAGGGGTCAGCCCCTCGGCGAGGGCGGCGCGTACGACATCGCTCCAGAGCGCGCCGGCGCCCGCGACCAGGACCCGCTCCTCCGGGAGACAGCGCACCTCGTCCAGCCCGCCCATGTCGACGACGCAGCCGCCGTCGACCTGCCCCTGCCCGTACAGCGCGTAGCCGCCGCCACGCGCCGCGACGGGCAGTCGGCGCGGGCCGGCGTGGGCGAGGACGTCCTGGATCTCGGCGACCGACGTGGGCGTGCACACACTCAGCGGGCGCGAGGTGACGATGTGGCCGAAATCGTGGGCGGCCCGTGCGAGCCGCGCGGCGGTGTCCGGCGGCGGGGTGAATTCGGACACCGCGGTCATGCCGCACGCTCCAGCGTTCCGAAGTCGAATCCGTCCCCGGAAATCCGGGTCTCGAAAATTTCGGAGAACACCTGCTGCTGCAGAAAACCGTGCTCGGCGTGCCGCTCGGCAATCAAACCCGCCATACGCGTCAGGATGTGCTCGGGCAGATCCCGCCTGTGCAGGTTCTCCACATCCAGTGAATATTTCGCGCAGCATTCCAGGACGGCTTCGAAACCGTTGACGGAAGCGGCGAACCACCGGTGCCGCGGATCCTGCCAGAGGGTGGCCAGCTCGTCGAGCAGACCGCGCTCGGGGGCCGGCGGGGTCAGCATCACCCGGGCCCGGCGGGTGAGCGCCGCGACGTACTCGGCGCGCTCGGGGGCCGGCAGCAGCCGTACGGTCAGCCGCCAGCCGAGGTCGGCACGGCGGGCGGACAGCTCGCGCAGCAGGGAGATCGAGCCGCCCTCGACGATCACGAAGCGATGCCGGGCGCCCAGCTCCTGCACCAGCGTGACCAGCGCGTCCGTCGCCTGTGTCGCGCACAGGTCGCCGTCGGCCACCGTGCGGTCGCCCAGCCAGTACCGCTGGACCCCCGGCGCCGCCGCGCCCGCGCGGGCGCTCGTGGTGGCCAGGTCCGTGAAGCACTGCAACCGGTCCGCGACGACGACGGGGGCACCGGTCACCCGGGCCAGATCCGTGGCCGCCGCGCTCTTCCCGACGCCGGTCGGTCCGGCGACGAGGTGGACGAAGGGTGGTGCCTCGGAAGGTGTTCCGCTGTCGGCCATGGCTGGCGCCGCCTCCTGGTTCCGGAGCTTGCACGAGTGAGTTGATCAACATCAAGTTACGCAGGTGCGGGTCCGCGCAAACACCAGAACTACGCCTCCACAAGGCAAAGAGATGGCCACTTTCCTCTCGCTTGGTTAAAGGTTGAATTGCAGGGGATGGAAGGTTGGATTCCGAGCTGCCGGGCGAGATATGAGAGACCTGCGGAAGCGTTTATCGACCGCGCTGTCTCACTTGTTTCTCATGTTTCTGTCCCACGAAACAATCCGTTAACAGAAAGGGCCCTCCCATGCGGACCGACATGCTGCACGCGCTCACCGGGACCGTCCCCGCGCCGCGCGACAGGGGTGCTGTGCTCGTCGGCTACGGAGCCGTCGACGAACTGAACCGGTACGCCGCCACCCCCGGCTGGACCGTGCACGTCCCCGGCCACCCCGACGAGGTGCGGCACACGGTCACCGCCGCCGTCGCCCACGGGGAGCGCGCGTACGTCCACGTCTCCGCGCGCTCCAACGCCTCTCCGTACGAGGCCACCGGCGGCTTCCGTCTCGTGCGGCCGGGGCTCGACGGCGTCGTGCTCGCCGTGGGCGCCGCACTCGATCCCGTGCTGCGCGCCACCGCTGGAACGGACCTCGCCGTCCTCTACGCCGTCACCATCCGCCCCTTCGACGAGATCGGCCTGCGCACGGCCGTCCTCGCCGCCGACCACGCCGACGTCGTCCTCGTCGAGCCGTGCCTGCCCGGCACCTCGGCGAGCCAGGTCGCCGAGACCCTCGTCCACGTACCGCACCGGCTCCTGGCCCTCGGCGACGCGGACGGCCTCGACGAGAACGAGATCGCCCGGGCCGTGCGGGACTTCATGCGCTGACGCGGGCGCGCGGGGAGGGCGGGGCGTGGGGAGGGCGGCGCGCGGCGCGCGGCGAGGGCGGCGCGCGTGGTGCCGAGATCCGGGGGCGCGGGCGGTTGTGCGGCAGTCCGAGCCCCGGCCCGAGGAGGACGAGGGCGCCGGCGGTGGAGCGGGCCTGGCGTTCCAGCGTGGACCTGGCGTTCCGGCGCCCCGCCGGCCCGCGCCCCGCCGGCCCGCGCGCCGCCGGTCGGCCGGCGTGGCTGGTGTCTCGTGGCAGTCCAGGCGTTCGTGCCGCCGGTGGGGTCGGCCGCCCGGACGCCGTGCCCGGCGAGGAGGGTGCGGGCCTTCTCCGACCGGGCGCCCGGCCGGCAGGCGATCAGCAGCTCGGCCGCGGACCCCCGCAGGGCGGGCAGGGCCGACTCCAGCCGCTGGCGGGCCTCGGCGGCGCCGAGGCCGGCCCCTTTTCGGCCATGGCTCCACCCTCACGGGAGGCCCTACTCGCTGGTCAGTCCGTAGGGTGACCGTGGGCGGGCGACCGCTCTCTCTCGGATCGACGGAAAGGTTCACCATGGCGCAGGAAGTACGCGGCGTGATCGCACCGGGCAAGAACGAGCCGGTGCGGATCGAGACGATCGTGGTGCCCGACCCGGGACCGGGGGAGGCCGTGGTGAAGGTGCAGGCGTGCGGGGTCTGTCACACCGACCTGCACTACAAGCAGGGCGGGATCAACGACGACTTCCCCTTCCTGCTCGGCCACGAGGCCGCCGGTGTGGTGGAGTCCGTCGGCGCGGGCGTCACGGATGTCGCCCCCGGTGATTTCGTCATCCTCAACTGGCGTGCGGTGTGCGGCAGTTGCCGGGCCTGTCGGCGGGGCCGCCCCTGGTACTGCTTCGCCACCCACAACGCCACGCAGAAGATGACCCTCGCCTCGTCCGGTCAGGAGCTGTCGCCCGCCCTCGGCATCGGCGCCTTCGCGGAGAAGACCCTCGTCGCCGCGGGCCAGTGCACCAAGGTCGACCCGGCCGCCGCCCCGGCGGTCGCCGGACTGCTGGGCTGCGGGGTGATGGCGGGCATCGGCGCCGCGATCAACACCGGGAACGTGGGGCGCGGTGACAGTGTCGCCGTCATCGGCTGCGGCGGCGTCGGGGACGCGGCCATCGCCGGTTCCCGGCTGGCCGGCGCTGAGAAGATCATCGCCGTCGACATCGACGACCGGAAGCTGACCACCGCCAAGAGCATCGGCGCCACCCACACGGTCAACTCCAAGGACACCGACCCCGTCGAGGCGATCCGTGAGCTGACCGGCGGTTTCGGCGCGGACGTCGTGATCGAGGCGGTCGGCCGCCCCGAGACGTACAAGCAGGCCTTCTACGCCCGCGACCTGGCCGGCACGGTCGTCCTCGTCGGCGTCCCCACCCCGGAGATGAAGCTCGAACTGCCCCTCCTGGACGTCTTCGGCCGCGGCGGCGCCCTGAAGTCCTCCTGGTACGGCGACTGCCTGCCCGACCGCGACTTCCCCATGCTGATCAACCTCTACCTCCAGGGCCGCCTGGACCTGGAGGCGTTCGTCACGGAGACCATCGGGCTCGACGACGTGGAGAAGGCCTTCGAGCGGATGCACGGCGGCGACGTCCTGCGCTCGGTGGTGACCCTCTGATGGCCGCCCGCATCGAACACCTCGTCACCTCGGGCCAGTTCAGCCTCGACGGCGGCACCTGGGACGTCGACAACAACGTCTGGCTCGTCGGCGACGACCACGAGGTCGTCGTCATCGACGCGGCCCACGACGCCGACGCCATCGCCGAGGCCGTGGGCGAGCGCAGGCTCCTGGCCATCATCTGCACCCACGCCCACAACGACCACATCGACGCGGCCCCCGCCCTCGCCGAGCGCACCGGCGCGCCGATCTGGCTCCACCCGGACGATCTGCCGCTGTGGAAGCAGACCCACCCCGACCGGCTGCCCGACCACTGGCTGGCGGACGGACAGGTCATCGAGGCGGCGGGCGCCGACCTGACCGTCCTGCACACCCCCGGTCACGCGCCGGGCGCCGTCTGCCTCCACGACCCGGGCCTCGGCACGGTCTTCACCGGCGACACCCTCTTCTCCGGCGGCCCCGGCGCCACCGGTCGTTCCTACTCCCACTTCCCGACGATCATCGACTCCATCCGCGACCGGCTGCTCGCCCTGCCGCCCGAGACGGTCGTCCGCACCGGCCACGGCGACACGACGACGATCGGCGCGGAGGCCCCGCACCTCCAGGAGTGGATCGCGCGCGGTCACTGACGACCGCCAGGGGCCCGGCTGCCGAGAAGGCATGGCAGCCGGGCCCCGCCATGCGCGCCCTGAAGGCCACCGAAAACCCGACAGAAGATGTCCGGCTTCTACGACACCCTCGTGTCGAGGACGCCGGAACACCCCCGGCGTCGGCCAAGGTGGCACGTACACACGGGAGGTCGGACATGTCGAAGCCGCTGGACGGCAAGATCGCACTGGTCGCGGGAGCCACGCGCGGAGCGGGCCGGGGGATCGCCGTCGAACTGGGGGCGGCCGGAGCGACGGTCTATGTGACAGGGCGCTCCACGCGGGAGCGGCGCTCCGAGTACGACCGGCCGGAGACCCTGGAGGACACCGCCGACCTGGTCACGGAGGCGGGCGGCCACGGCATCGCCGTACCCACCGACCATCTCGAACCGGCACAGGTCCGGACCCTCGTCGACCGGATCACCGAGGAGCAGGGCAGGCTCGACGTCCTCGTCAACGACGTCTGGGGCGGCGAGAAGCTCTTCGAATGGGAGAGCCCGGTCTGGGAGCACGATCTCGACAACGGGCTGCGGCTGCTGCGCCTCGCCGTCGAGACCCACGCCATCACCAACCACCTCGCCCTGCCGCTGCTGCTGCGCAACCCCGGCGGCCTGGTCGTGGAGATGACCGACGGCACGGCCGAGTACAACGGCGCCCACTACCGCGCCACCTTCTTCTACGACCTCGCCAAGTCCTCCGTCCTGCGCATGGCGTTCGCCCTCGGCCACGAACTGGGGCCGCGCGGCGCCACCGCCGTGGCCCTTACCCCCGGCTGGCTCCGCTCCGAGATGATGCTCGACGGGTTCGGGGTCACCGAGGAGAACTGGCGTGACGCCCTCGAACGCGTCCCCCACTTCGCCATCTCCGAGACCCCCCGCTTCGTCGGCCGGGCCGTCGCCGCGCTCGCCGCCGACCCGGAGGTCGCCCGCTTCAACGGGCAGTCCCTCTCCAGCGGTTCACTCGCCCGGACCTACGGCTTCACCGACCTCGACGGCAGCCGCCCGGACGCCTGGCGCTACATCGTCGAGGTCCAGGACGCGGGCAAGCCGGCAGACACGACCGGCTACCGCTGACCGCCGCCACCGGGGTTCGGCGGCCCGCCTGCACCGGGACTCGGCCGGCTTCCTGCACCGGGGTCCGGCCGGGCGCCGTCACCGAGGTGGGCAGGCGGCGTCGGGAGTTGCCGGCGGGCCGCGTGGCCGCGCGGGAGCGCCAAGTCCTCCCGTACGGCGACGTAATAGGCCTCCCGGTGATAGGCCTCCCGCCCGGCGCGCTGCCGCTCCAGCAGCACCTGTCACGCCTACGGGTCACGGGTCACGGGCCCCGGCGCGCAGGAACTCCTCCCTCCGCATCACCGTGACGACCCAGGCGCGGGCCTTCTCCTCCACCCCAGGGCTGCCGAGCAGCAGCAGCGCCTCGCCGGAGGGGTCCCGGGCGACCGTCGCCTCCGCCATGAGGGGCGCGGCCTTCTCCGGCGAGAGCGGGCGGGACCGAAGTCCGTGAGGCCGAAGGGCCTCTCAGGGTGCCATCAGCGCTGCCAGGGCGCGGCCCATTGCGGCGTTGAACTCTTCCGGGGCCAGCGGCAGTCGGGACTTGACGTCCCGGCTCCACTGGTCGGCGAGGACCTCGGTGGAGCCCGCCTCGACACCGTCGAGCGCCGCGTCGGCCAGGTCCGACGGAGCGAGCTTGTCCACGGGCCAGCCCGCCGCCATGTCGGTGTCGGCCAGGCCGAGGTGTACAGCTGTGACGAGCGTGCCCTGCTCGGCGAGTTCCAGGCGGACGCCGTTGGTCATGGCCCAGGCGGCGGCCTTGGTCAGGTGGTAGGCATTGGCGCCTCTGCCCCCGAACCACGACATGGCGGAGAGGACGTTGACGATCGCGCCCCCGCCACTCCCGGCGAGCGTCGGCGCGAACTCCCGGATCATTCCCAGGTGGCCGAACATGTTGGTCTCCAGCTCGTGCCGCACCGCGTCCAGCGAACCGGTCACCAGGTCGGTCCCCGTACTGATTCCCGCGTTGTTGACGAGGAGTGAGACGTCCGGGGCGGCCTCGGCGGCGGCTTTCACGGATGCGGGATCGGTGATGTCGAGGGATAGCACCTCGACCCCGGGGAGGTCCACGGTCTCCGGTCGGCGGGCCGCCGCGTAGACCTTGCGGGCGCCCCGTTCGAGCAGGCGTTGGGCGAAGGCGCGGCCCAGGCCGCGGTTGGCTCCGGTGACAAGGGCGACGGAGTTGTTGATGTCCATGGCCGCTACGCTAAAACCTGACGCTAACGTCAGAGGCAAGCGCTGGTCGTCAGGGCCAGGGTGAGAGGAATCACCATGACTGTCACAGTGGCCGCAGGCGAGCGGTTGATCCGCATCGGCGAGGTGGCGCGAGGTGCCGGCGTCTCGGTGCGCGCCGTGCGCTACTACGAGCAGCAAGGGCTGCTCGTCGCGGAGCGCAGCCCGTCGGGCCAGCGCCTGTACCGGCAGAACGCCGTCCCCTTGGTCCGCTTCTTCCAGCAGATGTTCGCCGCGGGTCTCACCAGCCGGAGGATCACCGAACTCCTGCCGTGCTGGGACTCCGGGCACACCGACGCCGATCAACGAGCCATGCTGCGAGCCGAGCGCGAGCGCATCCAGGGCAAGATCGACGACCTTCAGGCCGCCCTGGACCACCTCGACAAGGTCATCGCGATCACGGACACGCACCCGTAGGCGCGGTCGTCCGGACGTCCCATCAGCGATCTGGCCTCGCTGGCCAAGGTCCGGCGAGGGCGAGGTGGTGCATGCGGGCGATGCCGAGCATGGCGTGGTGGACGCCGTCGCACTTGAGGCGGCAGTCGCGGGGCGTCGATGACGACCTGGTGATTGGTCGAGTACCGGTGGTTCTTTGACCGCTCGGCGATGGTGTGGTGGTGGGCGGGGGCCAGGGCGCCGTCGATGGGGCGAGCTGCCGCTCAGCTGCCGCTCAGCGGAGACGCCCACGTGGGGTCGTGTCGGGATCTCTTCGTGAGGTGGGCCAGCAGGTGCTCCGCCGTGATGGAGGCGGTGTCTTGCGGCGCGCCGACCACGGCCAGGGCGGCGATGAGCCTTGCCGACGCTGCTTCCGGCACATTGGGGTCGGTGAGGAGTGGAAGCAGCAGCAGGAAGCGAACGGCCGCGTCCTGAACCCCTTCGGCTGCGAAGGACGGGCTGTCAGCGATCCGGATCAGCTCGCGCCATGTCAGCCCCGTGCCCGAGAAGTCTCCGTCCCAGCCGGCGATCTGCTCAACGCTTCCGCCTGGATAGGTGAGGAGGTAGTCGGTGCCGTAGTCGCCCTCCAGGTTGCGGTAGATCACCACGGCTCCGGGGCCGTTCTCTGCCGGCACCCTGAACACCGGCCAGCGTCCGGGATCGAAGAGGACCTCGGACAGGGCATCGGCATCGGCGCCGTCCTCACCGAACCACTCCGGGACCGGCCGCTCGGCACACCCACCGTCGCTGCACATCGCCAGAAGGTAGTTCGACCAGAAGCCCGGGCGAACCAGCAGTGCCTCGCCCGCCATCAGCGGGCCGGCGTCGTATCCCTTGATCAGCACCCCCAGATCCTGTCACCAGCCACCACCACGGTCCGATCCGGGCTCGACGAGGGGGGCACCGCCCAGTCACGCACTGCGCAGCGCCGCCGACCCGCTGCCTCTCCGCGACGCCCTCCTGTGAACGTGGCCGGGTCGGACGTGCCCGCAGGAGCCTGCCCGTCCTCACCTGCTGCGGCATGCCCCACGTGGCATCCCGCGGTCCCGGCGACGGCGACCGCAGCGGTCACGACCCGGCACCGGTCACCGTCTTCGTCGCCGCGACCACCGCGTCGAGCACCCGTTCGGTGTCCGCCGCCGTCGTGCGCCAGTTGCTGAACGCGGCGCGCAGCGCGTGGGTCCCGTGGAGGACCGTCGGGGTCACGAAGGCCTCGCCGGAGGCGGCGATCGCCTGGGCCAGGGCCTGGACCCGTTCCCGGGTGGGCCGTTCGGCGAGGGTGAAGCAGACGACGTTCAGTCGGACCGGTGCGACGGGCGTCAACCCCGGTGCCTGTGCGAGGCGTTCACCGAGGGCGCGGGCCTGCGCGACATTGCGCTCGACGATCTCGCGGTGCCCCGCCCGGCCGTACGCCATGAGGGAGAACCAGGTCGGGAGGGCGCGCAGTCGGCGGGAGTTCTCCGGTGTGAGGTGCAGGAAGTCGGGCTCGCCGGTGGGGAGGCCGAGATAGGGGGAGTCGTTGCGGAAGACTCGTACCTGGAGGTCCCGGCGGCGGGTGAACTGCACGGCCGCGTCGTAGGGCACGTTCAGCCACTTGTGCAGGTCCACGCAGATCGAGTCGGCGGCGTCGAGACCGTCGACGAGATGTGCGTACGACGGCGACAGCGCGGCGAAGCCGCCGAACGCGGCGTCCACGTGGAGCCAGAAGTCGTGACGCTCCCTGAGCGCGGCGACCGCACGCAGGTCGTCGAAGTCGACCGAGTTGACGGTCCCGGCGTTGGCCACCACGATCGCAGGCCGCCCGTCCAGCGCCTCCAGGGCGGCGTCGAGGGCCGCCACGTCCACGGCCTCCCGGCCCCCGGGCAGCAGGGGGACGCTACGCAGCCGGTCGCGGCCGACGCCGAGCACGGAGAGCGCCTTGGTGATGCTGGAGTGCGGGCTGCCGGACAGCACCTCGACGGGACCGAGGGCGGCGACGCCCTCCCGGGACACGTCCACGCCGAGCCGTTCGCCGAGCCACTCGCGGCCGACGGCGAGCCCCACGGTGTTGGAGACGGTCGCCCCGGTCACGAAGGCACCGCCGTACTCCGGGCCCAGCCCGAACAGCTCCCGCAGCCACTGGAGGGTCTGCCGTTCCAGGGCGGTCGCGGAGGAGTCCTGGCCGCCGGAGACGTTCTGGTCGTACGCACTGGTGAGCCAGTCCCCGGCGACGGCCGCCGGGGTGGCCCCGCCGGTGACGAAACCGAGGTAGCGGGGCCCGGCCGATCCGGAGAAGCCGCCGGCCCAGCGCTCGGCGAACTCCGTCAGGGCCCCCGCCGCGCCGACACCTTCGAGGGGGAGCGGCACGGTCCCGGGCCGCCCGTCCGGCCGGGCGACGGGCCGGTCCGCGAGTCCCGCCACCTCCTCGGCGGCGAAGTCACGGGCGGCCTGGAGCAGTTCGGGGAGCCGGGAGAGGTCGCCGGCGAGTACGGAGTCCATGATCGGCAGCGTAGGACGGGGAGCGGACCGCGGTCCCGGTCCACCTGCGCGGAAGTGGCCCTGTCGGTGCGCCGACGCGCGACCGGGCACCCGGACCGCGTGGCCCTCCTTCGTATTCGGGTAATTCACCGGAGGCCGTCGGCGAATGGTGCGCCTATTTCGGCCGGGACGGCAAGCGCTTCCGGGAATTACCGGAAGTTACTTCGACGTACCCGCGTGACGGAAGCCGTCAAGGTGTCTGAAAGGCCGTCATACGGGAGCGATCCGGACACCGTCGAAAAACTTCGTTGAGGCTTGAACGGCGCCCATGGTCTTCACGTATTCGACACCGTGAGCAGGATTCCCGTTACCGTCACCGTCGCGTACCAGGTGGTGCCGGGGCGCGAGGCCGACTTCCACTCCTGGGGGTGGGCCGCGCTGCGTACCAGTGCGCAGCAGCCGGGTTTTCTGGGGGGTGGCGTACTCGTCGACGGAGAGGGTGAATGGCATGTGGTCTACCGCTTCGACAGCGAGGAATCAGCCCGGACCTGGGAGAATTCCGTGATCTGGGCACAGTGGTCGGCCCGCGCCGACGGACTGGCGCAGGAGACCGGCCGGCGGAGCATCGTGGGCTCCAAGGCCTGGTTCGACTCCCAGAGCGCCCGGGCCCCGACACCGGCCGGCCCTCCGGGGCCACCCCCGAAATGGAAACTCTGGTTGGTGAATTCCGGTGCGGTCTTTCCGCCCGTGTTCTTGTTCAACCAGGCAATACTTCCCTATCTCAACGACCTGAATCCGCTTTTCCGTACACTTCTGCTGTGTCTGACCGTGGCAGCCATCGTCACCTGGATTCTCATGCCGAGACTCCAGAGATTCTTGAAGAAATGGCTGTACCCGCCGTTGCAGGCGTTGCGCGGCCGGCACAAACGACGGACCGCCTAGGTCCGAGAACGAAGAGGGGGGTGGGCGGGTGAAGACCCTGCTCATCGACAATTACGACTCGTACACGTACAACCTGTTCCAGCTGATCGCCGAGGTCAACGGCGAGGAGCCGGTGGTCGTGCTCAACGACGCCTCGGCCGACGACATCCCGAAGCTGGGGGAATTCGACAATGTGGTGGTGTCGCCGGGACCCGGCCACCCCGCACGAGCGCGTGACTTCGGAATCGCCGCCCGGGTGATATCCGAGGCCGAGATTCCCGTCCTGGGCGTCTGCCTGGGCCACCAGGGCATCGCGGCCGGGGAACGCGCCGATGTCGAACCCGCCCCGTGGCCCCGCCACGGGCACCTGTCCACGGTCCGGCACGACGGCCGCGACCTGTTCCGGGGCCTCCCGCAGAACTTCACCGTCGTCCGCTACCACTCGCTGTCCGTACGCGAGCCGCTGCCGCCGACCCTGGAGGCGACCGCCTGGTCCGAGGACGGCGTCCTCATGGGCCTCCGGCACCGCGAACGGCCGCTGTGGGGCGTCCAGTTCCACCCCGAGTCGATCCTCACCGACCACGGCCACCGGCTGCTGGTGAACTTCCGCAACCTCACGGCGGAGCGCACCGGCAGAACGCGCAGCAAGAACACCGCGGTCGCCCCCGTCCCCGGCACCCACCACCCGGCGGCCACCGCTCTCACCGGCACGATCCCGCGCCCGCGACGCGCCCCCGGTGCCGGGTACCGGCTGCACACCCGCCGCATCGCCGGCGCCGTCGACGCCGAGGCCGCCTTCACCCGGATGTACGCCGACGCGCCGCACGCCTTCTGGCTGGACAGCTCCCGCGTCGAACCCGGCCTGTCGCGCTTCTCGTTCTTCGGCGACGGCAGCGGCCCCCTCGCCGAGGCCGTCCGCTACGACGTCGACAGCGGCACCTGCACGATCGAACGGCAGGGCCGGCCCACCCGCACGGTCCGGGCGAGCGTCTTCGACTACCTCAAGCGGCAGCTGGCCGGCCGCAAGGTCGACGCGACCGGTCTGCCCTTCGACTTCACCGGCGGTTACGTCGGCTACTTCGGCTACGAACTCAAGGCCGACACCGGCTCCGAGAACCGGCACAGCGCCGAGACCCCGGACGCGGCCTGGCTGTTCGCCGACCGGCTGATCGCCGTGGACCACCAGGAGGGCCACACCTACGCGGTCTGCCTCTCCGAGGACACCCCGGCGGCCTCCCGCGAGGCCGGCGACTGGCTCGACACCGCGCTGGCCCAGCTCACCTTCGTCGGCTCGGACGCCACGGTCCCGCTGAAGGCGGCCCCCGCGCCCTACCCGCGCGCCGCCGAACCCTGGCTGGTCCGCGACCGCGCCACCTACCTCGCCGACATCGAGGCCTGCAAGGCGGAACTGAACGCGGGCACCAGCTACGAGGTCTGTCTGACCAACGCGGCCCGTTTACCCGCCCCCTACGACCCGTACGACTTCTACCGGGTGCTGCGCCGGATCAACCCCGCCCCGTACGCCTCCTACCTCAGGTTCGGCGACCTCGACATCGCCGGCTCGTCCCCCGAGCGGTTCCTGCGGATCACCCGAGACGGCATCGCCGAGGCCAAGCCCATCAAGGGCACCGCGCCCCGGGGCGACAGCCCGGAGGAGGACGCCCGGCTCCGCGAGGAACTGGCCGCCGACGCCAAGACCCGCGCCGAGAACCTGATGATCGTCGACCTGCTCCGCAACGACCTCGGCCGCGTCTCCCGCACCGGCTCCGTGAAGGTCACCCGGCTGATGGCCACCGAGACGTACGCCACCGTGCACCAGCTCGTCTCCACGGTCGAGGGCAGGCTGCGCGAGGGCACCGACGCCGTCGACTGCGTACGCGCCTGCTTCCCCGGCGGCTCGATGACCGGCGCGCCCAAGCTGCGCACCCTGGAGATCATCGACGCGCTGGAGACCGAGGCGCGGGGCGTGTACTCGGGCGCCCTCGGCTACCTCGGGTGCAGCGGCGGCGCCGACCTCAACATCGTCATCCGTACCGCCGTGTTCCAGGGCGGCCGCATGCATCTGGGCGCGGGCGGCGCGATCGTCCTCGACTCCGATCCCGCCGCCGAGTACGACGAGATGCTGCTGAAGACGGCGGCACTGATGCGGGCCCACCGGGAGCACGCCTCCGCCCCCGCCGTCACCGAGGAGCCGACGCGATGACGATCACGACGACGTTCACCACGACGGCCCGGCCCGTCCGACCGCCCGCCGACGCGGCCGCTCCCGGCAACCTGGCGGCCCATCTCGCCGCCCTCGTCGAGCGACGCGGCTGGGCCGCCCGGCCGGCCTTCCACCAGGGCCACCGCGCCTGGTCCCACGGTGAGATCCACGACCTCGCCGCCCGCACCGCCACCGTCCTCGCCGACCACGGCGTCCGCCCCGGCGACCGCGTCCTGCTCGCCCTCCCGGACTCCGTCACCTGGGTCACCACGTTCCTCGCCCTGGCCCGCCTGGGCGCGGTCGCCGTCCTGGTCAACCCCGAACTCACCCCGCCGGAACAGCAGTTCATGGCGGAGGACACGAGGGCGGTCCTGTGGGTGACGGGACCGGGGCTGGACGGCTACATACCCGCGCCCCGTAAGGGGAGCGGGCCTGTGACTTCTGCGGCTCCGCCGCGTGGGCGCGACCAGCCCAGGCCAAGCCGCACCGTGAAGACGGCCAGGCAAGCCAGGCGCCTTGGCTCGGACCAACTGACCGCCCTGTGCGCCACCGCCGTGCCCAAGGAGACGGCCCACCCGGTCGACGCCCACACCCCCCTCTACATCCAGTACACCTCCGGAACCACCGGCCACCCCAAGGGAGTCGTCCACGTCCACGGCGACCCCAAGACGTACCACGACCTCATCGGCCGCCGGCTGCTGCGCATCACCCCGGACGACGTCACCCTCTCCGTCTCCCGGCTGTACTTCGCCTACGGCTTCGGCAACGCCCTGGTCTTCCCGCTCTTCTCCGGCTCATCCGCCGTCCTCGCCGACCGCCGTCCCACCCCCGCGGCGGTCGACGAACTCGTGGCCCGGCACCGCGTGACCCTCCTGTACTCGGTGCCCTCCGCGTACGCCGCGCTCGTCACCGACCGGGCCGACGGCCACCAGGGCTGCTTCGCCTCGGTGCGCGCGGCGGTGTCGGCCGGCGAGGGCATGCCCGCCGGACTCGGCGCGCAGGTCACCGAACTGCTCGGCGCCCCCGTCCTCGAACAGATCGGCTCCACCGAGGCCGGACACGCCTTCTGCGCCAACAGCTTCGACCACAACCACCCCGGTACGGTCGGCCGCCCCGTCCCCGGCTTCGAGGTGGAGCTCCGCGACCGCGCCGGCACACCGGTGCCGGAGGGCGAGGCGGGCGAACTCTGGGTGCGCGGACCGACGGTGACGCCCGGCTACCTCAACCGGCCCGAGGAGACCGAACGCACCCTCGTCGGCGGCTGGCTGCGCACCCGGGACCGGGCCGTCCGCGAACCCGACGGCACCTACCGGCACCTGGGCCGCGCCGACGACATGGAGATGGTCGGCGGCATCACCGTCTCCCCGCTGGAGGTGGAGGCGCTGCTGCGCACCCACCCCGGCGTCCGGGACGTCGCCGTCGCCGCCGTCACCGACGAACGCGGCGCCAGCAGGCTCCGGGCCTTCGTCATCCCCGTCCCGCCCATCGCGGTGGGTCTGGAGGCCGAACTGATCTGCATGGCCCGCGACCGGCTCGCCGCCTTCAAGGTCCCCCGCAGCGTCAGCTTCGTGCCCACGCTGCCCCGCACCGCGACCGGCAAGCTCCGCCGCCACCTCGTCCGCAAAGGAGCGTGGTGAGCCATGGCCGACACCCTCGTCCCCGCAGAAAGGTCCGCCGCCATGCGAGACCGGCTCCCCACCGACCGGCAACCCGCCCTCGCCGGACGCGGCTTCTACCTGGGCTCGATGTTCAGGGAGGCCGCCGAACGCCACGGCCCCGTCTTCGTCACGCTCGACCGGCCCCTCGACGTGAACCCCGACATCGGGACCGACCTCACCTACACCGCCCTCGCCGACCTCGTCGACGAACTCTCCGGGCAGCTGTGGGAAGCGGGCGTGCGCCCCTCCGAGGAGGTGGTCGTCCACAAGACCGACAACGTCGACATCGTGCTGCTGACCTGCGCGGTCTCCCGGATCGGCGCCGTCCCCGTACTGCTCTCGCCCGGTCTCGCCGGCCCGGTGGTCGGACAGCTCCTCGAACGCCTGCACAAGCCCTGGCTGATCACCGACCGGGTGAAGCTCGAAGGCCCGCTGAAGGACGTCGACCTCACCGGCCTCGTCCGGCGCGCCCTCGCCGTCGACGACGCCCCGGGTGCCGAACCGCTCCAGAAGTACGCCGGCGCCCCGACCCCGGCCGCGGTCCGCCTGCACCCCCGCGACGCCTCCCTCATCACCCACAGCTCGGGCACCACCGGCCTGCCCAAGCTGGCCGTGCACTGCCCGAACACCATGTGGAACCGGCTCGTCCCGCAGAAGGCCATGGGTTGGCCCACCCGGGGCGAGACCGCCGCCCTGCACATGTCGTTCGTGCACTCGCGCTTCTACCATCTGCTGGGCGTCCTGCTGCACTTCGGCAGCCCGCTGGTCCTGATCGTCGACCCGGAACCGTCGAACGTCGGCCCGCTGCTGGCCCGCCACCGCCCCGGCATCGTCGAGACCCACCCCAACACCTTCGTCCTGTGGGAGGAGTTGGCCGACGCCCCCGGCGCCCCGCTGTCCCGCGTCCGCTCCTACGGCTCCACCTTCGACGCCATCCACCCCCGCACCGTGCAGCGGCTCCTCGGCGCCTCGCAGCGGCGCTCGCCCTGGCTCATCCAGCTGTACGGGCAGAGCGAGACGGGCCCGGTCGCCTTCCAGTGGTTCACCCGCAGGAGCGCCGCCCGCGCCGACGGCCGCCGGGTCGGCATCGGCATCCCCGGCTTCACCCGCGTCCGCGTCGCCGACGATTCCGGACGACGGGCCGCCCCCGGCACCGCCGGCCGGATCGAGGCCCGCACCCGCGGCCGCATCCTCACCTACCTCGGCGCCCGCGAGCGCTATCTGCGCCAGCTCGACGGCGGCTGGTGGCAGATGGGCGACATGGGCTACCAGAGCCGCTGGGGCGCCCTCTACCTCATCGACCGCGAGATCGACCAGATCGACTCCGTGCACAGCAACCTGGAGGTCGAGGACACCCTGATGTCCCGCCTGGAGGAGCTGCGCGAGGTCGTCATCGTCCCCGGCGCCGACCGTGAACCCGTCCCCGTGGTCTGCGTACGCGGCGAACGCCCCCTGGACCTGCGGCGCTGGCACGAGGCCACGGCCGACCTGCCCACCATGGCGGAGCCCAGGCAGTGGCGGTTCGACGAACTGCCGATGACCTCCACCTGGAAGGTCAAGCGCGTCGAGGTCACCCGCATGCTCGCCGAGAGCATCCGCGCATGACGCCCCCCGTCCCCGCCCCCGTCCTCGTCGTGGGCGCGGGGCCCGTGGGCCTCTCCGCCGCCCTCGCCCTGCGCGCCCACGACCTCCCCGTCACCCTGCTCGAAGCCGACCCCGAGGGCCGTGAGCGCCCCGGCAGCCGCGCCCTGTTCGTGCACCGCGAGACCCTGCAACTGCTGGAGGAGATCCGCCCCGGGCTCGCGGCCGAGATCGCCGCGTACGGGCGGACCTGGCACACCAAGCGCACCCTCTACCGGGGCCGCGAGGTCTACGCCCGCACCTTCCCGCCGCCCACCGGCACCCCGCCCTTCACCAGCCTCCGACAGGTCGACACCGAGCGCTTCCTGCTCGCCGCCTGCCGGGACGCCGGGGTGGAGTTCGTGTGGGACGCCCGGATCACCGCCGTACGGACCGAGCCGGACGGGGTGACGCTCACCGGCGAGGACGGCCGGACCTGGACGGGCCCCCACGCGATCGCCGCCGACGGCGCCCGCTCGGCGGTACGCCACGCGTTGGGCATCCCGCTGGAGGGCACCCACGGCGAGGGCTTCCACGTCGTCGCGGACGTCGCCGACATCCCCGGCGCCGAACTGCCCCTGGAACGGGTCTTCCACTACGAACACCCGGCGCTCGGCGGCCGCAGCGTGATGCGGGTGCCGTTCACCGGCGGCTTCCAGCTCGACCTCCAGTGCCGCGACGACGACGCGACGCGGGAGTTCGGCACCCGGGAGGCCGTACGCCGCTGGCTGCCCGAGGTCGTCGGCGACGGCTACGACGAGCGGATCCTGTGGGTCTCCACCTACCGCTTCCTGCGCAAGGTCGCCGCCGACTTCACCGACCCGCACCGCCGGGTGCTGCTGGCCGGCGAGGCCGCGCACCTCTTCCCGCCGTTCGGGGCCCGCGGCATGAACAGCGGCATCGCGGACGCGGTCGCCGCGGCCCGCGCGATCGCGGAGGGCACCTCCGGCGCGGTGGACTCCTTCGCCGCGGTCCGGCGCGCGGCCGGCCTGTTCAACAGCGCCGCCGCCGGCACCGCCCTGGACCATCTGCGGCCTCGGCGGCGTATCGTCCGGGTCAAGCAGCGGGCGGCGGCCGCCCTCGCCCCGATGGTGCCCCGCTGCGGCGCCTGGCTGGAGCACGCCCCCTACGGCCCCCGGCACGGCGCCCCCGCCGTCGCGGGCCGCAAGTACTGACCCTGCGACGGGACCCGAAAAACCGGCCGCGGACATGGAACCGAAAGACCGACAGGAGCACCGAGTGACACAACCCGCCATCGCGGAAGGCCTGCTGGCCTGGTCACCCGAACACGGCCTCGTCCCCGGCCGGACACCGGGCGGACGCCTCCTCGTAGCGGACTCGTGGCTGCTGCGCGACGGGCGGGTGCGCGGCTTCGACCGGCACCGCGAACGGTTCGTACGGTCCTGCGGCGAGTGCGGCGCGCCGCCCCTGGCGCGGGTCGTCGACTTCTGGCAGGACATGACCCGCGCCCTGCCGCGCACGGGGGAGTGGTTCCCGCGTGTGGAACTCGTCTCCGGATCCATGGAGCTGCGGCTGCTGCTGCGGCACGCCCCGCCGCTCATGGCCGAGATCCGGGTGTGGGCGGCGGGACAGCCCGACCCGCGCACCGTGCCCCGCCGCAAGGGGCCGGACCTGGACGCCCTGGCCCGGGTGCGCAGACGGGCGGCCGGGGTGGACGCCGACGAGGCCGTCCTCATCGCGCCCTCCGGCCTGGTGCTGGAGGGCGCGAGCAACAGCCTGCTCTGGTGGGAGGACGACACCCTCTGTCTGCCGCCGCCCCGCCTGCCCCTCCTCGCCGGCGTGACCGTCGCCCTCGTCCTGGAGCACGCCGCCCGCACCGGGGTCCGGGTCGCCCACCGCGAGCGCTCCCTGGCCGAGCTGGACGGCCGCGAGGTGTGGCTCGTCAACGCCCTGCACGGCATCCGTCCGGTCGCCGCCTGGACCGGGCGACCGATGACCCCCGGCCCGGCCGTCCGCGCACCGGAATGGCGACGGTGGCTGGAGGGTCTCATGCAACCGTTGCCGGACCACTGAATTCACAGCGACATACGGGCGCGGAGCAGCGCCGGGCCGAAGGGAATTCGGCCCGGCGCTCGAAGTCGTTCGCTGAATTGTCGCGAAGAATCCCCGGGAATCATTTCCCGGGGATTGTGCGGTTACTTCGGGGCGGGCTGGTACGCCCCCGGCACCATCCGCGTGGCGATGGCGATCCGGTTGTACGCGTTGATCACGGTCGCCGCCCAGATCAGTGCCGCGACCTGCTGCTCGTCGAACACCTCGGCCGCCTCGGCGTACACGTCGTCCGGCACCTGGCCGTCGTGGACCAGCGTCACGGCCTCGGTCAACGCCAGGGCGGCGCGCTCGCGGTCGGTGAAGAACGGGGTCTCGCGCCAGGCGCTGAGCGCGTAGATCCGCTGCTCGGTCTCGCCCTGCGCGCGGGCGTCCTTGGTGTGCATGTCCAGGCAGAAGGCGCATCCGTTGATCTGCGAGGCGCGAATTCTGATCAGTTCGAGGATTTCGGGCTCGACCTTTGCGTCCCGGGCCGCGGTAACGGCGGCGCCGTGCAGGGAGCCCATCGCCCCGGAGACCTCGGGGGTAATTTTCTTCAACGCCACGCGAGTTGTGGATTCGCTGTTGCTCATGGGGGTAACTGTATCTGCGAATTCCCGGCTGTGTAACCGTTTCGTCTCGACGTGGGCTCTCCCACAACCGTCGCCGCCGGTCGCCTGTCTAGGCAGGCAGGACCTACAAAACACTCGAAAGGGAAAGGCCCGTCATGGGGGACATAGGCAGAAGAGGCGCCGTCGCGCTCACGATCACCGCACTGCTGACACCGCTCACGCTCGCGCTCGGCACCGGGCCCGCGCAGGCGGCGAGTTGCACGACGTCGACGGGCCCGTACCAGAAGCAGGTCGAGAAGTTCCTCGGCCGGACGGTCGACGGCAAGCAGTCCGCCGGCGACTGCAAGGCGATCAAGGCCTTCCAGACCAAGCACGGCATCACCCCGAACGCCGGCTACGCGGGTTCCGTCACCTGGGGCGTGATGGACCTCATGAACAAGCAGAAGGCCGTGGGCAAGAACCCCAACAAGGCCGGCAAGTGCCCGACGAACAAGGGCCGCATCGCCTGTGTGAACCTCACGCTCCAGCTCAGCTGGATCCAGGACGGCGCGAAGCTCGTCTACGGCCCCGTCCCGGTCCGCACCGGCCGCGACGGCTACGAGACCCGCACCGGCCTGAAGAAGATCTACTGGCGCAACATCGACCATGTGTCGTCGATCTACCACGTGCCCATGCCCTACGCCCAGTTCTTCGACGGCGGCCAGGCCTTCCACTCGGTCGGCGTCAGCATGTGGAACCCGCCGGGCTCCCACGGCTGCACCAACATGACCAAGACCGACGCCAAGAAGTACTGGTCGCTGTTGAAGAAGGGCGACGACGTCTTCGTGTACGGCCGCAAGCCGGGCACCTGACGGACAGTCAGGAGCCCGGCCGGGTGACGGAGGCGGAACGTCACGCCTCGGGGGCGTCCCCGAAGTCCGGGATCTCCAGCCGTACCCCACCCTGCCGCGCGGACTCGTGCGCGACGATCCCCGGCAGGGTGTAGCGGGCCGCCACCCAGGCGTTCACCGACGGCAGCGTCCGGGTGTTGACGGCGGTCACGAAGTCGTCCACCAGGAAGTGGTGGCTGCCCTCGTGCCCGTTGTGCAGATGGTCGAACTCCCGCGGCAGCCGCGACCGGTCGTGCACCGGCGCCGACCCCGAGGTGAAGGCGGCCCGCAGATCCGGCGCGATGTGCTGGAGCGAGGGATCGTCCGGGGACAGGGTGGGCTTGGGCTCCAGGAGTTCGCTGATGTCCTCGACGCCCTTCTTGTCCTGCCAGAACGCCACTGTCGCGAGCTGCTCCATGCTGGCGTCGGTGCCGAAGAACCGGAAGCGCGACTCCCGTATCTGCGAGGGGTAGCCGACCCGCCGGAACTCGTTCGTACGGAACGAACCCCCGCCCGCCACCTCGAACAGCGCGGTCGCGTTGGAGAAGTCGTTGCCGAACTGGCTGACCTCCTTGTCGAACACGCCGTCACCGCGCCCGTCGACGACGCCGATCGCGGAGACGCTGACCGCGTGCGTCTGCCAGGCGCCCAGCACCCCGCCCACCGAGTGCGTCGGATACAGCAGCGGCGGATAGCTGGCGGTGCGCTTCCAGTCCTCGCCGCCGCTGTACTGGTAGGCCTCGTAGAACCCCAGATCCATGTCGTGGACGTAGTCGCCCTCGGCGTAGAAGAGCCGCCCGAAGGCGCCCTCCGCGATCCGGTTGCGGGCGTGCACGGTCGCCGGGTTGTACTGGCTCGTCTCACCCATCATGTACGTCAGTCCGGTCGCCCGGACCGCCTCGATGATCGCCGCGATCTCGTCGGCGGTGATCGCCATGGGAACCGCGGAGTAGACGTGCTTGCCGGCGTTCAGGCCCTGGAGGACCAGCGGCCCGTGCGTCCAGCGCTGGGTGAAGATCGCGACGGCGTCGACCGCCTTCGACTCCAGCATCGCCTCGTACGACGGGAAGGTACCGGCCAGTCGCTGGGCGGACACGAGGGCTTCTGCTCGCTCGGGCAGCAGATCGGTGACGTAGACGTCGCCGACGCCGGGGTGCGCCTGGAACAGCGTGGCGAACTGGCCGGAGAACTGGCCGGCGCCCACGATGCCGAGGGAGAACGTCATGTGCGGAGTGTCCTTCACTGGTCGAGAATCAGATTGATCTGGTCGTTGGTCTCGTCGAGGCCGCTCACCGGCGCCCCGTTGCCGTAGATGTCCTCCATCGCGGGCTGCATGAGCGCGGTGACGTCCGCGGCGTAGTCGGTGATCGGGTAGGAGAAGGTCCGGAAGTCCCGCTTGTCGGCCACCGGTTCGGTGAACGCCGAGACGTCGAGGCCCTTCTTCTCGTACGCCGCGACGGCGGCCTCGGTGCCGGCCGGGGTGGCGGGGAAGACGACGCCGTACCGGCCGACCGTGGTCTGGCAGGCGTCGGAGGCCAGATAGGCCACCCACTTCCGGGCCCCCGCCTTGTTCCTGGAGGCTTTGGTGATGGAGTCGGCGAGGCCGTTCATCATGGTGGCGCGCTTGCCGGTGGGGCCGGCCGGGGTGAGGGCCGAGCCGATGTCCACGCCCTTGAATCCGGCATAGGTGGAGATCATCCAGGCGCCGTCGAAGGTGGCCGCCGCCTTGCCCGCCGCCACCTGGGTGTTGGCCTGGTTGGACTGGACGTTGTAGTCGGCGAAGGGCACCATGTAGCCCTTTTCCGCCAGGCCGAAGTACCACGAGATCACGGACTGGAAGGTCTCGCTGTCGTAGCGGTACTTCGTGCCCCAGCGGTCCTTGTCCGTGTAGCTCCACCCGGCCGACCCGGTGAAGGGGCTCCACTGGGTCTGTCCGTCGGCGTAACCGCCGCCGTTGCTCGCCAGGCCGTAGACCTTGACGTTGTTCTTGTCGAAGCCCGGCTCGTCGCCCCGCCTGCCCTTGCCGTCGACGGTGAGGCGGGCGACGGCCTTCTCGAAGGTGCCGCCGTCCTCGGGGTTCCAGGTGAGGTCGTTCAGCTCGTCGGCGGTGAGGCCCGCGTCCTTCGCCAGCTTCTTGTTGTAGAAGAGCGCGACGGTGTCCCAGTCCTTCGGGGCGCCGTAGCGGTGGCCGTCCTGGCCGATCCAGTTGGCGGCGAGGCCCGGCTGGTAGTCGGAGTCCTCGATGCCCAGGTCGTCGAGCGGTTCCAGCACCTCCAGATCGGCGAACTGGCCGAACTTCTGGATGTGGTCGGTGAACACGTCCGGCTGGGTGCCCGCGATGAACCCGGCGGTGAGCTTGGTCCAGTAGTCGCTCCACCCCAACTGGCTGATCTTCACCTTCAGTCCGGGGTTCTCCTTCTCGAACCCCTCGGCGCAGGCCTGGTAGGCGGGCAGCTGGTTGGCGTCCCACAGCCAGTACGTCACCGTGTTCGAGGACGCCCCGGTGCCGTCGCCCTGAGCGCAGCCGGTCACCAGGGACAGCGTCAGCGCCCCGGCCCATGCGGTCAGCGTACGAAGTCGCATCTTCGTTCCCTCACTTGATCCCGGTGAAGCCGATGGAGCTGACGATGCGGCGGGCGGAGGCGGCGAAGAGCACCAGCATCGGCAGTGCGGCGATCAGCGTCGCCGCCGTGAGCCCCGACCAGTCCACTCCGGTCGCCGGGGTCTGCGCCCGGAAGATCGCCAGCGCCACGGTCAGCACCCGCGAGTCGTCGCTGTAACTGACCATCAGCGGCCAGAAGTAGTCGTTCCAGGAGGTGATGTACGTCAGCACGGCCAGGGTGAGGATCGGTGTGGACGCCATCGGCAGGATCACCCGGAAGAAGATCCTGACCTTCCCGGCTCCGTCCAGCAGCGCCGCCTCCTCGACCTCGTGGGGGATGTTGAGGAAGAACTGCCGCAGGAAGAAGACCGCGAACGGGGTCATGAAGAGGGTGGGCAGCGCGATGCCGAGGAGCGAGTCCACCAGGTGCAGCTGCTTGATGAGCACGAAGTTCGGCAGCAGCGTGAAGATGGTCGGCACCATCAGCCCGGCCAGGAACAGTCCGAACACCTGGTCACGGCCCCGCCAGCGCAGCCGTGCGAAGGCGTAGGAGGCCATCGCGGAGAAGAGGATCTGGCATCCGGTGATCAGCGTCGACACGAAGACCGAGTTGAGCAGGTACCGCCAGAAGTCGAGTCCGCCGCCCGCTCCGCCCTGGGCGATCGCCTCCTCGGCGGACTGCAGGCCGAGGGCCCGCTCGAAGCCGCTGGTGGTGAGATCGACGGGCAGCGGGTTCGCGGGGTCCGCGTTCAGCCCGGCGTTGGTGGAGAGCGCCGTGCGCAGGATCCAGTAGAAGGGCAGCAGGGTGATGAGCACGATCAGGCCCATCACGGTCCAGGCGGCGGCCCGTCCGACGGAGGGCCGGCGCTTCGTCGGACGTACGGCCGGCCGTGTCGTCGGGGGCGCGGCGGGGGTCGCCGGTGGGGTCAGGGTGGCCATGCGGGTGTCTCCCTTCCGTCAGCCGAGGTCGCTCTGGCCGGCCCGGGTGAGCCGGTACTGCAGGACGGTGATGGCGCTGAGCACCACCAGCAGGGCGACGGACATCGCCGAGGCGTAGCCGAACTGGAAGCGGCCGAAGGCGGAGCCGTAGATGTAGTACTGCAGGACGTTCGTGGCGTTCGCGGGGCCGCCCGCTGTGGTCACCGCCACGGTGTCGAACACCTGGAACGAGCCGATCACCGTCATGATCAGCACCACCGCCAGCACCGGTCGCAGCAGCGGCATGGTGACCCGCCAGAACATCCGCCACTCGCTCGCGCCGTCCACCCGGGCCGCCTCGTACACGTCGTTCGGGATCGCCTGGAGCCCGGCGAACAGGAGCAGCGCGGTGTAGCCGACGTGCCGCCACACATTGATCAGGGCGATGGTGGGGATCGCCCAGGTCTTGTCGGCGAGGAAGGGGACGCGGTCCGCGCCGAGCGCGCCGATGATCTCGTTGCCGATGCCCAGCTGGGTGTCGAGGATCCACAGCCAGACCAGACCCGCCACCACGTTCGACATCAGATACGGCGTGAGCACGATGCCCCGCAGCAGCGCCGACCGGGTCAGCCGCTGGAGCAGTACGGCGATGGCGAGGGCGGCGACCGTCTGCACCCCGATGTTGAGGATCACGTACTCGACCGTGACGGCCAGCGAGTCCCAGAAGATCGGGTCGTTGACCATCCGGACGTAGTTGTCCAGGCCCACCCACTCCGCCGGGGTGAGCAGGTTGAAGCGGGTGAAGCTCAGGTAGATGCCGCGCAGGGTCGGCCAGAGCAGGAAGACCAGGAAGCCGAGCATCGCCGGGGCGATGAAGAGGGCGGCCAGGAGACCGTCGCCCCGCCTGCGGATCGGTGGACTGCTGGAGGCGATGGTCATCGGTGCTCCCTCATCGGCGGCGTTGCCTCTGACTCAGGCCACTTACTTTCGTCGCGGAAGAATTTGCGCGTCAAGAGGTGGGGGGAATCTTTTGAAGCAAGGGTTGGCGGGCATTGAGTGGGTCTGTTGTTTCCGTGACGAAAGAAACGAGGTGTGGGAGTCTGACCCTCATGACCGCACTCGCTGCCAGCTGGCTGCCGCTCAGTCCCGGAGAACGCGCGGTGGCGATCGCGGTGCTCGTGCACGGCCCGCTCTCGCGCACGGAGCTCGCCCGGCGCCTCGGTCTGTCCGCCGGGAGCCTCACCCGGCTGACCAAACCGCTGATCGAGTCGGGGCTGCTGGTGGAGACCGCCGAGGGGGCCGCGCTTTCCGAGGTCCGGCAGGGGCGCCCCTCGCAGCCGCTGGACATCGTCGCCGAGTCCCGTACCTTCGTCGGCTTCAAGATCACCGACGACATGGTGTACGCCGTGGTCACCACGCTCCGAAGCGAGATCGTCACCCGCCACGACCGCCCGCTGTCCACACACGACCCGGAACGGGTCGCCGACCTGCTCGCCGAGATGACCGCCGAACTCGCCCGCACGCACCCCTCGTTGGCCGGTATCGGCATCGGGGTCGGCGGACTCGTCCGGCGTCGCGCGGTGGTCGGGGAGTCGCCCTTCCTGTCCTGGCGCGACGTCCCGCTGGCCGAACTCGTCGAGGAGCGCACCGGGCTGCCCGTGGTCGTCGAGAACGACGTCGCCGCGCTCGTCGAGGCCGAGACCTGGTTCGGCGCGGGCCGCGGCCTGGACCGGTTCGTCGTCCTCACCATCGGCGCGGGCGTCGGCTACGGGCTGGTCCTGGGCGGCAGGCGCGTGCCCCACGCGGAGGAGGACCGGGGGTTCGGCCGCCACTGGATCATCGACCCCGCCGGGCCGCTCACCCCCGACGGGGAGCGCGGCAGCGCCGTCTCGCTGCTGAGCATCCCCAGCATCCGGTACCAGGTGCGGGCGGCCACCGGGCGTGAGGTGAGTTACGAGGAGATCCTGGCCGGCGCGGCCGAGGGGCAGCCGATGTGCGCGCGGGTCGTCGGTGAGGCCGGGCGGGCACTGGGGATCCTGGTGGCGCAGATCGCGAACTTCGTGATGCCGCAGAAGATCCTGCTCGCGGGGGAGGGGGTCGGGCTGATGGCGGTGGCGGGGGAGACCGTGCACGAGACGGTCCGCGCCCACCGGCATCCGCTGGCCGGGCCCGTGCCGCTGGAGACGAAGGTGTCCGACTTCCATGACTGGGCGCGCGGGGCGGCCGTGCTGGCCATTCAGGTCCTCGTGCTCGGAACGATCGAGCCGTAAACGCAGAGTGATCAGCTTCACGGTCCGTAATGTCGGAAGTGGGACCTTTACTCACATCGGCTTCACGTTCGAGGACATATGGTTTACACCATGTCCACTACCCCTGATGTCGTCCTGGAAAGAGCGGAAGGACCGGCGCGAACGGCCGCCGAGGTCAACGAGGAGATCCGGGCGCTCTGGTTCCGGAGCGGCGGGACGTTGAACAGGGAGCAGCGGAGCGAGTACGAGCGTCTTGTCCTGGAGTGGGCGGCCGCGTCGTAAGGGGCGCGCCCCGAGCGCGCCCGAGGGCGCGCCCGTCCCCTCGGGTTCTAGCTCCAGCTCTGTGAGTACTGGCGTCGGTACGCCTGGCGGTCCTGTTCGGTGCGGATGAAGCGGGTGGCCGCCAGCGCGACCATGCTGCCGGCGATCACCAGCAGACCGGGGCCGACGTTGCGGGGATCGGCGAGGCGGTCCAGCAGGTCGGAGGCGGCCTCGATGCCCTCGACGGACTCCACGGCACCCGGCTCGGCGGAGCCCGGGGCGGCGGCACCCTGGGCGTCGTCGTCGGAGCCGTCGGCCGAGGCGGTCGGCCGGGCGGCGGACTGCGGCAGACCGGTCAGCTGGACGCCGAGGTCGTCGAGAGCGTCGGACAGCGGCTGGAAGAACGTCGTACCGCCCGCCCGGCAGTCGCCGTTGCCGCCCGAGGTCACGCCGAGCGCGACCCCCTCCGAGAACAGCGGGCCCCCACTGTCGCCCGGCTCGGCGCAGACCGTGGTCTCGATGAGACCGGTGACCGTGCCCTCGGGGTAGTTGACCGTGGCGTCGAGGCCGGTCACCTCGCCGTTGCGGAAGCCGCTGGTGCTGCCGCTGCGGAAGACCCGCTGGCCGACCGCCGCGTCACCGACGGAGGTGATGCGCACCCCGCGGCCGTCACCGACGGAGACGACGTTGGTCTTGTTGCTCGGCGCGTCCTGGAGGTACTGGACGAGCGAGTAGTCGGCGCCGGGGAAGTTGGTCTCGGTCGTCCGGCCGATCTCCTGCCGGCCCTGGTCGTCCGAGAACCACACGGAACCCTCGGGCCCGCAGTGCCCGGCGGTCAGCATGAAGTCGTTCTCGCCGTCGGTGACGTTGAAGCCGATCGAGCAGCGCCCGCCGGTACCGAAGATCGGCTGCGCGCCGTTGAGCCGCATCGTGTACGCGCCCTCGGTGCGCTCCATCCGCACGGAGCCGCCGATCTCCTCGGCGAGGTCGGTCAGGCCCGCCCAGTCCTTCTTGGAGACCGTGCTGTCGGCGCGCACCACCACCTCGTTGGAGGCGGGGTCGATCGCCCAGGAGGTGCCCGGCACCCGGGGGGCCGAACGCAGCGCCTTCGTGGCGGACTTCAGGTCGTCGCCGCTGTACTCGACCATCTTGGGGCGGGCGCCCGCCCGCTCGACCTCGTCGGCGGCCTCCTCGTCGGTGACGGCGACGACCGGACTGCCGTCCTCGGCGATCCAGGTGCCCGCCGTCCGCTCCGGGCCGAGTTCGGTCAGCAGACCGTTTCCGGTGCCGGACGCGGCCAGCACCGCGCTCGGGGTCGCGGGCGGGGTGACGGCGGGTTCGGTCGCCATCGCCGCCTGTGTGACCATCAGGGCCCCGCAGATCACTCCACCGGCGGCCGTCAGCCGCGCCACCCGCTTCACGACTCGTCGTCGTGCGTGCCTCATTGCCTGGCTCCCGAACCCCGTCCGACACGGTGTCAACACCGCCAGGGCGTCCGGTCCTTGAGCGCCCTCCTTTCATACGCGCGGCGGTCGGCACATGTTCACCCGTCCGCGTCGACGTATCCCAACGTCCGGTTCATGGCGATCGCGCGGCTGTTGGCCGGGTGGTGGACCGTACGGACGAGGCTCACCCCGCAGATCCCGGCGAACCCGATGCCGAAGGTCTTCATGGCCACCGAGATGCCCCGTCCCCGGTGGCCGGCCCGCACCCCGGTCATCTCGTTGAACACGAACCCGGACCCACGCCTGTCCGAGGTGGCCGCCATACCGATCCACCGGTCGCCGTCCAGAGCCAGCACGACACCGCGCGGATCGTAGGAGGGCACCTCGAAGCGGAGCCGGTGGTACTCGTCGTACGGGAAGAAGGCGCCGCGCTCGGGGATGTCGGCCGAGCACTCCTTGTTGAGGTCGTACAACGCCCGGCGGTGCTCCGGGGTGTCGCCGAGTTCGGAGAGCGTGGTCAGCCGGATGCCGGAGGTCCGGCACTTGTCGACATACGGCTGGAAACGTGCCAGGTCGAAGTGGGTGACGTCCAGTTGGAGCCGGACCGGGCCGGGCTTCATCAGCGCTTGCCTCCCACTCCGCAGAACATGGCCACTTCCGCCGGCTCGCCGCCGTCGTCGGTGGGGTCCGGCCGCCAGCGCGTGCACGAGACGACGCCCGGTTCGAGGAGGTCCAGTCCGTCGAAGAAGCGGGCCACCGTCTCGGGGGTGCGCTGGTGCAGGCGCGGGGTGCCGTGCTCGTTCCACCAGGCCGCCGCGATGTCCACGTCGGGCCACTGCGGGCTGGTGACGGTGTGCGACAGCATCAGATGGCTGCCGACGGGCAGGGCGGCCATCAGACGGCGCACGATGCCGTGCGGGTCCTCGTCGTCGGGTACGAAGGCCAGCACGTCGAGCAGCATCAGCGCGACCGGCCGGGTCAGGTCCAGAGTCCGCGCGGCGTGTTCGAGGATCGAGTCGACGTTGCGCACGTCCTCGTCGACATGGTCCG
Organism: Streptomyces sp. NPDC034049; assembly: GCF_055575575.1. Lineage (NCBI taxonomy): Bacteria > Bacillati > Actinomycetota > Actinomycetes > Kitasatosporales > Streptomycetaceae > Streptomyces > Streptomyces sp. NPDC034049. The sequence continues at coordinate 414,501 of NZ_JBVISJ010000009.1, forward strand.
TACGGCCCTCGGGCGCGCTCGTCAGCAGGGCCCGCGCGTGCACCAGGACCAGCGGGTCGTTGTCGACGTAGACGATCCGCGCGTCCGGGCGGATGCGCTGGGCCACCTCGTGGGTGTTCTCCGCCGTCGGCAGCCCGGCGCCGATGTCCAGGAACTGGCGGATCCCCACCTCGGCGGCGAGATGGCGCACCGCCCGGCGCAGGAACCACCGGTCCGCGCGGGCGTAGTCGTGGATGCTCGGGTGCAGACGGCGGATCTCGTCCCCGGCCCTGCGGTCGACCTCGTAGTAGTCCCTGCCGCCGAGCCAGTAGTTCCAGATCCGTGCCGCGCTCGGCCGCGTGGTGACGATGCGACGGTTCAGCGACGAGGAGGGGAAGTCCGAGGCTGCCGGGTTGTCCGTCACGGCATCAACTCCTGGATCGACTGTGAAGGTGCGTGCATGCAACGGGCAATGTAGACCCGCGGGTTGGTGTTTGCCGACCGTTCTGCGATCTTCACCGCGCCCGCGGCCGGGCTCCCGTGCGGCACCTCGCCGAACAACGTTCGTCGAGACCTCTCTACTAATCAGTAACTCTTCGGTAGTCTCCCCGCCACTGATGGACATGACCATGACGAACGCGGCGGAGGTTCCCATGACCTCGCCGCCTTGACATGCGAAGACAGGCGAAGGCCTGCGAGGGAAGGGAACGAACATGACAGCAAGCGGTGTGGGACGCCGCGTCACCACGGTCGCCGCGGTGGCCGTACTGGGTCTGGGAGCTTCGATGACCGCGGCCGTTCCGGCGGCCGCCGCCCCGAGCACGGCCGCGACCCCCGCGGCCGCTGCCGCCGAGGTGGACTACGCGACCTGGCAGAAGGACGTGAAGGCCGTCGTCGACACGGCCACGCCCTACATTCAGCAGCGCACCGCCAACTCCTCGGGGCAGAAGCTCGCCGTCGTCTTCGACATCGACAACACGACGCTGGAGACGCACTACACGCCCTGGTACCAGCTGCCGACGCCGGCCCTGAAGCCCTCCCTGACGCTGGCCAAGTACGCCAAGTCCCGTGGGGTCGCCGTCTTCTTCGTCACCGCCCGCCCCGGCATCATCGAGTCCCTCACCGAGTGGAACCTGGAGAACGTCGGCTACCCCGTCGACGGCCTCTACGTGCGCGACCTGCCCGACCTGTTCGCCGAGGTCGCCGCCTACAAGACCGCCTCGCGCGCCGACATCGAGTCCGACGGCTACACGATCATCGCCAACGTCGGCAACAACACCACCGACCTCGTCGGCGGCCACGCCGAGCGCACCTACAAGCTGCCCGACTACGACGGCCTGCTGGACTGACGCCGCCCCACCGCTCGTTCCCGAGGACACGGCCGCCCGCGGATCCCGTCGGCGACCGTGCCCCCTAGACTCCCGCCATGGCCGACGAAACCACGCTCGACGCCCTCGGCGCGGGCAAGTACCTGCTGGTGACCACCTATCGCAAGAACGGCACCACCGTGCCGACCCCGGTGTGGGTGGTGCGGGACGGGGACGCGCTCGGCATCTGGACCGTCGGCGACTCCTGGAAGGTCAAGCGCATCCGGAACCGCGCCGACGTCCTCGTCGGCCCGTGCGACGTGCGCGGCAACCCCACCGGCGACTCCGTCCCCGCCCGCGCGGAGATCCTCGACGCGGCCGGCTCCGCCGCCTACCGTCGGCTCATCGCCCGCAAGTACGGCGTCCTCGGCCGTCTCACCCTCGTCGGCAGCCGACTGCGCCGGGGCGCCGACGGCACGATCGGCATCCGCATCACCCTCACCGAGAGCTGACTCACGCCCCGTCGCCCGCGTGCCCCGTACGCCACGCCCACGCCGCGATCTCCACCCGGTTCCGGGCGGCGAGCTTGAGCTGGATGCTGCCGAGATGGGTCTTGACCGTGGAGAGGGACACGAACATCGAGGCGGCGATCTCCGCGTTGGTGTGCCCCAGCGCGACCAGGCGGACGACGTCGAGCTCCCGGTCGGTCAACGCCTCCTGGGGGCGCGGGACTTCGGGGGCGGGCGCGGGGGCGTCCCGTTCCGCCGTCACGTGCCTGAGGAGCCGGACCGTCACCGACGGCGACACCAGCGAGTCGCCCACCGCCGCGGCCCGTACGGCCTCGGCCAGCAGGGTCGGCCCCGAGTCCTTCAGCAGGAAGCCGCAGGCACCGCCGCGCAACGCCCCGTAGACGTACTCGTCGAGGTCGAACGTGGTCACCACGACCACCCGCAGCGGATCGGCCACACCCGGACCCGCCAGCAGCCGGGTGGCCTCCAGCCCGTCCAGCTTCGGCATCCGGATGTCCAGCAGACACACGTCGGGCCGCACCTCACGGGCCAGCCGCACGGCCGTCTCGCCGTCGGAGGCCTCCGCCACCACGGTGATGTCGGGTTGCGCGTCGAGGAAGAAACGGAAGCCGGTGCGGACCATGTCCTGGTCGTCGGCGATCAGGACCCGGATCGGGCTGCGGTCGTTCATGGGCGCATCATGCCTGACGGAGACCGAAGCGGCGGGAGGCAGGCGGCCGAAGGGGCGTCAGTCGGCTTCCTGGGCCCGCTCCGCCGTCACCTTCCGCAGCAGTGGCCGGCTCCCGGCGAGCGCCGCGAACATGGTCGCCGTGCCGAGGGCGACACAGAGGGCGAGACGCACGGCCCCGGACGCGTCCGGCTGCAGATGGAAGGCCTCGTTCACCTTGATCCCGGCGTAGATCCCGGTCGCCGTCGTCCCACCGGCGAGGACCACCAGAGGCAGCGCGGTCTCCCGGATCCGCGCCCGGTCCAGCACCTTCAGCGGCGTACCGGCCAGCCGCAGCAGCGCGTACACCCGGCGCCGGTCCAGGACCGTGGCCGCCGCGGTGAGTCCGGCGGAGGCGGCGGCGACCAGGAAGCCCAGGGCCAGCACCGCGAGCCCCATCTCGCCGATGAGCCGGCTCGTCGAGTCGCCCTCGGCGTTGACGTGGTCCTGGGTCACCGGCAGGTTCCCGGGGGCGAGAGAGGACAGCGCGGTCGACGCGGTGTCCAACTCCTCCTGGCCGCCGCGCACCTGGGCCACGACGCCCTCCTCGCCGACCAGGATCCCGTCGTAGGTGTCGGCGCCGACCGTCTCCACTCGCGCCTTCACCCCCGCTTCGGTGAGCAACTTCCTTGCTTGTAGGGCCAGTTGGTCCGCCTCCCCGTGCTCCGCGCGTACGGCCACCTGCCCCCGGTAGTCGTAGCCCACGAGGCCGATCTGCCCGACGGTGAAGAACCCGGCGACCAGACCCGCGAGGACCAGACCGCTGACCGTGCGCCAGGCGCCGCGCGGATCGTCGCTGAGCCGGCGCGCGGCCAGCAGCGTCGCGGGACCGCGTGCGACGCGGCTCAGCAACCTGCCCAGCATGTCGACGACCCAGGGGCCGAGGGTCCAGAACGCCCCGTACACCAGGACGATCAGCGCGATCGTCTGACCCGTGCTCATCCCGCTGTCCGCGCTGCCCACCACGTACAGCCCGACGGCGACGAACAGCACCAGCCGGATCAGCCTCGTCCGGCGCGGATCGGTCTGCTGGGCCACGCCCAGCGGGGAACGCGCCACCCCGCGCAGCGTCGTCGTCGCGCTGACCGAGGTGAGCACGGCCACGACCGCCACCACCGCCAGGAGCCAGGACACGCCGACCCACAGCTGACCGGCGTACCAGGTCCCGATGCCGTACGGCACCCGCGCGAGGACCGGCACCAGCAGGGTGTACCCGATCGCGCCGAGGAAACCGCCGGCCAGGCCCACCGCCGCCGACTCCACACCCGTCATCGTCAGGATCTGCCGGGGCGTCGCTCCGGCCAACCGCAGGGCGGCGAGCCGCTGTTCGCGCCGGGCGGCACCGAGGCGCCCGGCGGCCGAGGCCAGCACGATCACGGGGACGACGACGAGGGCGCCTCCGAGCACCGCGGCCTGCTGGTCGAAGGCGGTGAACAGACTGGGCCTGGTACCGCCGAAGCCGTCCACGCGGGCGCGGGCGGTGAGGAGGTCCAGGACCCTGCCCTCGGCGGCGCGGGTGATCGCCGGGTCGGTGGGGGCGCGACCGACGACGGCGACGAGTTCGTCGGGGGAGGCGAGGCCGGCGTCGCCGATCGTGCCGTAGCCGGACCCGGTGGGGAAGCGGTCGGCGAGCCGCGTCGCCGGCAGCTCGCGCATCAGCTCCGCCAGGGCCGGGGACAGATACGTGCGCCCCGGTGCGGGGAAGTGGGCCAGGCCGGGTGGGGCGGGTGTCGCGGTCCGGTTCGGCAGCTGGGCCAGCGAGACCACGGTGACCGGCCGGTGGTCGACGTACGTCGTGCCCAGCGTCTGCACGGCGGTCGCCCGCCCTGCCGGCACGGCGTCGGGCGTACGCCAGGCCGTGCGGTCGGCCCGGACGCCGGAGCCCAGGTAGGCGGCGAGGAGGGTCAGCAGCACGAGGGCGCCGGCGGCCGCCGCGGCGACGGAGAGGAGGTGGCTCTGCAGGCCGCGCCTCCCGGAGGAACGGGCCAGGTGCCAGGTCAGGGGCAGGACGGGGGAGCGCATTCTTCGTCTCCGGGGAATCGGGGTGCGAGGGGTCGACGCTTCGGGGGGCGAGGGGCCGGGGGATTCAGAGGGAACGGGGGATTCAGAGGAAACGGGGCGAGGGTTCGGTTCGCCGGAGGGCTCGGTCCGATCGGTTCGAGGGCGAGTGCGGGTTGTTCGTGGCTCGTCGCGCAGTTCCCCGCGCCCCCCAGGGCGCTCACGCGCCCACCCCGCGGCGGCCTACGCGGCCGTGTACCGGCTGTGGCCGGCGATCCGGCCGTCCCTCACCTGTAGGACGCGGTCGCAGTGGGCGGCCACCTCGGCGTCATGGGTGACCATGACGAGGGCCGCCCCCTGGTCGCGGGTGACCGAGGTGAGCAGGCGGACGACCTCCTCGCCGGTGGTCTGGTCGAGGGCGCCCGTGGGCTCGTCGGCGAAGACGACGTCGGGCTCCACGGCGAGCGCGCGGGCGATAGCGACGCGCTGGGCCTGGCCGCCGGAGAGCTGGCCGGGGCGGCGGTGTTCCAGGCCCGCGAGGCCGAGCGGGGCGAACCAGCGGCGGGCCCGCTCGACGGCCTGACGCCGAGGCACGCCTTCCAGCATCAGGGGGAGGGCGACGTTCTCCTCGGCCGGCAGCTCGGGCAGCAGCTGGCCGAACTGGAAGACGAAACCGAACCGCTTGCGGCGCAGCGCGCTCAGCTTGTTCTCGCCCCAGTGGTCGATGCGTTCGCCGCGCAGCAGGACCTGCCCGTCGTCGGGGCGGACGATGCCGGCCAGGGTGTGCAGCAAGGTCGACTTGCCGGAGCCGGACGGGCCCATGACGGCGAGGGACTCCCGCTCGGCGACCGCCACGTCCACGCCGGCCAGGGCGGTGGTGGGGCCGTACTTCTTGACGAGGCCGTTGCCGGCCAGGACGGTGCTCATGACGGGCCCTTTCGACCGGCCTGGCCGCGCTCGAACTTCCAGGTGACGCTGGACGCGTCGGCCTTGACGACGGTGACGGGGACGGAGATGTCCTTGCCGTCGCCGTCCCGCCCCGTGCAGGTCACCTCGGCGCCGGCCACGGCCTTCAGGTCCGGGCACGTCAGACCGGAGATCTCGCCGCTGATCCAGGGCAGCGGGCTGTACTTCGACTCCGTGCGGCCGGCGACGATGTTCCCGCTGAGCGCCTTCTGCCCGTCCACGGTCACGGTGTTGAACCTGTCGAGGCCCGTCGTGGACTCCGTACCGCTGAACGCGTAGGTGAGGGCTCCGCCGCCGACGGCCACGGCCGCCACGGCGGCCCCGGCGACGAGGAGGGGCTTGCGTTCCATGAGGTGCTCCCGGTGGAGAGAAGGGGTGAGGTGGCGACCCCCAACCTCTCCCGGCGACGGGGGCACCCGCCTCGGCCGAACGGCCAGGCTTCCCCTCCCACCGGACACGCCTCCTCGGCCGTACGGCCGATACGGCGAGCACCGCCGCTGCCTACTGTGATCCGCGTGAACCTCGTGCTCGACACCAAGGAACCCCCGGACGGCGCCCCCGGCCGGCCGACGCGGCCCGCCAGAGCCGGCTGTCTACGCGTGGGCGGCGTCGTGGCGCTGTGCCTGGCCTGCGCGTCCGACTTCCTCCTCCTGGCAGCGAACGGCGTCACCTACCTGTGGCTGCACCTGCTCTCCCTGGCCGTCGGCCTCGCGGCCCTCCTGTGGCCCGAACACCGCCGGCCGGACCGGCTGACCCCGCAGGTCCGCGCCGGTGTACCGGCTCTCGCCGCCCTGGCGAACGTGGTGATCCTCGTCCTGGCCCGGGAGATGGGTGGCTTCGGCCTGGGGCAGGCGGCCGTGCTGCTGTGTCTGCTGGTCGTCGCGGTCCGCGCCTGCCCACCCGGCTGGGCGCTGGCCTGCGGGCTCCTCGACGGTTTCGCACTGATCCTGCTTCCGCTGCCCTACCTCGCCCGCACGCCGGACGACGACGGCAGCATCGGCGCCGTCATGGTCCTGATGCTCCTCGGCGGGATCGCGGCCGGCGGCGCCGCCTATCTGCGCACCCTGGACAACAGGCGGAACCAGATCGTCACCGAGACCCGCCGGGCCGAACGCCTCGCGATGGCCGCCGACCTGCACGACTTCGTCGCCCACCACGTCACCGGGATCCTGGTGCAGACCCAGGTCGCCCGGATGATGGCCGGCGCCGAACCCGAGCGAAGCGGGACGGGGGTCCTCCCGGACGAAGTCCGGGGGAGGCTCGACCCCGTCCTCGCGGGCATCGAGCGCGCCGCGACCGAGGCGCTGGCCTCGATGCGCCGCACGGTCGGCGTGCTGCGCGACCACGAGGAGGGGCCCGGGACCGCCGACCGGCGGCCGGTCGGCGATCTGGCGGGTGTCGACGAACTGGTCCGCGGCTTCGACGGCGTCGGCGGGGTCGACGGACGCTCCGCCGTGCTGCGCCACGACCCCTCCGTCCCCGCCGACCTGCCGCACGAGGTGCAGGCCGCCGCCTTCCGCGTGGTGCAGGAGGCCCTGACGAACGTCCGCCGGCACGCCGCCGACGCCACCGAGGTCACCGTCGACCTCCGCCACGGGCGCGGAGGACTGGAGGTCCTGGTCCGCGACGACGGGCGCGGCGGCGCCCGGCTGCCGGAGGCGGCCCGGGGTGGCGGCTTCGGGCTGGTCGGCCTCACGGAACGGGTCACCGCGCTCGGCGGCGGTGTCCGGGCCCGGCCCCGCGAGGACGGCCCCGGCTGGGAGGTCCGCGCCGTGCTCCCGACCGCCCCCCGGAGCCGCCCCCTGAGCTGAACCTCCCGGCCCGGCTGCCCGTATCTCCTCTCGGGGATGGCGGGAGACCGCGTGCACGGAAGGAGAACAGCGTGTCGAAACCGCCCGAACCGGGCCGGACGGCGAAGCGTCCCACGATCGAGCCGACCTACGTCATGCGCCGGCGCAGGACCGAGGCCCTGGCCGAGCTGCTGCGTGAGTTCGAGCAGTACAAGGGCGCGGGTGCGGAGCAGAGCGCCCCCGAGGACGAGTACGAGACCGTCGCCGTACCCCCCACCCCGGCACCGGTCCCGACACCGCCGCCCCCGCCGTCGACACCGCCCCCGCCGGCCGCGCCCGCACCGGAGCCGGGGCCCGCCCCCGAGCGGATCCTGCCCCGGACGGAGTACGAGACCGAGGAACTCCCCCCGGTCATGGTCGGCGAGGACTTCGGCTCGGACACGGTCCCGCGCGACGAACCCGGACACCGCCGCCGGCAGCGCCGCCGGTCGGCCCCCGGCGACGGAGCCGGCCTCAAGCGCGCCGCCGTGATCGTCGGCATCGGCGCGGCGGCCCTGCTGGGCTTCGGCGCCGCCCTGCTGCTGCCCGGCGGCGACGCGGAGAAGGAGGCGCGCACCGTCACCCCGACCGCGACCCCGTCAGCCCCCGCGTCCTCGGCGCCCGCCCCGGACGACGGCGCCGACCCGGACGGCCCCGGCACCCTCCGCGAGGGCGACCGCGGCCCCGAGGTGTCCGAACTCCAGCGACGCCTGCTCCGTATCCCGAACGTGTACGACAACGGCTCCACCTCGGGCGAGTACGACCTCGTCCTACGGGAAGCGGTGGCGCGCTTCCAGCTCTGGTACGGCATCCGGGGCGACGAGACGGGCGTCTACGGCGACGACACCCGCAAGGACCTCGAATCCCGCACCACTGTCTAGGCGCACGACGGGCCACGGACCCGGTGTGTCACGGGATCAGCCGGGTTGTTGCCCCGCCCTGAACGGACCATCCTGGCCCTATGGTGACGAAGGCGTCCGGCGCGTCGCGGGCTGCCACGGCCGGTGAGGCGATGGCGGTGGTCGACGCGCGCGGCCTCGTCACGGGATGGAGCGAGGGCGCCCGGCGCCTCACCGGGTACACCGCCGAGGAGGTGACCGGGAGGCCCGCGGCCGACCTGGTCGAAGGGGACGCGACGGCGGTCTGGCGCACGCTGCTGACGTACGGCGACGTGGTGGTGGACCTGCGCTACCGGGACGGGCGACGGCAGAAGGTCGCGATGCGGATCTGCCCGGTACGGGGCGGGGACGGCGAGCGGCGGCGGTTCGTCGTCCAGGCGACACCCGATCGGACCGAGCGGGGCCTCGGCGAGCTGGCCTTCAAGCAGGCGTCGATGTCCATGTCGGTCTTCGACACCGGGCAGCGCTATCTGCGGATGAACGACTGGGCGTGCCAGGTCATGGGGCAGCCCGAGGAGGAGTTCCGGCACCAGTACTTCCCCGACACCGTGGAGGACGCTGAGCACAGCCGGGGCTTCCTGCGCCATCTGGAGATCGTCGTGGAGACCGGGCGGCCGGTCCACTACGAGAGCTGGACCCGCTCGCCGTCCGGCCGGCGCATGCACGCCTGGAGCTTCGAGATGTGGCCGGTGCGGGACCGCTCCGGAGAGCTGATCGGCACCGCCCTCGCCGGCTTCGACAGCAGCGAGCAGTTCTGGGCGCGTCAGCGCCTCGCCCTGCTGAACGAGGCCGCCGGATCCATCGGCACCAAGCTCGACGTCGTCCAGACCGCCCGGGAACTCGCCGAACTCGTCGTCCCCCGGCTCGCCGACTTCGCCAGCGTCGACCTCCTGGAGTCCGTCCTCCAGGGCGAGGAACCCGAGATGGGCCCGGTGGCCGGCGGTGTGCGGCTGCACCGGGCCGCCCACCACTCCGGTACGCCCGGTGTACCGGAGGCGGCCATCGCCCTGGGCGCCGCCGACGTCTATCCGCCCTCCTCACCACCCGCCCGGGCCCTGCTCACCGGCGAACCCGTGCTCAGCCGCACCGGCGACGACTCCCTCGACTCCTGGTTCGCCCGGCACGGCGCCCGCTCCGCCAAACTCCAGGAGGCCGCGGACCACGACCTCTCCCTGATGGCCGTACCGCTGGTCGCGCGCGGCACGACCCTCGGGGTCGCCGTCCTCGTCCGGATCCTGACGCCCGAGCATCCCGACGCCTTCGACCAGGACGACATGTCGCTCGCCGAGGAGCTCTCCAGCCGGGCGGCCGTCTGCGTCGACAACGCCCGCCGCTACACCAGGGAACGCACGACCGCGCTGGCGTTGCAGCGCAGCCTGCTGCCGAAGACGGTCGCCGGACAGGCGGCCGTCGAGTTCGCCTCCCGCTATCTGCCGGCGCTGTCGCAGGCCGGGGTGGGCGGCGACTGGTTCGACGTGATCCCGCTGTCCGGGACCCGGGTGGCACTGGTCGTCGGCGACGTCGTGGGCCACGGCATCCACGCCTCCGTCACCATGGGCCGACTGCGCACGGCCGTCTGGGCGCTCGCCGACGTCGACCTGCCGCCCGACGAACTCCTCACCCACCTGGACGACCTGGTGGAGCACCTCGCGGCCGGCGACGGCACCGGGGACGGGGAGATCGGCGCCACCTGTCTGTACGCGGTCTACGACCCGGTGGACCGCAGCTGCACGATCGCCTCCGCCGGGCACGTGCCGCCCGTCGTCGTGCGGCCCGACGGCAGCGTCCAGGTCGTCGAGGTGGCGGCCGGGCCGATGCTCGGCGTCGGGGGCCTGCCGTTCGAGGCCAGGGAGCTGGAGCTGCCCGAGGGCTCGGTCCTCGCCCTGTACACCGACGGCCTGGTCGAGGCCCGGGACCGTGACGTCGACACCGGCACGGCCGCCCTGTGCGCCGCGCTGGAGGGGCCGGTGGACAGTCTGGAGCGCGCCTGCGACGGCGTGCTGAAGGCACTGCTGCCCGAGACCCCGGCCGACGACGTGGCCCTGCTGCTCGCGCGCACCCGCGCCCTCGACGCGGAGCAGGTCGCCGTGTGGAACCTCACCGACGATCCGGCGCTGGTCGCCAACGCGCGCAAGCTCGCCACCGACCAGCTCGCCCGCTGGGGCCTGGAGGAGGCCGCCTTCGTCACCGAACTCGTGGTCAGCGAACTCGTCACCAACGCCATCCGCTACGGCGGCGCCCCCATCCAGCTGCGCCTGATCCGTGACCGCACCCTCATCTGTGAGGTCTCCGACGCCAGCAGCACCTCACCCCATCTGCGCCGGGCCCGCCAGTTCGACGAGGGGGGCCGCGGCCTGCTCCTGGTCGCCCAGCTCACCGACCGCTGGGGCAGCCGGCCGAGCGGCGCGGGCAAGACCATCTGGGCCGAGCAGGCCCTGCCCCCGGTCCTGTGAACGGCTGTCGGGGGCGGCGCACGCCACCCCCGACAGCCGTTGCCGAAACGGGGTGGTTACTTCTTCCGCAGGCGCACCGACACCCCGTGCGCGGTGAAGACCTGCTCCGCCGTCCAGCCCTCGACGGCCACGGAGACCTCCGCGAACCGGCCCTGCAGGGACCGGGCCGCGACGACCGCGACCGTGCTGCCGGAACGCGGCGCCTGCTCGGTGTCGAAGCGGACGACCAGCTTGCTGCCCCGCTCCAGGACCGCCCGCCCGTCCACCACGAGCGCGGCGTCGGTGCCCCGGTCCAGCGTGACGTCGAGGACACCGGCCTGCGCGTAGCCGCCGCGCACCCGGACGCTGTGGTCGCCGGTGGCCAGGGTGCCGCCCTGCACCCGGACGTCACCGCGGCCGAACGCCTCCTTCGAGCCCGCCGCGAGGACACCGGCCTCCACGACGGTGCCGCCGGTGTACCGGTTGGCGCCGGCCAGCGTGAGCGTGCCGCTGCCCTTCTTGACGAGCCCGCCGCAGCCGTCGATGTCGTTGCGCCAGGTGTCGGCCGCGGCGAGACCGCCGAGCGCGGCGTCCAGCGTGACGGTGACGTCCGCGTCGAAGGAGCCGTAACCGTCCGCCGCCGCGAACAGGTTCAGCCGGCCCCACTGCTCCCAGCCGTCGAGCAGCACATAGCCCGACGGCAGCGCGGTCGTGCGCAGCACCTCGCGCCGCTGCGCCGCGTCGAGGTACGGCAGCCGCGTCTCCAGCAGGACCTCGGCGCCCTTGGGCACGGTCAGGTCCTGGGACTTTCCGCGCCGGGTGAGCACGTACGTCAGCTTCGGCTCGACCAGCCGCGCGTTGGCCGCGCGGTCGGCGTACGGGTCGTCGGCGTCGGAGTGCGCGTACGTGAACAGCGTGTCGGCCGTCGTGCCCGTCTTCGCCTGGAAGTACTCGGCGGCCTGCTCGCGCGCGGCGGCCTTGAGCGCCGCGTTCTTCGGGTCGGCGAGCGCGGCGGCGGCCAGCGCGGTGGCCATGACCCGGCCGCCGAGGACATCGACGGTGGAGTGCATGCCGGACATGATCCGGGTGTGGCTCAGCTCGAAGGCGCGGGTGACGATCTCCTGGAACCGCTCCGGCACCGCGTACGCGAACGCCAGCGCCGCCAGGTGGAAGGCGTTGGTGTGCCCGCTCGGGAAACCGCCGTCATCGGCCGCGGTCTCGCCGCGCTGGCGCAGCAGCTGCTTCACGACGACGACGTCGGAGTCGTAGACCGGGAACCCGAGCTCGTCCTTCTCGCCAGTGTCCACGACCTCGCTGTCCTCGTTCATCCGCCACGGGCGCGGGTACTGGAACGTGAACTTGGCGGGGTTGCCGGAGGCGAACGGGCCGCGCACGGTGTCGACGAGCCTGGCCACCTGGCCGAGGTCGGAGTCGTACGAGCCGGCGCCCAGCGCGGAGCCGGCGGGCGCGTCGGCGGGCACGGCGTCGTTGATCTTCGTCGCCGGTATGCCGTCCGGGGCGGCGGTGATCGAGGTGACCGCCTTGGCGCCCGAGCGGTACAGCTCCGCCAGCGGGCCGAGCGCGCCGATCATCGCGTAGCTCTGGTGCTGCCGGTCGTAGACGAAGGCCTCGCGGGCCTGTGCCTCGGTGCGGCGGTTCGTCAGGCGCGCGCAGTAGCGCATGTTGGCGCGCAGGATCTCCGGCAGCAGCGGGGTGCCGGTGTTCCAGGCGTCGCCGGTCTTCCAGATCTCGGTGAAGCCGCCGAGCGCCCGGACCACGGCGTTGGTCTCGGGGGTCCGGTTCGCCGTGATGTTGGTGGTGTAGTCGTCGACGAACGCGGCGAACGCGGTGGCGGCCTTGGCCTCGGGGGCCTGCCAGAGGTTCGCGAGGGTCGGAGCGGCGATCAGGCCGGCCGACACGCCGAGGGAGTTCCTGAGGAAGACGCGGCGGTTGAGCGTGTGGTGCCCGGCAGATGACGGCATGGAGCGCCGCTCCTTTCGCGGTGGGATGATCGTGCGGGCTGAGCGTGGGGGTGACGTATGACCGGTCGTTGTCCGGTCGGCGACCGGACGGTGATCAGCGGGTGACCGGTCGGAGGAGAGTACGTGCGAGTGCCAACGCCCCTTCGACCGGCGGCACTTGGAGCACATGCGGTCGCGCGGACGGTACAGCGTCGAGGAGCGCTTCGGCGAATGCGGAGTACAGGGCGGGCCGGGAGACGATCGTCCCGCCGGCCACCACCACGTCGTCGACGGGGATCTGACGGTCGGCGAGCCGGGCCACGAGCGAGGCGAGCGCGCGGCCCCCTTCGTCGATCACCCGGCGGGCGAGGAGGGAGCCCTCCTCGGCGGCGTCGAACACCTCGGGGGCGTGCCGGCCCCAGTCGGCGGACATCGAGGTGGCGGCCTCCAGCGCCCCGCCGAGAGCCGGCACCTCGCTCACCCCGAAGGAGGCGACGAGCCGGCGGGCGAGCGCGTCGGGCGCCTCGCCCCGGTCGTGCGCGGCCCAGACGGCGCGGCACGCCTCCCGGACCAGACCGGCGGCGCCGCCCTCGTCGCCGAGGACCGCGCCCCAGCCGCCGACCTGCACGGACGTACCGTCGGCGGACCGGCCGACGGCCACCGAACCGGTGCCCGCGACCAGCCCCACCCCCCGGTCGAAGCCGGCGGCGGGGGCCAGCAGCTCGGCGTCGCCCACCACCAGGCACGGCACCTGAAGCCGTTCCTGGAGGGCGAGACGTATCCCCTCGCACTGCCGGGGCGTCTCACAGGCATGGGCGCCGACGGCCACGGCGGAGGCAGGGGTGTGCGCGGGCAGCACCTCCTCGACCAGCGTGGCCAGCCACGCGGTCGCGGCGGCCGGGTCGTGCGGCCGCCAGCCACGGCTGGTGCGGATGTGGTCGGCCACCGGCTCCGTCCCCGTGACAGCCCGGAGATGGGTCTTGGTGCCGCCCACGTCGATACCGACCGCGACGGGCCTCGAGTCCGGCACGTGACGCCTCTTTCGTCGTTGCGTTGCGTTGGGCGCAGCGACGGCCGGGCGAAACCGTGCATGGACACACAGGGGCTGCGGGGGGTGCTCGTGAGGCCCCGGGACGGGCCTCTGGCGATGCGGTAGGCGAGTACCGCTTGACTTCGTTAGGAAATTAACTAACGAATAAGAGTGCGTCAAGGGTTACGACGCCGGACACCGCACGACCGTGCGCCCGCATGATCGCGGTACGACTGGGGAGAGCATGCAACTGAGCGAGAGCGCCCGCGCTGTCTTCGCCGTACTGGCCGCGTCGAGCACCGCCACCCGCCCGCAACTGGCCACCGGGGCGCGCCTTTCCAAGCCGACCGTCTCCACCGCCGTGGCCGAGCTGGAGGCGGCCGGTCTGGCCGCCCGCTCGGGCACCCTCAACGGCGGAACCGGCAGGTCGGCGGCCGTATACGATCTCGGTCCCGCCGCCGGCGCGGTCCTCGCCGTCGACCTCGGCCCCAGCGTCACCCGGGTCCGGGTCTGCGCCCTGGACGGCACCCTGCTCGCCGAGGGCACCGGACTGCGGGCGGACACCGTCGACGTGGTCGCGGACGCACTCTCCCGGTTGCCGGCCGGGGCGCCGCTGCGGGCCATCGTCGTCGCCGTCGGCGACGTCACCGTCCAGAGCCGGGAGGGCACGGCCGTACGGCCCGCCACCGCCAAGGCGGGGCCCATCTTCGACGCCCTGACCGTGGCCCTCCCGCCCGGCGTGCCCGTGCACGTCGAGAACAACGTGAACTGCGCCGCCCTCGCCGAGCTGCACGAAGGCGCGGCCCGGGGCCGGGACACCTTCGGCTATCTGCGGATCGGCGTCGGCATCGGTCTCGGTGTCGTCATCGGCGGCCAGGTGCTGCGCGGCGCGAACGGCGCCGCCGGTGAGGTGGCCCGGCTGCCCTACCCGTGGGACGCCGACCGGGAACCCCGCCACGAGGGCCTGGAGGCGCACATAGGAGCGGGTTCCCTGCTGCGCCGGGCGGCGGACGCCTGGCAGGGCGCGGACGGCCCCTGCCCCGACACCGTCGACGGGCTGTTCGCGCTGGCCGAGGAGGGGCACGCCACGGCCTGCGCCGTCGTCGGCCGGCACGCCGCCGACGTGGGCAGACTCGCCGCCGCGGCCACCGCCGTCCTGGACCCCGGCCTGATCGTGCTGGGCGGTGCCGTGGGCTCCAAGCCCCGGTTGCTGCCCGGCGTACGGGCCGAACTGGCCCGGCTGAGCTGGCCCACCGAGGTCGTGAGCAGCGCGCTCGGCGACAGCGGCACCGTCGTGGGGGCCAGTCGGCTGGCCGTGGCCCGGGGAATCCAAACCGTGACCGGAGGCGCGGGGGTGAAGCATTGACGGACTCCACCGGCATCTGCCAATGTCCGGACAAGCGCTTTCTAAGTCGGCCGGGACGCCGACTTGGGGTGAGCGTCCCGCCTGTACTGAAGTACGGCAACCGCACGAGGGCGTGCCCGTGCGGTGACGGCCAGAACGGCCGGGGATACCGCCCCGCGTGGACGACGCGGCCGGGCGAGGCCGCGCCCCCCGGAAAGCAGCCTTCCTGCAAAATGCACCCGTGCCGCCTCGGTCGGCGCCGTGCTCCGTCCCCTACCGAAAAAAAGGGATCGAAGATGACCACTGTGGGTGTGCGGCGCTCCCGCCGACTCGGCCGCGGCGGTGTGCGCCGCCTGGTTCCCCTCGCTGCCGGTGTCTCGGCGGCCGCCCTGCTGCTCTCCGCCTGCGGAGGAGGGGAGTCCGACTCGGGCGGTACCTCCAAGTCGCTGACGTTCTGGATCTCCACGGTTCCGGGGCAGGACGCGGGCTGGAAGAAGATGGTGGCGCAGTACGAGAAGGAGACGGGCGTCAAGGTCAAGCTCGTCAACATCCCCTACGACGGCTACGCGACGAAGCTGCGCAACTCCGCGCAGGCGAACTCGCTGCCCGACGTGGCGGCCGTGCCGGCGCTCGACCCGATCTGGTCGAACAAGCTGATCGACCTCAGCGACATCGCCAACAACAAGACGAACAAGATCAACGCCAACTTCGTCGCCAAGGACTCGTCCGGGAAGGTGCTGTCCATCCCCTCGGACGTCACCGCGTCCGGCATGTTCATCAACAAGTCGCTCTTCGAGAAGGCCGGCGTCGACTACCCGACCTCGCCCGACAAGACCTGGACCTGGGACGAGTTCATCAAGGCGGCGAACGAGGTCCGGGAGAAGACCAAGGCCAAGTACTCCCTGACCTTCGACCAGTCGCCGTCCCGGCTGCGCGCCATGGTCTACGAGATGGGCGGCAAGTACGTCCACGCCGACGACTCCGGCAAGTTCTCGGTGGACGCGGCGACCAAGAAGGCCGTGAAGACCTTCGTCGGATGGAACGACGACAAGACCATGCCGAAGTCGGTGTGGACGAGCGGCGCCGACCCGTCGGCCATGTTCCAGAGCGGTGACGTCGTCGCCTACTGGTCCGGTGTGTGGCAGGTCGCCGCCTACTCGGAGAGCATCACCAAGTTCGAGTGGGCGAGCGTCCCGACCCCCGCCCAGCCGGTGCAGGCCAGTGACGTCAACAGCGGTGGCATGACGGTCGGCTTCAACAACAACGCCGACGCGGCCGCCGCCGCGAAGAAGTTCCTGTCCTGGCTGTACGAGCCCGACCACTACAAGACCCTGTGCGAGACGTCCGGCTTCCTGCCGGTCGAGAGCGGTCTGAACCCGAAGTACCCCTTCAAGTCCGAGGCGGCGCAGGCGGCGTTCAAGCTCTACAACGAGTCCATCCCGCTCTACGACCCGATCTCCGGCTACTTCAACAGCGCGCAGACGAACTGGGTGCTGAAGGGCAAGAGCCTCGCCGACGACCCGACCAAGGCGGAGCTCGGCAAGGCGATCAACGGCGAGCAGTCGTCCGACAAGGCCCTGCAGAACATCGTCGACGGCTACAACCAGCAGGTCGGCGGCTGATCACGGACCGGCGGTCCCGGGGGGGGGGGGGGCGAACCCACCCCCCCAGGACACAGAACCCCCCCAACTCATGCCCGAGTCCCTCAATCGAC